>JAVBMI010000008.1:0-62418 GCA_031552685.1 Oscillospiraceae bacterium
TAACACCGCCCTGAAGCACTACCGAGAGCGGTTTTTTTAACACATTGTTCCAAACGTCTACGACCCCCACGTTTTTCGTCCCTAACAGGGACTGGCGGCAGGGAGCAAAGCTCCCTGCCGCCCCTTTGAAGAGAGGTTTCTTTTCTTGCGAGAAAAGAAATCCCTCTTCACTCCAAAGAAAAGAAGCCCAAAGGGGCCTAACCCCTTTGGAAACCCCACTAACACCAGAAGTGCGGCAAGCCCTTCCTCTCGCTAACTGCGGCACGTGCCACAGGGCAGATTACCACTGCGCCACATAACCGCTCGCTACTCCGCAGTGCAGCCTAAACTTTTCGTCCCTCGCCACAAGGGGGACGAGAGATAATAGTCTTGTTGCCCGTCGCTCTAACTAGCCGCGCTCCGGAGGCAGCGGCGGCCCTGTCCGCGGAGCGGCACGTGAGAACAGAGCGAAGCGTCCCTTAAGGGGATTCCAAAGGGCTCTCCCTTTGGGCCTCTTTTCTTGCGAGAAAAGAAATCTCTCTTCGTGGGGCGGCAGGGAGCAAAGCTCCCGCGGCCGCCAGTCCCCTGCGAGGGGACGTTTTGGAATAATGCAATTATTGTATTTGGAGGAAAAATCATGCCAGTTGAAGTATCAACAATTATTGCGGTAGTGATAGGAATAGTCCTGTTTGTTTTGCTGCTGAAGCTATTGCGTAAGCCGCTGAAGTGGGTATGGAAGCTCTTACTTAACGCGGTATCGGGATACATAGGCTTATTCTTCCTCAACCTTTTGGGCGGCCTGGTCGGTCTGAGCCTTGATTTGAACCTCGTTAACGCGATAGTTGTAGGAATTCTCGGCCTGCCGGGCGTCGGACTGCTGCTTGTGATAAAGTACCTGCTGTAACAACAAAACACAACCCCCTGCTCATCCGCCGTGAGCAGGGGGTCACTTCTGTTCAGTTTTAATAGTCACGTAATGCTATGTCTCTCTTTCTTGGAAATGGGAATTTGCTGTGCGGGGAAGGGTCTTGCCGGGGTCCTTGTAGAGAAGGTATTGCCGGGTCGATGCCAGAAAAACTTTGCTAGGGTCATTTTGCAATTGCAAGAATTTTGTTCGGCCAAACCTGCGCCCGGAATTACTGAATGCCTTGTTCGGGAACCGCCGCAGCTGACGACAGATGGGCCGCCTCTGCTCACAGATCTCGCGAGTCTCATAATGATGAGAAGTGCATTGAAAACGCAAACCAGGTTAGCGCCTGAACCTGAAGAAAGGCCTCCTTTCCTCTGTCTATAAGATACAACAAAACCGTCAAAAAGTCAATCTGGTTTATGGATATTTAACAATTATCGGCACTTTGCACAGAATCAAAAAGTCGTCTTGGTGCCAATAGATGATTTTTGCAGATAAAGGAACAAAAAATATTAAATAAGTGTTAAAAGACTCTGCCTTCAGTGTTCAGGCAGAGTCTTTTCGTTCGGAAAACATGCTTTGGCTAGTCGAAGCTTTTTCTCATTGAGGAGGGCGGAATGCCAAGCTCATCTCTATATTTTGCAACGGTTCTGCGGCTGACATTGTAGTTCATTTTCCGTAGGGCTTCAAGAATGCCGGTATCACTCAGCGGCCGGTTTGCGTCCTCATTCTCAATAATCACCTGAATGGCCAGCTCAATATTTGCGCGGATCAGGTCGGGTTCTTCTTCAATCGCCTGTTTTGGAAAGAAATAGTCGGCGGGGAACATGCCCCATTCGCATTCGACATATTTGTTCTTGAATGCGCGGCTTACTGTGGATTCGCTTCGTCCTATCTGCTCGGCCATTTCACGGCGGCTGTATGGTTTCAGACCGGTCGGACCGTATTCGAAAAAGGCTCGCTGGACGTTGAGCAGTTCGCTTGCGCAGTCCATCAGAGTCTCGCAGCGCTGGCGAACACTCTCGCGCAGCCACTGGGCTTTTTTAATGTGGTCGTCCAAAAAGCTGCGTACAGTTTCGCTGTCGGTTTCCCTGTAAATGCGCGAGTACGTTTCGTCAATGACAATATTGTCCGCACTCAACTGGTTCAGCTCAACGACAAAGCTTTTTTCCGCCCTGATGATCCGGATATCCGGCGTTATATACTCAACGTCGGAATTCTCTGCTTCAGGCAGTAAGGGGCGTGGGTTCAAGGTTCGGATAAGCTCTTTTGCGTTCACGACGCGGTGCAGTGGGATGCCGCTCTTTTTTGCGATTTGCGGCAGCTGGTTTTTACTCAGAAGCTCCAGATAGTCCCGGGCTATAACAAAGGCGTCGCTGCGCTCCAAACCTTTTCTCTCCAGTTGGAGCAGTATGCACTCCCGAACACTGAAAGCGCCTACACCTGCCGGTTCCAGAGACTGTAACAGGCGAATTGCCTCATTGAGAACACTGGTGGAAAAGCTGCCGGCCTCGGCGTGAACATCCAAATCCTCACGGTCAAGGTATCCGTTTTCATCCAGCATACCAAACAGCTGCATGCACAGCCTCTCCACCGCCGGATCAGGCTTCTTCATGGAAAGCTGCAGCCGCAGTGATATAAGCTGACTGTTGTCGTAAACCGCGTGCTCCGGCATTTCAGACAGCGCTAAATTATCCGCCCCGCCACGCCCGCGCCGGCGCGATTTTTCGGCGATGTCCAAACTGTCAAAGGTGATAACCGGGTTTTCCTCTATGTTCTTGACCAGGTAGTCATACAATTCGGCGGAGGTCATCTGCAAAACGGTCAGTGACTGAAGCATTTTGGGAGAAAGTACCTGCGCCTGTTCAATTGTCTGGTAAGCGCCGAAGCCCTGATCCATTGTGCAAAACCTCCTTTTTCCCGTGATATTCAGTCAAAAATTGGTGTTGTTGACGATTATAGCACGGAGATGCTTAAAACACAAGATAGGATCATATTGCACGGGAATGCAGAAAAAAACACGGAGCAGGGGAATCCTGCTCCGTGTAATTAGGTTCTTTTACTTTTTAATACCCTGCTTCGCGGAGAATGTTGAGCGCAAAGGTAAGCACGACAAAAGCCAGACCGACCCACTTGGTCATTTTTGCGAGTTTGCCGTCCCAGGTGGTTGCCTTTTCTCTTGTCATGAAAGTGTCCGCAGCGCCGGAAATAGCGCCGGAAAGCCCTGAGCGCTTGCCGGACTGAAGAAGAACGACAAGGATAAGGAACAGGCAGGCCAAAAGCTGAACAATTGTTAGTGTAAGGGTAAGAGGGCTCATTTGTAAATCTATCCTTTCTATTGGAAATGGAGCAAAGCCCCAGAAAAGTCATAGCTGCAAAGGTGATGATATCATATGGGAATATGGATTTCAAGTGTTTTTTACAATTTTGGGTGATAAACTTTCAGCATGTCGCAAAATGGTCAAATAGCAGTCGTCCCGACGCCTGCTATTTTCATAACCACATGTGAGCACAGCAGCATTCCGGCTGTAGCCGGGACCCAAACCAGACTTCCGGGGACGCTTCTCCTGCCGGGCGGCGGCGCTTCAACATCCTCGGGGGACATTGCAAGCTCGTCGCTGTACACCACAGTAAGGTGATTTATACCGCGATGGCGCAGCTCCTTGCGGACAACTCTGGCCAGCGGGCACCCCTTTGTCTTTGAAATATCCGCTATTTTGAGGGCTTGAGCGTCGCACTTATTGCCAGTTCCCAGGGCAGAAATAACAGGAATCCCGCGCGCTATTGCAGCCTCGATCAAATCCAGCTTGCAGGCGACAAGGTCAATGCAATCTACAATATAGTCGTATTTCTCTGTGAAAAACTGCCCGCGTGTTTCCGCTTCATATCTTGCGGTCAGCGCCTTGACGGTTATTTCCGGGTTGATGTCTTTGAGACGGTCAGCCATCACAGCAGTCTTTTCCAAACCTATGGTCGAATGCAGGGCACAGAGCTGCCGGTTGATGTTGCTCTCTCCCACAGTGTCCTGATCGATCAGTGTCAGCCTGCCGATACCGGAGCGGCACAGTGCCTCCGCGCACCAGCTGCCAACCCCGCCAAGTCCGAAAACGGCCACGCTGCTGCCGGCAAGTTTTTCCATGGCATCGTCGCCAAGAAGCATCTTGTTTCTCAAAAAGGTTTCGGTCATATTCCACCTCAAAAAAGCGGCCGCGGAACAGTGCTTGCTCCGCGGCCGTAAAAGTCGGTTTAACTACTTAACAAGGAAAAGAGTGGAGCCGTTCTTCACGGGGTAGCCCTCAAGCTTTTCTGTTTCCCACGCGGTGAAAGCCTCGTTGCGCAGATCCGTGTCTGCGAGATAGTCGCGGTAATTCATGCCGGTGCCCACAAAGTAGATGAGGTGATAGCCGTAGTAGCTTCCGTCGTTCAACACAATTCCGGTGTCGCCGGGCTTTCTGTTCTCGTCAAAGATGAAGTCGTTGAACTCTTTAACCATCTGATTGTGGTAGATGTTCTCGTAGAGTCCGCCCGTGGTATTCGAACCTCCGTCTTCAGACTTTTCATTTGCCAAGGCGGCGAAAGCATCTTCGGTCTTTTCACCGGCTTCCCAAGTGGCTTGAATTTCTTCAATAGCTGTTTTCGCGGCTGCCTTGGCTTCGTCCGTATAAGTGCCGTCTTCAGAGGCGACGGCCTTTACGAGGATGTGGCGGGCGCTGACTGTGTTATAGTCGTTGTCGTCGCGGCTCACATAACAAAGAACAGTATAGCTCGTCTCATTTTCAATGATAGTGGTGTCGCCTTCCTTGCGGGAAGCGTCAGTAAGCCATTCTTTGTATGAGGTATAGTAGGTTTCAAGCTGCGCGCCGTTAAAACTGCCGGCGGTCGCTTCAGCTCCGGTTAATGCAAGGACCCTCGCCTTGAAGTTTTCAACCCCGGAGGAAGCTGCATTCTCGTCTGGTTCTGCGGTGTTGTCAGTGGTCTCAGCCTCATCAGTTTCTGATGTGTCGGAGGCGCTGTCGTCATTAGTGCTTGTGTCGGCATCGTCGGCGGGACTTGTATCGGCCTCGTCAATCGGGTCATCTGAAAGGACCTTGTCGGCAAGCGCTTTGGCTTCCGCCATGGCGGTTTCGGAGCTGATGTCGTTTTCCGCATCCTCAGCTCCGCTGAAAGTGTAGCTGAGATAATTGAAAATATCGTAATTTTCTTCATTGTCTTTGTACTGTTTTGCAAGTTCGTCCGCTGAATACTCGAAAGAGGCGTTGACAGACTCGGCGTATTTTGCTGCGATGAATTCCCGCTCTATCAGCTTGGAAACGCGCTCTACAGTGAGCCCGCTGCCGTAATTTGTCGCCCAGTATGCATTGGCGCTCTGGTATCCGTAAGACTCGTGAACAGTTTTCGTGCTGTCGAGCGTTGACTGAAGCTCCGCCTTCTGGTCGTCATTGAGAGTGAAACCCGCGGCGTTTGCCTCATTATAAAGCATTGTGACGTTCTTCATCTGCGCCAGTGCCTGCTCTCTGAAAAACTCACGCCAGGTCATATCTTCGCTGTAATCCACCGTGCCCAGCTTGTTAAGCTCGGGTATCGTTACATATCCCGCCTGGATCATAGAGTAGTTTTGATTGTAAAAACTATTATAGGCCGAGCGGTAGAAGAAGCTGTATTCAGAGGATGAATAGCTTACATCGCCGATCGTGACCGCAGGAATATAGTTGTGGAAGACACCTGCGTTAAAAACAATTATCAAGACAACGAAAAAGGCGACGATTACGCCGATTATTGTCCATCTTTTCTTCTCTTTTTGAGCCTCAGTCTTTGCTTTTTTCTTAGCAAGCTGACGTTTCTCTATTCCTTCCTCGCGCTGCTGCTGGCGAGTTTTCTTCTGTTGTGAAGCACCCATGTTGTGACCATTCCTTTTCTTCTTGTTCAGGAGAGGGAAATATTGCTCCTGATATCATAACGCGCTGCATAATGACCTTCAAACATATCTGCGCGCATAAGTCTAAAAGATTATACAACATATAAAGCCGCGTTTCAAGCTAAATTCAACCGAAAGCGGGCACATTTTGTTTGCAGCATCGTCATAAGCTGTAACGACACGGCTTTTTCGGAGTTTCCCAAAATTATTTTCGGAAATTTCTCCTTGAGAATCATAAACATATTGTCGAAAAAACTCGAACGAAATTCTACATTATTTCTGTAATTTTCTTCTTGACAAAACAGGTGCAATGTGCATAACTCTGTGGAAGATGTTCACAAAAACGTTCCAAAAGTGCTCTGATTGTGTCGATTGCGGGCGAAATCCTTTTTATCGCATTCCTTGTTTATTCTTTTCAATTGTGGTAACCTTTTATTCATTCGTAAGCTTCTGAGGCGGTTTTTTTGAACCGCGTTCATGATAAACAGAGGTAGACAGATGGCAAAAAAGCAAAAAAAGAAAAAACGCGTTGTACTCAAAGTGATGCTGTGCCTGTTGCTCATAATGGGTGCAATAATAATTGACAGTTGCTGCCGCCTCACCGTTTCGGAATTCGATCTCAGCTACGGCAATTTACCCGAGAGTTTTGACGGCTTTCGGATAGTTCAGCTCTCCGATCTGCATTCGGCGCAGTTCGGCAAGGACAACGAGAGGCTTCTTTCGGCGGTTCGAAAGCAGAAGCCTGACATAATAGTGCTCACCGGCGACTTTATCAACAGGAGCGGAGAAAACAAAAACCAGGCTGAAAAGCTGAGAACTTTTTTTGAGAATCTCTCGCAGATCGCGCCCTGCTATTTTGTGAGCGGCAACCACGAGTGGGCCAGCAACGAGCTCCCGCAGCTTGCGGATGTTTTGGAACAGAGCGGAATAATGTACCTGAGAAATGAGTTTGTGCCGCTAGAAAAGGGCGGTGATACGATAATCCTAGCCGGAGTAGATGACCGCAACGGCTGGGCGGATATGACCAGGCCAAACGAGCTTATTTCAGAAATCAGGCAGGAGTATCCGGAGAGTTTTATAGCGTTTTTAGGACATAGGGACGACTGGCTCAAAAAATACCCAGATTTGGACGTGGATATTGTTTTCAGCGGTCACGCGCACGGAGGGGTGGTTAGACTTCCCTTTGTCGGGGGGGTGTTCAGCACGGAATATGATTTGTTCCCCGAATACGACGCAGGAGTTTATAACGAGGGGACTTATGATCTGGTGCTTTCCCGCGGACTTGGTAATTTCAATATAATACCCCGGTTTTTGAACCCGCCGGAGATCATCACCTGCACTCTGCATTCATGAAAAGAGCCCGCTCAGTTACTAACTGAGCGGGCTCTTTTCAATTGCGGGTTCTCAGCTTGGCATGAAGGGTATTCCCAATCTCATGTCCGGTAAAATCAACCGCGACACAATTGCGGAGGCCTCCGCCCGGTTAATATTATTATAGGGATTGAAGGTGCCCTTGTCATCGCTTCCGCCAAGTATTCCCGCTGCATACAGAGAAAGGATGCTTGGCTGATACGGCGTTGAAGCATTTACATCAGGCGGCGTTTTTACCGTCCCCGCCATTCTCATAGGATAGCAGGAAATCGGAAGAGCATTTGAGAAAATATAAGCCATCTGTGCGCGGGTAGCCGCGACATCATAGTTTGTAAAGTCGCCTGCTTTTATTATCCCGTTTGCCAAAGCGTAGTCAACATAGACCTGATACCACGGAGCGCCCTGGATGAAGTTTTCCTTACCTGTGGTATAGATGCTGCGAACCCGGGCGGCTACGGTTATGGCTTCAGCGATGCTGAAATTGCCGTTGGGGTTGAAGGTGGTGGCAGTTGCGCCCTTCATCAGTCCGTACTCATATGCGCGGGCGATGACCTTCTGCTGGTTGAAGCCATACCACAAATTCTCGTTCACATCGGTGAACTGTCCGGATTTATATGTGTTTTTAACAACAAAATTGTCCATGGTCCCCTCTGTTTTCTCGGGAACAGCTATGGTAACCTTGTTCGATGACAAAGAGTGCGGAACAAATTCGTCTTCAGTGGGAAAACTGGCGTTTACATAGTATGTGCAGCTCTTGCCGCCTGGGGCTCCTGAATCGAGGAATTGGGTGGTGTTCACGCCGACTTCCCCGGCTTTTGTCCATGTTGTGCCGCCGTCCAGGCTTCTATGGATATTAAAGCCGGTTTCAATCGAAGAATTATCCTTCCATGTAAGCAGAGGAACCTGGTTGCTGATAACAGCCTTGAGGTCTGTGGGAGGATTTGCCGCATTCGCGGGGTGCACCGTAACTTCCCTTGAAAATTCCTTGTAGTTTTTGGAATAGACAACTATCTGATAGCTCCCCACCGCCTGGAAGATGTCTTTTGACAAAATCAATGACGAATTCTTAAGAGTAATGTCCTCGGACTTAACACTCACTCCGGAAACCTTGATTCCCGTAATACCTGCAAAATACTCATCTTCACCGAAGGCGATCAGGTGGACCTCATCGCCGAGCAAAGGGGTTGAGCGCAGTTTTAGGTATGGAGGATTCTTTAAATCCAGAACCTTGAGGGTTACGGTTTGATCAAAGTAGTTTGTCGCAACAAGGGTGAATTCATAGGAGCCCACGGCCTGAAGCACATACGAATCAATTATGATGCTGTTTGTGGTGTGGTCTTTCCGCCAGTATTGATTCATTCCTCCAGGGATGGATACGCCGTTCAGCTTGACATCCGTTATTGCTATTCTGTAGTCGGAGTCGGCCAGCGAGCCGCCGGGAGGGCCGACGTAGATTGAGCCGTTTGAACCCAAATACACATCCGCGGCAGTTGCTTTTTTCGGAAAATTGGGTAAAGCAAAGGCGTTTAGCGGGAGAGCGAGGCTGAGAAGGATTATGAGCACCAGGAAAAGAGAAAGCTTCCTTTTCATCACAGATTACCTCCATTTTCAATTTGTTATTTCTTATCTTTTTCTGACAGCAGATATTTCCGCATGAGTGCGGGCTTTGAATTTACCCCTGTTTTTCTGTAAATGTTTTTGGTAAAAAAGTGTACGGTCGAATCTGAAATTCCAAGTCTGACCGCAATTTCCCTGCTTTTCAGTCCAAGAAGAAGCAGGTCGAATACTTGTTTTTCTCGTACGGTCAGGTCTGCATCCAAATGATCACCTCCTCATCATAAACCTACCCGAAAGCACCCAGTTTGCATAGCTACCTCTTTGGGTAGGTCGGCATAAAAAAACACCCTGCCGGTTTCGGCGGGGTGTGCCTGACAATTTGTTCTATTTTTCTCAGTATTCACAACGATATTTCGACTTTCTCCTCAGCTGCGGCACTGCCGCCGCCGAAACGGGCAAACAGCTCCGCGCGGCCTCCGATGCCGAGCTTTTTATAAAGATTCTTGATGTGAAACTTTGCTGTGTCCACCGAAATGTTAAGCTCTGAAGCGACTTGTTTTGTTGCCATCCCCTGGAGCAGGAGAACCGTAATCTCTTTCTCCCTCGGAGTGAGGCCGAGGTTTGCAAAACGGTCAGACTGCTCAACATGTGCTTTTGCCTCTGACATTGTCAGTTTCCTGAAATCGTCTGACCATTCGGCAGCAAACAGGTGTTTTGAAAAAGCGGGCGCAAGCAAGAGAAAAGCAATGAGCAGAACTGATGATGAAGCCATTGCGACAGTGTGCAGAAGTGACGGGTTACTTGATAAAAGGTCGGGGACAAGATATACGAGTACAGCGGCAAGCATAATGATAACTATTATTTTCTTCAGAATTCGGAAATCCCCGTATTTGTTGCCGAGACAGCCCATAAGATAGAAGCTTATCATATAGCCGATCATCTCAAAGCCGCGAAGAACATATGAAGCCTGCCGCAGCGACGATGCTTCAGGCACATACAGTAGAGCATATGCCCCGACCATACTGAGAAAAAACACGCTGCACTGAAGCCACACATTTCGTCGCAGCAGCAGTTGAAGAAGTGAGGTGACTATGACCGCCGCGATTCCGGAAATGCCGCTGACGAATATCGCATTGGGAGAGTCCGTCCCCGGAATGTATGAATAAAACATAGTCATAAATGTGGCGGACGCAAAAATGAAAATCACAAGCCCCAGCTCGCGGCCGAAATCTTTGTTTCTTTCCTTCGACAAGAATATGAAATCGTTTGTCCGGTACATGGCAAGACAGAGAGCGGTCAATGCAATAACCGCAGCCAGAAAGAATTTGGTCACGGAAGGCGAGACAAGCGCGTAGCCTGCATTCAATCGCGACAGTGAATAGAAAACTGCAATCAGCACGGAGCCCCAAAACCGTTCCGCATTGTTCAGAGCGAAGGCATATGAGAACGCGCCGCTCATGGCACAGCCGCCCATGCCCGCCATAAAAACTACTACGCAAACAAGGCTTGAAGTGCTGTCAGGCAGAATTAGCCATGGAACGAAGCCCAAAATCGCGATTGCTGTCGATATCTTTGAAATCAGGCTGATATTTTTTAAGCTGGTAAAAAGAAACAAAACCCCCGCCCCGAGGCATAATCCGCCGGATGAGAGAGTAACAGGGTTAAGCCCCCACAAGCTGAAATCGCTGGTAAAAAGCACTTCCTGAGTATTGGCAAAAATCATGCCGAGCGGAAACGCGAAAAAATATTGCAGGTGGCTGCGGCGAATATTCTTGAAGCTCAAGTTATCCTTAGAGTTCCACAGTTTAACGGAGGATGAAAGCAGCTCTGAAAAGTAATTCTTTTTCATAAACTAATCCCGCCAATATCACGATTTTGAGTTTCCTTCAATATTATGTTGTATGCTTCAATTATACGCCGGTCAGAAAGCTGTGACAAGCAAAAACAATTTTTGTTACATAAAAATAACAGTCATAATACAAGCCCGCCCGCATATACATATTAGTACGCAAAAATTTTTCGGGGGGCGATATAATGGGCAATGACATAGACGATCTTATTTTTGGTAATGAGGAGACGGTGCCAAGTGACCGGTAAAAGAGGGCGGGGGACGAATCGTGTGTAGTCTCCCGCCAATTTTTTGACTGAATTTCATATTTGGAGTTAAGGCAAAAGCACAATTGCATATTTTTGTAAAATGTGATATTCTTTCTGAGGTTCAGACGTAGGTCTGACAGATAAACTCTGCTTTTCAAAGGGGGACGGCAAAATGAAAAAAAGTGCTGGAATAATTGCTCTTTTTTTGTGCTGTGCCCTTATTTTTTCAATGCTGGCCGGCTGCACTGAGAAACAGCCGAATATCGAACCGCTGCCCCTGACCGCGCAGGGTGAGATAAGCGCCGCTGTTTTGTATGATTCACGGACTGCTGACGGAAGCTGGGAGGATGTGTATTCCCGGCTCGACCAGTCTCTGCTGCTCAATTTTTCCGCCAGAGCTCTTGAGGCTTCCTCTGTGGACGAGCTTTCAGATTTTGATGTCGTCTATGCCGATGAATCGATAATCAGCTCTGATAATTCTGCCGAACTAAGCGAAAAGCTGATCGCCTTTGTTGAAAGCGGGGGCTCGATCTTCCTCTCAAACGGCTTTTGGAACTTCTTTCCCGCTGACTTTATCGGCGCTTCTGGTTTTGAGAAAATAAGCTCCAAACCCGAAAATTTGAAGTTTCCGGACCTGGGGGACGATTTGGCCGAGCTGCAGCAGGTAATAAGCGATTTTGCGTCGCTTTTCGCTCAGTTTCCGGACTCTGATGCCTTGCGGCAATATGATTACGGCTACGGCGTGAAGCCCTCCACCGCGACCGCGCTGGTACAGAGCGGCCCGCTTGCACTTTACACGATGAACAAATACGGCGAAGGAAACGTTTTTTTCACAAACCCTCTTTTGCCGAACGGCCTTGACATAAGCGGATTTTCCCTATCAAGCCGCAATGACTCGCAGTCTGCACTTTCAAACACCACCGCGAGTTGCAATCAGCTGCTTGAGAACGGCTTTGCCTCGTATGTAGCGAAGCAGAAATACGGGTATTCGCTCTACCGCGTCTTCGGAAGCTTCGGCAGGCCGAACATGGCATGGGAGCTGCATTATGAGGAGATAACAGGCTTCAACAATGACGCGGGAATCATCTTCGGCGAGCTGTGCAGGGAATCCTCCCAGGTCCCGGGATACACGCTTATCCGCAACACCTACCAGTGGTTTTTAAGAGCGGAGAGCGTCACTTATCTTCTGGGGCAAGAGAGCGGGGACGGCATGCCCTACAAGATGGATTATTACGAAAACGCCTATTCCTCAGGCACTCATGTGGGCGCGGGAAATCAGTGGCTGAGTCTTGCAGGGCTTGAGGATGCAGGCAGCTATTTTGTGGATTATGAGCAGTATCACCAGCGCGCCTATCCCTGCGTGACGGATATTGATTCTGACGGTTTGCCGGATATCATTTGCGGCTCCAGCGACGGCAGGTTCTATTTCTATAAGGGTCAGGGCTTCAACGGGCGTTTCCAGACCGACTATCGCGCCGCTATCACGGACAGCACAGGACGGGAGCTTCTGGTTGAGGGCTATTCAGCGCCGGTGGTGACAGACGTTGACGGAGACGGTGTACCGGATATTATTTACGGCTGCTCTGACGGAAGGCTGTATTGGTTCTCCGGCAACGGCGATATGACCTTTGAATATGAGGGCCTGCTAAATAACTGCCTCATGGAAGGGCAAGCCCTGCCGACGGTTGGCGATCTTAACGATGACGGGAATATAGACCTGATAGTCGGTTCGGATTGCGGTCAGCTCATGGTTTGGTACGGCAGTGCACAGGATTCACTCAAGCTCGATATTGCTGTGGTTCTGGACGTTGAAGCGGAGCTGGGACAATGGCTTGCGCCTTTTGTCACAGATCTTGACCGGGACGGAAAACCGGATATCGCAATCGGCACTGCGGACGGATATATCGCCCGGCTTTGCGCGCGGGATACGGCCTTTGAATTTGAAGGTTTTCTAAGCCTTAAAGAGAAAAACTACAAGGGCAATGATAACGCGAAATTCGGCAATAACTGCGTACCAGGTTTCGCGGATGTCAACGGCGACGGCATTGATGATCTTATCGCCGGCAGTCTTGAATACGGTCTTGCCTACCCGATTGACAGCAGTTATTATCCTTATTACGAGCAGCTGCAAAAAAATGTGGACTATATTAAAGACAACGATTTTTACCTGGGCGTGCACTTTTATACAAACAAGTACGCCTCGCCCGAGAGAGAAAAGGCGGAGTTGGAGTATCACATCAAGGCCATGAGAGAGCGTTACGGTGTTGATCTGAGCCTCGCGGGAACAAACCAGCACACCTGGTTCACCAGCGGGAGCGACCCGACGCAATCCCTGATGTCAGCGTGGAACGCCGGGCTGCTGTGGAATTCGGGCTTTTCACCTGCGAACAGCGCGGCTGAGGCACCGCAGGTGAGTGCGCAGAATGTGGTGTCACTGCCGTTTTTCCTGACAGTTGACGGAGAAAAGACGATACTGGTCCAGAACTGCTCGACGCTGCTGTACGCAGACCCTGAATGGACGGATATTTCAGCGAGATACGGCATGCCTGTGTGCATTTATTATCACTGCGACTTTGCCTACGCGGACGAAGCGGCGGCCCAATCAAACATTCAAACTGCGGAGGATTTCCGCCGAACCCATGCTTACAATTTTGTCGGCGAGCACCAGCTCATGTTAGCTACGGCCGCGGCATACAACCTATCGGTTAAAGTTGTCAATGACGGGGAAAAGATTCTGATAACGCCCGAAGCTCTGGCCTCCGATTTTCCGCTATACGATGAGCGCTATCAGAACAGCTGCGGCGTGCGGATCTCAGTAGGAGAAAAGCTCGATATGGCGGAGCTCTCCGTTGATGCAGACGTATGGTACGCTCAGGGCAGGGATATTTTCGCATCCCTGAACAGACCGATTACGATAGCAAGCGGGGAAATGTACGGCACGCATATCCGGCAGATAAATCTGCCCGCTGAAGTATCACGCACAGAATCAGGTGCGGAAATTACCTTCTTGGACGGCGGAATGATGCAGGTCACCGTTGACGGCGCGGCCTCAACAAGCTCAGACGGCTGGTTGAAAGAGAGCTATGACGGCATAACGGTGTTTACAAAATACGGCAAGGCAGATACAATAACGATAGTTTTTAATTGAGGTGATTTCTCTGAACTCTGCAATAATGATGTTTGAAAATACGGCGGCTCGTTTTCCCGATAAAATCGCGATGAGCGACGAATGGGAGGTAAAAAGTTTCTCTGCGCTCAGAAATACAGGTCTTGCCATCGGAACGGCCTTACTGCACGCGACAGATGATTTGCGTCCTGTGATAGTTTATCTTCCCAAAAGCGTGAAGGCCTTTACTTGCTTTCTGGGCGCGATGTACAGCGCGAACCCCTATGTTCCGGTGGACGCCGCGATTCCCGTGAAACGATTGCAGAGCATAGTTGAAAATATGGGCTGCGGGCATATTATCACAAATGCCGAGCTTGCGCCAAACCTTGCGGAAATCGACCTCATGGACGTGCAGCTGCATTTGTATGAAGAAGTATCCGCGGCTTCGCCTGATGAAGAGGCGTGTATGAAAAAAGTTGCGGGCGTCATAGACTGCGATCCGATTTACATCATGTACACCTCCGGATCTACAGGAGTTCCGAAGGGTGTGACGATTCCACACCGCGGTATCATAGACTACGCCGAGTGGCTTCTGGAGACCTTCGATTTCGACGAAAACACAGTTCTCGGGAATCAGTCTGCATTTTATTTTGACAACTCTACGCTCGACATTTTCACTATGTGCCACACAGGCGCGAGGGTGGAGATAATTCCGGAGGTGCTTTTCCGCTTTCCTGCGAAGCTGCCGGAATTCATTAACGAAAAGTCGATAAATACGATATTTTGGGTGCCGACCGTAATGATGAGCCTCGCCAATTCCGGCGCGCTGGAAAGCTGCCGGATGCCGCTGCTGAACAAGGTTCTGTTCTGCGGCGAGGCAATGCCGAACAAGCAGCTCAACCAGTGGCGCGCCGCCTTTCCTGACTTGCTGTATGCCAACCTTTACGGACCAACGGAAATTACTGATGTTTGCAGCTATTATATTGTTGACCGCGAGTTTGCGGACAGTGATCCGCTGCCCATCGGCATAGCCTGCAGGAATATGCGCATTGTGATTTTACGCGAGGACGGCACTCGGGCGGAGACTGGGGAAACAGGAGAGCTTTGCGTTCTCGGCAGCGGTTTGGCGCGTGGTTATTGGAATTCGCCGGAGGTCACCCGCCGTGCCTTCACCCAGAATCCGCTGAGCCGCTATTATGACGACCGTCTTTACCACACCGGCGACCTGGCTTTCTACAATGATGAGGGCAATATCATTTTCATCGGTCGCATGGATTCGCAGATTAAGCTGCGCGGCAACAGGATAGAGCTGGGAGAAATTGAAACCGCGGCAAAGAGCATTTCAGGAATCAAGAACGCCTGCGCAATGCTTGACGCGGACAAGCAGGAGATAGTCCTGTTCGCGGAGACTGATGAGGAATTTGTTCTGCGCAAACTGAATCTTGAGCTGAAAAAATTTATGCCGGCGTACATGCTGCCCGGAAGACTCGTGTGCATGTCCGCCTTCCCGCAGACTCCAAACGGAAAAATCGACCGCGTAACCTTAAAATCATCGCTTTAGGAGAAACAAAATGGACGAAATTATTGAAATACTCAGCAGATATATATGCGAACAGTTCGACATCGGCGACGACCCGGATTTTACGCCGGAGGTGAATCTGTTCGATTATGGCTTTGTGGATTCTCTGGGCGCAACTGAGATTCTTCTGTTCGTTGAGGACAAGTGGAACATCGAGATCACTCAAAAGGATCTTACGCTCTATCCCATGAACAGCGTTCGTGAAATTGCGGAGGTCGTAGCCTCCAAACTGAAGGGCTGAAGCTATGATTATAAGACCGGCACAGGAAGCGGATTTACCCGTTTTGGAGAGAATGTATGCCGAGCTTTACGACATGCTCTCCGGCGTCGGCATGCCCTATGAGCTGGACAGGGATGCGCTTGCGGACATACTGAGCGCCCAGATACGCTCAAGGCTGTTCCGTCTTTTGCTTGCCGAAAACGACGGCGTTTGCATAGGCTTCATTTCCGCCGGGGTCAGCCGTATCGACCGCAAGTTCAAGGGCGGTCTTGTGGGCGTTGTCAACGATATTTTCGTTGAGCCGTCGGCCAGAAAAAGCGGAGCTGCTGCCGCGCTTTTGGAAGAAGCAGAGAGCTGGATGAGGGAATCCGGAGCAAAGTCTGTAAAATGCGACATCATTGTGGGCAACGAGGGCGGACACAAATTCTGGACGGCTCACGGCTACAGCGATGTGAGCTTTTCCGCGCACAAGGAGCTATAAACAATGTGGTATTTGCAGACAGACACCTTTGTGCTGCTGGCGGTGTTTTCGCTGCTGGCAGCTTTGCTGCGCAAATTTGCGCCGAAAAAGGTTTTTTCTGTCGTTCTGCCTCTGCTTGAGCTCGCCGCGCTGTGGTATATCAGCCGCCGCCTGTGCGTGTTTTACATCGGCTACACAGTCATGGGTATCGTATTCGCAAAAATTCTCAGGCGCAAACACAGCAAGTTCCTTTTTGTCCTGTTCTGCCTGCTGGCGCTGGTGCCCTTTTTCCTGAGCCGAACCGACAGCTTCGGCGTAACTCTGCCGTTTATCTTCGTGAGCATCGGCATTTCCTTTGCCATGCTGAAAATCATAGATGTCTATTACTATGTTTACTATGCCGAGCAGGACGTTGACCCGCTGATTTTTATGAATTTTATGCTCCTGCTGCCGGTGCTTACCTCAGGACCTAACTTCCGCTACAGAGATTTTGTAAAGACCCATGAAAATCCGCTGAAACCGGACTCCGCGCTCTTTATCCTTTGCTTCAAGCGCATAGTCCGCGGAATGTTCAAAAAGGTGGTCATCTCGCACTTTGCGGTTCTGGCAATGACCCGCCTGATGGAGATGTCGCCGCACTGGTATGTCAGCCTTTGCGCGATCATTTGCAGCTATGTAATAGTATATTTTGACCTGTCCGGATACAGTGACATTGCAATTTCTTTTGGAAAACTGGCTGGCTACGATGTGCCGGAGAACTTCAAAGAACCCTGGAAGGCTGCCAGCTTCACTCAGTTCTGGCGCAGCTGGCATATCACGCTCAGTAACTGGATACGTGAGCACATCTACGTTGTTATCGGCCGACGCAAGCTCAGCCGCGGCGTGACAGCCCTTATCGCCTTTTTCACAATGATAATCATGGCGCTGTGGCACGGCTTCAACCTGCCGTTTCTGCTTGCGGGTGTGTATAACGGAGCCCTGCTGGCGATAGAGAACCTGCTTGAAAAAACCACGGTTAACCGCAAAAAGACCAAAAGCTCCGTTTACTATTTGCGGTGCTTGTGCGTCAATCTGCTTTTTGCGGCTAACACGCTCGTGTTCACCCTCGTGCCTGAGCAGGTCATCTCAGTTTTGAGGGGGTTGATCAGCCCATGAAACGATTTTTCAGAAAACTGCTCAGCGGCATTTTTGCCCTGCGCTTTGTGATAATAACCCTGCTGCTGTTTTTCGCAATCGACACGGCTCTGGCTGTCTGGGCGCCTGTCGAGCGTTCGACCCTCTTTACACGGAACGACTACGAAAAAACGATAATGTCCCACGGAAACGAAACGAAGTATGAGAAGGTGCTCTACGGCAACTCAACGCTTATCTCCTCATATATAGAGGAGCAAAGCAAATCCGGCTACGTCAATTTCGGCCTGGATTACGGCACGGCGCGTGATCTTTATGAGATGCTGACGCAGGGCTATCTGGCAGTCACAGGAGAGCTGGTCATCGATCTTAATTACTTTGTGCTGCTCGATGAGCTGGAAACGAACCCGACCTATCCCTGGCACCGGCACACGTTTGAACCCTATGTGTATTTTCAGAGGGACAGGCTGGCACCCGTTATTAATGGCATGGCAACAAACATCATGCACCGTTCATCGCCGCTTAATCTGCCTGTATATGATGATATGAGAAAGAGCGTTTATCACGGCGTTCTGACTGATTTTGAGCTGGAAAAAGGTGTGCAGCGTTATCGTGACTTGTTCTGGGGTTTAGGGCTGGATTCGTATAAGGACAACCTTGAGGCCCTCGCCCAAATCGCTGACTGGTGCGCTGAAAGAGATGTCAGGCTGCGGGTGTTCTGGGGGCCGTGGAACAACGACGTTCCGGTGCCGGACAGTGTTCAGGCGGTCACGAGTGCTGCTAATGAGGTGCTAACGGGCAAGGGTATCGAAGTCACGGACATGAGCAATTCGCTTGAGCGAAAGTATTTTCATGACGTCGGCCACCTGAACTACGAGTACGGCGCGGTGTATTTTACGGAGGTGTTGGATAAATGGCTGCAATCATAGACTGGATTAAAAAGACCGCATCAACACCCTTCGGAAAGGTTCTGGAGGCGCTTGTCTATGCGCTGATGATCCTTGCGGTACTGATGTTTTTCAGCGGAAACGGCGCGTTTATTTATGAGGCGTTTTAGGTTTTTCTATACAACATGTTGCAGGTAACGTTATTCCAAACGTCCAACGTTGGGGTGCCGCGGGCGCTGCTCGCCCTGCACCCACATATAAGGGGGAACCGGTTCTTGCGAAGAAACGGTTCCCCCTTATGATCCCCCTCCGAAGAAGCCCAAAGGGAGTACCCTTTGGAAACCCCTCTGGAAGCCACAAATACAAGCAAACTATCCGCTCGCTAACTGCGCTCCGTGCCACTGGGCAGGTAAGCACTGCGCCACAAAACCGCTCGCTTCGTCGGAACAAGCTACATATCGCTGGTTTCCGGCTAAAGCCGAAAAGCCTGCTCATTTCGCTGTTCCTCCTCTTTCGAACAAGACCCACTTCGTTGGGCTCTTGTTCGAGGAAGACGGTAGGAACAGAGGGGAGAGCGGCGTATGCACTAAACATTTCTCCCGTTTGTACAAACTAACAGCGGGCGAGCAGCCTATAGTGTCACACCGCGCCGCTCAGAACCTTTAACGCGAGAAACGCACCAATTTTCTTTTGGAGAGTCAAGAGAGGGCATTTCTTTTCTAAAGAAAGCCCTCTTTTGCCCTGCGCGGGAAGCGCAAAATAATTAAAAATAGGTTGCCCCTGCTGGTAAAGGGCCAATGAACGCCCCGCCGCTGCCTACGGAGCGCGGCTGCATAAAGCGATGGGCTACAAGTTACGCCCGCACCAAAGCTAAGCGAGCGGTTCAGACGCGCAGTGCTTACCTGCCCTGTGGCACGGTACGCAGTTAGCTCGCGGATAGTTTGCTTGCATTTATGGCGAAGCAATATTTTCTTTAGGAGAGTCAAGAGAGGGCATTTCTTTTTTAAAGAATGCCCTCTCTTGCCCTGCGCGGGAAGCGCAAAATAATTAAAAATAGGTTGCCCCCTGCGGGTAGCGAGAAATAACAATGAGTGCCCTGCGCGGGAAGCGCAAAATATAAAAAATGTGTCGCAGGACGCTTAAAAACTCTACTCAATGTAGAAATTTTATATCGGGAATGCAGGCCATACAGCCTTGATAAGTGCGAAGATTATCGGGAAGAAAATCGCCGGCAGCAGGTTTGCAACCTTAATTCTGCCGTTTGTGAGCATGTTGAAGCCGATCGCGAAAATGAGAATGGAGCCGACGCAGGACATCTGCGAGATCAGCGCGTCCGAGAGATAGGGAGCAATGAACTGCGCCAGAAGCGTGATGAGCCCCTGATAGATAAGCACAGGAATTGCGGACATCATGACGCCGAAGCCCAGCGAGGCGGCGAAAATGACCGATGAGATGCCGTCCAGCACGGATTTTGCGAACAGGATGGAATAGTTACCGTGCAATCCGTCCTCAAGAGAGCCGACAACCGCCATCGCGCCCACGCAAAAAAGCATGGAGGCGCTGACAAAGCCCTCAACAAAGCTCTTTCCGGTGAGCTTTTCTGGGATTTTACTTTTTGCCCATTCACCGAGGGTGTTGAGCTTTTTGTCAAGATTCAGAAGCTCGCCCGTGACTGCTCCGAGCACCAGAGACAGCACCATCATCATTATATTCTGGGTTGAAATTGCGCCGCTCTCACCAACAGAGAGCAGCCCCGCCAACGCACCGCCGATGCCGATAAAAATAACGGCAAAGCTCACTGCGTGCATAATTGTGTCCTGAAAACGCTTGGGCAGGCCGCCCTTTACAGCAATGCCTATGAGAGAGCCGAGTATGATTGTTCCGGCGTTTACAAGTGTTCCTATTCCGTGCATATTTCCGTGTCCATTCCCTTATTTATTTCCCAGCCCTCAAGGGGCAGGCGCATTATTGCGCCGAAGATTTTTGCCTTTACATCAGGATAATCCTTCTGCAAATCCGAAATCAGCTGCTTTATCTCGTGCCGCTTGCTGTCCTTGTCCTCAGGGCACTCATTTTTCACTATCGGCAGCTCCAAGCGCTCACACAGGCGGGCTATCCGCTCCTCATCCGCGTAGATCAAAGGCCGTATTTGCCACACATCTGCGCGGCTCATATAGGTCACCGGCTTGAAGCAGCTGATGCGCCCTTCATAAAGCAGCGAGAGCAAGTATGTTTCTATCGCGTCGTCAGAGTGATGCCCAAGAGCCAGCTTGTTGCAGCCCAGCTCTTTTATTGTGTCGTTGATGGCACCCCGCCGCATTTTTGAGCACAGTGAGCAGGGGTTATCCTCCTTGCGGACATCAAACACGATTTCCCTGATATCCGTTTTTTTCAAAGTAAAGGCAACGCCGATGTCCTCGCACAATTTTTCGAGCGGGGAGAAGTCCATGCCGGGAAAGCCGAGGTCCAGCGTTATGGCCCGAAGCTCAAAGTGTTTCGGATAATATGTCTTCAGATGGGCAAGAGCACGCAGCAGAACAAGACTGTCCTTGCCGCCGGAAACACCGACCGCAACACTGTCGCCTTCTTCTATCATGCCGAAGTCGTCCACCCCGCGGCGGACTATACTGGTAAAGTTGTTCAGATGGTCCAAAACTATCTCTCCAAATTCGAAAAATGACTTTAAGCAATAACGAGCTATTTAAAGCAATTCGGCGAAAAACGAAGTTCTTTGATATGCAGATTAAATTACTACTAAATAGGTGTTGACACTCGAAAAATGCTGTGGTATAAAGATAAAGCGCCTTTCGAGGCGAAATTATGCGATATTGACCATTGTAAGGTCGTATCAGGCAATTGTCAAAGATTTTTGTGCTGCTGAATAAAACGGCTCAAAATTTCGAAATCCGGTCCCCCGTACCGGAAAATACAAAAAACACTAATTTCACTACTGGAGGCAAGAAAATGTCCACTTACATGGCAAACGCGGATACCGTTGAACGCAGATGGTACATCCTCGACGCCGCAGGAAAGCCCATGGGCAAAACCGCAACACTTGCGGCAGACATCCTTCGCGGCAAACTCAAACCCACGTATACACCCCACGTTGACTGTGGTGACTTCGTTGTCATCATCAATGCCGAAAAGGCAGTTCTCACCGGCAAAAAGCTTGAGCAGAAGTATTACTACACCCACTCCGGCTACGTCGGAGGTCTCAAGGCAGTTCAGTATGACCGTCTTATGAGGGAGAAGCCCGAGCTGGCTATGCGCCTTGCCGTTAAGGGCATGCTGCAGAAGAACAAGCTGGCAAGCTCCCAGCTTACCCGCCTGAAGATCTTCCGCGGTGCGGAGCACATTCATCAGGCACAGAAGCCCGAAGTCTGGGCACGCTAAGGAGGAGAATGAATATGTATCAGAGCAAAAAGCCTTATATGTACGGCACAGGCAGAAGAAAGTCCTCCGTTGCCCGCGTTCACCTGTTCCCCGGCGGAACCGGCAAAATCACGATAAACAACCGTGACATCGACGACTACTTCGGTCTTGACACCCTTAAACTTATTGTCCGCCAGCCTTTCGCGGCCACTTCCACCATGGACAAGTTCGACATCGAAGCCACAGTTTCCGGCGGCGGTGTTACCGGTCAGGCCGGCGCAATGCGCCACGGAATCTCAAGAGCGCTTCTTCAGGTTGACGAGGCTTATCGCCCCGCGCTGAAGGCCGCAGGTTACCTGACCCGCGACCCCAGAATGAAAGAGCGCAAAAAGTACGGACTCAAGGGCGCGCGCCGCGCACCCCAGTTCTCAAAGAGATAATTTCTCAGATTGCAAAACTCCCCGAAGCCTTGGTGTTTCGGGGAGTTTCTTTATTGTAATCAGCGGCATATGCAGATATAATGTAGCAGGAGATTGGAGGATGAAAATTGGATATTAGAATAATTACAGAAAACAAAAAGCGGTTTATGGATCTGCTCCTGCTTGCCGACGAACAAGAGTCTATGATAGACAAATACCTGGAGCGCGGCGAAATGTTTGCCTTGTTTGACGACGATTTAAAAAGTATTTGTGTGGTCACCCGGGAGAGCGAGGACCTTTGCGAACTGAAAAGCATCGCAACTTACGAAAAGTGGCAGTGTCAGGGCTATGCGAGTATGCTGATAGATCACATTTCAGCGCATTACAGGGGCAAATTCAGGACGATGACTGTCGGAACAGGGGATATTCCCACAATTATAAGGTTCTATGAGAAAAATGGCTTTGAGCTTTCACACAGGATAAAAAACTTCTTTACGGACAACTATGACCATCCAATGTTTGAGGATGGTGTTCAGCTTGTGGATATGGTATATTTGAGTAAAGCTCTCTGATATATACATCATCAAACGCCTTGTGACAGATACCGCGCACACTGAGTGTTCCGCACCCGCATATAAGGGGGAACCAGTTCTTGGAAAGAACCGGTTCCCCCTTATTAACCCTTCGAAGAAGACCAGCTTCGTTGGGCTCTAGTTCGGGATCATTTCCGTGCCCAGGGCAGGCAAACACTGCGCGTCTTAATCGCTCGCTTCATCAGAGCTGATATAAAGTTCTTCACATAGCTGCTGTAGCTTTTTCAATGCTTCAATAATATCTGTGATTCCGTTAAATAAGATAAAATACATCTGTTTATAGTCTGGCAAAATATCACCCCGGGTACAGTTTGTGCAAATACTTCATAAAAATTCAAGACTCGTCTTTCAAGGGTGACAAAATGAGCCTGAGGTGATTCGCTTGTACCAGAACAGTTACCAGTCGGTAATTACAGACGGATCTGCAAATATTTCATCAAGCCTTTTGATAAATGGGACAAGGTTAACAAAGTCACATACACGATGGTCGAAGGCGAGGCACATGGGCAAAATTTTGCGGATGCCGATTTCCTTTTCCCCGCTCTCGTTTACGAAAACACCCGGTTCCTCCTGAACTGCATTAAGACCCACCACAAAAACCTGAGGCGGAATTATCTCCAGCAAACCGATATATCCCTTCTGCTCGCGATAAAGCGAACCGAGGTTTGAAACCGTAACCGTACCGGTCAGAAGGTCATTTTCCGTGAGCCTGTCACGCTCAGGAATATCGTAGTAATCGGATTTTGCTTTTCCGCTCAGGCGTTTTGTTTTGTACTTGGAAAACTGGTGGGAAATCACTCGTCTGAGCGTGCCGAAACGCAGGTGGCGCAGATCGCTCAGCGTCTGAACAAGAGCGGTTTTGTAGAGCAGCTCGTCAATATATGTGTTCCCGATTTTTCGCTCGATATCCTTGATTGACTGCGTGATCTCCTCCAGAGTGAGCTTTTGTGTGTTGAAGACCGTGGGGTTTATCATTCTTTCGTCCGGCAGCAGCCACGGAAAAGCAATGTTTACCTGCTCCACAACACGAATAAGCCCCTCCGCCTTCTTGAAGCTGTACTCAAAATGCGAGTTGAGCACAGGGGCGGCGACGAGCCCCTCGGCAATCACCTTAAACATCAGAGTATTAAAAGTGAGATTTGGAGAGCGTTCCTTCAATTTGCGAAATCCCTCAAAGAAATTTGTAATGTCGGGCTTGTAGATATATGAAACATGTGGAACTTCCTTCCATGAATCTGCTGTCTTGTACGAGACAACTCTGCGGCTAAGATCAAAGCCGATTTCTTCACTCACATTTACATACGTTTCCTGCAACGAGCTTTCCTCCTGTTATGTGTAGATACTGTTTCCCTTTGGCTGTGTGTAGCCTTCTATTCTGTGGTCGTTTTTGACAGCACTTTCCGATATCAGATAATAGTCATAGCACATTGAGCCGTAGCCTTCTGTGAATGCGTCGTCCCACGTGACATCTATGTGATAGATTTGTCCGTCAACACTGACGCAGTTCCATGCGTGGGCGCCCCAGTAGTTACCCGATTTTGCCGTACCCGTGACGATGTTGCACGGGACACCTGCCTTGCTGCACAGGAAATAGAACATTTCGGCATATCCCTGACACACCCCGTAGCCGTGTTTTATCATTCCCATATATGTGCTTGACGAGGGATTATAGGGAGAGGGCTCGTTCCTCAGCACATAGGGGTCGTATGAGTAGTTATTAATAATAAAGTCGTGGATAGCTTTGATCTTTTCCGTGGTTGACATCCCGGCTGTGATTATTGACTTCGTGATATTGTCCAGAACAGAGCTGTAGCTGCCGGCCTTGCCCCAGTCAACTGTCTGCATTTCAATTTTCAGCTGCTTTGGTTCGAGCACAATGCGCTTTGACGGGTCAACGACCCGCAGGGCGATAGCCGCGATCTCCTGCCTCGTAATTGATGAATGATATGCAAAAGTGCCTTTGGCGTCGATTCCGGTCAATACGCCCGCGCGGTAGAGCATAAGTATTTCGCGGTTGTCAAGGCTGATGCCGGGCACCGACTCGACAACGTTTATCCTGGGGTACTCAGATTCCGGCAAGGCGCTTGCAAACAGCAGAGCGACCTTCCCGCGCCAGGCGTTGTTTGATGCGGTGCCGCCGGTCGTTTGGTATATTGCACGCTCCTGCTCTTTTAGAATGCCCTTCTCAATGGCATAGTCAATGTAGGGGTAGTGCCACGGTTCGTCATTTGCCGCCGTAAAATCGTAACTGTCAGCGGCATAGCGGCTGTGAATCCGCGCGGCCATAACGATAGCCTCGGTCATCGTCACATAACTGTCTATGCCGAAGATGCCCTTGCCCTTACCCTGCATGATTCCGTTTTCAAAAACGCCTCGTATCACCTGCTGTTTGTCGTCACCATACCACTGGCTCTCGTCAACATCGGAGAAGATTCCGGGGAAATAGGAAGCACTGCCGTTTGCTGCGGCGTAAGCAGCAAATGGCGATGAGACGCAGCTGACAAGCAGTATGATTGAGATTAAGACAGTAATTGTCTTTTTCATTGTGGACTCTCTCCCGTAGACTTTTCTATGAAACGGAAATGGCAGGGGGATACGCTAAAGCAGACGAAAAACGGTATTCTATAGCATTGTACCAAAAAAAGGAAATAATGCAAGAGAAAAGGTTTTTTTATATGGAAAGCTACTCGTAATAGTCAACGCAAACTCGGTCTTGCGTTACTGAACCGATAAATGCACCGATTCTTTTATGCTCAGGGTGTATTTGATATGCTTCCAAAGCCTCTTTGCTTTCAAACAGGCTGTTCAGGACAATATCTCTGTTACCGGAGGGCAGTATTTCTATATTGACTCTTAATTCAACAATTCCATCAATGAGCTGTGCCAGGGCCTCCAGTTCGTCCTTAATACTCTGAGAATTTTGCTTTTTTTCGGCTTCTGAAAACCCATCCTTGTAGTTCCACGCAACTATATGCCTTATCATACTGTACTCCTCCTATATTTCTCTGGCCATCGGAATGTAAATTATACCGTCGTTCTCCTGCTGCTCCCCGGTCCTGACAAAGCCTAAATGCTCATAAACGTTCACTGCGTAGGGGGAGGAGTTCACAGTAAGCCGAGAAACACTGCCCGAATTTTTTATGTCATCGAGCACAACACTAAACAGCTCCCGCGCAATGCCCTTTCGATGATGGCGCTTGTCTACAAACATTAGAGAAATGTGGGATATATTCCGCGTTGCGATAACTCCGATGATGTCATCGCCGTCGAAATAAGCCCACATTTTTTTCTGCCCTGTTTTTATCCCGGTAGAAATCTCCTCCTGCTTGGTTTTTAAATAGTTTTCAAATGTTGCTTTGCCCTGCTGCGAGTAATCTACAGCCACAAATTCGGAAAACACAGTGTTGACCAGCTCCAGAGCTCGGGGCAGGTCATGGTCGTTAACTATCTTTATCATATGGTATCTCCTAATAATATCGGGACATATTTTACAACTTCCAGGAATCGCCCTTTATCTGCAGGGGAGTTGCGTTCTCTATTATCTCAAAGCCGTGCTTTTGATAAAAGGCGACATTTTTCTTCTCGTCCGGGGCTACGTTAATGTAGAGAAAGTCCTTATATTCATCCATCAGCATTTTTAGCAGGGCAGAAGCAATTCCACGGCCCTGATATTCCTGATGCACCAGCAGACAATCGATGGTTGCCTGCCATGCGCCGTCGTCCAAAGCTCTTATAAGTCCGACAAGTTTTTCTCCGTCCCAGGCTGAAAAGACCCTGCTTGAATTGTGCAGTGCAAGTTTCAGCCTGTCAGGAAAGTTCCCCGAAAACCATTCGACAGATAAAAACAGCTCTCCGATTTGATTTTCCTCAAAATCCTTTGTGTCCTTGTATTCGATCATAAATCTATTAACTCCCCAAGTATTCAGCGTTTATTTGCCGAGAAAATGCTTGCTTTTTTAACCCACGCCATCAGCTCTTCGTTAATTTCCTCCGGCTCTGAAATCAAAACGTGATGAGTCCAGCGATTAGGGTATGGCTCGGTCGCAACGTCAATTCGCGGCGAGTCCACGCGGTAATCCAGACCAAAGGACACGACAATATAAGACTTAGGACGATCCCTTGTCTTTCGGACAGGCAACAACGAAACAAAGGCGAAATTATATTTATTCGAAAAAGATATTTGTGTTTTCTTAACGCTGATCTTAACATCAGCAATCTCGGAGAGGACTTTTTGCTCAAATACCTCGTAGAGCCACAAAGCGTTCCGGTCGTTATTAAAAAAGAAAAAAACATCGGTATTCATTTTTTGTCATTCCTCATATGCTACCGTTTTTGTGTAGCGCCTCAGTGGGAATTCGCCGTCATGAGCGCCGCCGCTGTACATTTTGGACATATGTTCCCCGTCCGTGATTCTGACAGTCCCCGTTCTCCAGAACGCCTCCTTAAGTTCGTGAGCTCTATCCTCATCACAAACCAATCCGACTGTCTGGAGATAATTCTTATATGGCCTCAGAACTTTGATGATTTCATGCCTAGGAAGTCTTTTAACCCAGCAGTTTCTGAACATGAATGCTGTTTCGAGGGTAGAATCCGAATAGGCGGTAACGCTGCAGCCCTTTCCCTTGAAAACACGGTTGTCATTAAAAACTGACCTGAGAGCTTCGGTATATGTGTTCAATGTGTTTTTGCATTCAAGCTCCACACCAAAATCGCCCGGGATATCCTCGCTTACCTTTTCCAGCACGGCCAGGAAGCGTTCGCAGAATCTATGCAGCTCATCCGGAGAATCGGTGTCGATGAAAATACCCTGACAGGAGCTGCAAAGCAACTGATTTGTCCGGCACATATTTTTTGCGATTCCGTGCAAATCTTCATCCGACACAGAGCTTTTCGAAACATAGGCAAAACTGATTTTGTGGCCCCACTCGATAATTCTTGTATTCGGTGTTGCCATTTCCCTAACGGACTTAACTGCCGCGTCACCGCCCCAAACAATGACCGCATCGGCAAGGTCAATGAGTTTTTTCGTGGATTGCGTGTCCTTCGAGGAATAGTTAAAAACATATACATATTCTGCCAAGGACGGCTCAATACGGAAAAGCTCGGCAAGAATCGCCACCGAAAGCCCGCCCTCCTCGGCCGGCAGCTTTAGTATATTAATGTTTCCAGTCAAAAGCCCTTCGATCACCGTGAAAACAGGCAAGCCGTCAGAATTACCGGCAGCAATGTGAAAAAGCACACCCAGGGGCATGAGTTTTTCGCTCACCGTTTTGTCGTAACCCAGCGGCTTATATTTGCAGGAGCCGTTGTAGTTGTCGCCAAGTTCTTTCTTTAGCTTTTCGAGCAGATATTCTCTGCTCATCATGAGTTTGACATCGTTAATATACTCATTGACAAACAGGGGCGAAAACCCCAGCTCAAGCAGCATCGGCCCGTGTTCTTGCTCATTTATCAGCTGTGAGAGCCTGTCACAGGCCTCCACCACAAGAAGAGGGTCAAGCCGCAGTTTTTCCATAGTTCTGTGAATTCTGGAATCCAGGGTGTTGAGTATTTCTTCACATTCATACTCGGAGATAATGCTTCCGTCTACGAAATTCATCAGCTTCCCCCCTCTAAGACTTCGTTTGCTCCGGCGGCACAGGTCTTGATTTCTTTCATACCAACACGGCCCAAAATCTCAAAATAAGGAGCTTCAATGCCGCAGCCACAGGACTTTCCGTCATGCAATACTGCAATATCGTCTGTCATAATACTCCCCAAGGGATGACTTCCGACCAACGGAGAAAGAAGATTCAGCAGTCCCGGGACGCCATAGGGAACCGGTTCCAGTGTTTTGCTGTCCCGGATGACTATTCGTCCGTAAACAGGCACATGAAAATGGTGGTTCGGGCAGTCGCAGTAAAGAATATTGCTCTCCACAACCGCAAAAACCTCCTTAATGTTGTGCTGCTTGATGCCAAGAGTTTCTTCAGCCATTTTATAGAGCTCGCGTTTATCCACCTTTTCGCCGGAAAACTGCTTCCAGCCGCCTCCTAAAAGGATTTGGGACTTGGGATGCAGCTTCAGCTTGATATTGTTCTCATTCAGCATTTGTATCATGAAAAACAAGAAGTAAGGAAAGCCCACAAAGCGCACGGGAAGTTTTTGCTTTTCATATCGTTGCAGGCTTTTCCGAATCCCCTCTAAATTTATGTCATAGCCCGTTCCGTTTCTCTTAAGTGCGTATTCCCTGTGCAGCGCCGGCGCCAAAAACGTTCCTCCGAAGGCCGTTTTCGTCGCGCCCATTTTATTGGATTTGCTCCGCTGATAGCCGAGGACAATATAGTTTGTCGGTATCACGGAAAACAAATGATGATAGGACAGAGTTCTTTTTAACATGAGAAAGCCGTACCAGCAGGTTTTGAAGTCCAGCCCCACCCTGGATGGATTGCCGCTTGTTCCGGAGCTCGTGGATTTTATCAGCATTTTCTTCTCGTCAATTGATGCCAGCTCATGAGTCTTGTAAAAAGTGGTAGGGATAGGCGGGATCAAATACAGGTCGTCAATGGACTTCAGGTTTTCTTCCCGAAACTCAAAGTGTGTAAGTATTTTGTCATAGTCTGGACAGTTTGCCCTGTGAAAGGCAATATTTCCTTTCATCGCATGGAGAAACATGGAATTGCTGCCTTCCAAATCATAGAGCTTATTATATGAAAACAGGTTTTTGCGGTAATCCATGCTGTCCCTCCGCGAAATAACGCTTCATCTATGGCTTCACTCAAACACTTTGCTGTAAAGCATGCATCTCAATGGAATTTTTTTATTCCCGTTGTCAAAAACAACATCTTTTTCGCAAGCGAGCTCAAACCCTCTGTGGTCATAAAACTGGTAGGTGCAAGCACTATCTGTAAATAAGTAAAGTTTTTTCCCGCTTACGGTTCGGCCCAATTCGCTGAGCAACCTGCTGCCGATGCCTTTGATTTTTGGCTCGGGATTTGCCGCCAGGAAAAGGATCTCACCATCAGGCGAGTTATTCAGCGAGTACCTTTCAAACAGCTCTTTATTAGTGTCATTATATACGCTGCCGCCCTCTTTATAAAAAGTGTTCTGTAAAAAATCAAAGAATCTTACATACAGCGATTCCCAAAAAGGTCTGTGTTTTTTAGGGTCACCTTTAATATTAGCCAGCAAAACCCCTGCAAGGTCGTCCCCGGCATATGCCGCAATTACCCGGGTGGCGCTGATCAATTCCTTATACCAAAAGTATCTTCCAAATATTTTAAGCAAAAGCTCATTGTCAAAATACCAGCCGAAGTGCATGCCGGTAATTGCAAATTGTATGGCCTTGCCATAATCCTTTTTGTCTATATTTTTTATTGTTATTTCCATAAAATCACCGTCCGATAAACCCTGAGTTCCTATGTTCCAACTTCGTTTCTTGACAATAACACCACCGGCTCTACATGCGGGGAGTTGATAGAATAGATGTTGTTTTCAGATACAGAAAATGCTTATTAGGTGTTTCGGACTTTTTCAAATTGCAACATAATTTTGTCCATTTCAGGTACTTCTTCTTGACTAATGATTATCCATTCATTTTTTAAATAGAATTGAACTGTTGATACGTTTTCTTGGAATGTCTGTAAATGTATGCAGTTAAATTTTGAAAAAAGGTTTTCCTCAATTTGAGCTAATAGCGCTGAACCATATCCTGCATTTTGAAATGGAACATCAATCATAATTAAGTGTAAAACATCTTCATTGGTAATAGCGAAACCAATTGTTTTGCCATCACAAATCATGATAGTGCAATTATCAAGACCAGCATCAATTTCTTTGTCCGACATTCCACTTTCTATAAAAGCGGTAGTGGCATCAATGCCTAAAAACGAAACATAATTTGTACTGATAATACGCCTCGCAATATCCTTTAAGCTCTGCGCATCAGCTTTCGTTGCCTGTCTGTAATGAACCAATTACATCATCTCCTCTGCTTCACATTATTAAATTTTCTTCGTTTATTTATCGCTCCACATGTGACATCAATACCACCGTCTCCACATGGCATGTCCTTGGGAACATGTCCACGGCGGTCGCTTGCGACAATTCGTATCCCTTTTCAGCAAATATCTTCAAATCCCGGGCAAGAGTGCCGGGGTCACAGGAAACATATACTACACGCCCGGGTGACATCTGGACGATGGTTTCGATTAATTCAGAAGACAAACCCTTGCGCGGAGGATCAACGACAACGGTGTCGGGACTGACTCCCTGAGCCCTCAGGGTACTTGCCGCTTCTGCTGCGTCGCCTACGAGGAATTCAACATTGGAAATGCAGTTTGCAATTGCATTCTCACGCGCATTTATCACGGCTGCCTCAAGGATTTCCGCGCCGTAAACCATCTTCACACCGCGGGCCAGGCAGAGGGTGATCGTTCCTGCGCCGCAGTACAGATCCAAAACGGTGCTCTCGCCATCACCGCTTGCATAGCTGAGAGCCCTGTCGTAGAGCCGCTCGGCCTGCGGCGGATTTATCTGATAAAAGCTCTCGGGCGAAATGCGAAACTGCAGGCCGGACAACTCATCCTCAATATAATACTGTCCCCAAAGAATGTGGTATTGGCCGTTCAGAACTGCGTTGCCCTCGCTTTTGTTAATGCAAAGAATAATTCCCGTAAGCTCCGGACAGGCTGACCTTAGCGCATCCACTAGCTCCCCGGTGTGCTCATGCAGACCGCGCGCGGCGACGATAACAGCGACAGAGTCATCCGTTTTGACGGCGCTGCGCACAAAAAGGTGACGGATAGTTCCTTTGCGGCTCACTTCATCATAGGGAGCGATGCTGCGCTCATCCATAAAACTGCAAAGAGCATCCGCTGCTCTTAAGGAAAGCTCGGACTGTATAAGGCAATCAGAAACCGGCACGAGCTCATGGCTGCGCCGTCGGTAAAATCCGAAGGCCGCCTTGCCATCCGCGCCCTTGGAGATATTGAAAATCGCCTTATTGCGGTATCTTGTTATTTTGTCGGCGGGAATTATTTCGTCAACATGAAAATCCAGTCCGGCAATGCGCGAAATGGCGTCATTGACGCGGCCCAGCTTGAAGCGCAGCTCCTCCTCGTAGCTCATGTGGAGAAGGTCGCAGCCGCCGCATTTCCCGAAAACGGGGCAGAGAGCTTCCAGACGCTCCTTTGAGGGAGTGATAAGGCGCATGCCCTTGCCGAAAACGGCGGAGCTTGTTACCTTCAGTATTAGGATTTCCCAAGTTTCTCCAGGCAAAGCCTGTTCAACAAAAACGGCTCTGCCCTCTATGCGGCACACTCCGGCGCCGGAACTGGAATAACCGGTTATTTCGGCTGTATGCAGTTGATTCTTTGCGAGCGGCACGGTGCTTCCTCCCAAAATCGGCTGATGTTATTCTAATTCTAGCATATAGCTTTGAATTTGACACTTTATTTTTTGGATAATTGTGTTAGAATAGGAAAAAGTCGATTTTTCTGCAATTATATTCTGAGGAGATAGATATGAAACAGATTCTCAAAGGTTTTGCAGGGGTACTCCTTGTCCTGTTGATTGTTGCACTGGTTTTCATAGTGTATGCAAACTATAGCCATAACCGGCAGGAGCTGGAGGATGCGCGCCGCGCCGGGGAAACCCCGGAGCCGGTTATCACAACTCCCACACCCACGCCCACGCCTTCGCCGGAACCGGAAGGTGAGCATTTTGTTGATATCAGCTTGGGGGTATGCGGCGATTTGGTTTGCCACTCCGGTCTTAACGCTGAGGCAAAGAAGTCTGACGGCACATATGATTACACTCCCATAATGGAAGGCGCGGCCGGGGCAGTGGCAAATGCCGACTATGCAATCTGCACACTTGAGACGACCTTCCCCAATGTAACGGAATATTCAGGATACCCGATGTTCAAATCGCCTGCGGGACTTGCAACCAGCTTGAAAACGCTAGGCTTTGATATGATAAACACCGCCAGCAATCACTGCATGGACTCACTGAAAGCAGGACTTGACCGCACGATTGAAGTGCTGGATGAAAACGGTCTGGACCATATCGGCACCTATCGATCTCAGGAGGAGCGGGACGCGAACAACGGAATTGTTGTAAAGGATATTAACGGCGTTTCCATAGCCTTTGTGAGCTATACCTACGGCACAAACGGCATCCCGGTTTCCGGCTTTGATTATGCCGTGAACCTGCTGTTCACCGATCATCTGACCACACTGACAAATGTTGATTATACCAGCCTGAAGGCGGATATGGCAGCCGCGCGCGCACTGGAAACTGACATGATTGTTGCTCTGATGCACTGGGGCAACGAGTATCAGCGGGAGCCGAATGCCATACAAACAGAGATTGCAGACTTCCTCTTTAAGGAAGGCGCTGATATAATTCTGGGCGGGCATGTCCATGTTCCCGAGCCAATGGAGCTGCGCCATGTTGTTGATAACGAGGGAAATGAAAAAACCGGCTACATCGTTTACTGCATGAGTAACTTTATTTCCTGCCAGAACGACAGGTTTACAAATCTGACAGCCGCTCTTGATCTGAAGATACGCAAGGATCTGGATACAGGAGAAACTTATCTCAGGCACGTTTCCTACAAACCGCTGTTCATGGTAGATTTGGAAGACCACGGGCTTTCTTCGAGCTGGCGCTACAAGCTCTGGGATCTCAACGCCGCGATTGCAAGCTATGAGGCCGGAGACAATTTGGGCATTATCAACACCACGCTATATAACGCTCTGCTTGCCGGACGTGACGACCTTCACACAGTCTTTGACCCGATGTTTGACGAGGCAAACGGCGGGGTGGACGTGCAAAAGTGGGCTCAGGAAAACAAGTAACAAGATCAAAAGAAAAGCGCAAAAGTAAAATATGTAATCAGAGCGGACAGGACGCCGTGGAGCAGCTTTCCCAGAAAGTGCTTCGAGGCGGAAAGTCCGCTCTCTTTTATTACAGCCGCCGCCTGCGCCTGAACGGAAAGCCCGCCCCAGCCGAGGACGAAGGCGCACATGGCAAGATTTTGCGCGTTGAGTGAAAGCCCTGTCATCGAGCCGATACCGCTGCCGATTTCCAAAAATCCGTTCACAAGACTGTGTGTAAAATGCAGTTCCAGACCCAGTTGGGAGGAAAGCCTGCCGCAGAGCGAAGGCAGAAAACCTGCCGCATTGAGGAGAGCCATAAGCACGCTGAAAAAAACCACAAAGCCCGAAACGGTGACAGCGGCGGCTGTGCCGCGTTTTACGCTGGCAGAGAAAGCCGCTGAAAAGCCCGGAGCTTTTTTATAGGGCAAAATAGGCGACGGCTCGCTTTGCTTGCCGCGGAGGAGCACCCCGGTGAGAATCGCGGCGATAATATGCGTGCCATAGAGAAAAAATCCGGCGGCAGACGATTTGAAAACAGCTGTGCCGGCCATGGCGATGATGAAGGCAGGGCCGGAATTGTCGCAGAAACCAAGGAGCCTTTCGGCTTCTTTCTTTGTTAGCTGACCGCTTGTGTGCATCTGTGAAACTGTAACCGCTCCCAGCGGGTATCCGCCCAGTATACCGAGAAAAAACGCAACGCTTCCCTGACCGGAAACATGAAAGAGTCTTTTCATCAGGGGGGAGGCGAATCTTCCGAGCTTATCCGGCAAACCGAGTTCGAGCAGGAGACCGGCAAGCACAGTAAAGGGAAACAGGGACGGAATTATTACCGAGCCGCACAGAGCCAGCCCGGATCTTGCTCCCTCCGCCGCTGCCGCGGGAAAGATGAGCAGTCCTGCAAATGCGGAAAGCGCAAGGCATATTGATAAGATGAGCGAGTTTTTTTGTTTCATAATGGTCTGCTCCTGTTTATGTCATATATGAGTCTATGCCTTTGCGTGTCCGTTTTTGCTCCTCTGTAGAATTCGGATTATATTGCTTTGGCTGTGCGCATAAGTTTATTTGAGGTGGTGAGTGCCATGAACAAGGAAAAATCAAAACGCCCTCTGACAGACAGATTGTCCCTGCCCGCCGAGCTTGTGAGCGAGGTTCCGAGAACAACGCTGTCCGGCGGCAGTCAGGTGTATGTCGAGAACCACGGAGGGCTGAAAACATATACGCGACAGTGTATTGAGGTTAAGACCCGTGACGGTATCCTGAGAGTAATCGGGGACGACCTTGAGCTGGCGGCTATGACAAAAACAGACATTGTAATTCGGGGCTTTGTTGTTTCCGTTGAAAACTGCTGAGGAGGTAGAACGTGGAGAGAATATCAGATATCGCCAGAGGCTATTGCGTAGTCAGGGTTATCGGTGCGGAACCGGCGCAGTTTCTGGAATTTTGTGCCGCCCGCGAAATACCGTTTTGGGGAGCATGTCCGGAGGATGAATTCACTCTTATCGTGAGCATGCGTCTGGAGGATGCGGCGCTCGCGGAGCTTGCTGCCGAGCGTTGCTGCTGTGAGGCGGATATTCTGGAGAGAAAGGGCGGAAGAACATATATCAAGAGGCTGAGCCGCCGCTATGCCCTGATAATTCTGCCGCTTGTTCTTCTGGCTCTGCTCATTTTTTCATCCTTTTTTGTCTGGGATATCGAAGTCACCGGAAACGAAACCGTCACAGAGACTGAAATAATAAACGCGCTTGCGGAATCAGGCGTGGGCATCGGCAGCTATTGGCCAACCTTTACAAATGATTTAATCCGAAGTGAGGTCATGCTCAAGATTCCCGAGCTGAAATGGATCACAGTTTGCGTATACGGCAGCCGCATATGTGTTGATGTCCGTGAGCGAACGGAGATTCCGGAGCTGTTCGATGAGGAGAAATTCAGCAAGGTGGTGGCGGAGCAAAGCGGTATAATAGACTCTATGAGCGTTTTGCAGGGTTTTCCGCTGTTTCTGAAAGGGCAGACTGTTGTCACGGGCGATGAGCTCATCAGCGGGGTAATTGACAGCGAGCTGTCCGACACCCGTATCGTTCACGCCAGCGGCGAGGTGAGCGCGCGCACCTGGTATGAAATGAGCGGGCTTTTGCCCATGGACTACACAAAAAAGGCTTACACCGGCAAAACTCGCGACAGGCTTTCTCTGGTAATCGGAGAAAAACGGGCAAAATTTTACCGTAACAGTGGAAATCCTGAGCAGATGTGTGATAATATAATTACAGAGCATTATTTTGGAATAAAAGGTATTTTTACCCTGCCTGTTGCCCTCGTGAGAGATCGCGCTGAGATATATGAGCTGGCAGACGCGCAGTACAGCGAGAAGGAAGCCGCGGCGCTGCTGGAGGCGAGGCTTAGAGCCGAGCTGCTGGCGAAAATCGGGGAGAAAGGCAAAGTGATTTCCGCCGAATTTACCATGAGCCTTCTGAACGGCACATATGTGGGAACACTAAGAGCTGAATGCACACAAATAATCTCTGCTGAAAAACCCCTGACGGAGGAAGAGATAAACGCGGCAAAGTCCGCCGGAGAGGAACAAACACCCGAATGACAGAAAGAACAATGACAGTTGACCGCATGGAGCAGATAATCAGCGTTTTCGGCTCCTTTGACAGAAATATCCACATCGTAGAAACCGAGCTCAGTGTTAAAGTGACAGACCGGGAATCGGAGCTGCATATCGCCGGTGAGGAGGAAAACGTTTTCCTCGCGGAAAAGGCAATTACAGGTCTTTTGTCCCTTGCCGCCCGCGGAGAAAATATTGACGAGCAGAATGTTCGATATATCATCAAGCTTGTTCGCGAGGGCGCGGAAAGCAAGATAGATAAAATCGCCGGAGATGTCATCTGCATCACCGCAAAAGGTAAGCCGGTCAAGGCCAAAACCGTAGGCCAAAAGGAATATGTTGACGCGATTTTGAATAATACCATCACCCTTGGTATCGGCCCTGCGGGAACCGGAAAAACCTATCTCGCGGTTGCCGCTGCTGTGGCGTCCTTCCGCAACAAGGAGGTCAACCGGATTATCCTCACCCGCCCCGCGGTTGAGGCCGGCGAGCGGCTTGGCTTTTTGCCCGGGGATTTGCAGAGCAAGGTTGACCCCTATCTGCGCCCGCTTTATGACGCCCTGTTTGACATGCTCGGGACAGAAACATACAACAAATATCTGGAGCGTGGCAATATTGAAGTCGCGCCTCTTGCCTATATGCGCGGCAGAACCCTGGACGACAGCTTCATCATTCTTGACGAGGCGCAGAACACCAGCCGCGAGCAGATGAAAATGTTCCTCACCCGAATCGGCTTCGGGTCAAAGGTCGTTATAACAGGCGACATTACGCAGATTGACCTCCCGGGGGACAAGCAGAGCGGCTTGAAAGAAGCTATCCGAGTTCTCAAGGACATTAGCGACATTCAGATTTGCCGTTTGACGGGTGAGGATGTGGTGCGCCACATACTTGTTCAGAAAATAATTGAGGCATACGAGCGTGACGACAAACGGCATGCCCAGAACGCACCGAAAACAACACCGAAGCAGGGCATACCCAGACAAGCTCAGAGTCTTTACAGCCGTAAGGATAAGTAGCTCACATATGTGAAAAACAGGCCGGGCAGACCGGCTTGTAACAATAAAAAAGAGTGAGGTATACAAATGAAGAGGACTGGAAGAATCATCTGCCTGGTGATGGCGATCGCAATGCTCCTGTCAGTTTCCGCCTTTGCTGCAACTACACTGACTCCGGCAAAGACACTGCCTCAGAACCAACCCTCAAAAACCTTCAGCGACGTATCGACAAGCGCATGGTTCTACACAAACATGAACACAATTGTCAAAGCAGGAGGAATTGACGGATTTCCGGACGGCACCTTCAGGCCCGAGGCCGGGCTGAAACTCAGCGAGTTTGTCAAAATTCTGATGTCAATAATGTATCCCGGACAGCTCTCAGATTGGCTGGACTACAAAGTTGACGGGCAGTATCAAACCTGGTATTCACAGTTTGTGGGTGCGGCTGCCCATGTGGGGCTCCTTAACGGCGTGACATATACATACGCGGCGCTTGAAGCACCTGTAAACCGCTACACCATGGCGGTTATGATGGTAAACGCAACAAAGATCCTGGGTGAAACACTTGCTATCAATGAAGATATCAAGTACTTGATTTTTGACTATGAAATAATTCCGGCACAGTACAGGACCGCAGTTGAGAAGGCGTATACAGCCGGAATACTCAAAGGAGTGGATGGCTATGGCAGTTTCAACGGAAGTCAGGGTCTGAAGCGTTCCGAGGTATGCGCAGTTATCGCGCGTCTCTATGATATCTCCAAGAGAGTGCCGGACACTTATTTTCTCGCGTACGAAGGCTCTTATGTTGCGGTTGTTAAAACTCCCCAATCCTGGTCATACAGGGCAAATTCATACTATTGGACAGACAGCTTCGGAGACGACTGGTTTGAGCTATACTGCGCATCATGTGAAACTGAATATGATGAGGATGGCTGGCTGTTCAGTCTGGTGCTCTGCAGGGATGACGGCTGGGATGTTGATGACTACTTTGTTTATGTTGGAAATGTTGCCGGAAGATACGTTTATCTTGCATATCCGGATTACACTCCGTATGACACGTCAGATCCGATTCAGGCTGCCGACTACAACGAAATGCATCAGGATATGATCGACGGTCTCGTGGTCTACTATGTAAAGCCGATGTAACTAATCGGGAAGGGGCGGGCTTCGTGAAGCACAAGATATTTATATCCCGCGGCAAATCGGGGCTGGGGAGTCCCTTTTCAGGGCGGATGATTAAAAGGGCGGCTTTTGCCGCCCTTGAATCCGAGGGTATTAAGATGCCCTGTGAAATCAGCGTTCTCCTCACCGACGACGAGGGGATCCGTAAATTAAACCGCGAATTCAGGGACATGGACAAGCCTACAGATGTGCTGTCCTTTCCGGCAAACGAAATGACTGCCGGTGTTTTTCAACCCGCATATCTGGAGATTAATCCGAAAACCAGGCGTATAGTTCTCGGAGACATGGCAATTTCCCTCGAGCGGGCCAAAAAACAGGCTGCCGAATACGGGCACAGCACAAGGCGGGAAATACAGTACCTCACCGTGCACTCTGTTCTTCATCTGCTGGGCTATGACCATGTTGACGAGGGTGAAATGAAACAGCGGATGCGGGACAGGGAAAAAGCCATTATGCTTCAGATAGAGGGGGCGGCGGAAAAATGAAATGCTTCAAGTACGCAATTCGGGGCATAATTTTTGTGATTAACTCTGAACGCAATATGCGGGTACACCTTTGCTTTGCGTTTTATGTTATTCTTGCCGGGACCGTGACGCAAATCAGTGCAGCCCAATGGGCTGCGGTGCTCATTTGCATATCGCTGGTGTGTGCCGCTGAGTGCTTCAACAGCGCGGTTGAAAAGCTGTGCGACACCCTGCATCCCGAGAAGTCGGAAAATATTAAGAACGTTAAGGATGCGTCCGCTGCGGCGGTTATGTGCATAGCGGCGGCCTCCGCAATTGTGGGCGGAATAGTCTTTTTCAACCGGGAAAAAATCGCCGCTGCATTAGACTTTGCAAAAGCTCAGCCTGTGCTTGCAGGACTGATAATACTGACATTGATTCCTGCTTTGGTTTTCACATTCAGGATTAAAGATAAACGCAGCAAATAGCGAACGAGGAGAAAGCTTAATGGATTCAAATAACACCAAATGCGCCATGATAACTATTGCAGGGCGCCCCAACGTCGGAAAATCAACGCTCACAAACGCACTTGTGGGCGAGAAAATAGCCATTGTCACCAACAAACCGCAGACCACACGAAACCGGATTTTTGCCATCGTCAACCGAGGGGACACACAAATCATTCTTACAGACACTCCGGGCTTTCACAAGGCTAGAACCCGGCTTGGCGACTATATGGTAAAAACAGTCCGCGAGAGTATCGCGGATGTTGACGCGGTAGTGCTGATGGTTGAGCCTATCGCTTCCGCGGGCACGCAGGAGACCGAGCTTGTCGAGCAGATAAGAAAATCAGGTGTGCCGTCGATTCTGGCGATCAATAAAATTGACACCGTGGCAAAGGAAGAGCTTTTGTCCGTGATTATGGCCTACACCCGGCTGCACAACTTTGATGCGATTATCCCGATCAGTGCGAAAAACGGAGACGGAACAGCCGCGCTGATGGAGGAGCTGGAAAAATTTGCGGTGCCCGGGCCAAAGCTTTTTCCGGAGGATATGGTTACCGACCAGCCTGAAAAGCAAGTCTGCGCGGAAATCATCAGAGAAAAGCTGCTGCTCTGTCTGGACAAGGAAATTCCGCACGGCACGGCAGTTGTTGTAGACCGCTTTACAGAGCGCGAGGACACCGAAATAATTGACCTTGACGTGACTATTTTCTGTGAAAAGGACAGCCACAAGGGCATAATAATAGGCAAAAACGGAGCGATGCTCAAACGCATTGGCGAGCTTGCCAGGGCTGATATCGAGAATTTTATGGGTACCGGAGTCTATTTGCAGACCTGGGTCAAGGTAAAAGACAACTGGCGCGACCGCGACGGTATTTTGAAAAATTTTGGCTATTCCGAATAATTTTACCTGTGTTTTCTTCTGATATTAGGCTTGCCTCGGCACATAATATGGTCAGCGAGGTGAAGCCTTATGGAAGACAATAGTCTTTGGCGGATGTTCTGCGAAACGGGTGAGCCGTTTTGTTACCTGTTATACAGGTCGGTTGTTAAAGAGAGAGAAAACGATCCGAATTTCCCGCCGGGTGATAACTTCGCTTTTAGCGGAGAGAGGAAATATCCACAGATCCGCTTTTGATTGATGCCGCGTCGGCCCGTGATAGTCTTTGAGCGAAATATTGCGAAAAAGATGATTAATTGTCGCTTTTCCTTTCCGTTTTTACGGAACAAGGGAGGATGACCCAATAATACACGGGTCGATGCGGTTGAAAGGTACATAATATGGTCATGAGCACCAGAGCCCTGATTTTGAGGGAAACTAAATATAAAGAGTCTGACAAGATTCTGACGGTTCTCACCGAGGACAACGGAAAACAGACTGTCAGCGCAAGGGGAGTTATGAGCAAGAGCAGCAAAATCGCCGCGGCTTGCCAATTTCTTGCGTTTTCTGACATGACCTTCAATGAGAGCCGTGGTAAGCTCTATATCAAGGAAGCGCAGACGGTGGAGCAGTTTCTCGGTCTGCGCGAGGACATTTCTTATCTTGCTCTAGGCGCATATTTCTCGGAGCTGCTGGAGACTGTTTCGGATGAGGACAGCCCTACGGCCGACATCCTGAAGCTGGGACTTAACAGCCTTTTTGCCTTGTCCAACAAATTATACGCGCCGGAACATATCAAGGCGGTTTTTGAGCTGCGTCTCATGTGCATTTCCGGCTTTGAACCGATTTTGGATTTTTGCCCGGTCTGCGGAAAGGAGAAACCTGAAAATCCTGTTTTCAGCACCTTGGGCGGCACAATTCTGTGCAAAAACTGCCGCGGCAAGGACCACGGGGAAATCTTTCCGATGAGCCCGGCGGCGCTTGAGGCGATGCGGCACATAGTTTCGTCCGATTCAAAGCGGATTTTCGCCTTTTCTATTGAGGGCAGGGCGCAAAAAGAACTTTTTGCAGCCTGCGAGGCATATGTCAGCGCCCAGCTCGACACACGCTTTGCCTCTTTGAATTACTGGAAAGCGGTAAAGTAGATATTATTTCTTGGAGTACACAATGACAGAACAATACGAAAAATCCATTCATACTCTGGAGCTACCGGAGATTTTAAATATGCTCTCTGATGAGGCCGTGAGCCGGCCTGCAAAGGAGGGCGTTTTAAAGCTGCGCCCGTCGGACAGCGAATACGAAGTTAAGCGCAGGCTGGGTCAGACCAGCGCCGCAAAGGCAATGATGGTGCTCAAAGGCAGCCCTTCCTTCGGGGGCGTCAAGGATGTGCGATCAAGCCTGTCACGCGCCAATATGGGAGGACTTCTCAACACGCGCGAGCTTTTGGATATTGCAGGGGTGCTGCAATCAGCAAGGACTGTGCGGGCATATTCCAGCGGTGAGAACTGCGGCAGAAGTGAACTTGACTTTCTGTTTTCGTCACTCATGGCTAACAAGTTTCTTGAGGAAAAAATTACGACCTCAATCATCGGAGAGGACGAAATTGCGGACAGCGCGAGCGCGGAGCTTGCGACCATACGCCGGCACATGCGTGCCTGCGCCGCAAGGGCGAGAGATGCGCTGCAGAAAATCATTTCGTCACAGTCTTATGCAAAAGCCCTTCAGGAACCGATTATCACCACCCGCTCGGGCAGGTACGTCGTGCCGGTGAAAGCCGACCACAAGGGCAGTATTCCCGGCTTGGTGCATGATATTTCCGCCAGCGGTGCAACGCTTTTCGTCGAGCCGATGAGCGTGGTAAAAGAAAACAACGAAATCCGCGAGCTGGCGGCAAAGGAAAAGCAGGAAATCGAGAGGATCCTCGCCGAGCTTTCCGCCGAATGCGGTGACCACGGAGACGACATCACAAGAGATTTCACGGTTTTGGTCGAGCTCGACTCTATCTTTGCGCGCGCCAAGCTCTCATACAAGCTCGACAGTGATGAGCCGGAGATTTCCGCCCGCGCCATAGTGCTGAAAAAGGCCCGGCATCCACTGCTGTCGAGCCAAACGGCAGTCCCGATAGATGTTGAACTTGGGGATGATTTCAACACACTGGTCATCACCGGCCCGAATACGGGAGGAAAGACAGTTTCACTGAAAACTATCGGGCTGCTGTGCGTAATGGCGGCCTGCGGACTTCATATCCCGGTGGCGGACGGCAGCAGGCTGCCTGTTTTTAAAGCTGTTCTGGCGGACATTGGCGATGAGCAGAGCATTGAGCAGTCGCTGTCCACTTTCTCGTCGCATATGAAAAACATTACCAAGACCTTGGAAATCTGCGACGATAGGAGCCTGCTCCTTTTTGATGAGCTCTGCGCCGGAACGGACCCGGTTGAGGGCGCGGCTCTTGCCACTGCAATAATCGAAAACGCCAGGCACAAGGGAGCAATGATCGTGGCGACCACTCACTACGCGGAGCTTAAGGTCTACGCCACAACGCAGGCCGGAGTTCAGAACGCCTCCTGCGAATTTGACGTCGAGTCTCTGCGGCCCACCTACAAGCTTCTGATTGGCATTCCCGGAAAATCCAACGCCTTTGCAATCAGCGAAAGACTAGGTCTGCCGAGCTGCATTGTTGACGATGCCAGAGGCAGAGTCAACCCTGAAAGTGCCGGCTTTGAGGCCACAATAGAGCTGCTCGAAAAACAGAGCAGACAGCTCGAAGCGGACAGGGAGCAAATTCAAAAACAGCTCCGTGCTGCGGAGGAGAACGCGAAAAAATCGGACATGCTGCGCCGTGAGCTCACTGTACGCCTTGAAAAGGCGGAGGAAAAGACAAAAAGGGACGCTCAGCGCATTCTCGATGACGCACGCAGAACTGCCGAGCGCACCTTTGACGAGCTTGATGAAATGCGAAAGCGCCAGAGGAAGGAAGTCGACCACATCCGTGAAAACGAGGCAAGAGCCGAGCTTCGACGCAGTCTGAACGAGGCGGACGAGCGTTTAGGTTCAGATACCACACCGGCGGAGGAGAAGATATCCTCCCGCCCGCTTCAGGTGGGCGATACTGTCGAGCACGTTGCAATGGGAGTAAAGGGGCAGGTTACAAGCATCAGCGAAGACAGGATTGTAAATCTTCAGGCGGGTGCGATCAGGCTTACCGCAAAGGAAGATGAACTGTTTCTTCTTGAGGTCGCGCAAAAGACCAAAACCGCGCCGAAAACAAGCCCGGCGCCCGTTGCGCTTCGCGCGGGGACAAGCGCGGAGGTGGATTTGCGCGGAATGATGACGGACGAAGCGATACCGATTATGGAGAGATATCTTGACAATGCCCTTATGAGCAAGCTGGAAAAAGTGACGATCATCCACGGAAAAGGGACCGGAGCGCTTCGAGCCGCCGTCCACCAGAGCCTTAAAACTAATAAGACTGTTAAAAGTTTTAGGCTGGGGCGATTTGGTGAGGGCGAAAACGGGGTAACGATAGTCGAACTGAAGTAAAACACGAAACGGAAAAATCTAAAACTGTGCAAAACTACAAATCGGGTAAAATCGGTTGACGGAATGGAGTCCATTTGTTAAAATACTATAAGAGATTCAATGGAAATGCGCCATTTTGTCATAACATTAAGGAGTGACGACGATGCTAACAAAAGAGGTTACTATCAATAACCAGGTGGGTTTGCACGCGAGGCCTGCAACTTTTTTCATTCAAAAAGCCAATGAATACAAAAGCAGTATATGGATCGAGAAGGACGACCGCAAGGTCAACGCCAAGAGTCTTTTAGGCGTTCTCTCACTCGGTATAGTCAAGGGAACCACCGTAAAACTCATCGCGGATGGCGGCGACGAGGCTGAGGCGCTTGCAACGCTCGAAACCCTCATTGTTTCGGATTTTACAGAATAAAAACCGCAGTTATCATTATGGGACGTGCTGAGCGCGTCCCATTTTTTGTTATGCTTTTAGGAAAACTTTAAAGTTTGCGCTGCTTAACTGATGCCCCGCGACAAGCAAGCCTTTCGCGCGGCGCGAGTGGCTGGCAGTAGGGATTGCATCCTCAGGTCACCTCCCTGTGGTGACAAATGTATAAGTGACGCCCCGCGATACGCAAGCCACGGGCGCAGAGTGAGCGGCAGGCGGAAGGGATACATCCATACTTCACCACCGTGTGGTGACAAATGTATACATTTGACAAACAATTTGTTATAATACTTCAAATATGCTTTGATCGGAGGCGGTTTCCATACTTATTGACGAACTGAGACAAAAAGCGAATAAGCTGCCTCTTTTGCCCGGGGTCTATCTAATGCTGGATGAAACGGGTGAAGTGATTTATGTCGGCAAGGCAAAGGTGCTGAAAAACCGCGTAACCAGTTACTTTCGCGGTGAGCACGAGCCGAAGACCGAGGCAATGGTCGAAAAGGTCCGTGATTTTAACGTTATCGTGGCAGCCTCCGAATTTGAGGCACTGGTTCTCGAAAACTCGCTTATCAAGCGGCACCAGCCGCACTACAATATTTTGCTGAGGGACGACAAGGCCTATCCCTTTGTACGTCTGGATACTAAAAACCCCTGCCCGAAGTTCACAATCGCCAACAAAATTGTCGATGACGGCGCGAAATATTTCGGCCCCTTCGGCGGGCGCGTGGTCACAAAGGATATTATCCGTACCGTTTCTAACGCGCTCAAGCTGCCCACCTGCAACAAAAAGTTCCCGAAGGAGTTCGGAAAGGGCAGGCCGTGCCTTAACTATCATCTGGGCTATTGCTCCGCCTACTGCGCCGGAAACGGTGATGAGCGCAGTTATGCCGAGGCTGTACGTGACGCGGAGATGGTTTTTAACGGAAAAACAGCAGAGCTCAGAACCCAGCTCGAATCGGAGATGGAAAAAGCCTCCGAACAGCTACGCTTTGAACTGGCAGCGGAGCTGAGGGACCGCCTCAAGGCGCTGGAGGGCTTGTCAAACAGACAGAGGGTAATCGGCGGCAGCGCGGCAGATGTCGACGCAATTGGCTTTTATCGCGGGGCGAAGTCCTGCTTTGCGGTTATGCACTATGTGGACGGAAATCTTGCCGCAAAGGAATATGAGCTTTTTGAAGAGCCGCTTGAGAGCGATGCCGAGGCTGTTTCCGCGCTTATACGGCAATACTATTCAATAAGAGGCGTGTGGCCCAAAACTATTCTCTTGCCGCTTGAGACAGAAGATATGGAGGAGATTTCCCAAATGCTGACGGAGGCCTCCGGCCACAGAGTATATATTGAGGCGCCGAAGCGCGGCGAGAAGCATCTGTTGGTTGAAAAGGCGCTTATCAACGCCCGCGAAGAATGTGTGAGGGTGACTACTGCGGTCGAGCGCAGGCTCAAAACGCTGGAATGGTTGCAGGACGCGCTCGGAATGGATGTTCTGCCCCGGCGAATTGAGGCCTTTGACATCTCAAACACAGGAAATTTCGGCATTGTTGCTTCAATGGTCGTTTTTGTGGACGGTAAACCCCTGAAGAACGCATACCGGAAATTTAAGATCAAGACACTGACGCATCAGGACGACTACGGCAGCATGAGGGAAGTGATCACCCGCCGCTTTAACCGTTATCTGGAAGACGACGAGAAGTTTTCAACGCTTCCTGATTTGCTGCTGATAGACGGCGGTACACAGCACGCGACTGTTGCCGAGCAGGTTCTATCGGAGCTGAATATCTCCCTGCCGGTTCTGGGCATGGTAAAGGACGACCGCCACAGAACAAGAGCGTTGACCTTCTCCGACGGCAGTGAAGTCGGAATAACAAGCAACCCCGCGGTGTTTGCCCTGATTGGAAGCATTCAGGAGGAAACTCACCGCTTTGCCATTGAGTATCACCGCAGCCTCCGCAGTGCGGGCATCGGCTCGAAGCTCGAGAATATACCGGGCGTGGGCGAAACACGCCGCAATCAGCTTTTGAAGCACTTCAAGACAATAAAAGCAATTTCTTCCGCGAGCTTTGAGCAGCTATGCGAAGTAGTACCGAAAAACACTGCGAAAGCTGTGTATGATTACTTCAGGCGCGAGGACGACGCTAAAAAAGAGACAGGAGAAGAAACATGAGAGTTATAACCGGCACAGCGCGTGGCAGGAAGCTCCGCGAGCCGAAGAATATGGAGATTCGCCCCACTTCAGATGTAGTGAAAGAGGCCTTGTTCAACATCATCCAGTTTGACGTTGAGGGCAGGCGCGTTCTTGACCTTTTTGCCGGAACAGGACAGCTTGGCATTGAAGCTCTCAGCCGCGGCGCGGCGGAGGCAGTTTTTGTTGACGAGAGCGCAGAGGCAGTTCGAATAATAAAGGAAAATCTTGAGCATTGCAAAATCAAGGCGACAGTTCGGCGCGAAAACGCGCTTTCCTTCCTTCAAAGCGGGGAAAAATTCGACATCATTTTGCTTGATCCGCCCTATGAGAGCGGGCTTATCGACAAGGCTCTGGCAAAAATTATTCAGTTTGACATATTGTCAGATGGTGGTATAATTGTTTGTGAAACAAAGAAGGAAACCGTGCTTTTGCCCTTGCAAGAGCCATATTTTATCAAAAAAGAGTATAATTACGGCAAAATCAAGCTTGTTGTTTGCGGGAAGCAATAATTGCGTTACCGGCAAGTGAAAGGGAAATCATCAGATGATAACCGCAATTTATCCGGGTACCTTCGACCCTCCGACTCTGGGACATTTGGATATAATAACCCGTATTGCCGGAATTTTCGACAAAGTGGTCGTGAGCATTGTAATGAACGTTGAAAAAGACCCAATGTTCGAAATTGACGAGCGGGAGGAGCTGCTGCGCCGGGTAGTCGCGCATCTTCCAAATGTTGAGGTTAAAAGTACGCTGGGCCTGCTTGTCGATTACTGCAAGGAGTTTGAAAACCCCGTTGTTGTTAAGGGGCTTCGCAACCACATTGATTACGAATATGAAACCACAATGGCGGTTTTTAACCACAAGCTCGATCCCGAGCTGGAAACCTTTTTTATCACCGCAAACCAAAAATATACCTACGTCAGTTCAACTGCGGTTAAGCAGCTGGCCTTTTTCGGGGCGGATTTGACCGATTATGTTCCACCGCAGGTAGCGGAGGCAATAAAAAATAAAGCATAAAAGATAGAAAACTGGAGGTAACGGGATGAACGAAACTGATAATCTGGAAGTAACAGAACTGCTGGACATGCTCTATAACTCAGTTGTTGACGCATGGGGGGTCCCTCTTCGCAAGGACAATTGCATGGTGCACAGGGAGAGCACACTAAACCTTTTGGATGATATCCGCGCTCAGCTTCCTGTGGAGATTTCCGAGGCGAGAAGACTTCTTTCCGCAAGAGATGAATTCATTTCTAACGCAAAGCGCGAAGCCGAGTCCATCCGTAAGGCTGCCGAGGAACAGTCCAGGCGGCTGGTAGATGAGCAGGAAGTCGTAAAGGCAGCCCGCATCCACTCCGGTGAAGTTATTGCTAACGCCGAGGCAAAGGCCAGAGAGCTCGTCCGTGTTGCCAACGAATATGTTGATGACGCTCTGCGCCGCACAGAGGACGCCATCGCCGCGGCAATGAACGAGGTTAAGGGCTCCCGCGCCCGCTTCCGCGGTATCGCATCCTCAGCGCCCGCCGGCAACTTCCAAACAATCGACGAGCCCGTGCCGGACGAGGAGCTTGAACAGTAGTATTATCTCAATAAAACAACCAAATAATTAGTGTTATATTTGTCAAATAAACCAAAACTTTTAGAGCTGTGCAAAAAATTTTTGCACAGCTCTTTTTCTATATTTAGAAAAAGTATTATGTAAAACAGTATACCCAACACTAGAACTAGTGTTGGGTATAAATGGTTACAAATAATTGCGGGAATTAACATAAAAATTACACTTGCATTTATTTATGTTAACCTTTATAATGAGAAACATCGGTGGGACAAAGTGGGGGAAAGTGTAATACAAACCCCGCAGTTCAACGAAGTATCATCGAAAATAATGATTGAATACCATAGTAAAATAAGCAGAATCAAAGGCAAAAGCTGAGTAAAAGATTGCCGCGAAGGGAGGGACAGGAATGACAGGTGAATATTTCCATACCTTGGATTCCAAGGGCAGATTGTCAGTTCCGGCTCGTCTTCGCGAGGATCTTGGCGATGTTTTTTATGTAACCCTATCAATGGATAAGTGCCTATCGGCGTTTTCTGCGGAAAGCTGGAAGGTCTTCTCGGATAAAGTAAACGAAATGACTTATGTAAAGCAGCGCAAGATGCGGCCCTTCTTTGCGTATGCAGCAAAATGCGAGCTTGACGCGCAGGGCAGAATTCTTATCCCGATGAATCTGCGCGAATTTGCAGGCTTGAAAAAGAATGTTACTGTTGTCGGCTGCAATGACCACGCCGAGCTGTGGGACAGCGACAGCTGGAAGTCGCTTAGCGTTTTGGAAACCACTCCGGAAAACATCGGGGCGGTAATGCAGGAGCTTGAGTTCTGATGGAGCACACGCACTATTCAGTGATGCTGGGCGAATGCATTGATGCTCTGAACATAAAGCCTGACGGCATATATGTAGACGGCACGCTCGGCCTTGGAGGCCACTCAGGAAAGATTGCGGCGGAGCTTAGCAGCGGAAGACTCATTGCCATTGACCGCGATGAAGTTGCGATCGAGAGAGCGCGTCAGCGGCTGATATCGTATTCGGACAGAATTAGTTTTGTCCACGGCAACTTCAGAGATCTGGGAGCGATACTTGACCATTTGAATATCGACAATGTCGACGGCATGTTATTTGACTTGGGGGTTTCCTCTCCACAGCTGGATGAGGCCGAGCGCGGCTTTTCCTATATGGCGGACGCCCCGCTGGACATGCGTATGGACAGAAGCGATTCCCGAACAGCCGCAGTTATAGTTAACGGTTGGAGCCAGAATGAGCTCAAACGCATTCTGTATGACTTTGGCGAAGAGCGCTACGCTCCGAGAATTGCCGAGGCAATAGTGAGAAACCGGCAGAACAAACGAATTGAAACGACCACGGAGTTAGTCGAGATAATAAAAAGTGCGATGCCCGCCGCCGCACTCAGAGAAAAGCAGCACCCCGCAAAGCGCAGCTTTCAGGCGATACGCATTGCAGTTAACGACGAGCTGGACGCAATTTCGCAGCTTCTTTCCGAAGCGGCAGACAGGCTTAATACAGGCGGAAGGCTCTGTGTTATCAGCTTCCACTCGCTGGAAGACAGAATAGTTAAAAACGCGATCGCCTCCCGTGAAAACGGCTGCATATGCCCGAGGGACTTTCCCGTTTGCACCTGCGGTTTTGTTCAAACGCTGAAAAGCGTCAGCAGAAAGCCGATTGTTCCGACTGAGGCGGAAATAGATGAAAACCCGCGTTCACGAAGCGCAAAACTCCGTGTGGCGGAGAGAGTATAAGGTATAGAATACCGTCCTTATTTTGAAAGAGGAAAAATCATGGCAAATCAAATCACCTACATCAATGCGCCGGTCTACGGCAGCCTGGCCTACGACTTTACAACTACAACTGCCCCCGCTCCGGAATGGGGGAACTATAGAGAACCTGAGCGCAAGGTGGTTATTCCCGCCGCTCCGCCCGTCATAGACGAGAGAACTGCGTCACGCGCAAGGGTAGCCACCAGGCAGTCGGTTGCGCCTTTCGCAATCATCGGCTTTTTGTGCGCTGCCATTCTGCTGGTCTTCACTCTCATGGCAAAAATACAGCTTGCTGTTGCGACCGATGAGGCGGTGCAGCTGGAAATGACGCTTAACGAGCTGGAACTTGCCCAATCAAGACAGCTGATCGAGTATGAGAGTGTATTTAACAGCGCAGAGATTGAGGAATACGCAACCTCCGTTCTGGGAATGCAAAGGCCCAGGGAGGAACAGATTACATACCTCAACAGCAGTGTTCCCAACAAGGCGGTAATTCTTGCCGGGGACAGCGGGTCGGTTAGTTTCTCCGATAGGCTTTATGATATGTTCAGTTTCATAGGGGAATATTTCAAGTAGGCCGGACAGTATTATAGCAAAGAAGCTATAAGCATCGGAGGTAAACAATATGGCGGAAAAAAAGCCCACAAATCAGAATAATGCCGCACCCAATTCAATGATGCTTCGCCGCACACTTTTTCTACTGATAGTGTGCGGCATAGTTGCTTTTCTGGTTCTGGCAATTCGCTTGTTCAAGCTGCAGGTAATCGACCACGATTTCTATGAAGAGAAGGCGATTTCCAACCAGGTCCGCAAGACGGTGGTCACCGCGAAGCGGGGCACCATATACGACACAAACGGAAAGATTCTTGCCATGAGCGCGAGCGTTGACAATGTCTTTATCAGCCCGAAGGAAATGAAGATGTACGATGAGGACGTCGAGCTCATTGCGGCAAAAATGGAGGAGATCCTTGGTGTTGACGCTGCAAAGGTCATTGAGCTTTCAAAGGATACAAATTCATACTATAAAACCATAGCTAAAAAAGTTGAGCCCGCGGTTTCCGATCTGATACGCGAATTCAAGGTTGAATATGACATAAAAGGCGTTCATCTTGAAGAGGACAGCAAGCGGTACTATCCTTACACCAGCCTCGCCGCGCATGTTATCGGCTTCGTAAATTCCGACAATGAAGGCGCCTATGGGATCGAGGCGATTTATAACAATGACCTCAGCGGTGTAAACGGGCGAGTTGTCCGCGCAAAAAATGCCGTTGGAACAGACATGCTCATCACGAGCTTTGAAGATTACTTCGACGCTACAAACGGCGACGACATTCACACAACTATAGATTCCACCATCCAGGCCTATCTCGAAAAGCATCTTGAGCAGGCTGTCAGCGATTATATGGCGGCGAACGGCGGCGGCGCAATCGCGATGAATGTCAAGACCGGAGCAATACTGGGAATGGTAAGCCTCGGCAACTTTGACCTGAACAATTATCAGATAGTCAGCGATGCTGTTCAGCAGGAAATTGACGCTGCCGAGGATGAGACCGAAAAGGCGAAGCTCCTGCATGAGGCTCAGCTTTTGCAGTGGCGGAACAAAACCCTGAACGATACTTACGAGCCGGGCTCGACCTTTAAGATAATCACCCTCGCGATGGCGCTTAATGAGAGCAAGGTGAACGAATCGAGCACCTTTTATTGCGGCGGCAGCCTCAAAGTGCTTGGCGACAAAGAAGCAAGACACTGCTGGAAGACTCAGGGTCACGGCAGCCAGACGCTCACCCAGTGCCTGCAGCACTCCTGCAACGTGGCCTTTATGGAGATGGGGCTTGGTGTGGGAGCGGAAAAGTTCTATGAATATTGCGAGGCCTTTGGATTCTTCAATGCTCCGCAGGACGATTCTCCGCCGACCGGAAAAACAGGCATCGACCTTGGCGGTGAGAGCGGAAGCATTTGGTGGAAACCGAGTGTTTTTGAGGACCCTAACAGTAAATCACAGCTGGCGGCGGCCTCCTTCGGTCAAACCTTCAATATCACGCCGATCCAGCTGATAACAGCTGTTTCCGCCACCTGCAACGGCGGAAATCTAATGAAGCCCTATACGGTTCAGGAGATAGTCAACGCCGAGGGAGAGTCGGTTTTCAAAGCCGAACCCACAGTAGTTCGACAGGTCATCAGCGCAGAAACCAGCGCGAAGGTGTGCACTATGCTGGAAGCTGTCGTAGGAGACAAGGTTGAAGGCACAGGCAAAAATGCATATGTCGCCGGATACAGGATCGGCGGAAAAACGGGAACCTCGACCAACACTGTTAAGGAAGCGGGCGAGAGCGTCAAGGAATATATAGTTTCCTTCATAGGCGTGGCGCCAATGGACGACCCGGAGATTGCCATTCTGGTTTTCCTTGACAACCCCAAAACCACGACCGCTTACGTCAGCGGCGGACAGATGGCCGCCCCCACAGTTGGCAAGATATTCGCGGATGTTCTGCCGTATATGGGCTTTGAGCCGGAATACTCCGAAAGCGATCAGAAGCTCATTGACCATTCTGTTCCCAATCTGAAGGGCTTGACCCTTGAGCAGGCAAACGCTAAACTGACAGAAGCGGGCTTTACCAGCCGGGTTATTGGAAGCGGGTCAACGGTTACGGCTCAGCTCCCCGCGGCAAACGCTGTTATAGCCTCGAACAGTCAGGTTATAATCTACCTGGATTCCGAACCCTCCGCCGGTATGGAGACAATGCCGGACCTGTACGGACTCTCATACAGTGTTGCAAGGCAGCAGCTGGGCAGCATGGCGTTGTTCATCAGGGCGACAGGACCGATAACCGATGCATCCTGGGTCGTGGTTACAGGGCAGACGATTAAAGCAGGCAGCAGCGTTGCACACGGAACCGTGATTGAAGTTTCTCTGATTGACAAGAGCGATCTGGGTACTTATTAACTCTGTAGAAAAGGAGATACTATGAAGCTCTCACAACTGCTTGACGGCCTTGAGATAATCGAGGCGACTGCCGACTTGGAAATGAACATCGGCGATATAAGCTATGACTCACGCAGAACAAAAGAAAACGACCTGTTCGTAGCCGTTTGCGGCTTTGAGAGCGACGGACATAAGTTCATCGGCGCTGCGCGGGAAAAGGGAGCGGCAGCCGTGCTGTGCCAGAAAAAACCGACGGAGGATATCCCGTATATCCTTGTTGAGGACAGCAGATATGCTCTGGCAATAGTCTCCTGTAATTACTTCGGAAACCCTGCCTCAAAGATGACGATGGTTGGCGTTACCGGTACGAATGGAAAAACGACGACGACAATGCTGCTTAAGCACGTTGTTGAGGACTGCACCGGAAAAACAGTCGGGCTCATCGGCACAAACCAGAACATGATAGGGGACAAAACCCTCGAAACCGAGCGCACGACTCCGGAGTCTTACGAACTGCAAAGAATTTTTTATGATATGGAAAAGGCCGGCTGCGCATATGTTATTATGGAGGTGTCCTCCCACGCACTGGCTCTGGACAGAGTTGCAGGAGTTCACTTTGATGTCGCGGTGTTTACGAACCTCACTCAGGATCATCTGGATTTTCACGAGAACATGGAAAACTACGCCGCGGCCAAAGCCCTTCTTTTTTCCCGCTGCGACAAAGCGGCGATTAATATGGACGATGAGTATGGGCAGCAAATGTTCGAGGCAGCCGGCTGTCCGGTTATGACTTATTCTGAAAGCGATCTAAATGCTGTTTTACTGGCAAAGGACATTCGCCTGTCACCTTCGGATGTGCGTTTTCTCGCCCTCGCGGGCAGGGATGATCTTGAGAGGATCCAACTGGGTATTCCCGGAAGATTCTCAGTCTACAATGCACTGGCCGTGATCGCGGCGGCGCTTTTGCTGGATATTTCTCTTGCGGATATCAGCGCTTCGCTCAAAACCGCCCGGGGAGTCAAGGGCAGGGTTGAAGTGGTTCCCACGCCTTCGGATTTCACAATGCTGATCGACTACGCACACACTCCCGACGCACTGGAAAACGTTCTCGCGTCAATGCGGGAAGTCAGCGCGGGCCGTCTGGTTGTTCTTTTCGGCTGCGGAGGCGACAGGGATGCCACTAAGCGCCCTGTTATGGGAAACATCGGCACATCGCTTTCGGATTTTGCCATAATAACCTCCGATAATCCAAGAACTGAAGAGCCTTCCGCGATCATTGCGGATATCGTTGCCGGTGTAAAAGTGCCGAAAAACCGCTACACCGTGATTGAGGACAGACGGGAGGCAATAAAATATGCTATTGACAACCATTTACCCGGAGATGTTATAATCCTTGCCGGAAAGGGTCATGAGACCTATCAGATAGTCGGCAGGGAAAAGCATCACATGGACGAAAGAGAGATCGTCGCCGAGTATCTGGCAGCGCAAGGTAACTGAGCCGCGCGGATTATTACTGAGATGCCCTACGAGCCAAGGCTTTTTTGAGAGGCAAAAGGAGAAACCAATGGTATTGAAGCTGATAATTGCTTTTTTTGTATCATTTGCCGTTTCGGCATTTACCGGAACCATTTTGGTGCCGTATTTAAGAAGGATCAAGGCCGGCCAGGAAATCCGCGAGGACGGGCCGAGTTGGCATATGTCCAAGGCGGGAACTCCCACCATGGGCGGAATTATTTTCATCGCCGGAGTGACGGCCGCCTGCATTTCAGCGGGCTTCTCCTGCATTTGGGAGGGCGATCTGGGGCATGTTTTTGTTCTTCTGTTCGCACTCGCTTTCGGAGCGGTGGGCTTTATTGATGACTATGAAAAGCTCAAGAAAAAGCAAAATCTCGGCCTGACTGCAGGCAGAAAGTTTCTGCTTCAAGTAGCGGTTGCGGCGCTGTTCGTATTCCTTCTGCGCTACTTTGGTTATCTTTCGCCGAACCTTTACATCCCGTTTTTCAATATCAGCGTAAGCATGCCCGAGTGGCTGTATTTTGCCTTTGCGATTTTTGCGATCGTAGCAACGGTGAACGCGGTAAACCTGACAGACGGCGTGGACGGCCTCGCAACAGGCACATCGATTCCCGTGTTCCTCTTTTTCGCGGTAGTCGCCTATGTTTGGGGAACACAGTACCTCTCCCTCGGAATTTTCTCCGCCGGTCTTTTGGGCGGACTGTTTGGCTTCCTTATTTACAATTTTAACCCTGCCAAAGTTTTCATGGGCGACACCGGCTCGCTGTTTCTCGGCGGAGCGGTCGCGGGAATGGCCTTTGCAATGGATATGCCGCTTATTATCATTCTGGTTGGTATATTGTATCTTGTAGAGGTGCTCTCGGATGTTATTCAGGTGGCGTATTTCAAGGCAAGCGGCGGCAAGCGGGTTTTCAAAATGGCGCCCTTTCACCATCATCTGGAAATGGGCGGCTGGAGCGGCAAAAAATGGACGGAAAAACAGCTTTTTGTGCTCTTTACGACCATTTCCCTGATTTTTGCTATAATATCTTTCTTAGGCGTTTGTGACAGATTTGGTGCCTGACGGTAACTCTTAGGGGGCGAAACCATGCCAAAAAATAATAATCAGCTTTCAGATTACAGCAGGGATTTCCGCGTATCACGCGGACCCATGGACATTCCGTTTTTGCTGCTTACCCTTCTGCTGCTGTGCATCGGCGTGGTTATGGTGCTCTCTGCAAGCTATGCCAGCGCCTACTATGACCTGACGCACGAAACCGGCGGCAAGGCTACATATTATTTCACAAGACAGCTATCCTTCGCCTTAGTCGGAGTTGCGCTGATGTATGCCGCGTCGCGATTTCCCATCAGCTTTTATAAGCGCTTTGCAAAGGTGCTGCTCATCGTTGCAATCGTTTTGCTGGCGGCGGTTCTGGTGATAGGCACGGCAGGAGGCGGCTCAACCCGCTGGATACGCATCGGGCCGATAACTATACAGCCGTCAGAGATTGCCAAAATCGCCGTTATTCTGGTGTTCGCGGGGATGATTTGCGATTACAAAAATGAAATGGGCACAGTAAAAAAGGGCGTTATCCCCTTTGTGATTATTCTGGGAGTAATCGTAGTGCTGCTGGCGCTTGAGCCCCATCTTTCTGCGTCGATCATCATCCTTGCAATCGGTGCAATAATGATGTTTGTGGGAGGAACCCGCCTGCTCTGGTTTGTGGGCGGCGGCTTTGGCGTCGGTGCGCTGCTGCTGCTTGCTATCAATGTTTTTCAATACTCCAGTGAACGTGTCACTGCCTGGCTTGACCCCTTTGCCGACACCGGAGACACCGGTTATCAGGTGGTGCAGTCCTTGTACGCAATTGGCAGCGGCGGACTTTTCGGCCTCGGTTTGGGGCAGAGCCGCCAGAAATATCTGTATTTACCTGAAGAGCACAACGATTTTATTTTCTCAATTGTAGCGGAGGAGCTGGGTTTCATCGGGGCGGGTCTGATTCTCGTTCTGTTTGCGCTGCTCATCATCCGCGGCTATTGGATAGCGATGCACTGCAAGGACAGGTACAGCTTTCTGGTTTGCATGGGCATCACGTCCCTGCTTGCGCTTCAGGTAATATTGAATGTCGCGGTTTGCACAAACCTTATCCCTTGCACGGGAATTTCGCTGCCGTTTTTCAGCTATGGCGGAACGGCGCTGCTCATGCAATTGGGGGAAATGGGCATTCTCCTGAGTATTTCACGGGACGTTCCCGTGAAGAAAACGACCAGGCGAAAACGGATGACAACTGAGGAGACGATATGAGATTTCTATTTACCTGCGGCGGAACTGCCGGACATATAAATCCTGCGCTGGGAGTCGCTCAAAGACTCAAAGAGGCTCTGCCGGACAGCGAGTTTTTGTTTGTAGGCGCTGCCGGAAACATGGAAACGGAGCTTGTCCCGCGGGAGGGCTTTGAAATAAAGACCGTTACGATTACGAATATAAGCCGGAGCATGAGCCTTGAGGGACTCAGGCACAACGCGGGCACAGTGAAAAATGTTCTCACCTCAACTTCGGCCGCAAAGAAGATTATCAGCGAGTTCCGCCCCGATGTGGTTATCGGAACGGGCGGCTATGTTTGTTATCCGGTCCTGCGTGCCGCGCACTCTCTTGGAATCCCCACGGTCGTGCATGAGAGCAACGCCGTGCCGGGGCTCACAACGAAAATGCTTGCGGGAGTTGCCGATAAAATTCTTGTGGGATTTGAGGAGAGCAGGCAGTACTACAAGCATCCCGAGCGCGTTGAAGTAACCGGGACACCGGTTCGAGAGGCGTTCAGAAATGCCGATAAGACTCAGGCGCGGCAGCAGCTTGGTCTAGACGCGGAAAAACCGCTGGTGGTTTCCGTTTGGGGCTCACTGGGCGCTGCGTTCATGAATAAAACCATGGTCGGCTTCATCGATAAGGCGCTGGGCAATCCGTTTTTCGGAGTGATCCACTCTGCAGGAAAAGGCGGCTACAAGACGATGCTAGAGGCGCTGGAAGCGCAAGGGATAAATAACGGCGAAAACGGCATGGAAATACGAGAGTATATCTATGATATGCCTCTTGTAATGGCGGCGGCTGATCTGGTTATTTGCCGCAGCGGAGCATCCACGCTCAGTGAGCTGGCAGTTCTCGGAAAGCCTGCAGTCCTGGTGCCGTCACCTAATGTGACCAACAACCATCAGGAGAAAAATGCGCAGGTGCTTGAAAAGGCGGGCGCGGCGGTGGTTGTTCCCGAAAGTCAGATAAGCGCCGACAAGCTGCTCGGCACGGTTTCTCTGCTTCTTTCCCGTCCGGAAACTCTGGAGGAGATGGCAAAGCAGATGAAGAGTCTTGATGCAGGTAACTCAACCGAGCGAATTGCGGAAATAGTGTTGGATCTTGCGGCAAAATAGCGCTTAAAAAGCCCGCAAATCCGCATAATTGTCAATATCGTTCTCCAATGCATAGTATGGCGTAAAATCCACTGTGCGGAGGAGTAAATATGAGTATTTGGAGAGTAATCGGAGGGAAAGGCCTCGAGGGAGAAGTGAGGGTTCAGGGGGCAAAGAACGCTGTGCTGCCGATTATGGCGGCGTCAATAATCACAGGCTGTGAAACTGAACTTATAAATTGCCCCAAGCTTAGCGACGTTGAGGCCGCCACGAGTATACTCCGTCATTTGGGATGTCTTGTCGAGAGTGATGAGGACACAATTCGCATTGACTCCCGCGGAATGAACAGAACCGATATTCCACACGGCTTAATGCGCGAAATGCGCTCATCCGTTATTTTTTTGGGCGCAATCCTTGCGCGTGCGCATGAGGCGCAGATGAGCTATCCCGGCGGCTGTGAGCTGGGCGCAAGACCGGTAGACCTCCATCTTGAAGCACTTCGCGCGCTCGGGGCGGACGTTTCGGAGCAGGGCGGTGTCCTTATGTGCAATGACAGCGGCTTGACCGGCAACAGGATAAACCTGTCTTTTCCCAGCGTGGGTGCTACGGAAAATGCCATGCTTGCCGCCTGCGCCGCTGCGGGAGAAACCATTATTACCAACGCCGCCAGAGAGCCGGAAATAGTCGATCTGCAGGAATTTTTAAGGAAAATGGGAGTTATCGTATCCGGAGCCGGAACTCACACGATAACAGTCAGCGGATTTAAGCCCAAAGACCACGTGGGACACCGCGTTATGACCGACAGGATAGCATCCGCAACGGCGCTGTGCTGCGCCGCCGCCGCAGGCGGCACCGTAACACTCAAGAGCGTTACGCCGCAGCACTTTGAAACCGTTTCGTCGGCTCTGGAGTATATGGGCTGCGACCTTCAAAGAAAAGCACATGAAGTTAAGATAAGCGTTAAACGGCCCCTGCGAGCGCCCAGACCTGTTTCGACAGGGCCCTATCCCGCATTCCCGACAGACGCGCAGCCGCTGCTGATGGCGGCTTGCCTGCGCGCGGAGGGCACAACGGCGTTTACCGAAAACATTTTTGAAAACCGTTTCCGACACGCGAATGAGCTGCGCAGACTGGGCGCGGACATCAGCGTTGTGGGCAGAGTGGCCATGGTCACCGGCGTTGAAAAACTGACAGCGGCTCCGGTTTCCGCCACTGATTTGAGGGGCGGTGCGGCTATGGTCGTTGCTGCGCTCGGTGCTCAGGGCGAAACCGAAATTTTCGATTCAGGACATATTGCCAGAGGTTACGAGGGCTTTGACACGATGCTGCGCGCGCTTGGCGCGGATGTTTACTGCGAGAACTGATTGGGGAGGGATGTTATGTCCGCAAGAAAGAAAAAAGAAAAAAAGAGCGGCGGACTTATCATCAACTCTGTATCCGCAATAGTGATTTGCGCTGTTTTGGCTATTGGAGTAAGCGTTTTTTTTAAAGTCTCCAACTACGAGATAAACGGCGCAAGCCACTATACCGAAAGCGAGATAATTGAAGCCTCGGGCGTTAAGCAGGGCACAAACCTGATTTTTCTCAACCGACAGGCGGTAGAGAACAGCATTATGGAAAATCTGGTTTATGTCGGCTTGGTCTCCGTCACTCGAAAGCTGCCGAATACAGTCGTAATCAGCGTCCATGAGAGCGGAACGGTTGCCTGCGTTGAAACAGAGTCGGGGCTCTGGCTGATTGACAGTTACTGCCGCCTGCTCGAGCCTTGTACGCCCGAGATGGTGGACAGCTATGTAAAAGTCACAGGTTTTTTCGCGGCGAATCCAAAGCCCGGTCAGCGCATTGATGTCGCTGACGAGGACAAGCCCAAGATAGACTATCTTGAAGATTTGCTCACGGCGCTGGGCACGGCGGACATGCTCGGGAAGGTCACAGGAATCGACATGAGCACCAGCGGCAACGCCCAGTTTGACTATGAGAACTGCTTTCGCGTGAAGATGGGTCAGAACGAGGAACTTGAGCGAAAGCTCGGGCTTTTGCTCAGCGCAATTGAGACTGAGAAGAAAAGTGATCAGAATGTAAAAGGAGTATTTGATTTGTCAAAATCAAAGCAGGCATACTTCAGTCCGGCATAGCATTTGAAATATTTTTCGCTTTTTTGCAGAAAAAGCTGCATAAAGCGTTTAGTTCACATAAGATTTTTATAAAGAATACTTGACCTTCGCAAGATTTCGGTATAAAATGAAGCGAATAGTTGGAATTTTTCCTTCTGTTCCTTCGGACAAAAAACATGGGAGGCTATGAATATGTCGTTTCAGCTTGAAACCGGTCCCGAAAATGTAGTTACTATAAAGGTCGTCGGAATTGGCGGCGCAGGCAATAACGTTGTTAACCGAATGGTCGGTTCCGGCACAAAGGGTGTCGAATTTATTGCCATAAATACGGACAAGCAGGCTCTTTCTGTTTCCAGCGCAACCCAGAAAATCCAGATTGGCGAGAAGCTGACCCATGGACAGGGCGCAGGTTCCGACCCTGAAATCGGAAAACGCAGCGCAGAAGAAAGCCGCAACAATATTGCAAAAAGTTTTGAAGATGCCGACATGGTCTTCATTACCGCCGGTATGGGCGGCGGAACCGGAACAGGCGCCGCACCGACTATAGCGGACATCGCAAGAGAGTCCGGCATCCTCACCGTCGGCGTTGTTACAAAGCCGTTCAGCTTTGAGGGCAAGCGCCGCATGGATCAGGCCCAAACAGGTATTGACGAGCTGCTCGGCAAGGTCGATTCCCTGCTGATCATTCCCAACGACCGTCTGAAGTTTGCGACTGACCAGAGAGTCACTTTTGCAAACGCATTCGAAATTGCAGACGATGTTCTTCATCAGGCCGTAACCAGTATTTCCGACCTCATCAAGAATACCGGCTTTATTAACCTGGACTTTGCGGACGTTACCACCATCATGAAGGATGCCGGCTTTGCTCATATGGGCGTTGGCCACGCTGTCGGCAAGGGCAAGGCGGAGGACGCAGCCCGCATGGCAGTTGCAAGCCCGCTCATGGAGACCTCCATCGACGGCGCCAGAGGCGTACTTATCAACATCACCGGCTCCATGGATATGGGTCTTGAGGATGTAGAAGCAGCGGCAAACCTCGTTCAGGCTGCGGCTCATCCCGAAGCAAATATCATTTTCGGCGCGACATTCGATGACACAATGGACGACGAGATCCGCGTAACCGTTATTGCAACCGGCTTTGACGAAGTTCCTTCAAAGCGTACTCCGGTCATTAAAGATCCGACTGAAGACAAGCACCGCGGACTCTTTACTGCGGCAGCCGAGATGGCGGGCGCGTCAGCTCCGGCAACGTCGGGCGAGCAGCCTGTCGGCACTCTTGAAAAGCCCAAAGAGGAAGATCCTTTCGATAGCATTTTCAAGATTTTCAACTCAAAATAAAGAATAACACCAGCACCCTCTGCCAATTCGGCAGAGGGTGCTTTTATTTTGCTAAACTTTGTGCTACAATGAATCCTACTGAAAATAAATGGGCAAGCAACAAGAAAGCAGTTTGCCTCAGATCGGAGAGTGCAGGTTGAAAAACAAAGGCAGGGGAAGAAACCTCCTCGTTTTTGTGGGAGAGCTTATTGATATTTTTGTGACCAAGCGTGTTCCGCGCTCGGCGGCGGAGCTTTCCTATTATTTGACGCTTTCCATTTTTCCGACTTTGATTTGTGTTCACGCCATGCTTGTAAATCTCTTGCCGGGTTTTGAGCTTTCGCTTGAGAACTTTGAGGGAATAATTCCCTCCTCTACGCTTGACACTATAGTCAATTACCTCAAATACGTAAGTTCGCATAACAACGCGACAATGCTCACCGCCGGAATTCTGGGTATGCTTACGACCTCGGCGGCAGCCTTTCGTTCAATTCATAATTCAATGGCGGACATACAAGGCGAGTCCAGATTCCACGGCATTTTCAAGCTGCTTTTCAGCTTTGTTTTTTCACTGCTGTTCATGGTAACGATTTATTTTGCTGCCATAGTGATGGTCAGCGGAAACTGGATTATGAACCATCTCGCCAACGCCATTCCAATTCTGGGAAAAATATCTCTCTGGCAAGGATTAAAGTATCCGATTCTACTGGTGCTGTTTATCCTCATCATCTACGGAATCTATAAGATCACTGCTCCCAAGGACACTAAGGGAACAATTTTCCCCGGGGCGGTCGCAGCGGGTATACTACTCGTTCTGGTCAGCTTTGTTTTTTCATGGTTTATCAGTATGTCAACAAAATATCCTCTGATTTATGCCTCGTTTACATCCATAATCATCCTGATGCTCTGGATATATGTCTGCGGCAACATTCTCATTATGTGCAATGCGCTTAACTTTGTTTTACGAGAGCACAAGCACAAGGCGCAATAATTACATTATTCCAACGTCCAACGTTGGGTAGGCGTGCTACCCGCACAGGGTAAAAGAGGGGTGTCTTTTTGCGAAAAGAACACCCCTCTCTTAACTCACCCCAGAAAAGGGGTTATGAACGCTTCGCTCTGTCCTCACGTGCCGCTCCGCGGACAGGTCCGCCGCTGCCTGCGGAGCGCGGCTACTGCAAGCAGCGGGCTACAGGTTACGCCGCACTAAAGTGTAGCGAGCGATTATGTGACGCAGTGCTTACCTGCCCTGTGGCACGCTCCGCAGTCAGCGAGCGGATGGGTTACTTGTATTTGTGGCCGTGCGCATATTTTCTTTAGGAGTGTCAAGAGAGGGCATTTCTTTTTTTAAAAGAAAGCCCTCTTTTGCCCCCTGCGGGGAGCAGGAAATAACTAATTATAATATAACACGATCTTGAGACCAAACGGCGGTGCACATTTAGAACAATGTGAAGTACTCCCAGTCTTTCCAAACCTCAGGACAATAGCCCACCGTTGCCCTCTTGCCATTTCTGACAATCGGCGTTTTTATCAGCCCAGGGTTGTCAAGCAGTTTTTGAAATTTATCTTCGTCATAAGCGAGATAGCGCATCAAATCGCTGTCCTGTGACCTCTCATCAATCAAAGCCGCC
>JAVBMI010000009.1:0-72571 GCA_031552685.1 Oscillospiraceae bacterium
ATACCCGATTCAGCCTGCTCAAAAGACTTAAACAGCTTCTTTATATTTTCTTCGCTAATACCGATGCCGGTATCAATGACTTCGCAATGGAGAGTGAAGCTGTCTGTGCCAATCTCTCTCTTTTGTATATTCAGCGTAATATTACCATGATCGGGCGTGAATTTTACGGCATTGGACACGAGGTTGGTAATCACCTGCGAAAGCCGCAATTCATCGCCGATTACATAGCAGGGTACGGCGGGGTCCATATTGACAAACAGATTGAGCTTCTTTTCTTCCGATTTAATTGTAATAACATTAATGACATTTTCCAGCATCTTTTCAAAGTTAAAGGATTCCGGGTGAATCTCCAGCTTGTTGGCATCAATTTTGGACATGTCTAAAATATCATTAATCAAAGCAAGCAAATGCTGAGAAGCATCGTTTATCTTATCAAGACAGTACAGCATTTTATCAGGGTCTTTTGAATTTATTCCAATACTTGTCATGCCTATTATGGCATTCATAGGGGTTCGTATTTCATGGCTCATATTTGCTAGAAATGTGCTTTTAGCAGCAGCACTGTTTTCAGCAATAATTTTTGCTTCCTTTAATTCTTTTTCATTTTTTTCAATTTCGGCAAGCATGGCTTTGTATTCGGTCAAATCTCTAGTAAATGAAAACAGCCGGTATGTATCGTCATGATCAACTCTTATAACAGTCATTTCAACAGTACAAATTTTGCAGCTTAAAGAGCGGGTCAAGCATTACCGTATTGCCTTCCCGTTGGTTACAGCCTCAGAAACAAATTCTTGCAGAAACTCCATTGAAGGTGTCCCGTCAGCCTGATATTCAGGGAACAAGCTTTGAACCAGACCTTTTGGTGCTGTTCCGGGATCCACTTCATATAAATCCATCAAACATTTATTGCAGGAGAGCAAATCAATTTCATCATTCCAGAGTGCAATGCTTACAGGAACCGAATCAATCATCGCCTGATTTCGTTCTTCGGCTTCCATCGCCTCAGTGCGGGCTTTTAGTTCAGCCCTCATATCTCTTATATATCCCACAACAATATGCTCATTTTTACGTTGAACTCTTACTAAAGTAACTTCGGAAGGTATCGGCTCACCATCCATTTTTTGATGTAACCATTCAAACTTGAGATAGCCGCTACTAAACGCTTCCTCAATATATTCGCTTGCCATTTCAGCGGAGGAACGTCCGCAGGGCTGAAGCTTTGGCGAAAGCTTTGGAAAGCAGCGGATATATTCCTGCTTGTCAGTCAATCCAAATAACTTTACCGACTCTGTGTTGCAATCGATAATGTTCAAATTTGTATCAAAAAAATTGGCGCAAAGAGGTGTAGCGTCGAGCATAATCCGTGTCCGCTCTTCCACTTCTTTTATTACAAGCTCCTGCTCCTTCTTCGTACTGATATCCCTTGCTATTCCCAAAAGACCAATAATTTCACCGTTTATGACAAGCGGCGTTTTTATGGTTTCTACATACTTCGTTGTGCCGTCGGGATATGTTATCAGTTCTTCAATAGATTCGGTTTTATTGTTTTCCAAAACCCGTCTGTCAGCTTCTATAAAAAGTGCCGCCATTTCAGCGTTAATTTTAAATACTTCTGCGTCTGTTTTACCGATCAGCTCATCTTCGCTACAGCCTGCAAATTTTTCAAAAGCAGGGTTGCAGCCGGTATAGACGCTGTTTTTGTCTTTGTAAAAAACCAAATCCGGAATGGTATCTCGAATAGTTTTTAATATATCGTTATTATTTGACACAATATTCACCCCTCTTTGTAATTAGTTTTATTGTATCATAAATTTCTTCGGATTTCAAACAGTTGCTGGTAGACAAAACCGCATAGAATAAGAGCTTTGCGAGCTATTGACAGTTAACCGCTTTAAGTATCTTACAGGGTTGGCAGTATCTTGGCAGCATCAAGCCGCGCGAAAATCCCAGCCGTGCAGAAGCGGCAACTGTCGTCATCGATTGCTCCAGAATTCGGGGCTGCGGGTGTGAGGAGATCGTATAATCCGGCGCGTAAACACTTTTTCCTTATCGTAGAATTACGCGAATATATCTGAGATTCCTCGTGCGCTTAGGATAATTACTACTTGCTGATCGACTGTGAATCTTGATATTACGGTATTCTCCAGATTCTATAAGAACACTCCGACCAAAACTAACACATATGAACTCGATAAATCATACGCAACTTTTTTGCTTTATCGCAGTGATAGCAGACAGCTTAAAGCCTGTCTGCTATCACTATTTTGTTGTACAACGAAAGCGGTAAATATACGGGTAGATTTCCGAAACCCAACACATATATTTAAATGTGAGGATATAGCTATAACTTGGCGAAACAGGAGAATATATGGATGTATTTAAAATTTTAGGGGTTGCCGATGTTGATCAGCTCATAAGCGGCTTAGTGCGTCTTGCACTTGCTGCATTTTGCGGAGCTCTCATAGGCTTTGAGCGCGAACGGCGCAGGCGTCCGGCAGGTTTGCGAACCCATATGCTTGTTTGCCTCGGTGCTGCCCTGGTAATGATTACAGGTGAACAAATCAACGGAGCTCTTTCAAGCGGCGGAGATGTAACCCGCATGGGTGCGCAGGTTGTCAGCGGCATAGGCTTCCTCGGTGCCGGCACAATAATCGTCGACCGGCAAAACCGTATCCGCGGTCTCACAACAGCAGCAGGGCTATGGACCAGTGCCTGCATCGGTCTTGCAATAGGAGCAGGTTATTATCTGGGTGGGCTGTTTGCCTGTGCTCTGACATTGATTATTGTTACTGCTCTGCTTGGTATAGAAAAAACTTTTTTCAGCAGGGAAAGCATTTTCAGTCTTTATATTGAATTCGAAAACATGGATATGCTTTATCCCAGTCTATCTCAAATGAGTGCGCTGGGATATAAGATTATGGAGCTCGAGGTAAGCGGACATGAAAATGACATTTTCGCTCCACCGTCAGCAAATATGATTGTTAAGCTGCCACTAAAAGTTGATCGTGACGCAATTTCTGAGCCCATTATGGGCATTGACGGAATTTCTTATGTGAAAATCAAATAGAAGCTGTGCATCCGCTGCTTCTTTTTGATATACTCAGGGTATGAATAATTGAAATACCGGTATGACAAAAGAGGTAAAAACAGATGAGATATATAAAAGTCCTGCTGCTCCTTCTGTGCTTTTTGTTCTTGTTCGGCTGCGATTTGCCCGGGAAAGCTCCCGCCCCGACAGCCATTCAAACCGATGCGCTTGCGACTCCTGTGCCGACAGAAGACCCGTCTGTCACAGTAAAACGGGAACGAGAGGCCCTGATAGCCGAAGCCGTCAACATCGCTAAACCGGCTTTGGGGGATGCGTTCCCCACTGAGGATTTTTTGCTGTGGCTGGAAACGGAGCGCTATCCGCAGATTTTAAGCGACCTTCACGATACCCCGGGTCAGGCCTTTGAGAGCCTGCTTAGGAAAAAGACAGGCGCAAGCCTTCATGTGCTGCGCGATGCGTACTACGGTCTTTTGGATAGCCCCGGGAGCGCAAAAACAGCAAATATTTATTTTGCTCCCGATAATAGCGATTCAGATAAAACCGTCGTTCTTGCCTTTGGCGGAGACGTCAATCTGATGGACGGTGGCTATGTGATGCCGACATACCGCGCATTAGGTGGCAGCGTTTCCTCCGTGCTGACCGGAGGCCTTCTGGAGGAAATGCTGTCAGCGGACGTGCTGCTGCTGAACAACGAATTCGCATTTACAAGCGGAGGTACACCGATCGCCGGCAAAACCTATTGTTTTCGCGCGAAGCCCGAAAATGTGCAGCTGCTCAGAGATATGGGGGTCGACATCGCTTATCTTGCGAATAATCACGTTTTCGACTACGGCGCTGACGGACTTTCGGATACGCTGAAAACCCTTGATGAGGCGGAAATACCCCGAATCGGTGCAGGAATGGATCTGAGCGAGGCCTCAGAGCCAGTGTTCTACATAGCCGGCGGACGAAAAATTGCCTTCATCGGCGCGGGCTGCATTGAGCGATACTCTGTATTCACCCCGGGCGCGACGAATGATTCCGCCGGAATTTTCCGTTGTGATGAAGTAAACTCAGAGCCGCTGCTCGGCATAATTCGTGACTGCGCTGAAAACAGCGATTTTGTTGTTGTCAACCTGCATTGGGGCATTGAGAGCACAACAGTTTTGGAGAGCTACCAGCGTGAGCTGGGCCAGATGTGCATAGATGCAGGCGCGGACGCGGTCATTGGCTCGCATCCCCATGTTTTGCAGGGTGCGGAGTTCTATAACGGAAAGCCTATTATCTACAGCACTGGCAATTTTTGGTTCAGCCGCACGCAAAACCGAACCTGCCTGCTTGAGCTGCTTCTGGATGAGTCGGGCAATCTGTCTGTAAAGTTTCTGCCCTGCATGACAAGCGGCGGCGTGACGACACTGCAAAGCGGAACTGCCGCGGCGCAAAGCCTGGATTATTATGAGAGCATCTCTTTCGGAATTAGCATAGATGACGAGGGCTTCATAACGGCGGCAGAGTAAATTGTTTCTAAAACCGAAACCTCCGCGCGGACAGAGCGCGGATTGCACAGGGACGGCGGCATTATTAAATGCCGCCGTCCCTGTTTTGTGTAGTAACTATATCGTGCCGCTTTCCATGAACAGCGTTCTGTCATAGCGCGCTGTCAGAATGAAGGGAAGCAGATTCTGCGCCTCGGTCCTTTCCAGCAGCTGCATTTTGCGGATAACAAGGTCATTTTCGCACCATGCCCCGCCGATGACTGAAACTACAGGCAGGCTGCCCCAGGGATCGTCCACGGAGGATTTTACACTCAGCGTAACAAATCCGGGATCCCATGCCTTGTAGTTATACTCAATCTCATTTTCCAAAAGTCCGCCGTTGAGCATCTGCAAAGCGCCGCTCTCATCAGGCATCATATCAAAATGGTAGTAGTAACCCGTGCTGTAGCCCTTGCCTCCCGCCTCCGGAAACTGGAAAACGACATCGGTCATGGGGTGGTTATATTCGCCCAATTCGAGCTTCGCGTCAAGTAGCTGCGCGCCCCGCCGGGTCACCCCCGCCGAAACGGTGCTGCCTTCGCGGCGTATAAATATCTCCGCACCCAGCTTTTTCGGCATGCTGCCGATATCGCGTCCGCACTGTGTTGCCATCTCGGCTCCGGTCCCGCCCAGCAAAATGCTGACCGGGTATATGCCGGGAACGCCGTTATAGGTGGCATAGACGCCGAGAATCGTCTCGTAATAAGCGTCGGCAAAGGTCGGGTTGGCGATGCGGCACACAGACAGCGTGACTATCGGTATCATATAGGGCTTGAGCGGCGGCGGAAGCACCTTTGCCAGCGACACAGGGTCTGTAAGGTATGACATATACAGTCCCTCCTGCCCTGCCATGACAGATTTGCGGCAGAAATTGCCCAAATCCTTCATTCCGAGAAGAAAAGCGGGAGCTTTTGCCTTCTCTGCAAACAATGTGGAGGCCACCTTGTAAGCGCCTCCGGTGGCGGGCGCGATAAGTCCGTCCTTCCTTGCGCTGCCGATTACTTTGACCTCTAAGCCCTTGGCCTTGAGCTCCTCGGCGATGGCATTATTGGAACGGTTGCCAAGGGTCATTACAACCGCGTCACAGGGTATGCGTTTTTCGGATTTTTCGTTTACGTCTTCGAGAACGACCTCGTTTTCCGTTATTTCCTTTAGTGCGTGCAGAAAGACAAACTCCGTGCCGAATTTCTTCAGTCTGCCGCAAACATCGCCGACGTTGGTCTGGTTTGCCCTTGGCGCGGCGCGCTTGAGCATATCCACTATCGTGACAGCGTTGCCCTTTTCTGCGATGAATTCCGCTGTTTCCAGACCCGTGAGTCCGGCGCCTGCCACAATTATCTTTTTGCCCGAGAAGGAAACCTTTCCGGAGAGCACATCCTCCATCGTAAAGACATTCGGGCCGGTAGCGCCCGCTATGCTTTCAGGGACAAAGGAAGACGACCCCGTTGCAACTATTACCGCGTCCGGCTTCATATCCGCGACCATGTCGGCGCTCGCTTTGGTATTGAGCCTAATATCAACTCCAAGTCTTGGGAGCACCGCTTCATAATAATCGGCCACCCACTGGATGCGATCCTTTAAGGGCGGGAGCTTCGCGTAGTTGAGCGTGCCGCCGAGCTGCGCCTTGTCGTCAATAAGAGTAACCGAGCAGCCCCGCAGTGCCAGCACTCTGGCAGCCTCCATGCCGCCGGGGCCTCCGCCGATGACGACCGCCTTGTGCCCCTCTGTGTCGCGCTCAAGATCGCCGAACTTGTGCTCGCGCGCCATGCGCGGGTTTATGGCGCATTCCGGCGGGATCCCGGCCGCGTTCCATAAACCGAGGCTTTCAAAGCAGCGCAGGCAGTTGATGCACTTCATTATTTCGTCCTCACGGCCCTCCATGGCCTTGAGTCCCCATTGCTCATCTGACAGCCACGAGCGTCCCATGGAAACAAAATCCACAACGCCGTCAGCAAGAAACTCTTCGGCAAAGGCGGGCTCGCGGATAACGGAAACGCCAATCACCGGAGCTTTTACACTGTCTTTTACCGCCTTGATCAGATCCCGCCGCCAGCCTTGTGCGAAGGATATGGGTTCAACGCAGGTCATTCCGGTTTCGTAGTTCCCGCAGCTTACATCCATAAAATCTATGCCTAGAGCATCCAGCGCCATCGCAATCTGCACGCCGTCCTGAATGTGGATATAGTCCTCCGTCACGCCCGTCATATCCAGGAATTCTTCCACGGAAAGGCGCACTCCAACGGCAAAATCGCTGCCGCACTCTTGGCGAATGCCGGTAATGATCTCCGTCACCATGCGAAGCCTGTTTTCAAAGCTGCCGCCATATTCGTCTGTGCGCTTGTTGGAATAGGGAGAAAGGAACTGCTGGAGCAGATAGCCGTGTGCGCAGTGCAGCTCCACACCGTCGCAGCCCGCTTTTTTTACCCTTACAGCACCTTCGATAAACTGACCGATCAGCTGCTTGACTTCCTCGGTTGAAAGCGCCCTTGTTTCCTGCCTTGATACCTTGCAGGGAATGTCCGATGCCGAAACTACGCTCTGGCCTCCGATAAGGTCTGATACGCCCTCGCGCCCGGGATGGTGGAGCTGAATGAAAACTTTGCTTCCGTGCTTATGTATGGCTTCCGCCAGACAGGACAGCGGCTTGATATGCCTGTCCTTCGTCACTGAAAGCTGACGCATCAGTCCCGCGCCGTGGTCATCGTTAACACGTGTGATTTCCGGAATTACCAACCCCGCGCCACCGGCGGCACGCGCTTCGTAGAAGGCTATCATATCCTGAGAGGGTGTGCCGTCAAGCTCTGCAAGGCCGATACCCATCGGTGCCATGACCAGACGGTTTTTCAGCGTTACATTGCCGATTTTACCTTGGGAAAATAGCTTTTCGTACATTTTGGATCTCCCTTTCGTATCATTAGTGTCTTAACTGTAGCACGCTTACGGCGAAGCGTCAATGCGGAAACAGTCGCATATGGAAGGCAGTCAAGCTCCAAATAAGTCCATGTTGAAACCTAAAGCTGCCGGAAAAAATATTTCCTGAAAACCGCTGCAAAAAGAACCGGCTTACTCTATTTTGGGCGTCCTGTTGTACCGCAGATTGCGGTATTCTTTCGGCGTCATTCCTGTGACTTTTTTGAACTGCTTGATGAAATAGCTTTCTGAGCAAAAATGCAGTAAATATGCGGTTTCCCGTGCTGTCTTCCCGCTTTTTATCATCTTTTTTGCCTCCTCGATGCGTCGGGAGAGTATATAGTCACCCACGCTCTGTCCGACTTCATTTTTAAACAGCTTGGCAAGATATGTGCTGCTGTACTGACAGGATTCCGCCAGCATCTCCAAAGTGATATTGTTGTGGAGGTTGACCGTGATATATTCGATACACTCCTGAATCGGACGCGAGTATGCCGCGACCGCCTTGCTTTCGGCAACCAGACAGGCAAATTCATATATTGCCTGCATCTCGAGCCGAAGAATCTCATCCGGGTCGTCCAGTTTGTCCAGCTTTTGGATTGTATCGTCGCTGTGGCCGTAGGCGACAGCTTCGCTGACACCGCTTATCATTGCAACACGACAGATAACGGCAACCATGGACACCGCCAGATACTTCGTCTGCCGGAGCATGTCCTGAGAAAGCTTGCCCACAGACAGTCGGAACTGCGGTTCGGAAGAGAGCATCTCGCCGTAAAAATCCAGCATTTCATCCGGAGCTCCACGGGAAATGAAGGAATAAAGCTGCAGCTCCATTTCAAACGGAGTTCTGGCCTCTCCGGTTTCCCGCTGCTGAAAAAGTGCGTTGTCATCTCCGAAATCTAGCAAATTAAGGAAATCCAGTATATTAGTAGCCATTTTTTACCTCCAATTTAGCAAGGATGCATAAAAAACACGTGCAAAGTTCTATATCGTATTATTTCACAAATATCATAAAAATGCTATTCTTGGCGTGATTATTGTATTATTTTTTGTTTTCATGCGTTATAAATAGGTTGTCAGTGATAATTTTTTCTGGAGGGGAAAATACCAATGAAAAAAGAACTCAAACAGCAAATTGTCTCGCAGGTAGCGGAAGACAAGAAAGCACGCAAGGAATGGAAAGCTCGTCTTTCCGCAATGTCGCCTGACGAAAAAAAGGCGGAAAAAGAAAAAGTCAGGGCTGAGCGCAAAGCGGAAAAAACAGCCCGCAAGCAGGAAATCAAATCAATGGACAAGCCTGAGCGCAGGGCAGCGAAAAAGCATGACAAGGTCTACCGCAAGGTCTGGCACCGCCCGCGCCGCGCAATTGTCTGGACCGCGGTGCTCTGCGTAGTCGTATATGTTTTGACGCTGGTCGTGCCTATAGTCAGCAGTATGGCACCGCTGTTTTCAATATCAATCGATTCCGACTCCCCCGCCGGTGTTGAAGCGCGCGCCAACGGAGAACAGATTGCAGGCGAAATATCCGACGAGGGCATAGTTCTACTCAAGAATGAGGGTGGCGCTCTGCCTCTGAGTGAAAGCAAAATAAACGTATTCAGCATTGCTGCCGGAAGCATCCGCTATGGCGGCGGCGGCTCGGGCGGTGCGGATTCCTCCCGCTCGGTCACGCTGTATGACGGGCTGACAAACGCCGGTATCGAGTACAATCAGGAGCTCTACAACAAATATGACTCCATGGGCGCCGTCTCCAAGAAAAGCAGTGCCCCGGGACTTTTCCAGGTGGCAAAATCAATGCTCGGCGGCGGCACAAAAGACGAGCCGGACATCGCATATCTCACCGACGAAATAGTATCGCAGGCAAAATCGTACTCACAAAACGCCCTTATTGTTATCGGCAGTGATGGCGTTGAGTCCTCCGATTTATCAAAAGAACAGCTTAAACTGACGGAGAACAAGCGTGCGCTGATCGAAAAGGTCGCGTCGAATTTTGAAAATGTAATTATTGTCATCAACGCAGGAAACACCATTGAGCTGGGCTTTCTCGACGAATACCCGAGCATCAAAGCAGCTCTGTGGATAGGAACTCCGGGACCCAAGGGCTGCGATTCGCTCGGTAAGATACTTGCCGGCACAGTTAACCCTTCCGGCCGTCTGACCGACACCTATGCCTATGACGGATCCAGCAACCCCGCAAGCGTCAACTTCGGCGACTATAAATACACCAACATCCCCGGCAAAGCCTTCATCAACTACAACGAGGGCATCTATATCGGCTACCGCTATTACGAGACCTTCTTTGAGGGCGATGAGGCAGGGTATAACGCCGCCGTCCAGTTCCCCTTCGGCTATGGTCTGAGCTACACCGATTTCGAATGGGAAATAACAGACAGCAGCCTTGACGAGGAGACTGTCAGCCTTGATGTAAAGGTGACAAACACCGGCGACGTCGCAGGAAAGGACGTTGTGCAGGTCTACTTCTCCGCACCCTATACTGCGGGCGGAATCGAAAAGTCCGCAATTGAGCTGGGCGGATACGCAAAAACCGGCCTTCTTGCTCCCGGAGCGGATGAAACCGTTACGATCGAGTTTGCGACACGTGATATGTCTTCCTACGACATGAGCTACAAGCAGGCTTATGTGCTGGAAAAAGGCACATATCAGATCCGGCTCGGCAAAAACGTTCACGACATAGTCGAGAGCCTGCCTTATGAGGTTGAAGAAACTGTTGTCTACGACACTGACGAGGTCACCGGAACTGCTCTGAGTAATCAGTTTGACTATGCCGACGGCGATTTGACCTATCTCTCCCGCAACGACGTTGACGGCACCTATCCGGACAACACAGATCTCAGCTATACGGCAAGCGATGAGCTTGTAAAGGCTTATAATGACTTCATAAAGCCCGCGAAGGTTGAAACAGCAGCTCCCACGACGGGCGCCGACAACGGCATTAAGCTCTCTGATCTCAAGGACCTAGCCTACGACGACCCGCGCTGGAGCGACTTCCTTGACCAGTTCACGGTTGAGGAGATGAAGCAGCTTGTGCTGGAGGGCGCATACCACACCGTTGCGATCGACCGGCTCGGTGTGCCTTCCTCTGTTCTCCTTGACGGCCCTGCCGGAATAAATTCCTTCTTCAGCAAGGTGACGGCAGCAAGCTATCCCACAGAGGTGGTTCTGGCTTCAACCTGGAACGATGAGCTGGCTTACCGCATGGGCGAGGCAGTAGGCATGGAGGCCAACGCATACGGCGTAAACGGCTGGTATGCCCCCGGAATGAACATCCACCGCACTCCGCAGGGCGGACGTAACTTTGAGTATTTTTCCGAAGATCCGCAGCTCTCCGGCAAGATCAGTGCTGCGATAATAAGCGGCGCGCAGAGCCGCGACATTATCGTTACCATGAAGCACTTTGTGCTTAACGACCAGGAAACGAACGCCCGCAGCGGAATCTTCGTCTGGGCAAATGAGCAGGCCATACGCGAAATCTACCTGCGCCCCTTTGAGATAACCGTCAAGGAGGGTGGTGTCACAGGTGCGATGAGCAGCTTCGTGCACATCGGCTACAAGTGGTGCGGCGGCAACGAGGAGCTCCTCAAAAACGTTCTTCGCGATGAATGGGGCTTTGTCGGACTTGTTACAACAGACGCTGTTCTGGGCAAGTTCATGGACATCAACCTCGGTATACGAAACGGCAACGACCTGAGCCTCGACCCCATGCCCTCAGGCAACATGAAGTATTTCAACAAGCTCTATAAAGCCGACCCCGCAGGCATTACGGAAGGTCTGCGTTATTGCACGCACAATATCTGCTATTCGCTTGTCAACTACACAACTCTGTTCAACTGAAAGCTGATGTATGATGAAATATGAATCTTTGATCTCTCAAATGACACTGGAGGAGAAAGCCTCCTTCATGTCGGGCCAAAACTTTTGGAATACCAAGCCGCTTGAGCGGCTTGGTATTCCCTCGATGATGCTGACCGACGGTCCGCACGGACTGCGAAAGCAGGGCGGAGCCGCCGATCACCTCGGCTTGCACAACAGCCTTCCGGCGACCTGCTTCCCTACAATGGCCACACTTGCCAACAGCTGGGATGTCTCCCTTTTGGAGTCAGTCGGAGAATATATCGGGCAGGAGGCGGCGGCAAACGACGTCAGCGTAGTTTTGGGTCCCGGCCTGAACATCAAGCGCAATCCACTCTGCGGACGAAATTTCGAATACTTCTCGGAGGACCCTTTCCTCTCCGGTAAAATGGCCGCCGCCATGATACGCGGCATACAGGCACAGGGTGTTTCCGCCTGCCCCAAGCACTTTGCAGTAAACAGTCAGGAGCTTCGGCGCATGGTCATTGACGAAATTGTCGATGAGAGGGCGTTTCGGGAGCTTTATCTTGAGGGCTTCAGATACGCGCTGCAGGAGGGTAAGGCAAAAACGATAATGACCTCCTACAACCGCATCAACGGAGTGTTTGCCAATGAGAATCCCCATCTGCTTCGGGATATTTTATATGATGAATGGGGCTTTGAAGGTCTTGTCGTCACAGACTGGGGCGGAAACAACGACAGAGTCGCCGCGCTCATCGCGGGGAGCACTTTGGAAATGCCCACAACCGCCGGTATGACCGACCGCGAGATAGTAGAAGCGGTGCGGCGAGGCGAAGTTGACGAGCGCATTTTGGACGAGCAGGTCGACCGGCTGCTGTGCCTGGTATTTGACACTCTCCCCGCTCTCGGCAAGGGCAAGCACTACACGGAAGAGCAGCACAATGCGGCGGCTCGGGATGCCGCCCGCCGTTCGATTGTATTGCTGAAGAATGAGGACCGCCTGCTGCCGATTGCCTCCGACAAACGCGTCGCCGTTATTGGCGACTTTGCAGAAACCCCGCGTTATCAGGGTTCGGGCAGCTCGCTTATAAATCCGACAAGGCTCGAAAACGCGCTCGATGCCCTGAACTCTTCCAAGCTGAATATAGTCGGGTATGAACCCGGCTTCAAGCGCTTGGGCGGAAAGAGCCGGAGCCGCCTTAACCGCGCGGTAAAGCTGGCGGAAAAAGCCGATATCGCCTTGCTGTTTCTTGGACTGGACGAGGGCGGCGAGGCCGAGGGTCTGGACCGTTTCCATATGCACCTGTCTGAAAACCAGCTCGTTCTGCTGGACGCTGTTTCGCAGGTTTGCGAAAACATCGTCGTCGTTCTCTCCTGCGGAGCATCGATCGAGATGCCCTGGGCGGGAAAGGCAAAATCCATCCTGCACGCCTATCTTGGCGGTCAGGCGGGCGGAGGCGCGGTTGCCGATGTGCTGACAGGCGCCTACAACCCCTCCGGCAAGCTGGCAGAAACTTACCCCGTAAAATACGAGGATGTCTCCTGCGCTGACAACTATCCGGGCGAGCAGCTGACCGCCGAGCACCGCGAAAGCATTTTCATCGGTTACCGTTATTTTGACAGCCTTGACAAACCGGTCACCTGGCCCTTCGGTCACGGCTTGACGTATACGAGCTTTGAATACGGCGGGCTGTCGCTTAACCAGGAACGCGTCAGCTTCACGGTGCGTAACACAGGCGAGGTCTTTGGTGAAGAGATTGCGCAGGTTTACGTTTCAAAGCCCGAAAGCCGTGTTTTCCGCGCAAAGTTGGAGCTGAAAGGCTTTGCCAAAATTGCTCTCGCCCCCGGCGATACAAAGGAAGTTGTCATTGCCTTTGATGAACACAGCTTCAAATATTTCAACGTGGCGCAAAACGACTGGCTCTGTGAGCCCGGGCAGTACAACATTCTGGTCGGCGCCTCCTCCCGCGATATACGTCTGCAGGGCAGCCTTGAGCTTGAGGGCGAAGCCGCCCCGAATCCGTATGACAGCGAGAACCTGCCGCATTATTTCTCCGGCGATGTACAAAACGTGAGTGCGGAGGAATTTGAGACTCTGCTTGGGAGGAAACTTCCTCCTTGCGATTGGGACAAAAGCGCCCCCTTTGGCTACAACGACACCATAGGCCAGGGAGAATACAAAAAGGGCTTCGGACACTTCCTTTACAAGCTGGTGCGGTTTGTGCGGCGCATCTTCCTGATTTTGGGCAGACCCATTGCCGCAAACAACGTGATGTTCGCAATGAATCTGCCATACCGCCATCTGGCGCGTATGACAGGCGGCAGAATAGATATGGCAATGCTTGACGGCATTTTAGTAATGGCCAACGGACATTTCTGGAAGGGACTGGGGCAAACTCTCAAGGCCCACCGCCAAAAGAAAAAAGACGAGAGGGAGCGTACCCGTGGAAAATAAGTCGCAGGGCAGATTCGCCCTCTGGAAGCAGCGGCACGAAACGCTCTGGCAGTTAGTGATGTTCATCCTGATGAGCGGCATTACGACCCTTGTCGACTTGGGCACCTTCGCCCTGTGCAACTTCTGGATTTTTTCTTCTCTGGCCGACCGCTCTTTCTCATGGTGGCTGATCGATTACACGGTAGCAAACGGCGGCCTGACAGCCTTTTTGTCCTTCGCTGTCTCCTTTGCCGTGTCACAGACCTTCAATTTCTTCCTGCAGAGAAAAACCACTTTCAAGGCCAACAACAATGTTGGAAAAAGTGCGGTTATGTATGCCGTAATGGTGATTTTTGTATACTTCCTGCAGCTTTATATTCCCACACTCATACGCGCGCCAATAGTCGCCGCAATGGGCACAACGCTTGGAGACCTGCTGATAAAAGTGATCAACATGGTGATCTCAATGCTCATCCAGTTTCCGATCAACAAGTGGGTCATCATGCGCAAGTCGTGATAACGCTGCACCTGCCGGGGAAAAACCCGGCAGGTTTTTTTATTGCGTTTGAAGAAAAAACGAGAGATGCTATTGACATTCTCGATATTCGAGAATACTATAGGTTTATGGATACTCGATATTCGAGAATAGGAGGTGCAGCTTGTGCCGCGCGTAAAATTCCAAACGCTGACCGAGCAGATGTTTTATATCTTGCTCTGTCTGAAAAATGAATGCTACGGAATGGATATTTTTGATAAAATCCCTGCCATGACCGGCAATAGGGTCAACGTCGGCTCGGGAACATTATATAACCTGTTGGAGCAGTTTTCTGACGATGGAATCATCCGGGAAACCAAAGTCGAGGGCCGCCGTCGCAGCTATGTTCTTACCGAGAAGGGAAAGGAAATGCTGGACAAGGAATATCATAGGCTCTGCTCTCAGGCTGATGATTACCGGTTGGTTTTCGGAGAGGCAGGTGAAAAATGAAGAACACTAAACGCCGCTTAGAGCTATATTCGTTTTACGACCACACGGGGATTGCCCTGCACCTGGAAAAAATGGCTGCCAAAGGATGGCTGATTGACAGACTCACAAATTTCGGGTGGATTTATCGGCGGATCGAGCCTGAAAAACTGCATTTCGCCGTTTCGTTTTATCCAAAAGCATCAGAGTTCGACCCGGAGGCCACAGCTGAACAGAAAACATTTCACGATTTCTGTGAACACTCCGGCTGGATTCTCGCGGCGACCTCCGCTCAGATGCAGATATTCTATAGTGACAGGGAAAAACCGATTCCGATTGAAACCGAACCGTCGCTTGAAGTTGAAAACATACATCGCGCTGCAAAAAAGAGCTTTTTACTTGCCTATTTTGTTTTGCTTGCTATCACCCTGCTCAACAGCGCATTATTCGTCTCCCGGCTGCTTGCAGACCCTATCGGACTGCTTGCCAGCTCAGCCAATTTCTTCACAGGCTTTAGCTGGGCAATGCTCCTTGTGCTCAGTGCCTCAGAGCTTTGTAAATATTTTTTGTGGCTCTCCAAAGCCCGAAAAGCGGCTGACCGGGGCGAATTTTTGGATACCACCGGAAACGTGCGTCTCCAGCGGTTCATTCTATGTGCAGCCTGTGTCGGATTTCTGTATTGGATAGTTACTTTAGTAACGACCGCTTCGAGTTTGATGCGAGTGGTCGCGCTGCTTATGTTTCTGTATATGACGGCGCTGATTATTCTCGTCAATGCCATAAAACAGCTTCTCAAACGAAAAAAAGCTTCTGCATCTGTCAACAGAGCAATAACGATTGCTTCCTCCTTTATCTTGTCATTTGCTATGATGGCTTTGCTTATCTATGGAACAACACGGGCTGCGCAAAGCGGAGCGTTCGCTCCGGAACGTGAGAATCATGGGAATACAGGCAGCACCCTCTCCGGCTATATTGTAGAGCCGCCGCTGACAATAGAAGACCTGCTTGATGTGGAGGACGCCGATTACATCAAGGCTCGCAGGAGCAGTGAATCTCTGCTGCTCGGACAGTTTTACATGACACAATACCCCCGATTGACTTCGAATAACTTGGATAAAATGCTGTCCTTGGAATATACCATCACAGACATTAAAGCGCCTTTCCTCTACGATTTATGCAAAAATCAACTGTTAGGCCAGCACACAGACAATCGTTTTCCTGAGGGACACAGAAATATCTATGAGCTGCTAGACGTTCCTCTCTGGGGGGCGCAAGAGGCTTATCGTCTTGTTTCACAGAACAGCGGTCCGATGAATTGGTATTTGCTATGCTACGAAAACCGTATCCTAGAGATAAAGTTTGATTGGGAACCCACAGAGGAACAAATGACCATTGTGGCTGAAGAACTGGGCGGAGAATAATTAGGGACACCGACCGTATAAAAAAATACTTCGATTTCTGTGGAGGGTCTGACGATGAAACAAACGCAACGTGATATACATCCCGCCAAAGTAGTTGGCATTGGCGGCTTAGGCAAGTCGGTAGTCGAGTTTTTACTCCCTATGGAGATTCCGAATCTCGAATTTCTGCTCATCGATTCCGACGAGCAGGCCCTGGATTATTCAAGCTGCCGCAATAAGGTATACCTACTCTCCCGCGGGCGTGGCGAGAGCACGCAGGCGCAAATGGAAATCATCCGGCAGCTTGCGTGGGAAAAACGGGACGACATCGCAGAAGCTTTGGGCGGAGCAAAGACTATATGTCTTGTAGCGGGAATAGGCGGAACGACCGGCACCGCCGTAGTGCCCGTTCTTGCTGAACTCTCAAAGGAGCTTGGCATTCGCACAATTTGCATAGTGACCAGACCCTTTTCATTCGAAGGCTTAATTCGGCATGAGCAAACAGAACGGGACATTGAGGCTCTCTCCAAAGTGGCGGACAACTTAATAGTAATGTCAGATGCAACATACGACACGGCCTATAATGTACAGTCTGTGCAACAAGCATTTGACCGGATGCAAAACGATATTTGTCAGCTTATACTTCGTCTGAACCATGCCGGTTTCGACCCTGAAGGTATTCAACAACAATGACAAACCCTCCGCTGCGCTGCAGCGGAGGGTTCTTTGATTTTAATTCTTTTGATCAGAAAGAAATCTGCCGGAAGCGGATGCTATGCCATGATGAAGCCGCCGCCTACCTGGACACACTCGCCGGTAATAAAGCTCGCATCTTCAGAGGCCAGGAACGAGGCGACAGCGGCAACCTCGGCGGGCTGTCCTTTTCTGCCCAGTGGTGTGAGCATAACCGCCATATCTGCAACGTCCTCGGGCATTGCTCTTGTCATCTCCGTGTCGATCATTGCAGGTGCAATGCAGTTGACGTTGATATTCTTCAGTCCCGACTCCTTGGCAAGGCTCCGCGTAAAGCCGATTACGGCGCCCTTGGAGGCGCTGTAGTTGGTCTGTCCCGCGTTGCCCCAGGCTGAGGAGGAGCTGAGGTTGATGATTTTTCCGGATTCCTGCTTGCGCATTGCGGGAAGAACCGCCTTGCAGCAATAGAACAGGCTGTTGAGATTGACGTTGATAACGGCATCCCAGTATTCGTCTGACATTTTATGCAGTATCGCGTCCCGTGTAATGCCGGCGTTATTGATGAGAATGTCCACCGTGCCGTATTTCTCAATTATCTGGCCGAAAACTGCCTGAACCTCGGCTTCGTCGCCGACGTTGCATTTCATGCCGACAGCGCCGACTGCCTTTGCAGCAGCTTCAACCTGCTCCTGATTAAGATCCAGAGAAATGACTGTTGCGCCGTCCTCCACAAACCTCTTAACCATAGCCTCGCCAATTCCGCGCGCGCCTCCGGTGATAACTGCTACTTTTCCATCAAATTTTCCCATATAAATTTTTCTCCTTCCGTTGTTGATACTTGTGTGTAAATAAATTTTAGCTGTATAAGGTAGCGGGATGTGCTCCCGCTACCTTAAGGCAACGGGAGTCGAACCCGTGCCGGTTTTTACGGGCGGTTTTCCGCCCATGCTGCTTCAAATCCCTTGCCAATACGTCAAGTATTAGCTTCGGGCTTTTTATTCCCTGAGCAAAAAACCGCTCCGGAAAAACTGCGAGCACCTGTCGGCGAGCAATTTTCAAGGGATTTTTGCTTCGATGGAAGAAGCTGGGCTGGCGCCCAGCAATGACAACGGGGCGAAAAGCACCGAAAAGGGCCGCCGACAGGCGGTACGGTTTCGACTCCCGTTGCCTTAACTGATATGCCCATAGAATATTAATCTGTTTCTGAGTCGAATCCTATTCCCTTAATATAGGAGAATACGGTTGTGACTGCCATAATAACCGCAATCGCAGCCAAGACTATCAGGATGGGGATCCATGCTTTGGGGTCGGAATTGTATACACCCTTGTCATCGGACATTACACCTTCGATAACCATAGGTCCGACTGCAACGCCGAGACCATAGGTCAGGCTGAGTATGCCGAAAATGGTCGGGTAGTGCTTAATACCAACAATTCTAGCCGTCACATACGGAGGTGTAACTGTGGTCATAGCACCAACAAGACCGAAGGCTGCACCAAAGGCGAAGGCAAATATTGCATTCTGTGTGATGCCGCTTAGAATCATGAGCGCGATAGTTATGAGTCCGCAAGCCAGACAGTAGATCTGACCAACCAGAATGCCCTTCTTGTCATAGATGAAGCCAAGCAGGACCTTTCCTAAAATCATTACGCCCATACCAATTGAGAAAACCACCGCTGCCTGACCGAATTTTGCCGCACCCTCGAGATAAAACACGATATGGTTCTGGATACCGAGGTTTACAAAACCGATAAGGAAGCAGCTAAGCGCAAGAAGAATGAAGGAAGGGGTTTTTATGTACTTGCCGAGAGAAATACCAGTTGCCTCTACTCCGCTGGATGCAGAGCTTTCCTCGGTAGCTCCATAAGGCAAAAGTCCCTTCTCCTTCGGAGCGCTCCTGATGATGAAGAGTGCTGTGGGAATGGATACAACAGCGGCGATAATGCCAAGGAGCATATAAGCCTGCTGCCAGGTTGCGTCAGGACCGAAGCCAAGGCTGAAGGTGCTTCCTTCCGCCACAATGCTATTGACAACAGGCACTAACACCAGGCCGGCGACAACACTTCCCGCGCTGTAGATTGCCATTGCCAGGCCCTTTCTTTCCTGAAACCAGTTGTTAATAACAATGCTCATTGGAACGATTGACAAGAAGCTGGCGCCGATGCCGACAAAAACTGAGCTGACATACATCATAGTCAGTGACGGTTCCGAAGTCCAGAACTGTGACCAGGAGAAAACGCCTGCCGACAGAATAATCGCGAAGACGGGCATTAGCTTTTGCATGGAGATTTTTGCATAAATTCTTCCTGCCAACGCTCCACCGACGAGGTTGGCGAGAACTGCAATCGTGAAGACGAGCTGGACGCTCCCCCCCTCAGTGAATTGTCTGTTCAGAGCAGGACCCAGCGCTGCAAAGCAGTTTACGAGAATTCCGACGGTAACCGCCATCATCAAGAATGCGGCACCTACTATTAGCCAATGGTATCCGGTTTTCTGTTTAGCCATAAATTATCCTCCTCAAATATTACTTCTGATATGTCTGCGCGATTGTGACCAAATTAGAGGAATTCTCCGAAGTTGACGACTCCTTCATCCTTCAGTCTCTTCATGTCATCTTCATTGTAGCCCATTTCCTTGAGAATTTCCTGAGCCTCCGCGCCGATGCCTCCCGGAAGGAACTCATAGTCGAAGCCGTTGCCCATACTTCTGAGCCTGGTGGGAGTGGAGGCCATCGGGCTCTTGTTGCCGTTTCCGTGTGTGACCCACTTCATGAATTCGTTGGCATGTACCTGAGGATCCTCGCGGACGTCCTTCGCTGAGAAGATGCGCTCTGCCGGTATGCTTGCCTCCGCGAAGAGCTCAGCCCATTCTAAAGAGGTTTTTGCATACATTTTTTCCTGAATCATGTCCCTGATTTCCATCTTGTTCATCAGCATGCCCATGATGTCGTTGTAGTCCTCGTTCTGCCCCAGTTCAGGCATGCCGAGCAAATTGCAAACCTTCGGGAAATAGGTGATGTAGTCAGGAGATGCCATGTAGAGATACTCGCCGTCAGCGCACTTGTAAACTGTGAGCAGCGGGGACTGCGGGTCGGAGTGGGTTCCGGGGACGATTCCCTGTGTATAGAAATCCGCCGCGTGCACGAAGCCCAGCGCATAAATACCGACATGGTAAAGGCTTGCGTGGACATAGTCGCCCTTGCCGGTCTTTTCCCTGTTATACAGCGCCAGATTGATTCCCGAGAGAAGTGACAGAGCCAGCTGATTATCACCGAAAGCCGGTACGTTAAAGGAAGGGGGTCCCTCTCTGTCCGGAACCATGTTCATAAAGCCTGAGCGGGCAAAGTATGTGGAATAGTCAAAGGCCGCACGATCCTTCAGCGGGCCGGTTTCTCCATATCCCAAAACGTGAGCGTAAATAAGTTTCGGATATTTCTGACTGAGGGTATCATAGTCGAGCCCTAATCTCTGCAGAGCTTCCTGGCGGAAACTGGTAATAAAAACATCGGCCTCTGAGACTAGCTTATGTACGATTTCCTGACCGCCCGCAGTTTTGACGTTTACAGGAATCATGCGCTTATTTGCGTTTGCGATGTGGAAAGTGGGGTTTTCGTCATCGTCTATCGGCGAGAGCAGGTTCATGCCGAGCGGGCGCAGGGTGTCGCCGTTGAAATTCTCGATCTTGATGACATCGGCACCCCAGTCGCCAAGTGTGCGTGAGGTAGTTGGTCCCGCAATCATAATGGACATGTCTACTACTTTCAAGCCTTGCAAAATTTTCTCTGCCATTTTTTTCCCTCCATTTTTTACATTAGTTTTCATGCTTAGCTTTTTTTGCTTTCCAAAAAAATCGGTCGTGCCGTGAAATTTTGGCTTACCACTTTACTAGAGCAATAAGCGTGCCAACTTACATATATCGATAAAACTTCTTTTTTTGTGTTTCCTGCTCAAAAATCCCCCATTCATTTTATAAAATGTCCCCAAGGATATTTCAAATACGCCGGCGACCTATTAGCAAATTGCAATCACTATTCGCAATTTGCTAACAATCCTTGGTAATGTCGCACATAGCGATCACCCTCTTTTTTTATTTTTTTATTTGTTTTAACAGTATATCATGGTTTTGGATGAACCACAACCTAAAAAGAGCATCGCGGTTCATTTTTTTTACAATGTGCATAGTTCGGCTTGACAGGGTTGGCCGCCATAAAGAAAAATACCTCTTTTCTATTGTTTGACGCTGGATTGTGATATATAATTCAATAATAATATATGCTATCGAAAGGGGTATTACATTGAGCAAGAGTGAAGATTGGGACAGTATCGCGGTGCTGATTGACGCAGACAACGCACAGCCGTCAAAGCTAAAAATGATTTTGGATGAAATCTCGGCTTACGGCCGAATTGTCGTTAAAAAGGCATACGGAAACTGGAAGGACGACAGACTTAAAAACTGGGAGCAGGAGCTAAAGCGGCTCGCGATAAAACCGGAGCAGCAGTTTGCCTATACAACAGGCAAAAATGCCACCGATATATCGCTGACGATTGGCGCGATGGATCTGCTGTATACAAAAATATATGACGCGTTTGTGCTGGTTAGCAGTGACAGTGACTATACACCGCTTGCTATCAGGCTTCGCGAATCGGGCGTATCCGTTCTGGGCGTCGGAGAAAAAAAGACACCGGAACCCTTCAGAAACGCTTGTGACGATTTTATTTTGACCGAAAACCTCGGCGACACATCAGAGCCCGTTGAAGAAGCTCCGAAGGTTGAAAGCACTGTGGTTTCAGCGCCGCCAGCCGTGCATTTGGAGCATGAGAGCATTGAATATATTCACAGTCTGCTCAAAATAGCCAGCGACAGATATCAGGATGCCGACGGCTGGGTCAACATCAGCTCCGCAGGCACATATATCAAGCGTGTAAAGCCCGATTTTGACAGCAAAACCTTTGGCTACGCCAAATTACCGGACTTAATAAAAGCCTTCCCGAAGAAATATCAGTCAAAAACATATCAGGGAAAAGGCACTGTAATGATTTTCGCATATAAAATATTGTAAAAAAGCAAAAAAGGGTCATGAAGCATATTAAAAAAACAACCGGATAAATGTTTCTAATAAGTGGATCAGATGGCTTGATGTCAGCACAAAACAGGCACTATTCGCTCTCCTGACGCGTTTTTGCGCAGCGAAAAATGATGAAATGAAGATGAAAAAATGGATCGTTTACAAAAAAAACTAAACGAAGCGTTTTCCGGCAAAGTGCATGCGGCACATCGCGGGCACTTTATTGAGCTGACCGGCAGCCTTGAAAGCTGGAACGATGTTGTTTCCGCCGGAAGCCTGGCATCCAAAAACTCCAAGGGACTGTCAATCGTCAACCATATTGAGTTTACCGGCGCGCCTATTCCTGCGATTGAAAAACCGAAGCTTTCTGATTCTGCGCTGGAGGGAAGAAGTCCTGATGTGCTGGTGATCGGCGGGGGTATCACAGGCTGCGCCATTGCGCGCGAGCTTTCCCGCTATGAGCTTGATGTGCTGCTCGTTGAAAAGGAGCACGACCTCGCTATGCACGCCTCCTCGAGAAACGACGGAATGATACACCCCGGCATCGACCTGAAAAAAGGCAGTGAAAAGTATAAATACAATTTAGCGGGAAACCGCATGTATGACCGGCTAGCTGCGGATCTAGGCGTGGCGTTTCGCCGCTGCGGACAGTATGTTTGCTTTAGGAGCGCCCTGATGCTGCCCGTCCTGCACATTTCCCGTATATATTGGAGCTGGCTGGGGCTAAAGAGTGTAAAGGTTTTTGCCAATAAAGCACTGCACGCTGCGGAACCCAGCCTTACGCCGAACTTGAAATGCGCCCTTTTCTTCCCCAGCACCGGAATTGTCTGCCCATATAACTTAACTATTGCTCTGGGTGAGAATGCAGTTAAAAACGGCGCTCAGGTCAGCCTTGATACCATTGTTGAGGACATGGAGCTCAATTCCGGAAAAATTGCAAGTGTAACAACAAACAGAGGAAAGCTCTTCCCCAAAATCGTCGTAAACGCAGCCGGTGTTTTTGCCGATAATATTGCCGCAATGGCGGGAGATGAGTTTTATTCCATCCACCCGCGCCGAGGGACAAATTCCATTTTAGACTCCAAATACGCCGATTCACTCTCTAAAACTGTTGTTGCGGCTCTCCGCAGCAGCTCATCAAAAGAAGCGCACACCAAAGGCGGCGGCGTTGTCCGCACTGTTGAAAACAATATTCTGGTCGGTCCGGATGCTTTTGAGACCTTTGAAAAGGAAAACTTTGAAACCAAACGAGAGAGTATTGAGGCGACTATCTCCAAACATAAAAATGCGGTCCCCGCTCTCTCCGGCGGTCAGATAATTACATATTTCACTGGTGTCCGCGCGCCGACCTATGAAGAGGATTTTGTCGTAAAAAAGGGTATTTTGACGAAAAATCTTGTTCACGCCGCCGGTATTCAGTCCCCCGGAATTACCGCAGCTCCTGCAATTGCGGTTGCCATAGCGGAGATGGTTTGCGAGCTTTTTGAGAAGAACGAAAACAAGAGCGTTGCGAAAAAGCAGAACTTTGATCCCGTTCGTCCGCCGATCATCAAGTCGCGCGAGCTTTCTACTGATGACCGGGACGCGCTGATTAAGCAGAATCCGCAGTATGGAGTTATTGTCTGCCGCTGTGAGGAGATCAGCCTCGCTGAAATCCTGGAGGCCATGCGCCGCAACATACCCTGTGACACGCTCGACGGCATCAAGCGCCGCGTCCGTCCGGGGATGGGTCGCTGTCAGGGTGGCTTCTGCGGTCCTACTGTCGCCTCACTGATTGCCGAAGAAACGGGCAAGCCACTCTCCGGCGTACATAAGAGCGGGGATGGCAGCCGAATCGTTTTCGGACCAGTAAAGGAGGTGGCGTCGTGAACACTCTTACATATGACGTTGCCGTTATCGGCGGAGGCCCCGCAGGTCTTTCAGCGGCCCTGGCAGCCGAAAAGAAGGGCGCGAGAGTCATTCTTATAGAGCGCGAAGCAAGGCTCGGCGGCATCCTCAAGCAGTGCATCCATGACGGCTTCGGGCTAATCCGCTTCGGCGAAAAGCTCAGCGGCCCTGAATACGCATACCGCTATGAGCAGCAGGTTCGAGAGAGCACCGTTGCTATTTCGCTTCTAAGCTTTGTTACGGACATCGAAAAGCGGGACGGCAGCTTTGCCATCAGCTTTGTCAGCCGCGAGGGCATGACCGACGTTTCATGTAAAAGTCTGGTGCTCACCACAGGCTGCCGTGAGCGTACCGCAAGGCAGATATCCATCCACGGAACAAGGCCCGCCGGTGTGCTCACTGCCGGCTGCGCCCAGTATTATACTAACATTCTCGGGCAGATGCCCGCCAAAAAGTGTGTGATTTTAGGCTCGGGCGACATTGGCCTCATAATGGCGCGGCGGCTGACGCTTGAGGGTGCTTCGGTGCTCGGCGTCTACGAGGCAAAGAGCACGCCCAGCGGACTTTCGCGCAATATTGCCCAGTGTCTTAACGATTTTGACATCCCTTTGCACACGGGCAAAACGGTCACGCGCGTTTTCGGAAAACAAAGACTCACCGCCGTTGAAATTTGCAGTGTTGACGATCAAATGCAGCCCATCCCGGGCAGCAGCGAAATTATTGATTGTGATTGCCTTATCCTCTCTGTCGGGCTGATTCCCGAAAACGAGCTGGCGGAAAAGCTGAATGTTCCGCTGTCGCCCGCAACAAAAGGGCCGGAGGTGGACCACAACTACATGACCCTGGTAGACGGGGTGTTCTCCGCCGGAAACGCCATGCACGTCAACGATTTGGTAGATTACGTCTCCGAGGGCGCGGCCTTCGCGGGCGAGAACGCCGCTCTGTATGCCGCCGAGGCGCGAAGCCTGGTCAAGCTGAGCTGTACGGATGATTTTCTCTACATCGCGCCGCAAAATATTGACATTGAGCACATAGCTGCCGAGCCTGTCATATACTTCCGCACGAAGGACGACAGGGGCAAAACCCTTGTCCGTGTGCTATGCGACGGCGAAGAAATCTTCAAAAAACAGTACCGCCAGCTCCACCCGCCGGAAATGGAGCGCATCGTTTTGCCCACCGATAAAAAAACAATAAGCGCGAACAGTAAAATAGTTTTTGAAATGGAGGCAGTGCAATGAAAAAAGAACTTCTCTGCATTGTCTGCCCTACGGGCTGCCGGATAAGCGCGGAAATTTCAGGCGGCGAAATCACGGCGGAGGGCAACTCCTGCCCGCGCGGACTGGACTTTGCCCGCGCCGAGCTGACAAATCCCATGCGGTCACTGACTACAACGGTAAGAACCGTTTTTCCAGGTGTGCCTTCCCTGCCTGTGCGCACAAAGGGCGAAATTCCCAAGGGCAAAATTTCAGAAGCGCTGGCGCAGCTTGCCGCAGTTTGTGTTGACAAAAAAATCTGCTGCGGCGAAACTGTGCTCCTTGATCTTGCCGGAACGGGCTGCGAGGTCATCGCAACAAGCAACGTTTTAGCTGAGGCAATATAATTAGAGCTTAAGAGGAGGCGATGTAATGGCAAACCCACTCATTTTGGCCTTTGACATGGGTACACAAAGCGCGCGTGTCATGCTGGTTGACCCGGCGGGCAATATTCTGGACATATCGCAAAAGACCTATGAAAAGCCCTATTTTTCACCGGAGCCAGGTTATGCCGAGCAAACTGCGGAATTTTACTGGGACGCAATTTGTGAGGTAAGCCTTGACCTGAAGAGCAAAAATGAAGCGCTATGGGGCGACATCATCGCCGTAACCTGCGCGACTATCCGCGACACCACGCTGTGCCTCGACAAGGACAACAAGCCTCTGCGAAACGTAATTCTGTGGCTTGACCAGCGGAAAACTACGGGGCTCTCGCCGATTCCGCCCGTCACCAGCATGCTGTTTAAGGTTGCCGGTATGGGCGAGGCGGTGGCTCTCCAGCGCGAGGTGAGCGCATGCAACTGGATAATGAAAAACGAGCCGGAGATTTGGAAGCGGACCAACAAATATGTTTTCATCTCCACCTGGCTGAATTACCGGTTTTGCGGAAATCTCGCGGACTCCGTGGCAAGCTCTCTGGGACATATCCCCTTCGATTCAAAGCTCCGCGGCTGGATGAAAAAAAGCGACATGCGACGCGCCATATTCGATGTGGAAAATGAAAAGCTCTTCAAGGTCGTTGAGCCCGGCGAAACGCTCGGACTTATAACGAAGATTACCTCCGGACAAACCGGTATTCCTGAGGGGATTCCGCTCATCGCCTCAGGCTCCGACAAAGCCTGCGAAACACTGGGCCTGTCCTGCATGAGCAGCGACAGCGCGTCGCTGAGCTTCGGAACTACCGCAACGATAGAAATTACCACCCCGAAATACCTTGAACCGATTGCGTTTATCCCGCCATTTCCGGCGGTGATTCCGGGCTACTACAATCCGGAGGTTGAGATTTACCGCGGTTTCTGGCTTATTTCGTGGTTTAAAAAGGAGTTTGCAGCCAAGGAAGTTGAGCAGGCGAAGGCACTGAACATCAGCGCCGAAGAGCTGCTAAACAAGCGTCTTGCAGAGATACCGCCCGGCTGCGAGGGTCTTATGATGCAGCCCTACTTCACGCCCGGCATCTCAATGCCCCACGCGAAGGGCGCAATAATCGGTTTTTCAGATGTGCATACGCGCACTCATCTTTACCGCGCTATAATCGAGGGCATAAACTTTGCTCTGATGGAGGGGCTTCAGACCATTGAAAAACGCGGTAAGCTGAAGATTAAAAAACTGTTCGTGGCGGGCGGCGGCAGCCGCAGCGACGAAATCTGCCAGATAACCGCCAATATGTTCGGTCTGCCCGTTTACCGCACGCAGACCCACGAGGTCTGCGGTATCGGCTCTGCCATGACAGCCTTTGTGGCAAAGGGTGTCTTTGCCTCTTATGAGGAAGGCATGAAGAGCATGGTTCATATCAAGGACGAATTTCTGCCCGACAAGGCGGAGCATAGAATATACTCGCGGCTTTACGACAACGTATTTATCAAAACCTTTGACAAGCTCTCACCACTGTACAAAAAAATCAACGACATAATCGATTAGTCAAAGCAATGTCAGCCGATGCCGCCCTGCGGGTCGTGTTTTTGCTTAGACCAGGCTGAAAGGAAAACGAAAATGGGACACGTATACAAAGATTTTGAGCCGAAGTGGTTTCAGGGCGAAATTCCCGGCAACTCCTACCGCTCTGTTTTCAAATGGGGCGAGTGGGACGAGATCAAGGCGCCGAGGGAGTCTCTTTACAAACTTCTAAAAGACAGATTCGGCCTCACCGACGAGGTCTTTTCGGACTATCGCGAGAATCTGGGACTGGATGAGGTAAAATACGACCTTCCGGTCAAGCTGACTGATTCGCAGCTTGCATATTTGCGCAAAATCGTCGGGGACAAATTTATCCGTACCGACGACTACGCCCGTTTTTCCGTTGCCTACGGCAAAACGATGTATGACCTGCTGCGAAGCCGTAATAAAATAGTTGAGAATGTCCCGGACGCCGTGCTCTATCCTGATAACAAGGAGCAGATTGAAAAAATCGTTGCCTTCTGCGCTGCCGAAAAAATTCCGGTTTATGTTTACGGCGGCGGCTCGTCCGTTACCCGCGGCGTGGAGTGCATGAAGGGCGGTATATCACTTGATTTGCGCCTGCGGTTCAATAAGGTCATCTCGCTTAACGAGATCGACCAGACAATAACCGTTCAGGCCGGAATGAGCGGCCCTGCGCTGGAGCATGTTTTGAACAACGCCGAAACGATGCTTAACGCAAAGCGCGCCTACACCTGCGGACATTTCCCCCAGAGCTTTGAATTCTCCTCCGTCGGCGGCTGGGTAGTGACGCGCGGCGCTGGGCAAAACTCCACCTACTACGGCTGCATCGCCGACATAGTTCTCGGGCAGGAATATGCAACTCCCAGAGGAAATATCAAAACCGACTCCTACCCCCGCAAGGCGGCAGGGCCGGATATTAACCAGATCATGATGGGCGGCGAGGGCGCTTTCGGCGTTCTGACCCATGTCACGCTCAAAATCTTCCGCCATATGCCGGAAACAATTAAGCGATTTTCGTTCATGTTCAGGGACTGGGAAACCGCTCAGGCCGCCGCAAGGGAAATAATGCAGAGCGAGGCGGGTCATCCTTCCGTTTTTCGAGTTTCCGACCCTGAGGAAACAGCTCTGATGCTGCACATGTACGGCGTTATCGACAGCCCCCTGCGCCACCTGTTTAATATCCGCGGCTTCAAGGAAAACGAAATGTGCCTTTTTCTTGGCTTTACAAACGGAGAGAAGGGCTTTAGCCGCAACTGCGCGCGAAATACCAAGCGTGTCGCCAGACGATTCGGCGGCATGAGCCTTACAGGCATGGTCACAAAATCGTGGGAAAAGGGCCGCTTCTCCGACCCGTATATGCGCGACACCATGCAGGACTTCGGTATCGTTATGGACACAATGGAGTGCAGCGTCAACTGGAGCAATATGAGTCAGGTACACCGTGATGTCCGTGCCTTTGTCAAGAGCCGCCCGAACACGATTTGCATGACGCACATGAGCCATGTTTATCCGCAGGGCGCGAACCTCTACTGGATTTTCATTACTCTGGAGAGCGACCCGGAGGCTTACAGGGCATACCACGCGGGTATTCTGGATGCGATTCAAAAGAGCGGCGCGTCCATGAGCCATCACCACGGCATCGGCAAAATGTTCGGGCCCTGGCTCAAGGGCAGCCTGGGCGCGAATGAATTCGAGATTTTCCGTGCGCTTAAAAACTACTTTGACCCTGACAACATCATGAACCCCGGCGGCACGCTCGGCCTTGACCTTTCCGATGACGAGATGCGCTTCCTGCGGGACGATATATAACGGAATTTCGAAACGACAAGAAAGAACCGCAATAACGACACTCCTTATTATAGAATTCTGAAAGCCGTTGCGCTCAATCCGCCATGAAAAAAACTTGATTTTTCTCCTGGGCGAATGTATACTTGAAAGTATGAGTTAGTCGTGACTAACTCATACTTTCAAGGAGGTAGTATTATGCAGGGTAATGTTTGGCTGGCTTTCGGCCTGACCGCGCTGGCCGGTCTTTCCACCGGAATTGGCAGTGCTTTAGCGTTTTTTGCAAAAAAGACCAATACCAGATTTTTGTCTGTCAGTCTCGGCTTTTCAGCCGGGGTCATGATATATGTTTCCTTGGTCGAAATCCTTGCAAAAGCGCAAAGATCGCTGCAGGCCGTGATGGGTACAAAACCGGGGGCGCTTGCCACCGTAATCGCATTTTTTGCCGGTATGCTGCTTATTGCTATAATTGACCGCCTCATCCCCAAGAAAGACAATCCGCATGAAATCAAATCGTTAACTGCTGAAACGCCGGCGAAAAGGGATAGGGGCAGGCTGTTGCGCACAGGACTGTTCACGGCGCTCGCAATCGCAATACATAATTTTCCTGAGGGTCTTGCAACCTTTGTTTCGGCTTTGCAGGAGCCGTCTCTGGCAATCCCGATTGTTGTGGCAATCGCCATACACAACATACCCGAGGGCATTGCAGTGTCTGCTCCGATTTATTATGCGACAGGCAGTAAGAAAAAGGCCTTCCTCTATTCTTTTGCGTCTGGCCTGTCGGAACCGGTCGGTGCGGTTATCGGATATCTGATTCTGATGCCGCTTATGAGCGATATGGTCTATGGCCTGCTTTTTGCAGGCGTAGCCGGAATAATGGTGTTTATTTCACTGGATGAGCTGCTGCCCTCGGCCAGGGAGTATGGTGAGCACCACTTGTCCATTTACGGACTGGTCGCCGGAATGGCGGTTATGGCCGTCAGTTTGATTCTGTTCATGTAAGCGCCATAAAAAAGTAGCTAATCAGATTTGATTAGCTACTTTTTTGTATCGCTGCTCTTACAGCTAATCGAACAGAGATTGCTGTCTGTTGTCCTGTTTTTCTTCAAAGCTGCCCAGATACTCAAAAATTCGATTATTATCATGCACTATCCCGTGCTCATCGCAGGTTTGGTGGAAAACACGCATGAGCCTGCCGCTGTCAGGGCTGTTGATTGCGTATTGGTCACCGAAGTTCTTGATATACCTCTCCTTCATGCCCGGGAACAGGCGGTCGAGCTGTGCATAGAAATATTCCCTGTTCCCCTCTCGAAGCGTCATGCCCATGCCGAAGCAGAGGATGCCGTAGACCTTCGCTTCAATGCAGTAATCCAAAATACCACTCAGGTTCTCCTGCGTGTCGTTTATAAACGGCAGGATGGGACAAAGCCAGACAACCGTCGGTATGCCGGCGTCACGAAACATCTTCAGTGCTTCAAAGCGTTCCTTTGTCGTGCTGACATTCGGCTCGATTTTCCTGCACAAATCCTCATCGAAGGTCGTCAAGGTCATTTGAACAACGCACTTTGTTTTGTCGTTTATCTCCTTGAGAAGATCCAAGTCCCGCAGCACGCGGGTCGACTTTGTTATCAAGGTAAAGCCAAAGCCGTATTGGTTTGCCAACGACAACGCCTTTCGGACATTTTCAGCTTCCGTTTCAAGAGGTATATAGGGGTCTGTCATTGAACCTGTGCTGATCATGCACTTGCTGCGTTTTCGCCTGAGGGCGCTCTCCAGCAATTCAATGGCGTTTTCTTTGACCTCAATATCTTCAAAAGCGTGCTCCATGCGGTAGCACTTGCTTCGGGAATCGCAATAGATGCAGCCGTGCGTGCAGCCCCGATACAGGTTCATTCCGTTTTTTGCCGACAAGATGCCCTTGGCCTTGACAAAGTGCATTGACACTCCCCCTTGAATCTAATGTCTTGTTCCCGGCAGTCCGGCTTAAATTTATATCACCTTCCCGTGGAAGATGACTTCTTTGATGGATAAATCAGAGTTCAGCAGCACAATATTCGCCTTTTTGCCGATGTCAAGCGTGCCGTAGTCACTGTCAATCCCAAGCACACGCGCCGGATTAAGCGATGCGGCTCGAACCGCATCCTCAAGCGGAATTCCGAAGGATACGGCAGTTTTAAGGCAATCCATCAGGTCTGTGGCAGAACCTGCAATTGTTCCGTCTTCAAGCTGCGCGAGACTGCCGCAAACGTGAACCGGCTGACCCCCAAGGGTATATTCGCCGTCCGGCATCCCGGTCGCCCGCATCGAATCGCTGATGAGAACAACGCGGTCAGCTCCGAAAAGTTTAAAGGTCGCTCGCACCACAGCGGGATGAATGTGTACTCCGTCGCAGATCAGCTCCACGTTTACATCGCTGTCCGCCGCGGCGCCGATTACTCCCGGCAAACGGTGTGCAAAGGGCAGCATGGCGTTGTAAAGATGCGTAACGTGGCTTGCTCCGGCGCGAAAGGCCGCCATTGCAATGTCATATCCCGCCTCGGTGTGGGCGAGACTGATTACCGCGCGTTTTGACGCCTCGCGGATAAACTCCATTGCGCCTGTCCCCTCCGGCGCTACCGAAACGAGCTTTACCAGTCCGTTTGATGCTGCGATAAGCTCCTCCAGCAGCGGAAGGCTTGCCTCTTGCAGATGTTCTCCGCTTTGCGCGCCCCGCTTGTTGTAGGATAGAAACGGTCCTTCAAGGTTAATGCCCACAAGGTCGGCGCCGGAGAATGCCTTCTCTTTGTAGGCCGCGGCTGCAGTGCAGATCTTAACAAGCTGTTTCCTCGGCAAGGTCATGCCCGCAGGACAAATCTGAGTAATCCCGCGCGAGAGCTCGTAATCTGCAATTTTTTTAAGCCCCGCAGGACTTCCGTCACTGAAATCCTCGCCCACGCAGCCGTGGAAATGCAGGTCGCACAGGCCGGGAATCGCAAAGCAGCCGGAGGCGTCAATAATTTGGTCGTCCTCAGTGCTCCCGGTGATTTTTTCGTTTTCAATACATATTTCCCTGTCAACAAAACCCTGTTCGGGATCGAAGACCCGAGCGCCTATAATCTTCATATGGCACCTCCTTTTGAATATTGTGCTTTTGTTTCACACACTATTATCATAGCTGTTTTGTTTCAAAACGTCAAAGGATATTCTAACTATACTCACAAAAAACCAAGCCGAACAAGTGATTTCCTTGTGCTGTTTTGCTTCTGTTTGTCAAGTCGCGGAAAAGCCGCTGACAAGAGAAAAAAGCCATGATAAAGTAACAGTGAATAATAGTGATAATAACTCGTGATGCACAGCGGAGGTTTAAAAACTTGGAACGGTTCGGAATTGAGATTTCCCTGAAAAACAGCCCGAAACTCGACAGCGGCTTTCTGCCTATGAACGCCTTTAACCGCTCATTCCTAAAAACCGCCCGGCAGCCGCTGGGCATTGCGGTTGAACGCGCAAACGGCGGGATGGCAACGGTCGAAACCTTTATTCACGGCGGCGCTGATCGCTTTGAGGCTGATAAATACTACGTCAACCGTCTGATTAAGACCCTGCTCTGGATGAAAGGCGGCTACAAAATTTACATCCGCGGCAGCGAGGAGATTTTCCGGGCGATGGCGCAGGATTTCTCGACTACCGGCTGCCAGAGCTTTGACTTTAACTTTATGGCAACCGTTTTCGAGCGGCCCTTCGAGGTCGTCCGCTGCGACACGCTCCCGGCAGAGCGCAATAATCCGCAGGCGATCGGCAGGCATCTCGACGGCTGCCGCATCGGCTTTGACGCGGGCGGCTCCGACCGCAAGGTTTCCGCCGTTATTGACGGCGAAAGTGTTTTTGACGAGGAGGTCGTTTGGTTTCCTAAAACCAATTCTGATCCCGACTACCACTTTCAGGGCATCGTAGACGCCATGAAAGCAGCGGCGGCGCATATGCCGCGTGTTGACGCAATCGGCATTTCCTCCGCCGGAATTTATATCAACAACCGAACCATGAGCGCCTCGCTTTTTCTCAAGGTGGACAAGGCGGACTTTGACGCGAAGGTCAAAGACATTTACCTGCGCGCGGCGGCTGAAATCGCTGATGTGCCGGTGGTCGTCTGCAACGACGGCGATGTTTCGGCACTTGCAGGAGCGATGAGCCTGGGCGAGAATAACGTTCTCGGCATCGCCATGGGCACCAGCGAGGCTGTCGGATATGTCGATGAAGAGGGCCGCATAACCGGCTGGCTCAACGAGCTCGCCTTTGTGCCGGTTGACGCAAGCGAAAGCGCCATGCCGGACGAATGGTCGGGAGATATCGGCTGCGGTGTGAAGTATTTCTCTCAGGACGCGGTGATAAAACTTGCTCCTGCCGCGGGAATTGAACTGGATGCCAATATGTCCCCTGCCGAAAAGCTTAAAGTGGTGCAGAATCTAATGGCGCACGACGACCCGCGTGCTGCGGACATTTATTCCTCCGTCGGTGTTTACCTCGCGCACGCGCTGGCACTGTACTTTGAACTTTACCATTACCGCCATGTGCTCCTGCTCGGTCGTGTGATGTCCGGCCGTGGAGGCGACCTCATCCTCGAAACCTGCAAGGCGGTTTTAGCCGACGAATACCCCGATATCTCAAAGCAGATCCATCCCACCCTGCCGGACGAGAAATTCCGCCGCGTGGGTCAGTCCGCCGCAGCGGCCTCGTTGCCTGAGCTGCGGAATTAATAGGAGAAATGCCATGCAATACGGACATTTTGACAACGAAAAACTCGAATACGTCTTTGACCGGGTAGATACCCCCGGCTCCTGGACGAACTATCTGGGCGTTGAGGATATGTGCGCGGTGCTCAACCAGACCGCGGGCGGTTATGTCTTCTGCAAAAGCCCGGAATATCACCGCATAACGCGCTTCCGCGGCAACGGAATTCCGATGGACAGCCCCGGTCATTACGTCTATCTGCGCGATGATGACACGGGTGAATTCTGGACGATTTCGTGGCAGCCCGTCGGCGGTGATCTGAAGGATTACCGCTGCCGTCACGGTTTGTCGTACACGGTTTACGAATCAGCCGCTCACGGCATTGAGGCAAGCCAGACCATGTTCATTCCCCGGGGCGACTCTGTTGAGCTGTGGGATGTTGCGCTGAAGAACCCCGGCGGCAGAAAGCGTAACCTGTCGGTATATTCCTACGCCGAATTCTCCTTCCACCATATTTTGCTTGACAATCAAAACTTCCAGATGTCGCTTTACGCATCGGGAAGCCGGTATGAGGACGGCATAATCGATTATGAGCTGTTCTACGAGGGTTCGCACCAGTTCATGGCAGCCTCCTTTGAACCTGACGGCTTCGACTGCCTGCGCGACGATTTTATTGGTCTGTACCGCAGCGAAAAAAATCCCCTTTCCGTCGAAAGCGGCAAGTGCTCAGGCACCTTTGAAAAGGGCAACAACCACTGCGCAGTGCTGCAAAAGCGTTTATCTCTAGAGCCCGGCGAAAGCGCCCGCCTGCTCTGGATACTGGGCGAGGGCGGTCTCAACGAGGCCCGCGCAGCCCGCGCGAAATACCGCGACTTCACAGCTGTTGACGAGCGCTTTGCCGATTTGAAGGCTTACTGGACTGAAAAATGCAGCAAACTGCAGGTGGACACGCCGAGTGAGGCGATGAACACCATGCTCAACACCTGGACACTCTACCAGTCTGAAATCAACGTGATGTTCTCGCGCTTTGCCTCCTTTATTGAGGTCGGCGGGCGCACGGGTCTGGGCTACCGCGACACCGCGCAGGACTCCATGACGATTCCCCACTCAAACCCTGAAAAATGCCGCGAGCGCATTATCCAGCTCATGCGCGGGTTGACCCGCGAGGGCTACGGATTGCATCTGTTCCAGCCTGACTGGTTCGATCCCGACAGGAAGCCGGTAAAGTTTAAGTCGCCCTTCGTCGTTCCCACGCCTCCAAGGGAGGATTTAATTCACGGGATCGAGGACGCATGCGCCGATGACGCGCTGTGGCTCGTTGCCTCCGTGGCGGAGTTCATCCGCGAAACCGGTGAGTTCAGTCTTGCCGATGAAATTGTCAGCTTCGCTGACAGCGGCGAGGGCACGGTTTATGAGCACCTGAAAATAATTCTCGATTTTTCCGCCCGTCAGGTCGGTGAGCATGGCATATGCAAGGGTCTGCGCGCCGACTGGAACGACTGCCTTAATCTCGGAGGCGGCGAGAGCGCGATGGTCAGCTACCTGCACTACTGGGCGCTGGGTCATTTCATAGATTTGGCGATGGCCCTCGGCAAATCTGACGATGCTGCAGCCTATGAAGCAATGCGCAGGAAAGTGGGCGAAGCAGCCGAGCGCGAGCTTTGGGACGGAAAGTGGTATCTGCGCGGCATCACTGCCGACGGGCGCAAAATAGGCACGCAGGCGGACAGCGAGGGCAAGGTTCACATGGAGTCGAACACCTGGGCGGTGCTCTCCGGCGCTGCGCCGCATGAGCACGGTCTCTCCGCAATGGACAGCGTTGACGAGTATCTCTACACACCTTACGGCCTGATGCTCAACGCCCCGTCTTATACAACGCCGGATGACGCGATTGGCTTTGTCACCCGTGTCTACCCCGGAATCAAGGAAAACGGTGCGATTTTCAGCCATCCGAACCCCTGGGCCTGGTGCGCCGAGGCAATTTTAGGCCGAGGCAGCCGCGCGATGAAGTTTTATGACGCGCTGTGCCCGTACCTGCAAAACGACAAAATAGAAGTCCGCCAGGCAGAGCCATATTCCTACTGCCAGTTCATTATGGGTCGTGAACACACTGCCTTTGGCAGAGCTCGGCACCCCTTTATGACCGGCACCGGAGGCTGGAGCTATTTTGCCGCAACGCGCTATATTCTGGGTGTGCGTCCGCAGTTCGACGGACTGCTGGTCGACCCCTGTATTCCGGGTGACTGGAAGGGCTTTTCCATGTCGCGTGTTTGGCGCGGCGCTACCTACAACATTACGGTCAAAAACCCGAAAGGCGTAGAAAAAGGAGTCTCCGGCGTGTTCTGCAACGGGCTGGAGTGTCAGAATGGTCTGCTGCCTGAAATGCCTTCAGGAAGCGTGAATGAAGTGATCGTTGAAATGGGCTAAGGAGGAGAATACTATGATAAAATTTGGTACCGGCGGATGGCGCGCGATAATAGGTGATGAGTTTACCCGCGCAAATTTACAGCTTCTTGTCGCCGCCCTGGCGCAGAAGCTCAAGGATGAGGGCGTTGCCGAGCGTGGATTCGTAATTGGCTATGACCGTCGCTTCCTGTCTGAAGAATCGGCACAGTGGGCAGCGGAAGTGATGGCGGGCGCGGGAATACACTGCCGCATAATCGACCGCGAGGCGCCTACACCGCTGATCATGTTCTCTGTGAAATACTACGACATTGCCTATGGCATGGCTGTAACCGCAAGCCATAACCCCGCAATTTACAACGGCATCAAGGTTTTCACCAAGGGCGGACGCGATGCTGACGAATTTGTGACGCAGGACATCGAGAAGTACATCGCCGAACTTGAGGGCAGTGAAATTCCGATTGTGCCTTATGACGAGGGCATTCGCACCGGTCTGATCGAGATAATAAATCCGATGAACATCTATGTGGATTCAATTATTCGTTCAATCAATATGGATGCTATCCGCTCGCGAAACCTCAAGGTCGTGCTCGACCCGATGTACGGTGTGTCCAAAACAGCGCTTCAAACTGTGCTGATTACCGCTCGGTGTGATGTTGATATTATCCACGAACGGCGCGACGCTCTCTTCGGCGGAAGGCTGCCCGCCCCGAACAGCAAAACGTTATCGTCTCTGCAAACCTTCGTTGAGGAAAACCACTGCGATATCGGCATCGCCACAGACGGCGACGCTGACCGTCTGGGTATAATCGACGACAGATGCCAATTCCTGCACCCTAACAAAATTCTTGTGCTGCTGTACTACTACCTGCTTAAGTACAAGGGCTGGCACGGTGCGGCGGTTCGAAACATCGCCACCACGCACCTGCTTGACCGTATCGCCTCAGACTTTGGTGAAACCTGCTATGAAGTACCGGTCGGCTTCAAACACATCTCCGGAAAAATGGCGGAAACAGGCGCCATAATCGGCGGAGAATCCTCCGGCGGTCTGACGGTTCGCGGTCATATTCAGGGAAAAGACGGCATCTATGCCGCAGCCCTGCTTGTTGAGATGATCGCCACAAGCGGGCGAAAGCTCTCTGATCTGTATCAGGATATTATTGACCGCTACGGCAGCCTTGAAATGTCTGAGCGTGACTATAAATTTACGCAGGAGGAAAAGGAAGCCATCCACAAAAAACTGATGCTGGATAAATTCCTGCCGGAGTTCCCGGTTCCTGTGGAAAAGGTCAGCTACGCAGACGGCTGCAAGGTATATTTTGAAAATGGTGGCTGGATCATCTGCCGTTTTTCCGGCACGGAACCGCTGCTGCGTATATTCTGCGAGATGGACAGTGAAGCCGCCGCCGAGGAAATAACCGGCGTCATGGAGCAGGCGCTGGGTCTGCATTTCAAGGGATAGCAAACAATATACATGCCGCAAAAAAGCCCGAATTTCACACAAGAAATCGGGCTTGCTTTTATAGTCAGCAAAAATATACTGTGCTATACTTATAATAAATGCGAGAGGAGGCGGCAAGAATGCGAAAAGAGAACAGGCAAAACCTGTCACTGCGGCGGCAGATCGTAGGCATCATTCTGCTTTGCTGGCTGATTCCTGTGCTGATGGTTATGGGCATTATGGGCTGGTATTTTTCCGAAAGCATCAGCCAGCGCACAGCGGAGAGCCTGTCTGAGCAGTTCAAAGTTTCGCTGCAGGTTTGCTCGGAGCGTCTTGACACGGCGATTGAATCGAGCCGCGCCATCTCAACCGAATCAACGGTTAAGAATGCCTGGGCACTTTATAAGGAAGACAGTGACTACGCCAGTCTATATCAGGCCACACAGCGTTTCCTGGAAAGGCAGTACCGCTCGGACAACCGTCTGCTTTTCGCCGCCTTTACCTTCGCGGAGGATCCTACCGCAATGAGGTCTTTTGCCTACAATCAGGGCAGCGGCGCCAACTATCAAACACAGGTTGATTACTGGAACAATGACGCCGACGCGATTTTGGAATATGTCGCCGAGCTTGACACCTCCATAGGATTTGTAATGCGTGGCGAGCAGCTCTATCTTGTGCGTAACGTTATGGCCTCCAGCTATTCCCCCATCGGCACGCTTGTGCTTGCCCTGAACACCCCTTACTATTTCGAAAACCTTGAAACTCTTAACTGGTCGGCACAAACAACTGTTTATCTCAACGACACCGTTATTCCTGTCAAGGGTGAGGTGCTTGACGCGGCCGTTCTTGACAAGAGCACGAACCGCGCTCTCAGTCTTAGCGGTCCGAACTATGTCACACTGAGCATGGAGCGCAGCGGCTACACCGTGTCCTCGGCCTCCAGGATAGACTTAATGCTCGGACAGCTCTACGGCTACTGGCTTTTGCTCATAGGCATGGCGGTTCTGCTGATTCCTTTGCTGCTTTTCACCGTGCGCTTTCTGCGCCGGCGCGTATCCGAGCCTGTTGATGTCCTTATGGGCGGGGCAAGGGAGATCGAGCAGGGCAGGCTCGGATATCAGCTCGATTATTCTCCTCACAGCAGCGAATTCAAGTATCTGACCACCTCATTCAACCGGATGTCGGGACAGCTTCAGCATCAATTTGACCGCCTGTATCAGGAGGAGCTTGCTCTGCGCGATGCAAAAATAAAAGCCCTGCAATCGCATATCAATCCGCATTTTCTTAACAACACGCTTGAAATCATCAACTGGGAAGCCCGCATGAGCGACGACATTAAGGTTTCGAAAATGATTGAGGCCCTCTCGACCCTGCTCGATGCAACAATTGACCGCGACCAGCGGCCGGAGGTGCCCTTATCTGAGGAGCTGCGATATGTTGCGGCTTATCTGTATATAATAAGTGAGCGCTTCGGACGCCGCCTTTTCCTCACTCAGTTTATAGATGAAAGTATTCTTCACTACAAGGTTCCCAGGCTTATAATGCAGCCGGTCATTGAGAATGCGGTTGAGCATGGACTCGGTCCCGGCGGTCAGGGCAAAATTGATATTCGCGGTTTTCTGGAGGGCGATGCGCTGATTATCGAGATCGAAAACGACCGCGGCATGACAGATTCCGACGCGCAGCGCATTGCAAAGATGCTCTCTCCCGACTATGAAGCCGGCCTTCGCGAGACCTCAGCAAACATAGGTATCGCGAACGTCAATCAACGTTTGAGGATCCTCTACGGCGGAAGGAGCGGACTCACCATTGAGCGCGGCACCGGTAATCAGGTGATTGCCCGTATCATGATTGAGGTGCATATGCAGAATGAAGGCTGACCTTTCGTTATTATTCACAATTATCCCTTTTTAATTTTGGGCAATGTACTGCTTTTTTACCAAGCAAACAATTATGTGCAATAAATCGCAACTCAAGTTATTTGTTTTTTAAGCCGAATAAAGGATACTGGTAATGTCAAAGCAGCTAATTAAACAAATTTTTGGGAGGTATTAAAGATGAAACGTTTTCTTGCAATTATTCTCGTTCTAGTGCTGACTCTGGCGCTGTTTGCCGGATGCGGAGAAAAACCCGCGACTGAAACGGACGAAGGCGGCACAGAGTCCCCGGTCGCTGAAAAAGGCACCGAAATAAATGTTGTTTCCACCTATAGTGCTGACGACGGCAACCGCAACAACTTTGTAAATGCTATTAAGGAATATGAAGAAGCAACAGGAAACAAGGTCAATGACGCTTCCGGAACCTCAAACGAAGAGTGGAAGGCCAAAGTACTTACCGACTTTGAAACCGGCACAGAACCCGATGTTCTTTTCTTCTTCACCAACTCCGACGCCGAGCCCTTCATTAAAGCAGGCAAGGTAGTTGACATCGAAACAATCCGCAGCGAGTATCCCGATTACGCAACCAACATGAAAGAGAGCATGATGGCAGTTGCCGCTGACGGCAAGAACTACTCTGTTCCTTCAAATGGTTTCTGGGAGAACCTGTTTGTAAACACCAAAGTTCTTGAGGACTGCGGCGTTGAAATCCCCGGCAGCGACTACACCTGGGAGCAGTTCCTGACTGACTGCCAGACCATTAAAGACAAGGGCTACACCCCCATTGCCTGCTCATTGTTCGAGGTTCCCCACTATTGGTTCGAGTTCATGATCATGAACCACGGCGCCCCCGCAAGCCAGCTTGAGGTTCCTACTCTGGATGACAACGGCGAGCTTGTTATGGACGCAGCAGCTCAAAAGTGGATCGACGGCCTCAACGACCTGAAGGAACTTTATGAAAAGGGCTTCTTCCCTGAAAACACCCTCACCGCAACCGACCCTGAGACTGTTCAGATCTTTGGTGACGGCGATGCTGCATTCCTTATCGATGGCTCCTGGAAGGTCGGTCACTTTAACGACAACTATCCCGATCAGCTTGAGGATTACGCAATCTCCTTTGTGCCCGCTCAGGGCGAACGTGCCGCGAGTGATACCATCGGAGGCATCTCCATGGGCTATTTCATCACCACAAAGGCCTGGAATGACCCCGTAAAGCGTGAAGCGGCCGTTAAATTTGTTGAATACCTGACCTCCGATGAGGTTGTTTCAAAATTCGTCACAACCGAAGTGACTGCACTTAAAAACGGCGCAACTCCCGCAAACCTTAACCCGCTTCAGGAGTCTGCCGCAAATGCCAACGCAAGTGTTACAAGCGTCAATCCGGCAGTTCAGGATACCCTCACCAGTGAGTGCAAGACCGATTTGTTCTCAAACGTTCAGGCCATCGTCACCGGAAAAATGACCGCTGCAGAAGCTATCACTGCCGCTCTGAAGCTTAACTAACCCAATTTTGTATTGCAGAAAACGGGGTTGTTCCAAACAGCCCCGTTTTCTTTACAGTCAAATGATCATTTTGCCCAAGGAGTTGATTAAGTATGGGCGGTTCAACACTATACAAAAGAAAAGCGCCGCTTCTAATCTTTCTGCTGCCAGCCTTTCTGTTTTTGGCGGTATACCTGTACTATCCTTTTATCCAAAACATTATAAACAGCATTTCAAATATCAGCGGACTCGGAACTGCTTCACAGGGCCTCAATATCCCCTGGTATGAAAACTATAAGATCCTGTTTGGAGATCCGAAACTGCACACCGCGCTCAAAAACACTCTGCTGCTCACGGCATGCACCATCATTTTTCAAGTGGGAATCGCCCTGATCCTTGCGCTTTTGGTGGATGGCATTATAAAGGGCGCGCAATTTTTCCGAACCGTCTATTTCTTTCCCATTGTAATCTCCGCCACCGCTCTGGGGCTTATGTTCAACCTTATTTTCCTTTTCAAGGGCGGTATGGTAAACCAGCTTCTGCTGAGCTTTGGCGCAATAACTAAAAATATTGACTGGAAGGATCAGGCTCACTTCCTGTTTACAATGTTCATGCCGGTTATGTGGCAATATGTAGGCTTCTACTTTGTCATTCTGGTCACCGGGCTGAACAATATTCCCCTCGAATTGTATGAGGCAGCAGCTATTGACGGCGCAACAGGCTTCAAGCGCATTCGCTCGATCACCCTTCCCATGCTTCGCAACGTACTGATTACCTGCCTTGTGCTTGCGATCACCGGCTCACTGAAAGTTTTTGACCTGCCGTGGGTTATGTTCGGCGCGGGTATGCCGGAAAATCAGGGCTGGCTCACCGGAACCTATATGTACGACCAGACCTTTAACCGCGGAAATGTTGACTATGGCTCGACTATCGCCATGTTGATAGTGGTGCTGGGCGTGGTTCTCTCCAACGTATCCAACCTGATATTCAAGCCACGGGATGACATTTAAGGAGGTGGGTGGACATGACATTATTAAACAAAAAGCTGACGCCTGGCAAAATACTCACCTATGTGGTGCTTATCTTCTGGGCAATCACCACCATCTATCCCTTCTTCTGGGTCATCATCAACTCCTTCAGGGAAAAGGGAATGATTCGAAAAGACTCCTTTTCAATCCCCCTTCCCGGCAGCGAGTTCTTCACCATGGACAACTACAAAACCGCCTTTGAACGCTTCGACTTTAAGAGTGCTTATCTGAACAGCATTATCATCTCGGTCACTGTAACTGTAGTTGTAGTCATTGTTGCGGGACTTTGCGCCTATGGTCTTGTGCGCTATCGCTTCAAGGGACGCAACCTTCTCTATAGTCTGATACTGGCAGGAATGATGTTTCCCATTTTTTCGACAATTATCCCCGTTTTTCGCATGGAGGTTGCCATGGGCATCGCCTCAACGGGTAACCGCTGGCTCTCGCTTCTGGCCTGCATCCTCCCGCAAATTGCCGGAAATGTCTGTTTCGCTACCATTGTTTTGATGGGCTTTATAGAGTCCATACCGATAGAGCTGGAGGAGGCGGCATATCTGGACGGCTGCAATGTTCTCCAGGTCTACTTCCGCATTATTATGCCTGCGGCGAGGTCCTCCTTCGCGACGGTTGCCATTTTCTCTTTTCTGTGGAGTTACAACGACCTGTTCACGCAAAGCTTCTTCCTGCGCTATCCGGGGGAGAAAACCATCACCCTGCTGCTAAATGAAATAAGCTCTCAGGCAGGAGTCAACTATGGCCTGATGGCAGCATCTGTGGTGCTCATTGTTATTCCTGTGCTCGTGGTATATATCTTCCTGCAAAAGCACATAATCAAGGGACTAACAGCAGGCGCACTCAAGGGATAAAATCTGGGCAGGTGCAAAAATAAACCCGCGAGGCGGTGCCGTATTCTATTGCTCGGCAAGAAAGGGGCGCGATTGTTTTTCGCGCCCCTGTGTGTTATTCTAATAGTGTGCTACTCTGAAATACAGAGGTGATATTCATGTATAAGGTAGTTCTTATCGACGATGAATCCATCATAGTTGAGGGCCTGAAAAAAGTTGTTGACTGGGCAGGTTACGACTGTCAGGTTGTTGAAACCTGCAACGATGCTCGCTCAGGTGCGGCGGCTCTGCTGGAGCTGCGTCCGGACATCGTGTTCACAGACATTCAAATGCCGGGCGAGGACGGATTGACCATGCTCGCCGGACTCAAGAGCGAGTTTCCCGATCTGCAAATTGCGGTGCTTACCGGTTACCGTGACTTTGAATATGCCCGCCGGGCAATTGAGCTGGGAGTATCACGTTTTCTGCTCAAGCCCTCAAAAATGAACGAGATCGAAGAAGCTCTTGCGCATATGACAGGCGCCCTGAAAGCCAGGAGCCCGGACAGTGCAAAAGACGAAGAGCAGCAAGCCCGGCCTGCCACCGCCACCGATAACGCAAACAGCTTTCTAGCGCGGCAGGCGCGCGCTTATATCGGCGCACACTATATGGATAAGATCACGCTTCAGGACGTCGCCGACCACTGCTATGTCAGCCAGTGGCATCTTTCAAAGCTGCTGGGCAAACACCTGGGCATGAATTTTTATGAAATTCTGAACACAGTCCGAATTGAAAAAGCGAAGCAAATGCTTGAGGATCCGGCGCTGCGTATCAGCGAGATTGCCTCTCTTGCAGGATATGCAGACACCGCCCACTTCTCCCGTGTATTCAAAAAGAACGAGGGCATCTCCGCCAACGAGTACCGAAATCTCCACTGCGGCGAGGACTTATAGCTAAAACCTGCGGCTTATTGGCAGATTTAATTTCCCCCTAGCTTCACGCTCCTTCAGTTCACAAAACTGCAGGGAAAATGTTCAAAAAAGAGTCTTTCTCAAAGACCGGATTTTATCTTTCTCTGCCGACCAATTCAATTTGCTTTTTTCGCTCGTTTTTTACCTCATCCATGTTTTGAGGAAACATTCTGTTTATTAGCGTTACTCCGAAATCAGTTGCCCAAAGTCCGTGGTATTTTACGTGGGGACTGGCAGAAATCTGTGCCATTGTTCTGTAAAACCTCGCTCTGACAGGGTCCGCTTCATTTCGGGCGATCAAATTCAGTTCAAAAGCTATATTCCTTGACCTGTGATAATTGGCTTTTCCATCAATCCATTCCTGCATTGCTTCGAATGATTCGGTTACTTTCGCACAGGGTATAAAACCTGTTAATTCCAAGAGATGCTCACCATAGGATATGCAAAAACCAACTATTTCCTTTTTGGTTTTTGTCTCATATATTGAAATAAATTCATTCCTCAGTTCGGCGTTGTCGGCAATTTTGCCAAGCGGTCGTTGATAAGCGTATATATCCATCTTGTCGCTCCCCGTCAGAAAACTTCATCTTAATAATATCAGTTATAATTATAACTGTCGAGATATAAACGATTCGACAGCCGTCCGCTGAAAATCTCTTTTTTTATTGCTTGACTTTTAAACAATAAAGATGTATATTGATATTAGGAACTAATTCTATTAATATCGAAAGGAGGCTTTTCAGATGAAAAAATGGGTGTGCGGCACTTGCGGCTACGAATATGACCCAGCCATCGGCGACCCCGACTCAGGCATAGCGCCGGGAACTGCGTTTGAAGACATTCCGGAAGATTGGGTCTGCCCGATATGCGGGGCATCAAAAGATATGTTTCAGACGGCATAGAATATAAGGATAAGATCGCAACAAGCCTCTCAACACTGTTGAGGGGCTTGTGTTTTAAATATATCAGGCTGCTAAATTTAAAAAATGATAATATAGCGACGCTCACCGGATATGATACGTATGTTAAACAAATATTCCGGACTTCATGGAGCAAACAATGAAACCATTTTTTGACGGCATGTATTTCAAGCATCAAATCAACGACAGTACACTGGCGTTGATTCCGGGGCGTACGCATGAGAATGCGTTTATTCAGGTCATCAGCAATAACAGCTCGCACTATTTCGCCTTTCCTCTTTCCGAATATGAGAAGTCCGGCGGCCGCATTATTATAGGAGAAAACCTCTTTTCTGCTCAGGGAATCACTCTGAACCTTGCCGAAAACGGATTTGCTCTTTCAGGAGCGCTGCAATACAGCTCCTGCACCCCGCTTTCAAGGGATATTATGGGCCCGTTTCGCTTTTTGCCTTTGGAATGCCGCCACAGTATCACCAGTCTGCATCATGAGCTGTCCGGCGGGCTTTTATATGACGGAAAATTCCTGTCCTTTGACGGCGGAGTCGGCTATATCGAGGGTGACCGGGGCAGCTCCTTTCCGAAGCAGTACACCTGGGTGCAGAGCAACTGCTTTGACGGGAAGTGCTCCATTGTCGCCTCAGCAGCAAAAATTCCTATTGGCGGTTTGAGCTTCATGGGCTGTATTTGTGTGATATATATAGTCGGAACAACCTATCTTCTGGCGAGCTACCGCGGAGCGCGTGTCACTGAGCGTACAGCAAAAACGCTGAAGATCAGGCAGGGAAAGCTGCAACTGCATATTGAAGTAGAGGGTGAGCAAGGTCATGCCCTATATGCGCCGCAAAAGGGTAAGATGGAGCGGACAATCCGCGAAAGCGCTTCAGTTGCGGCAAGATTCCGACTCACGAATGGCAGTGAGCTTATATTGGATAAAATTAGCCCGTTTTCCAGCTATGAATACGTTTAATGGCTTTCTATCAGCATTGAAAACCCCGTTGCTTTTTGATATAATTATTGAATCAAAAACTCTTGAATGGGAGTGATAATATGAAAGCGGTTGTTGCGGAAAACCTCTCAAAAACCTATCCATCCGGCAAAAAGGCTCTGGATAATGTTAGCTTTTCCCTCAACGAGGGCGAGGTTTTCGGATTTCTCGGCCCGAACGGCGCGGGAAAAACCACAACGGTCAAGCTGCTCAACGGAATGTTGGCTCCAACGCAGGGGACATGTTGGGTTTTCGACCTCGACCCCTCCTGTAACCCCGCACAGGTACACGCTTTTTCCGGCGTAATCACCGAGCACGCGCAAATGTATGACAATCTCACAGGGCTTCAAAATCTTATTTTCTTTGGCAATGTCTTCGGGATTGACGCTAAGAACAGCCGCGAGCGCGCATTGGTTCTTCTGGAAACTTTGGGACTTACGGAGGCCAAGGACCAGCTGCTTTCGGCGTATTCCACCGGTATGCGCCAGAGGCTTTCTCTGGCAAGGGCAATGATTCACAAACCTAAAATTCTGTTTCTGGACGAGCCGACGAGCGGTCTTGATCCCGAGAGTGTCCTCAGTGTTAACAACATGATAAAGGACCTCGCAAAGGACGAGGGAACCACCGTTTTCCTCTGCACGCACCAGCTGCGGTACGCGCAGGAGATATGCACAAATTACGGCCTGATAGACGAGGGCGGGTTGTTGGCCGTCGGAGGTCTTGCCAGGCTGCGCGAAATGGTCTTTTCGGGACTTACGGTCACGATAAGGGCCGACCGCTACCCTGAGGGAATAAGCGGACTTCAAAACGAGGACGGAACGAGGGAAATTAAGGTTAATTCCGAGGATGAAATACCCGTAATCGTTCAGCGGATAGTATCCGGAGGCGGCAATGTGTATCATGTGTCGGCGCGTCAACTCACGCTTGAGGAGATTTATTTCGCCCTCACCCGTCAAAAGGAGGCTGCAAAATGATTAATTCCATGCAGTCGGCGCTGATAAAGAAAGATTTGCGCGCAATCACCGCCAACAAGAGGCTCTTGTCGGTTTTGCTTATCGTACCGCTTGTGTTCACTGTGGCATTTCCGACAATTTTTATACTTACCACAGCATTCGCGCCTATGGAAACCAACGACCTGAAAGCTCTGCTTGACCTGCTGCCATCAGGCGCACAGTCCGGTGAAATGCGTTTTGCGATTTTAGGGCTTTTATTCAACAGCATCATGCCGCTTTTCTTCCTGCTGATCCCGATAATGGCGGCCTCCGTCATGGCGGCAAGCTCCTTCGTCGGCGAGAAAGAAAAGCGCACGCTGGAAACTCTGCTCTACTGCCCGCTCACGCTTCGGCAGATTTTCTCCGCGAAAATTCTGGCGTCATTTATTATGAGCATGGCTGTTTCCCTTGCGTCCTTTATCATAATGGTCGTAGTGGTTGAGGCCGAACTGGTGCTCACTCTGGGAGGTACTATTTTGCCTGATATCGGCTGGCTGATTCTTATGCTTCTTGTTTCCCCCGCTGTGTCGCTTATTGCCATCACCCTTATTGTTCGCGGCTCGGCAAAGGCGCAGAGCATGGAGGAATCCCAGCAGCGCAGTATTTTTCTGATTCTGCCCATTGTTATTCTGGCGGCGGGACAGTTTGCAGGGGTGATGCTGATAAATCTCTGGATTCTGATTGGACTTGGCGTTGTGCTGTCGTTCATTGCCTTCTTCGCTGTAAAAAGCTCCTTCGGCAAGTTCAATTACGAAATGCTGCTGAAATAGAGTAACTCATTTCCGAATGCAAAGCACCGAAAACATATGTTTCCGGTGCTTTTAATTATGTTTCGGTTTGTAACGTCAGGGAATGTCCGTCGGTGTGATAGTTCCGTCCCAGACAGGGGTCGGTTCCCAGCCGGACTTTTCGATTAAGAAATCGTTTAGCTCCGGACTGTCAATCCAAAACTGTTTCCCGGCATAAGAGATATCTAGCTCTCTGCCTTGACAAATACCAACCATCCCCGTACTTGCCTGTATCTCAACACCATATTCCGGCGTAGTACCGGCATTTTGTTTATTGTATTCGAAATCCTCGGAATCCAGAGAGTTGATAAGCTCCACAAGCTCTTTGATCTCATCGGCTTCAAGCTCATCAAATCTGTCAGTTGGATACATACGCCACGCTTTTGCTGCGTAAATATCTTCTGCGGTCACTGTCTTTGCCCATTCTGCAACACCCGCGGTATGATTTGTGCAGGCGCAGAGAATAACAACCAGTGCAAGGGCAACCGGCACCAGAAGTATTTTTTTCATCATTTCCCCCTTTCAGTCTTATAATAATGCATCTTTGTCTAAATTCGAATCTTTTCAATCACCGCTGTGAAGCGGGCTGCGTCATATACGACAGGAACGGGATAAATCGGATTCGCCTCCTGTCCCGCCCATGCCGCCATCTGGGGAATGTCTTCGGTCTTTATGAAATCGAAGCCCTCGGGAATCTTCATGTCAACATTGAACTTGCGTATTGCGGCAATAAAGGCCTTGGCGTCAGCCTCCTCGCTCTTGCCCTCGGCAACTCCGGCAAAGCGCGCCAGACGGGCGAGCTTTTCATAGACCTTTGCACCGTAATCGTCCAGCACAACAGGAAGGATGACGGCGTTGGCAAGACCGTGCGGGGTGTTGTAGAGGCCGCCCAAGGTGTGCGCGATTGCGTGGACATTGCCGACGCCCGCGCGGGTAAAGGCAAAGCCCGCCTTGTAGGAGGCCATGAGCATCTCGCTGCGCGCTTCCAGGTTCGTGCCGTCCGCGTATACCAGCGGCAGGTTCTTGAAAATCATTTCCACCGCTTCCTCGGCAAAGCGAATGCTCTCCCTGGTGTTATATGTCCAGCACAGATAAGCCTCAACGGCGTGCGTAAGCGCGTCCATGCCGGTGGTCGATGTTATGTGCGGCGGCAGACCGACAGTCAGCTCCGGGTCAAGCACCGCATACCTCGGAATGAGGCTAATGTCCATTATGGCGTATTTGTGGTGCGTTTCGGTGTCCGTTATCAGCGCGGCAATTGTAGTTTCGCTGCCGGTGCCCGCGGTTGTCGGCACGGCTATGAACGGCGGCAGCTTTTTAAGTACCTTGAGCAGTCCGCCCAGCTTTTGCACGCTTTTTTTCTGCTTCACCGCACGCGCAGCAGCGGCCTTCGCCGCATCCATTGCACTGCCGCCGCCGATGGCAACGAAGCTGTCGCAAGCATCACTCAAATACTGCTTAAATATCTCGTTAACTGTGTTCACTGAGGGGTTTGGCTCAACCTTGGCAAAGAGCGAATACTCAACGCCCTTCTCCTCAAGAACCTTCAGAATTCGCGGCGCGACGCCCGCGTCCATCAGACCGGGATCTGTGACCACCATGGGTTTTTTGCCGCCCAATCCCGAGAGCAAATCCGGAATTTTTCCGATTGCTCCTGCACCTTTTTCAACTGCGGCCTTGCGCCAGGGCAAGACCCGCGCGCCAATGTTGAAAACAAATTGAAAACTGCGATAATAAGCTTTTTTTAGCTGAGACATTTGTCTGACCCCCATTTCTTTTTTACCGTCTCTCATTCTTATGCCTTGATTATTACTATTTCTCCCGTCTTTTTTGTATCATATCCGCCCAAAATTTCGAGTTTTTCTTTGAATTCTGAACTTTTCAGCACCTCGATAAACGCTTTTACCTGTTTTAGCTCCAAAAACTCCGCCGGTATAGCGAAGTCGTATTCCTCCTCACCGACGGGGATAAAGTCCAGCCCCATCGCCTGAGCGGCGGAGAAAACGCCCATCCCCGCGTCCGCACTGCCGCTGGAAACCGCCGCTGCTACAGCCATATGCGTTGCCGCCTCGCGGTCGTAGCCACGTATGCTCGCAGGATCTATCCCGGCAAGCCCCAGCCTGTAATCGAGCAGCACCCGCGTTCCCGCGCCGCGCTGGCGGTTAATATAGCGCAGCCTTGGCAAGTCGCGCTCATCCCTGATATCTAGCGGGTTGCCCTTTTGCACCATGATCCCCTGCGTGCGCCCGACGCCCTTGATAAGCGCCATTTGACGGCCTGAACTCACTGATTTGACCGCCGCGATGTTGTATTCACCGTTTTGCTCATCCAGAAGGTGAATCGGCGCGATGTGCGCCTCGCCCCTTTTCAGGGCGAGAAGGCCTCCCATGCTGCCGACATGCGCGCTGGAAAGATGAGTTCCCGCACATGTTTCCGGCATCATATCCGCTATAATATCAAGGATAAGGTCGTGACTGCCAATGCTCACGAGAGTACCTTCAAGCTCATGCATCGCACGCGTCAGGTGCACCTTTACCGTCTCTCCGGCTTCCACTCCCTCGCTGTCCTGATTGATTATGCAAAAACCGTCTGCGCGCACAAGGCTCATTGCAGCGCCCGCGCCTCTGGCAAGAGGTGAGGCGATAAGCCTGTCGCCTACACGTCCGACCTTCACCCGCACAAATTCACGATATTTGAGCGAGGAGACCAGCCGGCGGCTCATAACGGCCTCAACTATCTCGTTTGTTGTTTCCTCCGAGCCTGAAAACTGCGCCATAAGGGGTGACACGAAGGTTTTGTAAGCCAGATACGCCGAAACGGGATATCCGGGCAGGCCGATGACCGGCTTGCCGTCAACAATCGCCAGTATCACAGGCTTGCCCGGCTTCATAGCAACTCCGTGTACGATAACCTCTCCAAGCTCTCGCAGCACATGCACAGTGTAGTCCTCAGTGCCCGCGCTCGAGCCTGCGTTTATTATGACAATTTCACTTTCGGGGAGCGCAGCAATTATAGCCTGTTTTATTGCCCCGTGCTCGTCGGGAATGGAAGAATAACGGCAGGGAAGGCCGCCTTCGTCTTCCACTAATGCCGCAAGCATGCGCGAGTTTGATTCGATAATATCGCCCTGCCCCGGCTCTGCGTCCGGTTCGATCAGCTCCGTACCCGTCGGTAATACCGACACTCTCGGTCTTTGGTAGACCTCAAGCCTTGTTATGCCTCCGCTGAGCAAAACTCCGATGTCTATCGGACGGATTTTATGATGCGAGGGCAGAATCATCTCCCCGCGTACTATGTCTTCGCCTACAGGCCGCAAATGCTGCCACGGAGCCGCCGCCGCGCGGATAATGACCGTAGCTTCTGCTGCTTGTTCGATATCCTCGGCCATTATAACGGCGTCATAGGGCGGGCGGACGGGATCCCCCGTATCAACAACTATAAAATCTTTCTCAGGATACAGAACAAGCGGCTCGCCCTCGCGCGCTCCTGCCGTGTGTGCCGCAATAACAGCAATGCCGTCCATCGCTGCGGAATCGTAGAGCGGGCAGTTGTATCGGGCAAAAACAGCCTGCGCCGTCACCCGACCCAAGGTTTCCTCAACACTTACGGATTCCCGCCCAAGCCGAATCTTCCCAAGCGCATCCAGATATTTAGTTACCGCCTCATCAATCGGAGTATTGCTGAGGTACAGATTTCTTGTTCCCATAAAGTGCTCCCTAGAATAAGTGTACTTCCACTATTTCCCCCGCGTTCAGACCCTCGCGGTTGCGGTCGATGGTGATGTATCCGTCCGCGTCGCACAGCGTTGTAATCAGTCCTGATTTGCCGAACACCGGCACAGCCGTCCGGCCGTTTGCGCCTTTTTCCATACGCACCGGCAGACAGGTCAGCTTTCCGGGGGACGCTGCCGCATTCGTACTCAAAATCGCCGTTGACGGCACAGGCTCCGGGCTTCCCGTAATTTCGCGGTAAAGCGCCGCAAACAGCAGTTCAAACACAATCATCGCGGCAACAGGATGTCCCGGCAGGCCGCCGATTATTGTTGCGCTGCTTTCATCCGCGCCGAGAATCGTCGGCTTGCCCGGCTTCATCGCCAATCCATGAGTAAAAACACCCGGAGAGGCCACGGCATCAATAATCGCGCGGGTCGTGTCCTTTTTCCCCTTTGAGCTGCCGCCTGAAATGAGCACAAGGTCGCAGTCTGTCATCGATTGCCGCACATAGCTAATTATGGCTTCCTCATCGTCGGGCAGAAGCTGCGTGCGCACAACACAATAACCGCTGCGCTGCGCCAGAGATCTCAGCGCATATGTGTTAATGTCATGCACCTGGCCCTGAGAAAGCGGGGCTTTGGTGTCCTTCAGTTCATCCCCTGTGGAGATTATTGCGAGCCTTAAGGGACAGTAAACGCTGACCTCGTGCACGCCTGCCGCAGCCAGCGCACCAATATGCCTTGGTTTCAAAACCGTGCCGCGCTTGAGAAGCAGCGCACCTTTTTTTATGTCCTCACCCGGCAATACCGTGTTTTCACCGTTTGCCACACCGGCATAGACCGCGATCCCTCCGTCCCCGAAGCTTTCACAATGCTCGATCATAACAACCGCGTCCGCACCCTCCGGCAGCATTCCCCCGGTGGGAACTTCAACGCACTGACCGGAAACCACAGACAGCTCTGTTCCTTTCCCCATTTCCACCTGACCGATAATCCTCAAAAAGACCGGTATACTCTCCCCCGCGGCGGCAGTGTCCTTTGAGCGCACCGCATAGCCGTCAACCGTTGAACGGTGAAAGGCCGGAACATCAACAGCCGAAAATAAGTCCTTCGCAAGCACGCGGCCATCCGCCTGCTCAAAAGGCAGAGTTTCGGCAGCCACAGTCCTTATGTCAAAGCGCTCCAACAGCTTTTTTCGCGCGCTCTCCAAACTGTCAACATTAAGAAGTTCCATAATTGCTCCTACTGCTCTTTTTCATCACGGAAGGAAATCGCCTCGCTTTGCAGATATCGTATCAGCGCGGCATCTTTCGGGTTTGCAAGAATTTCATCAACACTTCCCTGAATGACCAGTTTTCCCTCATTCATAAAGAAAACCTGCTCACACAGCCGCCCGATGTGAGAGAGCTGATGGCTCACTATCAGCCAGGTCGTGGGTTCTGTTTTCTGACGCTTTAGAATCATATCTTCAAACTGAAAACAGCTTTCAATATCCAGGTTACTCATGCCCTCATCCAGCAAAACCAGCCTCGGTGAAAAGATGAGCGCACGCAGCAGGGCAAGTTTTTGCTGCTCTCCCCCCGAGAGGGAAGGAGCATATTGACCGCTCTTGCCGGCAAGGCCCGCCAGCTCTAGGAAGGAATCCACCTTCTGCTTGTCAGGCACAATTTTGCGGAGCTTCAGCGGGTAGACCAGATTTTCGTACACGGAATCGTGGAGTAAATACGGCTTCCTCGAAACCAGCGTTATGTCCCGGGCTGTCAGCCCATCAAAGTCTATGCTGCCACTATCCGGCTGCAGCACTCCCGCAAGAATCTTCAGCAGAGTTGATTTTCCGCAGCCGTTCGCGCCTATTAGTCCGTATATTTTGCCCGATTCAAGATCCATGTGCTCTATGTTGAGGGAAAAACCCTCAAAGGTTTTTTGGAGATCAGTAATTTTCATCACTTGTCTCCTTTCTGCGCAGGAATTCCGCAACGGTTTGGATCACAAAGGCCAAAACCAGCAGGACAATACCCAGCGTTATCGCGTCGGTATAATTGCCCTTGTTCCTCAGAAGCGTAATGGCCGTTGTCATTGTGCGGGTTTTAAACTGAATGTTTCCGCCGACTATCATTACCGCCCCGACCTCGCTTATTGAGCGTCCGAAGCCGCTGACAATGGCAAAATATATCTCGCTGCTCATTTCGCGCAGCAGCAGCCTGTTTTTTTGGAAGCCCCTGGCTCCCATAGTTATGCCGAAGGCCCTGATCTGCCCCGCTCTCTGCTGCGCCGCGGAATACACCATGCCGCAGATGATGGGGGTGATTATCAGAACCTGCGCAACGACCATTCCCGGCAGGGTGAAAAGAATGCCTAAAAAGCCCAGAGCCCCGCGGCGCATCAGCAGCAGATAGACAACAAGGCCCACAACAACAGGCGGCACGCCCATCAGAGTGCGGTTTATTCTGACAATTACCTGCTTTCCGCGGAAGCTTGCACGCTCCAGCGCGAGCCCGAGGCTTATGCCCAAAACGGAGGATATCGCGGTGGAAAGAACCGCCATTTTGAGTGTCAGCCAAATTATGCCCAGCACTTCCTGATTGAGTAGCCCCGCCATCTGTTGTCGTCCTCCGAATTCATTTTTGCGAAACAGGGGAACCATCGGTTCCCCTGTTAAAGTGTCAAAACAGCGCTATTTTGCGTTGGGAGTAAAGAGAGACGCACCGAATTCCTCAACGCCAAAACTGGCGATGAGCTCCTGCGTTTCCTCGCTGAGTATCCAGTCTATGAAAGCCTGCGCGCCCTCGGCGCTGATTTTGTCATTGATTTCGGGATTGACCGCGATCACTCCATAGTAATTGAGCAGATCCGTACTCTTCTCGCAGATGATGTCAAGATTGCCCTTATCTTTAAAGGTCAGCCATGTTGCGCGGTCTGTCAGACAATATCCGTCCTTCTCGGCAGCCATACCGAGTGTCGCGCCCATACCGTCGCCGACGCTTACATAGCCGGAGGAGGCACCGGGTTCAAGGCCAAGCTTTTTCCAGATTGCAAGCTCCTTTTTGTGCGTACCGGAATCATCGCCGCGCGAAACAAAGGTCAGGGAATTGTCGAAAATAGTCTTAAAGGTCGTCTCTACATCCTCGTTATGCTCAATCGTGCCGTCCTTCGGCCCGACAATTATAAAGTCGTTATACATAACGTCGAAACGCTCAAGACCGGCTCCTTCCTCGACGAACTTCTCCTCGTCCGCTTTTGCGTGAACGAGCAGCACGTCGGCCTCGCCGTCGCGGCCCATTTGAAGAGCGGCGCCCGTTCCGACGGCGATTGTGTCAACTTCCCAGCCCGTCTTCTCTGTGAAATCGGGCAATATGTATTCAAGAAGGCCGGAGTCCTGAGTGCTTGTAGTTGTGGACAGGATTATCGTGCCCTTGCTGGTGACCGGTTCTTCGCTCACGGGAGTCGATGTGTCCGGTGACGCGGTTTCAGTAGTCGTGTCGCCGCCACAACCTGCCAGAACACCCACGGCAAGTACACAAATCAACAGAATCGCAAGAGTCTTTTTCATTCTTTTTCCTCACTTTCGTTTTTGTAATCATTTATTCAAGAACGTATCACTTCAAATACGTTTTCTTGCAGGTTTATGAGCAAAAGCTGCCCATTCAGATCGGTTTCACGTCCGGCGAGGATTTTAATTGCCTCGCTGCACTGAATTGCGGAAACCGTCTGCACCGCGAACACCGGACTTCCCGCCTCTGTTTTGCCGCTTTTTTCCCAATCCGCATACAGCCTTTTCATCGTGCCGTCGCCGGGGAATACTGCCGCGACCTGCCCCATAAATCCGTTTATCGCGCCGTGGACAAAGACAAGTCCCAGCTTCTCACAGGCGTTTTCCAAAATCATCCGCGCCTGAGGGCTGTCCAGACAGTCTATGATGAGGTCATGCCCCCGCAGCAGGGCTTCGGCGTTGCTTTCATCGAGCATAGTGTTTACCGCGTTGACGGTGACCTCGCTGTTTATTCCGCTCAACTGCTCCTTGCACACCTGAACCTTCGGAAGGCCGATCGTGTCCTCGCGCGCAAACATTTGCCGGTTGAGGTTGCCTGCGGTGAAAACATCGCCGTCAATTACAGTGAGGCTCCCGATTCCAAAGCGAACAAGAGCATTGCACACGAAGCCCCCAAGGCCGCCGCAGCCGACCACGCAGACCGACTTTTGCCGGACAGCCTCAAGCTCGGCTTCGGAAAACGCGCCTATGTTTCCGATGTAGCGCTCGTCTGTCATAGTGGTATGGCCGTTCCTTTCAAGGCACAAAATGGCTCGAAAGAACCGGCCATTTGTGCAAGTTTTGCAGTTGCCCGCAGGGCGGGCAAAACGCACTTAAATCAAATGATAAGTTTGAACTTGCTTCAAACTTATCCTCCGCCGCTCAGCGGCAGGAAAGAAACCTTGTCACCCTCGGCAAGGGACGTTTTATAGCGGTCAAGAAGCTGTATATTTGTTCCGTTAACGGCGATTATCATGCGTTTTGCTCCCTTTAAGGCAGCTTTGCCGTATTGCTCTTTTATGTAGGTCAATACTTCTTCGACAGTTCCCGCGGTTATTTCTTCTTCCTTTTTTCCGCACAGCTCCATCATATCGCCCCAGTATTTTACCGCAATTCTCGCGCTCATACTTCTATCCCCAGCTTTCTGAGTGTTTTCGGCTTCGGAACTCCCTTTTCGTCCCAGCCGCGGGTTTTGTAGTATTTCGGCATCATCTTGTCAAGCGGAACGACCGTGTCGGGTCTGCCCTCCACCTGCGGGGTTTTTGTCATGCGGTCGGGCAGGGTGTCGTCCTTTGCGGTCAGCCCCTCGCGCAGGGAGAACAGCCGCTCCAGATTATAGCTGCGCTCGCCTAGCCGCACAAAAGGCCCTGTGTACATGCGGATTCCCGTTACAAGGCGCACAGCCTCGGCATGCGGCAGCAGGAAAAATGAGTTTATCCACAGCGCCGGCGCGATGTTCAGAATCATTCTCACAATTGGCCCGGAATGTGTCATGATTTTGCCCGTTACCCTGGTGATCCTGCTGTTCGGCCCGAGCTTGAAGAAAACCGAGGGCACAAAGGTCTGCGCGGAAAACAGACAGGAGCCGGATGCGGAAACACCCTCCAGCGCATCCTGCATAAACACGGAAAGCTGCGCCTTGCTCTTTGGGCTTTGAGCATCGAGTGAGAGCGCGCCCACGGATTCCAGAAGCGCGAGATAACCGCCGTTGAGGTGGCAGCCGCCGCGGTTTGCGGTGGCGTAACCCAGACCCATGCCGACCGAGCGGCGCGGCTCATAGCTTGCCATTTCCAAGCCCTTGGCATGCATTGCATATTCCTTGCCGCCGTATTTTTCACTCAGCCATTTGCTGCCGTTGGCAAGCTCGGAGTAAATCCCCTCCCGCCGCGCAATTTTGTATATGACCTCCACGAGGTTGTCTGTTTTTCCGAACTCAACGCCGAAATCCATAACGCCCTTTTCCTTGAGCTCCATTGCAAAGGCGATTGAGCCTGCGGCTGAAATCGTGTCCATGCCTAGTATGTCGCAAACATAGTTTAGCCTTAAAATAACATCCATGTCCGCAGCGTCAATGTTCGGGCCGAACAAGCCCAGAGTTTCGTACTCTGGCCCCTTGACCTCCTTGCCGTCCAGCATAACCCGGCGCTCGCAGCGGATAGGGCAGGAAACGCAGCTGCTGTTGCGAACAAGCCTTGTGTCGGTGAGGGTTTCGCCGCTCACCTTGTCAGCGTCATCAAAGTGGCCCCTCTGGAAGTTGCGTGTCGGCAGCGCCCAGTTGGCGTTCGCCTTGTTTAAAATCCCCGCGCTGCCATAGCGCGGAAGCGATTCGCCGGTCATCGGGTGGCTGCGGATAAATTCCACCCATTTAAGAACGAATTTATCAAACTTCTTCCTGTTATATACCGGAGGCTCAGCCGTACCGAAGGCAGAAATCACCTTGATGTTCTTGCTTCCAAACACAGCGCCGACACCGCAGCGCCCCGCCACACGTTCACCGCTGACAGCGGAGGCATAGCTGACCATGTTTTCACCGGCGGGGCCGATGACCAGCTTGCCGAAGTGTTTCGGCAGCTCTTCCTGCGTCTGCTCGGCGTCCATGCCCCAGAGCTCCGTGGCATCAAGCAGGGCAACATCACCGTCGGTTATCTGTATTTGCACAGGATTTTCAGCCTTTCCTGTGATAACCATACCGTCCAGTCCGGCACGCTTCATAAGAATCCCGAAGCTGCCGCCGCAGTTGGAGGAGGCAATTCCTCCGCCGAGGACATTTTTGAAGCTGACGTTAAAACGGCTTGAAGACGGCGACCCCGTCCCATTGAGTGGGCCTGTGTTGATGATCATCACAGACTCCGGGGACAGAGCGTCCGCTCCCTTCGGGTAGTGATCGAGCAATAAGCGCGCCGCAAGTGTTTTTCCGCCGATATACTTTTGGAAATACTCGAGCGGAATCGTCTTTTTCTCCACTTCGCCCGTGGAGAGGTTTATGTAAGCATAAACTGGTAAATTCATTGTTTCACCCCCACAGGAACAAGCAGCTCAATTGCCTTTAGCGGACAGCGCCGCTCACACAGAGAACAGGCGACGCATTTTTCCGGCGCAAAGAGCTCGGCTGAAACGTCGATATCCCCTTTGAACTTAGGCATAGCAATTCTCAGCGCTTCCGCGCTGCAGGATTCAACGCAAATCGCGCAGGCGCTGCAAAGCTCCTCGTTAATAACGGGCTTCGCCCACTGATCTTTCGGAACGCGCCCTATACGCAGGCCTGACGGATCCTCAACCGCTTCTTTCGGACACACTCTCCCGCAGACGAAGCATTCTATGCAGCGCGCACGGTTGACAACGTGACGCTCTTTCGCTTCCCCCGCAATTGCAAACACAGGGCAGCTTCTCTTGCAGGCACCGCAGCCTATGCAATCTTCCGTTATGAAGCAAGCCATGGTAATCTCCCCTTCCACGATTTATAATTACAAAAGTAAACATTTTTATTCTGCTGTTATCCGTCCAAGACGGCAAATTAATTTTTAAGCGCGTGTTCGCAAAACGGCCACAGAGCAAAAATAACCGCCTTGCGGTTATTATAGCATATATCAATTCAAAAACAAAGGAGTTGTCATGATTTTGACAACTCCTTTGTTTGAGCTTCAGTGCGCGTTGCTGGTCTTAAGAAGTTTATCGACCGGCGTGGTTGCGAAATAATTGTCAACATACCGCTGAATATCCTCAACTACATAGTCCCTGTCTGCTTTCTGAGGTGTACAGAAAAACAGAAAGCCGCGTTCCGGGATGTTCACATGGCGCAGAACTACTTCCGGATTTGTTATTCTGGCGGCCATTGTTTGAGTAAGGGCGGCAATACCTATGTTCCCCGTCATAGAATTGATAAAGTTCAAATTGTTGCTTGACGAAATGATAACCCTGAGTTTAATGCCGGTTTTATTGCAAAAATAATCCATCATATTTCGAATTGCGTTTTCCGGTACGCCGGTTATCAGATTTTCTCCGTCGAGATCTTTGAAGTCTATCGGATCATTACTTGCTGCCATGGGGTGGCTTTTATGTATCGCAAGTATCATTTCCCCTTCAATCAGAATTGTGCAATTGAGCATTTTTTCATCAATCGGCGTGACCAGAAAGGCCGCGTCCAGTTCATTCTTCAGCAGCTTCTGTATGCAGGTCGCCTGCGACCATTCCTGAATTTCAAGATTGAGTTTGGGGTGCTGCTTTTGATAATCAAACATAAAATCGGAGCTGATGCTGTTTGTAACCCCATACGCAAAGGCAACGGAATATGAATTGTTAATTTTCTTTTTGTAGTCGTTTAGCGTATGCATCGTGCTGAGATTCTCTTCATATATGTTCTTAAGATGCGGAAACAGCAGTCGGCACACTTCTGTCGGCTCGGCGCCGGCATTTGATCGAGTAAACAGTATGACATCCAGCTCTTTTTCCAGAGCTTTAATCTGACGGCTCAATCCCTGTTGAGAAATAAAAAGTTTTGCACTTGCCTTTGAAATGTTCCGCTCCTGATACAGATAGATGAATGATTCAATTACCCCGATCTTCAATTATACCAACTCCTTCTCCGTAACACCTCGCACAGCCCCTCTACAATCTTACAATACAACATTTCGTTGTGGTAGTCCATAAACAAATTGTAAGACTGGTACACCATTTTGTTGTATATGCACTAAATTTCGTTGTTTTACAAATGGTATTTTTCTCGTTAGCATATTGATATAAGTACATATACAATACCTCAAAATCTCAGTCAGCACAATGGAATTTATTGTAAGCAGCCGTACGCCGTCCTAGAAAAAAACCTGAAATACCCGAATTTGCGCCGCAAATTCAGGAATTACAGCACAGCAAACCCTGTTGTGCTTAATTATAAAAAAACAATAGTAAGGAGAGAAGCATTTCAATGAGTAGAATTGTAACAAAAGCATGCGTCCTCGGCTCCGGCGTAATGGGTGCGAATATTGCAGCCTTACTTGCGAGTGTCGGGATGCAGGTAACGCTCCTGGACATCATCCCTTTCAACGGTCTCAACGACAAGGAAAAGGCCGCCGGACTCACCGAGGACAGCCTCGAATTTCGTAACCGTCTTGTTGACGAAGCAGTTGCAAAACTTAAGAAAGACAAGCAGATGCCGCTTCTCAGCAAGGGTGCGATCCGTAACATACGCGTCGGCAATATGACCGACAATCTGGATCTCATGGAGGACGCAGACTGGATCATCGAAGTTGTTGTTGAGCGTCTTGACATCAAAAAGAGCGTTCTAAAACAGATTGACGCTCACGCAAAGGCTGACGCCATCATAACCTCAAACACCTCCGGCGTTTCGATCACAAAAATCGTCGAGGATATGAGCGATGACTTTAAGGCGCGCTTCATGGGCACCCACTTCTTTAATCCACCCCGCTGGATGGGCTTGTTCGAGATGATCCCCACTCAGTGGACCTCCAAAGAAACCATCGAAACAATGGCGCATGTTGGCGGCGACCTTCTCGGCAAAACCTGTGTTTACGCAAAGGACACCCCGAACTTCGTCGGCAACCGCATCGGCTGCTACGGAGCGGCTCAGGTCATGCAGCTTACCGAAAAATACGGCTATGATCTGGCTACTGTTGACTACATCACAGGTCCCGTCATGGGGCATCCGAAATCCGCTACCTTCGGCACCGGCGACATGGTCGGCATGGACATCATTGCGAACGTATCAAAGAACGTAATCGACGCGTCCAAGGACGAAAAGGAAATTGCGGAATACACCATGCCCGGCTATGTTATTGAGCTGATGGAAAAAGGCTTTCTCGGCAACAAAACAAAGAAAGGCTTCTACAAAAAGGACGTCATAGACGGCAAGCGCGTCAAGTATCAGTGGAACTACAACACCCACGACTATGACCTCATTGAGGATAAGGTTTCGCTTGACACTGTAAAAGCCGCCCTGAAATCCCCCAACAAGTACGAAGCGATGGTATACGGCGAAGAAAAGGAGAATAAGTTCTATTGGGACGCCATAAAGGGCATCAGCCTTTATGCCGCAAAACTTGTTCCGGAAATCGCCGACGACTTCCGCGAAATAGATAAGGCGATCCGCACCGGTTTTAACTGGGAGGACGGGCCTTTCCAGGTTTGGGACAAAATCGGCGTGCGCCGCTCTGTTGAGCGTATGCAGGCTGAGGGTGAAACCGTTGCCCAGTGGGTTTTGGACATGCTTGCCGCGGGCAAGGAGACCTTCTATACGGCTGAGGACGCCAAATGCCCCTACATAAAAATCAGCACGACTGACGTTGTGGTTGAAAATGACGACTGCTCGCTGCGCGACCTCGGCGACGGTGTTCTGGGTCTTGAGATCCACAGCACCGGCAATGCAATCGGCGTCGCAGTCGGCGACATAGTGTTTGAAGCCATCGACAGAATGGACCGCGAGGACTGGGTCGGCATGGTCATAGGAAACGACGGCGCCATGTTCTCCGCAGGCGCGGACCTTCTCACCATCTGGCAGATGGGCTGCGACAAGGAATTTGAAGCTCTTGAGCAGCTCATCCGCAAGCTGCAGTCCGCAACAAGCGTAATGCGCTATTCCAAAAAGCCTATAGTTGCAGCGCCCTTCGGTCAGACGCTCGGCGGAGGCTGCGAAGTTATGATGCACTGCCCGAACGCTGTTGCATTCTCGGAAACGTATTCCGGACTCGTCGAAGTTGGCGTAGGACTCATCCCCGCCGGCGGCGGCTGCACCGAGCTGACGCGCCGCATCATGGAACGCTGCTTCGGAAACGCAAAAGTAGACCGCTACAGCGCTATTGCAACGGCATTCCAGTATATCGCAACGGCGAAAATGAATATGTCCGCTTACGAGGCGATTGAAAACGGCTATCTCAGCAAGGGCACCATTGTTGAAATGACGCGCGACAAACTTGCAAGCGTTGCAAAGCGTGAAGTTCTGACCCTTGCCGCAAGAGGTTATATGCCCCCCGTTAAGCAGAAGGTCAATGTTGTCGGCGAATTCGGCTACGGCATGCTTCTTGCGGGAATCGAAGCCGCAAAGGGCAGCGGACAGATGTCTGACCATGACGAGTATATCAGTAAGTTCATCGCCAGAGCCGTAACCGGCGGCGACATTCCTTACGGAACCGAGATGACAATCGACCAACTTCACGACATTGAATGTGAGGGCTTCCTGACACTGGCCGGTACCGAGAAAACCCAGGATCGTATTATGGCAATGCTGACTAACGGCAAGCCGCTGCGCAACTAAGGAGGGAGAATACAATGAGTGAAATCAGAGAAGCTGTAATCGTTGCGTACGGACGCAGCGCTATTGGCAGAGCTAAACGCGGCTCACTTAAGGACACCAGACCCGAAGCCTTCGGCGGACAGGTACTCAAGGGTGTTCTCGCAAAGGTTCCCCAACTTGACCCCAAGGATATTGACGACGTTATCCTGGGTTGCGCCTTCCAGGAGGCGGAGCAGGGCAACAACATGGCCCGTTATGTCATGCTCAATGCCGGTATTCCAAAGGAAGTTCCCGCTCAGACAATCAACCGTTTCTGCTCGTCCGGCCTTCAGGCAATTGCCATGGGCGCGAATGCCATCATGGCAGGGCAGGCGGATGTTGTTCTCGCCGGCGGTGTTGAATCGATGTCCATGATTGCCATGGGCGGCAACCTTGCCACTGCCGAAATCGGACTGGCTCAGGAAAACCCAAAGGCTTATACACAAATGGGCATCACAGCAGAAAACGTCGCGAAACGCTGCAACATAACCCGTGAGGATCAGGATGCTTTTGCTCTGGCGAGCAACAACCGCGCGCAGGCAGCTCAGACTGCAGGGAAATTTGATGATGAAATAATTCCGGTTGACGCTGTCAAGGTCAAATTCGACAAGAACGGCAGGGTGGAGAAATATGTTGAGCCCTTCAACAAGGACGAGGGCATCCGCTACGACCTGAAAATTGAAGACCTTCAAAAGCTCAGATCCGCATTCATTCCCAAGGTCGGCACGGTTACTGCGGGCAACGCTTCCCAGATGAACGACGCTGCCGCGGCTGTCGTGATTATGAGCCGCGAAAAGGCAGACGCTCTCGGACTTAAGCCCATCGCCAGATTCGTCAGCTATGCCGTCGCGGGCTGCGAACCCGACTACATGGGTCTCGGCCCTGTGTATGCGATTCCCAAGGCTCTCAAGATCGCAGACCTCTCGCTGGACGACATCAACGTATTTGAGCTCAACGAGGCTTTTGCCTCTCAGGCAATCGCATGTGTAAGGGAGCTCGGTTTGGAAAACCGCATGGAAGATATAAACCCGTTGGGCGGCGGTATTGCTCTCGGCCACCCGCTCGGCTGTACAGGCGCCTTTTTGACCTGCAAGCTGCTCTCCGAGCTAAAGCGGCGCGGCAAAAAGCACGGCATTGTCTCCATGTGCATCGGCGGCGGAATGGGCGCTGCCGGCATCTTTGAGATGTGCTAGTCCCTTAAACCTTTGTTGACAACCGGCTCCTTCGGGAGGTTTTTTGGAAGGGACTTCCCGAAGGAACGGTTTCAAAAAAACCATTCCTCTTAGCCCATGTCAAGTATCGCCGGAAATTCTCTCGCCGGCGATACTTGACAACTAAAATCCGGCGCGGGTCAGTCTCCCGTTGCCTTAATAACCGCAGGGATGTTATGCCCCGCACCTTGAACTCCCTTGCGATGCGAATGCTAGCTCAGGGGGTGTTTTTATGGCGAAAGCCGTTATTACTGTCGCCGGAAAAGGCGGCGTCGGAAAAACTTCAATTTCAGCGGCAATAGTCCGGCAGCTCGTGAAAAGCTATCCCGGGGCAAGGATTCTTGCCATCGATGCCGATCCGGCGGTCGGCCTTGCTACGGCTCTGGACGTTGAGGTAGGCCAAACGATCGACGACATCCGCAAGGCGATAACTCAGGCCGGCGAAGGCGACAAGGAAAAGAAACGAGCCAAAGAGCTTTTGGGAGAGGTGAGCTATCGCATTTTTGACACTATGGTTGAAAAGGACGGCTTTGCCTTCATTGCCGTGGGCCGGCCCGAGGCCGCCGGCTGCTACTGCAGTATCAACGCCTATCTCAGAGAGGTCATCGGCTCGGTTTCTGCGCAGTTTGACTATGTTGTCATTGACGGAGAGGCCGGAATTGAACAGATAAACCGCAGGGTTATGGAAAAGGTAACGCACATGCTTCTGGTAACAGACCCCAGCAAAAAGGGCACGCAGGTCATCCAGACAATTAAAAGTGTTGCGGACTCTCTTTCCATGTACGGAAAAACGGGCGCAATAGTAAACAGATTTAATGACAAGTTACTCAAAGAGTATATTTTCACGGGAGATATACCTGTGCTGGCATATATCCCGGACGACAGGGAACTGGCATTGTCCGATGTTATGGGCAAAAGTGTTATGGAACTTCCGGACGGCTCAGCATTTGTCATAGGCGTAAAGAAGGTGCTTGAGAACTTAGAGATAATCTAATCTGCACAAGAAATCAGTCTGAACGGAGTGTGAAAATGAAGGATTTACAGCATCTGTACTACTTTGAAAACCTCTTGAACGAGGCAAACAACGACCTGGTGCGGCAGGCGCAGAGCGAGGGCGGTATCGCCGTGGGCTACACCTGCTATCACATGCCTGAGGTGCTCCTGAATCTCGGAAAATGTTTCTCTGTAAGACTCAGAGCGCCGAGAACGGGTTCACTCGACTTATCGACCTACTATATGTCACACGCCACCTGCGAATTTGCCAGGGCTATACTTGAGCGCGGACTTGAGGGCGGCTACAGATTCCTCGATGCAATGGCAGGAGTTGACGGCTGCGAGTGCATGAACCGCACCATGGAGAACATGGAGCTTCTGAAAACGAACGATCCCGACAAGAAGGGCTTTTTCTGGTGCAACATGGAGGTGCCCACCTCCGATGACGAGAGCTGTGTCAAGCAGGTCATCGAACAGGTCGGGCGTAAAGTTCTGAAACCTCTGCATGAAAACTACGGCGTGGATATTTCAGACGCTGAAATACGCAAGGCGGTTGCCGAGCACAATGAGATTTGCCGTCTTATAACCGAAATCGGAAACTTCCGGAAGCTTGATAACCCTCCTATCACCGGGTCTGAGTTTCACATTCTCACGCTGGTCACCTATGTCTGTCCCAAATACCTTATCGTCGATAAGCTCCGCGAGACTCTGGAGGAGCTGAAGACCCGTGAGCCTGACAAAAATAAAAACTTCCGCGTAAAGGTGGTGGTTGTCGGCTCGGAGATCGATGACCCGGATTTGATATCCCTCATAGAGGACAGCGGCGCTCTGGTCGTTGCGGACCGCTTCTGCTACGGCAGTTTCCCCGGACGGCAGGAGATTGTTCTGAACGATGATGAGGATGCACTCTCACAGGTCGTCCGCCAGTATATGCACAGCACCCTGTGCCCCCGACACATCGCCCTGCATAAGATCCAAATGCGGTATGACGTCGCAGCTCAGCTGAAAGAAGACTATCACGCCGACGGCATCATATATGAGCAGATCAAATTCTGCACCTACTGGTCATACGAGCGCGCTCTCGCAAGCCACGTCATGCAAAACGAATACAATATCCCCACACTGTCCATCGACCGGCCGTATATGTCCCGAACCAGCGGGCAGCTTCGAACAAGGGTTCAAGCCTTCGTTGAAAGTATTGAAATAAAGAAGATTAAGGCAAAAAACGCAAAGGGGGTGAAGTAGATGGCTTACAATCCAAAAACGGGAAAAGGCTTGGGAGATCTCTACAGTGCAGACCACCGCTGCACAAAACACCGTGAGTGGAAAGGTCTGAAGGATACTCTTTATGACTATTTCCGCTGGCTGAAAATGCTGGGAATGCTGGGCGCTACTCTTGCGCCTGTGCTGCCGCAGATGACAAGGGGGCTCTCGCGCTATCGCTGGCTTGTATCGTACCTTACAACGCCGGCCTTCGTTGACCGTCATACCATAGGACTTCGCGGTTATGAGCTTCGCTATGCCCACCTGCAGTTTTTTGTCATTCTTAAGAACTCGGCGCAAATGCTTGCCGACATACTTGCGCGTGACGAAAATCTCAACCCCAAGTCAAAGAAGGCCGCAAAACTTCGGGCAAAAACCGTTATCTTTGACGAGATGATGCCGATTCAGATTATGAACGGTTTTCCCACGCTAAAAGGCCTGCTCATCCAGATGATACCTATTTTTGAAGCAGGTGAAATCGACCAGCAGGCAAACATGTATTACATAGACGCTATCGAGAATTACGGCCTCGCCCCCGACGCCTGCCCGCTGCCGGCGGCGGATGCGGGCATCTGCGTTGTAAATGACCTGCCCAAGGTCGGAGTGGCATACATCTCCAGCGTTATGCCCTGCGACGGCAGCGCTGCTTCAGTTATGTACAGCCACAGATATTTCAAAGATTTCCCCTCCTACCAAATCACGCCGCCCCAGCGCTTCAACGAGCCGGAGGTTCAGGAATACGCGATCAAAAACCTTTGGGGAGCAGTTGAATTTATCGAAGAGCATTATAACGTAAAATTCGACTGGGATGCCTTCTTCAAGGGTGTTAAGCGCTACAACCGGGAGTGCAACTACATGATCGACAAATGGGATATCAACTGCACACCATATCCGCAGATTTGCGGTGCGGCGCTTGCGCTTCACAGGGAGTACGAGATGCAAATCGCAAGCTCGCTGGACCCCAACTTCGTAAAGTATGACGCCAAGGTTTCAAAGCTGATGAAGAAGGGTTATGAAAAGTCCAAGGCTGCGGATGACAAGGCAAAATACCGCGCAATCGTCTGGTCCTGTCCGGCGCACTATTATTCCAACTTTACTTACTGGGCACAAAACTGCTGGGGAATCAAAACCCTTGTGGATATGGAATGTATGCTCTCTTACCACCACTATGACGAGCACGACAGGGAAAAGGTCTTGCTTGATATGGCAAGGGGTTATGAGCGCATGACCATGCGCTCCCACTCCAACGGCGGATATGTCAACGCGCTCGATGAGTGCTGGAAGATGTGCGAAAAGTTCAGCGCCAACATCGTCTTCATGTACAACCATGTTGCCTGCAAGAACTTTGCGGGTTTGCAGGGGCTCTTTGAGGACCAGGCACGGGAACGCGGAATCCACCTCATCTGGATAGAGCACGACCTCATGGACCCGCGCACGGTGTCACGCAAAGCGATGCGTGACCGCGTAAACAGATATATGGAAACCGTTTTCAGAGCAAAACCCCTGGACCCGACGCTTGTTGATTACGATGACGATTTAACTTGGTAAGGAGATGAAAATATGAATTATTTTGGCGGCTGCGACGTAGGTTCCACCTACGCAAAATGCGTTATTCTGGACGAGACCGGAAAAATTGCCAGCAATGTAACGATAAAAAGCAAAATCAACTCGGAGCAGAGCGCTAAGGCAGCTCTTGAGCTGGCAATTGCGGGAATCCCGAATATCGACAAACCCAATGATTTAGCTTATCTGATCGGAACAGGCTACGGGCGCAACAAGGTTCCCTTTGCGGACGAGAATATTTCTGAAATCTCCTGCCATGCGATGGGCGTACATATTACGAACCCGGCAGTTAAGGCCATTATTGACATCGGCGGTCAGGACGTTAAGGGCATCTCTATCGACACCGACGGCACGGTTTTGTCATTCGCCATGAACGACAAATGCGCCGCCGGAACCGGCCGGTTTTTTGAAGCAATGGCAAACGCCTTTGAGCTGAGCATTGAAGATTTTTCAAACCTCTCGCTTACAGCGAAAAACACGATCCCCATCACCGCACAGTGTACTGTTTTCGCGGAAAGCGAAGTTATCACACTGGTCGGCGAGGGCAAGCCCCGCGATGAAATTGCGGCCGGAATTGAGCTTTCCGTTGCAAAGCGCTGCTTCATTATGGCAAAAAAGGCCGGCGCAAAAAACAGCATCGCACTAAGCGGCGGCTGCGCAAAAAACGCAGGACTCAAAAAAGCGATCGAAGATGTTCTGAAAATCAAGGTTGTCGAGCTGAGCGTCGATCCCCAGCTTATGGGTGCGCTCGGCGCTGCGGAATATGCCCGTCAAAAGGGCATGGATAAGGAGTAGCGTATGGCTTGGTACTATATCGTCGCAATAGTTATCGCCGGACTTTTTGTGCTGACGTTTATCACTTACATCACCAACGGAGACATGAAGCTCGTTGAAAAGATTTATGACAAGCTCATCGCCTTCCATGACAGCAAAAACATCGAAGACGAACTGTAATGAAAATTTTTAACGGGATTATTCAAAAAACCACAGACTTGCTGACGGATTTTGTGCCGCGGAAGTATCTGTTCAACCCTAGGAATCTTGCCGCTCAGGGTGAAAAAAATGAGCTTATCCTCATGAGTGAGGCAGCTTTCGAGCTGGGAGAGAATTCGCTTCCCAGTGTGTCCTATGCTCTGATAACCGAAAATGAGGAGCTGGTGTCCGGCGACGGTGTTTTACTCTACGGAAAGGATCTGCAGGAGCTTAAGGAGAACTCGCCCTTCGCGAGAATCACGATCCTGCTCACAGACAACATTGAGGAGCACGGCGACAAGGGCGCATACACTATCATAAAAAATATTGAGATGAAAAAGTATGACGTCTCCCCTGCCGGTTATATGATGAGGGTCTCCGGCTTTTCAAACCGTGAACAGGTTCGCGTCTCAAAAGCCGCGATCAAATCCGGTTTGAGCTTTGAGAGCGTTGGAAACCTCTTCATAAGCAAGTACAAGGAAAACTTCCATGTGAGGGCGGCAAAGGTAATTTTCGTCACGCTGCCTGAGGCTCCCTATGCTGAGCTTGAGCGGCTCGCAACTGACAGCGCGGAAATAACGCGGGCTCTGGATCAAATCCTTGCTGATATAAAAATGGATTGCCGCGCCTGCGACTGGAAGCCCGTCTGCGATGAGGTAGAGGGCATGAAAGACATGCATTTAAAGCTATCAGAGCATTGAAAAGAGTAAAAACACATGAACACACAAGCAAATTACAGAAAGGCAGAAGGAGAAGCAACAAATATTTTGGAGAATGGAGAATTTTTATGTCAGATTGGAGAGAACACTATAAGACACACTTAGTTACAAATGAAGAAGCCGCAAAAGCCATTAAACCGGGCGATATAGTCTGGATGGGACAGGGTCCGGAAGTTCCGTACACACTGCTTGACGAATTGCACGCGCATCAGGAAGACTATCACGACATCACTTTGATGTACAATGTTTCCACGTATCCCTTCAACATGCTCTTTGACCCCTCCAGCAAAAAACACTTTCGCTTAATCAGTTTTTTCAATCTTCCTCTGGAGCGCATGTCCGGAGAAATGGGGGTTCTGGAATATCACAGCTGCGGCTATGACCATCTTGACGACGGTATTTTTGAGTACGACTGCAACACAGTTGCCCTGCACGTTTGCCCGCCGGATGAGGAGGGCTGGTGCAATGTAGGTCACTATGGCGTTTCCACAACCTCTTTGGTTGCCAATGACCCGCGCATCAAGAAAAAAATCGGCTATATGGATGCGACCGGACAATACTCCATTCCCGGCGACCGCAAGGATGTTGCGGTTCATATTACCGAGTTTGATTACATAGTTGAATGCAATACGGATGTAGTTGAAATTCCGCCGACCTCCCCGACGCAGGTGGATAAGGACATCGCCGCTCAAATCCTGCCCTACATCAAGCCCAACGACAAGCTGCAGGTAGGCTACGGCGGACTTGGCGACGAAATTCTTGCCAATCTTCGTGATGCGGGCCCGCTCGAAGTTTATACCGAGGTCTGCTGCGACGTTATGGCCGACCTGGTCGAGGAGGGCGTTCTCACAAGGGTTCTGGCCTCAAGTCCCGGCGCATGCTCCGCACGTATTTTCAACTTCCTGGCAAATGATGACAGAATACGGCTCCTTCCGAGAAACAAGATGATTGACCTGTTCGAAATTTCGAATCAGGACAATATTCTTGCAATCAACTGCACGATGATGGTTGACCTTCTGGGTCAAGCCTGCTCGGAGGCGCAGGGGCTGAAGCCGTACAGCGGCGCCGGCGGCTCCTTTGCATATATTTACGGCGCAATGCGCTCAAAGGGCGGGCGCAGCTTCCTTTGCCTGCGCTCAACTTATGTTGACGAAGAGGGCAACCGCCGGACGAACGTTGTTGCGTGGCTGCCGGAAGGTTCGATTGTTACAACGGCCAAAAATCATCAGATGTACATCGTAACCGAGCACGGTGTTGCCGATGTCTATCTAAAGACCATGAAAGACCGCATCAGGGCAATAATTAAAATCGCGCACCCCGATTACCGTTTGGAATTAAAGGAAAAGATTTGCAGCACGCCCTTGATCGGAGAGGACGATTTCGAAGGATATGATTTGTTCAGTTAGTAAACAGTAGCGTCTTTTTGAAATGCACATTGGGGTGAGGGCAGAAAATGCCCTCACCCCACATCACGTCAAAGAACGCCCGTTTTCGTTAACGAAAACGGGCGTTCTTTTTCTATAGATCGTAGTACATTTCATACTCTACCGGCTGGGGCAGCGCCTCGTAGCGCAAACAGTCCTTGCGCTTGTTGGAAATCCAGATGTCAATAAGTCTCTGCGGGAAAACACCGTCAACCGTCAGGAATTCGTGATCCGATTCCAGAGCGTCCAGCGCCTCATCCAGGCTGCGGGGCAGGGCCTTAATCTTCTTTTTATCATCGTCAGAAAGGTTGTAGAGATTGAAGTCATATGGTCCGAAACCGGCCTTAACGGGGTCAATTTTCTTCTGAATGCCGTCAATCCCCGCCATGAGGATTGCCGAATAGGCATAGTATGGATTGCAGGTGCCGTCCGGACTGCGGATCTCAAAGCGCTTTTTGTCCGGTGCCTTGGCATAGGCGGGAATACGGATAACGCTGCTGCGGTTGCTGGTTGCAAAACCGATGGTTACCGGGGCCTCATACCCGGGAATAAGCCGCTTGTATGAGTTGGTGCTGGGATTGGTAAAGGCGCACAGGGCGCGCACGTGAGTCAGTATGCCGCCGATGAAGTGTAAAGCCGTTTCCGAGAGCTGGGAATAGCCTTGCTCATCATAGAATAGAGGCTTGCCGTCCTTGAAAAGATGCATGTGAACATGCATTCCGTTGCCCGCCTCACCCGCGATAGGCTTTGGCATGAAGGTGACGGACTTACCCTCGGATACGGCGAGGTTTTTCAGGATGAACTTGGTCATCATGGTTTTGTCCGCCATTTCAAGCATGCTGCCGAACTCAACTTCGATCTCCAGTTGTCCCGGGCCTGCGACCTCATGGTGGTGGTATTTGACGGCAACACCCAGATTCTCCATGAGCATGGTAGCACGGCTGCGAAATCCACTGAGCTTGTCCAGAGGCGCTGCCATGTGGTAGCCGCCCTTATTTGTCATTTTATAACCGAGGTTGCCGCCCTCTTTGCCGGTGTTCCACTCGGCCTGTTCGCTGTCGACAAAAAACATGGCGCGGTTGCCGGAAACCTCATAGCTAACGTTCTCGAACACATTGAACTCAAATTCTGGGCCGATGCGCATCTCGTCTGCTATGCCTGTTTTTCTCAGGTATTCCTCCGCGTGGACCGCAACGTTTCGGGGATCCTGGTCAAAGCGCCTGTTGTCAGGCAGGTCTATAACAAACACATCACCTATCATGGCAACTGTTTTTACATCTGAAAAGGGGTCAAGATAGGCGGTGGCCAGATCGGGGACAAAGACCATATCGCTCTTTTCAACGGGGGCGAAGCCGTAATTCGAGCCGTCAAAGCCGATGCCGTATTTTAGAGTGTCCTCTGTCAGGCGGGCAACGGGCATTGTGAGATGGCGCCAGCGGCCGTTCAGGTCGATCATCATGAAATCCACCATTTTGACATTGTGCTCGTGGAAATAACCTCTGGCCTCATCGAGTGTTTTGAACATATTCTGCCTCCCAGTTCGGTTTTTTGATTTCAACATTGTAATTTTACACGGTAGAGGACATTCTTTCAAGTTTTTTTAACATTTTTGTCTGATTGTATGGGGAAGATTGCAGTTGCGAAGCAAAGCCGGCATTTTTTCCGTGCCGGCATAGCGTTCAGGTTTCTTTATACTGAAATCTTCATATCTGGAGAAATATGCAATTATTACCAAATATAGATTGTTAATCGCCGGTGCATATTGTATAATTAGTCACAACAATATTTGAGGAGTATGGTTATGGAAGTGTGGAAAAAGACAAGCTGCGTGTTCTGCGCGCAGGACTGCGGTCTGGAATGTCAGGTCGAGGACAACAAAATTGTTAAGGTCAGGGGCGACAAGGACAATCCCCGCTCCAAGGGCTACTGCTGCCGCAAGGGACTTTCCATGGCGCACTACGCCCACAACGCCGACAGGCTGGAATACCCGCTGAAAAAAGTGGGCGATCATCATGAACGCATTTCCTGGGAACAGGCAATTTCCGAAATCTCAGCAAAGCTCCTTTCAATCAGAGACGAATTCGGCGGCAGCACGATCGCCTATATGGGCGGCGGCAGTGTAGGCGGCCAGATGGAGGTCGCCCTCGGCCTGAGGCTCCTTAACAGTCTCGGTTCGCGCAACTACTATTCCTCGCTGACACAGGAGTTCTCCAACGTCTACTGGGTTGACGCGCGTGTCACCGGCAAGCAGGCCTACCCCTCCATGCCGGATGTCCACAACGCCGACACTGTAGTTTCGTGGGGGTGGAACGGCTGGATGAGCAATCAGGAGCCGCGCGCCCGCGAGCTTATTCTGGCGCTGAAAAAGGATCCGGACAAAAAATTCATCGTCATTGACCCCCGTGTTTCCGAGAGCGCCGATCATGCGGACATTCATTTGCAGCTTAAGCCCGGAAGCGACACGATGCTGCTCAAGGCAATGATTCGCATCATCCTCGATAACGGCTGGGATAACAAGGAATACATAGCCGAGCACGTCAACGGCTGGGACGAAGTAGCCCCGTTGTTCGACGGCTTTGACGCGAAGCGCGCGGTTACCGAGGTTTGCGGGCTTGACTTCGAGCAGGTAGTTGAGGTTACGCGTATCATCGCGCAGACCAAGTCCTGCATCCACCCGGACCTTGGCATTTATATGAACCGCAACTCGTCGATTAATAACCTCATGCTGCATATTATCCGCGCAATTACAGGACGCTTCTGCGTCGAGGGCGGGCAGGTCATTCCGGCC
>JAVBMI010000027.1:0-18879 GCA_031552685.1 Oscillospiraceae bacterium
CCCGTCTACCCCCCTGGATCCCTTCCCCCCCGACATCGACATTTTAGACCCGGATGTGCCGCTGGATTCTCTCCCGCAGACCGGCGTGCTGCAGTGGCCCATTCCTTTTATGGCAGTTCTCGGCCTGCTTGTTTTCTCTGCAGGATGGATTCTGAATCGCAACAACAAGAAGGCAAAGGATGAAAAATAAGACCGGCAAAATACTCATGGTTTTAGGGCTGATACTCATTTTGGGCGCAATCGGACTTTTGGTCTATAACAGGTTGGATGAGAATCGTGCCTCGGGTAAAGCAGGGTTTGCGGCAGCCGCTGTTTTGGAACATATCAGCGAAGTTACGGTGAACACCGTTCCGGAAGTGCGCCCGACTATAGGCGAGCTGCCCACATATATTGTGGATGGTCACGAATATATCGGCCTGCTTTTGGTACCGGAGCTGGAGCTGGAGCTGCCCGTTATGAGCCAGTGGAGCTATGCGAATTTGAAGATTTCTCCCTGCATGTATAAGCTGGACGTTGAGAAAAATTCGCTGGTCATCGCCGCTCACAACTATAAGAGCCATTTTGGGGGCCTTTCCCTGCTCACTGCCGGAAGCAAAGTTTCCTTTGTGGATGTAGACGGCAACGAATATCCCTATGAGGTTTCGCTGGTTGAAACAGTTCAGCCGACCGAAATTGAAAAAATGATCGACGACAAGTGGGATTTGTCGCTGTTTACCTGCACCTTCGGAGGTGCAGCCAGAGTAACGGTCAGATGTATGATGACAGAATAAGAACAAGTATTAACTCGCCGAACCTGATTCCGGTCCGGCGAGTTATGTTGTTTAATAAACTTGCTAATGATTCCCATTTGTGCTAGAATCAAAAATGGAATAGTATTAAAAATTACCAGAGTTTTCAGACATTTTTTATCATTCTGCAGCCGCTGAATAACACTGGATACAGCAGTTTTGTAATATGTTTAGAGGGGTGGAAAATTCATGAAGAAAATCAAGACTCTGAGTTTTGTACTGGCCTGTATTTTACTCTTGACGGCCTGCTCCGCCGGGGGAGACTCCGGGAAAAATGACAAAACAGCCGTAACGCTTACGCTGTGGCACTACTATGTCAGCGAAAACCTCCGCGCCTTTGAGGAAGCGGTTACGCAATTCAACGAGACAGTGGGCATGGAAAACAATGTTTTTATTGAGGCTGTTGCCCAAGGAAGCATCGCTGACCTTGAAAACGCCGTAACAGACTCCGCCAAAGGAGTTATTAACTCGAGTGAGATGCCGGACATTTTTTCTGCATATCCTGATACTGTCAAGGATCTTGATCAACTGGGCGTTATCTGTGAGCTTTCCCCGTATTTCACGCAGGAGGAGCAGCAGGAATATGTACAGGGCTTCCTGGAGGACGGAGTTTTTGACGAAAACCGTCTGCTGATAATCCCAATTGTTAAAAGCACGGAAATACTCTGCGTCAATGACACTGCCTGGACTGAGTTTTGCGAGGGCAGCGGATATTCCAACGAGAACCTGAAAACCTGGGAAGGGGTATATGAAACCGCCAGGGCGTACTATAACTGGCTGGATGAGAAAACCCCCGGAACTGCGTGGGACGGAAAAGCGCTCATGGGATTTGACTCGCTGGCAAACTTTATTATCATAGGCGCGAAACAGCTTGGCGCCGAAATAATGAACGCTGCAAATTCAAAGGCGAATTTGGATGAAAAATCGCTGTATAAGGTCTTTGAAAACTACTATATGGGAATGAGCCTTGGATATTACGATGCCGTGGGCAACTTCAGATCGGACGACATCAAGGCGGGCAACCTGATCGCCTATGTCGGCTCAACATCCAGCGCAGCGTATTTTCCGACATGGATTGAGCAGGATAACACTCAGCTTCCGGTTGAACTGCTGGCCCTTCCGTATCCGACCTTTGAGGGTGGACAGCAATGCGCAATCTCCCAAGGTGCCGGAATGGCTGTATCTAAGTCTGACGAGCGCAGGCAGGAGGCGGCAGCGCTGTTCCTTAAGTGGTTCACCGATACGCAGCAGAACATTCCGTTTGCCATGTCAACAGGTTATTTGCCAGTAAAAACGCAGGCATATGACGGCACGCAGTTGGATGACATGATTGATGAGATGCGTTCGGGAGACAAGGTTGAGAGCAACGTTGCAAAGTTCTACGAAATCTCCATTAGCCAGATAATCGGCGGAGGAGCTTTCTCTTCCAAGCCGTTTTTGGGCAGCTACGCAATTCGTCCGACACTTAAATCTACGCTCACTGACATTGCGGTAAATGGCCGCGAGTTGGCAGACGCTATGAAGGCTCAGGGCGCCGGTGAAGATGAAATTATTGAAGCGCTCAATGTTGAAGGGCGCTTTGACGACTGGATGTCCGCGATTAAAAGCGAGTTGCAAAAGAATGATGTAGCCTGGTAATTCCAATATCAAATACAGTGAAAGGAAAGAGGCTCTATGAAGAGGAACATGACCTTAAGAACACAGCTGACGCTTATGATGGCGGCTCTCGTTCTTCTGCAGGGCATTGCTTTTTCAGGATCATTGTATTTGTCCAAGGTGTTCAGCACTCTTGACACGGAGTCTTACAGGCTTTTCAATTCAGCAACGAACACGAGAGCGGTAATTCTTGATAACTTCATGGGGCAGCTGGTAAAAAATATGGCAGCGGAGACGGAGGCCCTGAGCAGTAAGCTTTCAGAGCTTGCCGAGCATGAGGGTATCGCTGCGCAGGAGCTGTACAAAAACCCGGATGCATATATTTCCGCTGCTGAGCTCGGGGCAAAATCTGTCATGAGCCTGCTGCACGGAAACAACATAACAGGCGCTTTTATCATACTAAACGGTTCCGGTGTCAATCCGGAAGACCCTCAGGCTCATTCCGCGGTGTATATACGCGACTCGGCACCCGATAACACAGCTGTCGGAATCACGAATTTCCTGCTTGAAATTGGGCCGATAGCTGTTTCTCAGCAAAATAAAATAGCCACTTCAGTGAATTGGGATCTGGACATTAAGCTGGATGAAACATCAGACTTCTTCACTTTGCCGCAGCAGGCTGCAATTGACAAACCCTATGCAGAACTGGAGCGATACGGCTACTGGTCAACCCCGATTTCTGTTCTGGGAGACGGTCTGGAGGCGGTTTATTATACAATGCCGTTAATTGATAACGACGGAACAACGTATGGCATTGTAGGGCTGGAAATATCGCTTCTGCACTTTACGCAGAGCTATCTTTGGAACACGGATTTACCGTATGAAAACAGCTTCTACGCCCTTTGCAGTGTGAAAAACAACAGCATACAGACTGACTGGATAGTTCCGGGAGGGCCTCTCGCCTCTGTGTATCTCTCGAAAAACAATGATATAGAACTGGGAAACATCTCGGAATCAGAACTCTATCAAGTAAAACTTGAAGGTCTGGGTGATATGTACTGCTCTGTTCAGGACATTGTTATTTACAGTGAGAATTCACCCTTTAGCGGGGACGGCTGGTCGCTGGTCAGCTTTGTTCCCAAGGATTTGCTAAACGAAACATCAGGCAGAGTCAGCACGATTGTGGTAGTGAGCATGGCGTCGACTTTTGTGGCGGCCTTTGTAGCAATTTTTATTCTTACCGGCGTTTCGACGAGGAGGATATCCAAGCTGTCAAAGCACGTAAAGAGTCTTTCTCCGAATCAGGACATTGAATTCTCTCGAACGGGCATGAGGGAGATTGACGAGCTGACGGCGGCTCTCGCGGTGCAGAACAGGAATGTTCGCAACGCCTCAAAAACAACTTCGAGGATACTGGAGATGACGCTCATGCCCATAGGCGGGTTTGAGCTGTACAATGATTCTGAATATGTCAATCTCACAGAGTACATTTTCGGGCTTTTGCATCTCGATTCGCGTGAGCCGGTCACAAAGCGGCGCTGGGGCGAATTGTACAGCCGGCTGATCTCAAGGCCTATGGACAAAAGCGACAATATTTTTGAGTACGCAGATGAGCACAGCGCAAAAAGATGGCTGAGAATAGTGACAACACCCACAGAAGCCGGAGAAGTCGGCGTTATACTGGATGTGACCAAGGATGTTGAAGAGAGGCGGCGGCTCGCCAACGAGCTTGACTATGACGAGCTGACCAGGCTTTACAACCGCACCGCCTTTAAGCGGGAAGCCTATCAAATGGTCAGAGATACCCCATACACCACAGGCGCCATGATTTTCATGGATCTTGACAATCTCAAGTACATCAATGATACCTTTGGGCATGACATGGGCGACCGTCTGCTTATTACGGCGGGGGAAATGTTCAGCAGATTTGAAGAACACGGGGCTGTTGTTTCGCGGATTTCCGGCGATGAGTTTGCTATCTACATCCACGGTTACGAGTCTTTAGAAGACTTGCGAAAGCTGATAAAAGAAGAGTATCAGAAATACGAAAACACTTCGATTACTGCATCGGACGGCTCTGAGCACAAAATCCGGTTTTCTGCAGGTATTGCGTGGTATCCCATGGACTCAGAGGATATTACAGACCTGCTGAAGCTCTCGGACTATGCCATGTATGAAGCAAAGCACAATTGCAAGGGCTCGGTTTTCGAGTTCGACCGTGTTTCGTATATGAAAAACGCGCATCTGCTGGAGAACAGAGAGGCGATCAACCGGCTTCTCGATGAAAAGCTCTTCCGCTTTGCGTATCAGCCTATTGTTGACCTGAAAAGCGGCGAGGTTTACGCCTATGAAATGCTGATGAGGCCGACGACGAAGGACTTTGAATCCCCTGTGGATGTGCTTAAGGTTGCCGGAGCGGAAACCCGGCTCGGACAGCTGGAGAGCACGATTCTCATGGAAGCGTTCAAAAATATTTCTGAGCTTGCTGCCACTACAGGAAACAGAAAATTCTTCATCAACAGTATTCCGGGTTACACGCTGTCACAGGACGAGGTTGATTATCTCAGACTGAACTATTTTGGCCTGTTTAACCGTGTTTTCATAGAAGTGACAGAGGCGGAGAGCGGGTCGCCGGAGAGTAAAAAGAAGAAGATTGACTTCATCCGCGAAAGCGGAATCCAGCTCGCGGTTGACGATTACGGCAGCAGCCGTTCCAGCGAGCCGGAGCTGATGTCACTGGCTCCTGATATTGTTAAGGTTGACATGTCCAGGATTCAAGGAATACACTCAGATCAGGCAAAGCAGAAGTTTGTCGGCAATTTGGCCGCATTTTGCCATTCCGAGGGTATGAAGCTGGTTGCCGAGGGCGTTGAATATGCCGAGGATCTCCGGGAGCTGGCGAAGATAGGCATAGATTATGTTCAGGGATATTATACCGGAGTTCCCGAGTTTTCCCCGGGCGAAATTTCCTCAAGCGTCAGAAATGAGATAATTGGCAATAACCGCGGGCAGAAGTAACAGAACCGGCAGTTGGTATAACTTCTGTTTCGCGGGAGATACAGTTGATTCAGGTTCGGGTCGGGGCACGCCGTTCGTGCCAACACAGAAAAGAGAAATGCATGCTTAGGACTGCAAAAGAGTATATCAAGGCAAATTATTTGAGCGAGGAATTGTCATTTCAGTACAGGATCTACATGATCTTCTTCGCTATTGCCTTTCTTGCATCCATGATATCTGCAACTACAAATACCTTGCTGGGCAAAGGTGTGTTGGGCATCACAGTTCAGTGGATTTTCAACGCTGTTTTTTTGGCGCTGCTGTTTTCCCCCCTTGAATGGCGTATGAAATCAGCAAAATTTCTGCTGATTATTATCTCGTTTTTCTACATTCCGTTTCTTTTTTTCCAGACAGCGGGATATAACGGAACTGCCGGTCTGATTGAGGTTTTAGGCGTTTTTCTGCTAACCATTTTGTTTAGAGGGAAGCTGAGGATTTTTTTGATTATCCTGAACATTCTTGTTTGGGTTGCTATTTGCGCTATCCAGTTTACTCACCCTGAAACAGTGATTCCGCACGATGGAGAAAGGGAGAAATTTGTTGACTATGCTGTGGCGCTAATTGTTGCTTACGGCGGGATAGCGTTGTTGGGTATATTCTTCAGAAATTCCTCTGATTTGGAGCGTCACAGAATCAAAAAGCTGCTTAAAGAGATTGAGGAGAAAAATAAGGTCCTTAGCGAGCTCTCTCACAGAGATCCGCTGACCTGCCTTCATAACCGCAGATTCCTGGTGAGCTTTCTTGAACGGGAGCTTGAAACCTGCCGTGAAAATAACACTCCGCTGTGCCTGATGATGCTTGACATTGACCTTTTCAAAAAAATCAACGACAACTACGGGCACGGTTTCGGGGACGAGGTTTTGATCCAGTTTGCAGCCACTGTGCAGAGCAATCTGCGCTCCTATGATGTTTTTGCGCGCTATGGCGGCGAGGAATTCGTGGTGGTGCTGCACAACATTGATTTGGAAGGCGCGCTTGTTATTGCCGAGCGTACGCGGGCAGCGGTCGCGCAGATGGAGTTTCGGGGCGGCGCAAAAATAACCGTCAGCGGCGGAATCATCCCGATTCGTGCCGATGACAGTGTTGAGAGTTTACTGAGCCGCGCCGATGTCTTTCTCTATAAGGCGAAGAACAGCGGGCGTGACAGAATTATTGCAGAAGAATAAAAGACGGGCGGGACAGTCGCCAAGATTAAAAAAGAACCCCTTCGGGGTTCTTTTTTATTAACATTTGCGGGCGCTTGTGTTACTCTGTACAAGAGGTGATGTAATTGATATTCGAAAGACCTTTCGGCAAAACCGCAGACGGCGCAGCCGTTCGCAGCTATACGCTGAAGAACGAAAACGGCATGAGCGCCGAGATACTCACATACGGAGGAGCAGTGCGTTCGCTGTGTATACCCGTTGGAGGGCAGCTGCGGGATGTTGTTCTTGGTTTTGACTCAGTCGCGGACTACGAAAAGCAGAATAAATACATCGGCGCTGCAATCGGACGGGTGGCCAACCGCATCGGCGGAGCGTCTTTTGAGCTGGGAGGCAAAATATACCGTCTGCCTGCCAACGACGGGACAAGCTGTCTTCACGGAAGCGCGGGCTTTCACAGCAGGGTGTGGGAAGCGGAAGCTCAAGACGACAGCCTTGTGCTCAAATTTTTCAGTCCGGACGGCGAGGAGGGCTTTCCCGGGAACCTCAGTGTGGAGCTTAAGTACAGCCTGACGCAGGAAAATGTGTTTGAATATACATTTTCAGCGGTGTCGGATGCGGATACTCCGGTCATCCTCACGAACCACAGCTACTTCAATCTGGAAGGCCATGCCTCTGGGGACGTTTGCGGGCATTTTCTGTGTATACCTGCGGAGAAAATTACCGAAAACGATACACATAGTGTTCCAACAGGCCGTTTTTTGGATGTAGAGGATACTCCCTTCGATTTTCGCGAGGGAAGATACATTGGGGATTATATAGACAATGAGCATCCTCAGACAATTATCGGCTCCGGATATGACCACAACTTTGTGCTTGGAAATTCTGTAACGGAAAATCTGCATGCTGCGGCGCTGCTGGAAGCGGGAGGGCTCAGGATGGTGTGCCTGACGAATCAGCCCGGGGTCCAGCTTTACACAGGGAATTATCTCGATGGAGATAAGGGCAAGGGCGGCGCGGTATATGGACGCCGTTGCGCGCTGTGTCTGGAAACGCAGAATTTCCCCGATGCCGTCCACCACGATAATTTTCCCGATTCTATTCTCCGGAAAGGAGAGCGATATCTGCAAATAACACAATTTCAATTCTCAGAGATACAGCCAAAAACCTGACGCAGTTTTTTATAGGGGTGCTCCTTTCGCAAAAGGAGCACCCCTGAACGCTGTCCGCGCGGCAAATAATACTTCAGGGGCAAGAATAAAAAAATAAAACAAGGTGAAGCTATTCTTGAATAATGCTAATAAGAGGAGGTGGTGCTCAATGTCAAATTCCGATGCGGCGCCCAATAAACTTATACACGAGACTTCACCATATCTTTTGCAGCACGCGTACAATCCTGTCAACTGGTATCCGTGGGGAGAAGAAGCTTTTCATAAAGCAAAAACTGAGGGAAAGCCGATATTTCTTTCCATCGGCTATTCAACCTGCCACTGGTGCCATGTTATGGCGCATGAATCCTTTGAGGATGAGCAGGTCGCCAAGCGCCTCAATGCGGGTTTTGTTTCGATCAAGGTTGACCGCGAGGAACGGCCGGATATAGATGCTGTGTACATGGATGTGTGCCAGACGCTGACGGGAAGCGGCGGTTGGCCGCTCACTGTTTTTCTCACTCCGGAGCAAATCCCCTTTTTTGCCGGAACATATTTCCCCAAATCCGGCCGCTACGGCAGGCCGGGCTTTCTTGAGCTGTTGGATTCTGTTGCCTATCAGTGGGAGAAGGACCCGGGAAGAATTGAAAACTCCGGCAGGGAGATCGTGCAGGCGCTGTCCACTCAAGCGGAAAAATACGTGGCGCAGCTTTCAGCTTCAAATAAGGATATTATCCCCAAAGCCGTCCGGCAGCTTTCAGGAAATTTCGACCCCCATTACGGCGGCTTCGGCAATGCTCCAAAGTTTCCGATGCCGCACAATCTGATGTTTCTCTTGTGCTGTTATCTTCGCGAAACAGAGACTTCCGTGCTTGAAATCGTCCGGAAAACGCTTGATGGCATCTGTTGCGGCGGAATTTTTGACCATATCGGCTTCGGCTTTTCGCGCTATTCAACCGATCAAAAATGGCTTGCGCCGCATTTTGAAAAAATGCTCTATGACAATGCGCTGATGACTCTCGCTCTTCTTGAGTTTTTTCGTATCAGCGGCGAGAGCGTTTATAGAGACGTGGCATGCCGGACCCTTGAATATGTGCGGCGTGAGATGACCTCGCCCGAAGGCGGATTTTACTCCGCGCAGGACGCTGACAGCGATGGTGAGGAAGGGAAATATTACACCTTTTCCGAGCAGGAGGTTATCGATCTGCTTGGGAAAGAAGCAGGAACGAATTTTTGCATGGACTATAATTTCTCAATAGAGGGAAATTTCGAAGGGAAAAACATCCCGAACAGAATTGGAAAAAGCATTTTTCCGGAAAATGTTTCTGATGATGTTCTTGCAAAGCTGTACCGCTACAGGCTCGAACGATTTCCCTTGCACAAGGACGACAAAATTTTGACCTCATGGACCTCACTTATGATAGCGGCATATGCAAAAGCGTTCCAAATCACCGGAAAAGCCGAATTCCTTGAAGCCGCCGAAAGAGCGCTTAGCTTTGTAAATCAAACGCTGCGGGATGAAAACGGACTGTGCGTCAGTTACCGCAACGGCAAGGTCTCCGGCGCGGGCTTGCTGGATGATTATGCTTTTCTGTGCTGGGCATGCCTTGAGCTGTTTGAGGCGACACAGCATTTGCCACATCTCTCGCAGGCGCTGTTTTTGGCGCAGGAGGCCGAAAACTGTTTCGCTGATTCAAAGGGCGGCTTCTTTATGAACCAGTTACGGGAAGATAAGCTCATTTTCCGTCCTAAACAGACATTTGACGGCGCGTTGCCCTCAGGAAATTCCGTGTTCCTGTTTGCATTGCAGAAGCTAGCCGCGCTTACGGGAGAGGAACGTTGGAGAACAGCGGCGGATAAGCAGTTGGATTTTCTGCTGCCGGAGCTCTCGGCGTCACCGGCGGCGCACACTTTTGCGCTTATGGCCCTGATTGACATGCAGAATCAGTCGCGGGAAATGGTTTGCGTTGCTCAAAAGCAGGACGTTGAAACCCTGCTGCAGATTATTTCAAAGAAGCCCCGCCCGGGCTTGACAACTTTGATAAAGACAGATGAAAACTCCCGGGAGCTTGCACAAATCGCACCTTTTACGCAATATTACAGCGGAACAGCGGGACAGCGTTTTACCTTTTATCTATGCGAAAACCATGCATGCTCCGCGCCGTTTTTTACCATTGATGAGCTGGAAGAAAAACTGTCTTAGAAGAATTATCTTCACAAAAATCTCTCTGAAACCGGATATTTCATCTGTTCGTCAAATTGAAAATTTCTGCTTGTACTGAAAAAATGCGAAAAAGCAGCCGGTTTGCACCGGCTGCTTTCCTATGTTTTTTATCTGTCCACAAGTGGGATGTATTCACGCTTTGGAGAAACGCTTTTGTATGCCGGACGAATTATTTTACTGCCCGTTACGAGCTCCTCGATGCGGTGAGCGCTCCAGCCCGCGATGCGGCTGATTGCGAAGATCGGGGTGTAAAGCTCCATCGGCAGATCCAGCATATCATAAACGAAACCGCTGTAAAAGTCGATGTTGGCCGAAACACCTTTGTACATCTTGCGCTCTTCCGCGATAAGCTCCGGCGCAAGGCGCGCCACATTTGCGTACAGTGCATATTCTTCTTCCCGGCCCTTTTCAGCGCTGAGCTTCTGCACAAAGCTCTCAAAAATCTCGGCGCGCGGGTCGCTCAGTGAATAGACGGCGTGTCCGATACCGTAGATCAGGCCGCTCTTGTCAAAGGCTTCCTTGTGCAGCAACTTTTTCAGATAATCGGTTAGCTGGCCGTCATCGTTCCAGTTGCTAACATTCTCCTTCAGGTCATCCATCATTTTCGTTACACGGATGTTTGCGCCGCCGTGCTTCGGGCCCTTGAGGCTGCCGAGCGCCGCTGCGATTGCGCTGTATGTGTCGGTGCCGGAAGATGAAACCACATGTACCGTGAAAGAGGAGTTGTTGCCGCCGCCATGCTCTGCGTGCAGCACAAGCGCAAGGTCAAGGATTTTTGCCTCAAGCTCCGTGTAATTCTGATCAGGACGCAGTAAGTGCAAAATATTTTCCGCGATTGAAAGACGCTTGTCCGGCTGGTGAATAATAAGGCTCTGGCCCTTTTCATAGTGGTTATAAGCGTGGTAACCATATACTGCCAGCAGCGGGAACTGGGCGATGAGCTGCAAGCTCTGCCTGAGCACGTTGGGAATGCTGGTGTCATCAGGGTTATTGTCGTAATAGTAGAGCATGAGCACACTGCGGCTCAGGGTGTTCATCATATCGCGGCTGGGCGCTTTCATTATTATGTCTCTGTTAAACTTGGGCGGCAGTGAGCAGCATTTTCCAAGCAGACGCTGGAAGTCTTTCAACTCGTCCTTATTCGGAAGCCCGCCGAAGAGAAGCAAATAAATTGTCTCCTCAAAGCCGAAGCGGTCTTCCGCGAGAAATCCGCCAACAATATCCTTAATGTCGATTCCCTGATAGTAGAGCCTGCCGTTCATCGGCTCCTCAACGCCATTAACAATTTGCTTGGCGGTAACCTCCGAAATATTGGTAAGACCTGCCCGAACGCCGTTTCCGTTTAGATCGCGCAAGCCGCGGAACACCTTGTATTCGGTGTAGAGCTCGTTTGGTATTGTCTGAGAGCTGCATTTTTTTGCCAGCTCCTCGATTTGCGGCATTACCGCTGAACTGAAGGATTCTGCCATAACAGTCCCTCCTTTAACATATTTTTTTCGCTATGCGGTATTATAGCACCGCGAAGCCTTACTGTCGAGGCTCAACTATGTTATTTTGGCAACAAATTGTTAAATTCCTGGTTTTCAGAATGAAGCGAATGAAAACTTGAAAATTTTTCAAATGAAAAAATCCGAAAATAGGGCAAACTATGGACGCAGATAAAATATCACAAATATCAGGCTTTTCATTTCATGCCCAAAAGGCATGATAAAAGAAAAAGAGAAAAGGAGCAAAAAATGAAAAGTAAAAAAATTCTTACAATACTGCTGAGCATTCTGCTTGTTGTATCACTGACAAGCGGAGCGATGGCGGCAACCTTCTCGGACGTACCCGAGAATCATCCCCAGAAGGCAGCAATTGACTTTTGCGCGGACAAGGCTTTTGTAAACGGCCGCGGCGGCGGCATTTTCGACCCGAGCGGCAGTATATCCCGCGGTGAATTCGTAATTATTTGGGCTAGGACCTTTCACGCCCGGCAGCACACTTTTACCGATGCAACCAGAACAAAGAGCGAGCTGGATAACGCAATTGTCCTGATGCAGGGTATTGGTTTTATTGACGGTATAAGCGGCTCTTTGTTCGGCGCTAGCGGAAACATCACCCGCGAACAGGTCGCGAAAATTGTCGAAAACACTTACCTGTTGGGTATTGACGGCAAAAAAGGATATGAGGCATACAGCGACTGGGAACACATCGGCACATGGGCCAGAAATGCAGTGGCGGTCTGCCGTGAAAAGGGTATTTTTGACGGTATAACTTCGGGCGGCTCTTTTGATCCCCAGAGAGATATGACCCGCGCTGAAGTTTGCCGGATCATATGGAATATTATGAAAGATGAAAGCGCCGAACCCAGCGGAGAAGAGCACAGTATTACAATAGGCGCTGTTGTCGGCGGGACAATAACCGCAGACAAGACCAGCGCTGCAGCGGGTGAAACTGTAACGCTCACCCTAACCGGCAACGCAGGTATGTCCGTGACGGGCAAGGACGGATATCTTAAGGTCAACGGCACTCCAATCACCGGCAACACCTTTGAAATGCCCGATGAAGACGTTGTTATAACCGCAAAGTTCGGAGCGGGCTATGACGTCTCGATTGCCCCGATGACAAATGGCTCTGTTACCGCAAGCCATGACTTCGCCGGCGCCGGAGTAACAGTAACTCTGACCATTGAGCCGGACGAAGGCTATCGTCTCAAAGCGGGCTCACTCAAGTTTGACGACACTGCGATTACCGGCACGAGCTTTGTGATGCCTGCCGAAGATGTGGTAATCCATGCTGAATTTGAAGAAATACCCACCTGAGGCAATTGACTGGCAACTAAAGGGACGTGTACGTAAGTATCGTCCCTTTTTTCTATAACTCCGGACATAAGGCGTCTTTTCATCTTGCGGAAACGGGAAACAAATGCTAGAATGAAATCAATCAAATATTGTTTCCGAGCTCCTCGGTCTAAAGGCCTTGCCCATGACTGTTGAGACGGAGCCTCATGGCTCATCAGGGTTTTGCCGGAAACGGCAGGGCCTTCCGTATTTGAAAAGGAAACGAAACCGCGAAAGGACCGTGTCTTTCCGCCTGTTTTAATTTCCAAAACAGGCGGATTTTTGTTTTTGAAGGAGCAGAAAAATGCGAAAAATAGCTGTGCAGGACGCTATAGGACAAGCGCTTTGCCACGATATGACCGCAATTTCCGAGGCCGGTTTCAAGGGCGTAAAGTTCAGACGCGGGCATGTCATCACTCAGGCGGATATCCCCGAGCTGCTGAACATGGGCAAAACTCAAATCTTTGTCTGGGAGCCGGAAAAGGACGAGGTGCATGAGGATGATGCCGCGCGCGAGCTGGTTGAAGTTCTCTGCGGAGATAATCTGGACTGCAAAGGCCCTTCAGAGGGGAAATTTCAAATATCCTCCGCGATTGACGGCGTTTTTCTTGTGAACAGCGAGGCACTCAAGCAGATAAACCGTGTGCAAGACTACACAGTTGCAACCCGAAAGAGCTTCTCCCCTGTTACTGAAGGAGAAAAACTGGCCGGAGCGAGGATAGTTCCGCTCGTAACCGACAGGAAAAACGTGGACGCCGCAGTGAAAATTGCGGTGGATAACTTTCCTGTTCTGAGTGTTGTGCCCTACAAAATTAAAAAGGTCGGCGCGATAATCACAGGCAGCGAGATTTATAACCGCCGTATAGAGGATGCTTTTGAACCCGTTCTCAGGAAAAAGCTCCGGCGTTTCGGCACGGACCTGTTGCGGGTGTGCGTCTGTGACGACAAGACCGAGATGATACGGGCCGCCATCGATGAATATGTCTGTGAAGGCATTGAGCTTATTTTGCTCACGGGCGGAATGTCTGTTGACCCGGACGATGTTACGCCCGCAGCAATCCGCGAATCCGGCGCGCGCGTGGTGTCGCAGGGCGCGCCAATGCAGCCGGGGAATATGCTTACGATCGCCTATCTGGGTGACAAGGTGCTGGTGGGTGTGCCCGGCGCCTCAATACATTCGAAAACCACCAGTCTGGATGTGTTCCTGCCGCGGATCATGGCTGGAATCGAAGTAAAACGCGAAGACATTACCGATCTGGGCGAGGGAGGATTCTGCGCCGGCTGCGAAAGCTGCCGTTATCCGCTTTGCTATTTCGGCCAAAAAGCCTAGACACAAAAAGGGGAGATCTTCTATGCACTCAAACATTCACTATCTCGAGGCGCTGGACATCATGTCGGAGAGCATTGTTCCTGTGTCTGCGGAAAATATTCCCCTGTCCCGCTCCTGCGGCAGAGTGCTTGCAGTGGATCTGACAGCTGCCGTGGATATTCCCCCGTTTGACCGTTCCCCCTACGACGGCTACGCCTTCAGGACCGCTGATACCCTGACTGCCAGCAGTGAAAGCCCCGTGACCCTGACCATTCTTGAAGAGGTCGCTGCCGGGAGCTTTCCCACAAAAACGATTGTCCCCGGAACCGCCGTAAAAATCCTTACAGGCGGGCCTGTGCCGGAGGGCGCGGACGGGATAATTAAATACGAGTACACCCGGTTTACCGAAAAAACAGTAACTCTGTTTGAACCCGTCACTAAGCACGACATCGTCCGCCGGGGCGAGGATGTCCGGGCGGGAGAACTGCTCATGTCACGCGGCGGCAGGATAGACCCCGCAGCCATGGGAACTCTTGCCGCGCAGGGGATTGCGAATCCTCTCGTTTACAAAATTCCCAAAATCGGAATCCTCTCAACCGGCAACGAGCTCGCCGAACTTGAGCAGGAAATAAGCGGCGGACAAATCCGCAACACCAACCGCTATATGCTTGAGGGAGCGATCCGTCTCATGGGAGCGGAGCCATTTGTTCTCAGCACAGCGCGGGACAACGCGGAAGAGATAGCCTCACTTCTGCGGCAAGGTCTGGAACAGTGTGACGCGGTCATTTCCACAGGGGGCGTTTCTGTCGGCGACTACGACGCAACCCCCGCTGCAATGGAGCTTGCGGGGGCTGAGATTATTGTGCGGCGGCTGGACATGAAGCCCGGCGGCCCTTGCGCTTACGGGGTCAAAGACGGCAAGGCGGTTTTCGCCCTGTCCGGAAATCCTGCGGCGGCAATTGTCAATTTCTACGCGCTTGTTCTGCCCTGCCTGAGAAAGCTCTGCGGGCTTACGGAGTATATGAACCGGAAAATCACCGTTACGCTCGCCGACGACTTCAAAAAGCCCAGTCCTCAGCTTCGCCTGCTTCGAGGGACGCTCGACCTCTCAAACGGTCAGACGCTTATGCGTTTTTCCGCTCAGGGTAATTCGCAGCTCCACGCAATAATCGGCTGCGATGTACTGGCGGTCATTCCCGCAGGAACACAGAGGCTTGACGCGGGTACCCGGCTGGATGCATACTTGATTTAGGACGTGATTTCTATGCTCGACCCCTTCAACAGGAGCATAAGCTACCTGCGAATATCTGTGACGGATCTGTGCAATCTCCGTTGCCGCTACTGCATGCCCGAAGCGGGTGTGTGCAAGCGGGAGCATTCAGAAATAATGAGCTTTGAGGAAATAATTGAAGTGACTGCAGCCGCGGCAAGACTAGGCATTGACAAGGTGCGCATAACAGGGGGCGAACCTCTTGTGCGCCGCGATTTGCAGGAGCTGTGCCGGGGTATAAAGGCGATTCCTGAAATAAAAGAGCTGGCGCTAACAACAAACGGCCTGCTTCTGGAGGGTATGGCTTTCGACCTGAAAGCTGCCGGAGTTGACCGCGTGAACATAAGCATTGACAGCCTAAATCCCGAAAAATATGCTTACATGACCCGCGGCGGGGATTTGGGCCGCGTTCTGCGCGGTATTGAGGCGGCAAAGGCCGCCGGACTTGCCCCGATAAAGCTCAACACCGTGCTCATCGGCGGCTTTAACGACGACGAGATTCCCGCATTGGTGGAACTCACCCGCGAAAACGAGATTGAGATGCGCTTCATTGAGCTGATGCCAATCGGCGAGAGTCTGCCCTTCTGGGAAAAGAGCTTCGTGCCGAACAGGGCGGTTCTGGAAGCGGTGCCGGAGCTTGTAGCAGAGGAGCTCGGAGGAAAAAGCGTCGCGAAAATCTACCGCCTGCCCGGTGCGAGGGGCACAGTCGGAATTATTAACCCGGTCAGCAACCACTTCTGCAAAAGCTGCAACAGGCTGCGTCTGACGGCTGACGGCATGCTCAAGCCCTGTCTGCACTCGAATGTTGAGATACCGGTGCGCGGTATGAGCGCGGAGGAGCTTGAAGAAGCGATTAAATCGGCGATAGGACGCAAGCCGGAAAACCGCGGCGCTGAGCTCTCCGGCAGGAACCCCAGTGTCGCCGGCAGAAGAATGAATCAAATCGGAGGCTGAAACAATGAACGATTTCACACACTTTGACAATAAGGGCGGCGCAAAAATGGTAGATGTCGGAGAAAAGGACAACACCGACCGTGTTGCCATTGCGGCAGGCCGGGTTCTGGTAAACCGCGACACCTTCATTCTCATAGCGTCAGGCGGCATCAAAAAGGGCGATGTATTGAATGTCGCAAAAGTCGCCGGAATAATGGGAGCTAAACGCACACCGGAAATCATCCCCATGTGCCATCCGATAATGCTCACGGGAATTGACCTTGACATTTTTCTGGACGAGCATCGCAGCAGTGTTGAAATTTTCGCCACCGTGCGCTGCAACGGACAGACCGGTGTTGAAATGGAGGCGCTCGCTGCCGTTTCCGTCGCCGCGCTGACAGTCTACGATATGTGCAAGGCCGTTCAGAAGGACATGGTGATAAGCGACATTCGCCTGCTGAAAAAGAGCGGAGGAAAAAGCGGAGTCTATTCAAGGGAGGGCGAACCTGTATGACATACACAGCCGCCGTGATAACCGTCAGTGACAAGGGCGCCGCGGGACTGCGGGATGACACCAGCGGACCGGCCATCTGCGGGGAACTTGAGTCCAAGGGCTGGAACATAGTCCGCCGCGTAATCGTTCCTGACGAGCCGGAGCTGATAAAAGCAGAGCTTATCCGCTGCGCCGACGAGCTGGGCGTGTGCCTTGTGCTCACAACCGGCGGCACAGGCTTTTCCGGCCGCGACATCACACCCGAGGCCACGCTTGAAGTAATAGAGCGCCGCACACCGGGAATTCCGGAATATATGCGCGCCGAGAGCATGAAAATAACCCCGCGCGGAATGCTCTCCCGCTCCGAGGCGGGAATCAGGAAAAACACGCTTATCGTCAACCTCCCGGGCAGTAAAAAGGCTGCGCTTGAGTGCCTCGCCGCTGTTGAGGGCTCACTTATGCACGGAATCGACATGCTGCTCGGAACAGAGAGCGAGTGTGCCTCAAAGGGCAGGGTTCGCGCGGTGTGCGTCAGTGAACGCAAGGGCGAGCAAAAGCACGAGGTACCCATTGTTCGATTGCTGCCCGACCATGGAATAGATGGTGATGCCCACGCCGGGAATTGGGACAGACAGGTCAGTCTGCTGGGAACGGACAGCGTGAAAATGATTCAGGATAAAATCGACTTTCCGCTCAGCAACGGGGCCTTTGCAGAGAACATACTTGTTGAGGGCATTGTGCTCTATAAGCTGGCAGTTGGCACGCGGCTGAAACTTGGCAGTGCGCTGACGGAAGTGACCCAAATCGGCAAGGAGTGCCACCAAAACTGTGTCATCCGTGAGGCCGCCGGGGACTGCGTTATGCCCAGAGAGGGCATATTTGTGAAAGTTCTCGAGGGCGGCGAAGTCAAGGCGGGTGACGAGGTTTTAATTGTGGAAACAAATGTGAAATAAAGTATTTTATATGCAAAATCTCCCCTGATCTGATCAGGGGAGATTTTGTGCTATTGAGAGGAGAGAGGAGAATGAGAGGAGAAATATCAGTCATCAAGAATCCTGCCGTCGGTCGAGATGGTCACGACCTGCCAGGGGAGCATTTTTCCTGAGTTTTGCAGAGCGCGCTTTACAGCGTTTTCTATCCCGCCGCAGCAGGGAACTTCCATGCGCAGAACTGTTACGTTTTTTATGTTGTTGCCTGCCAGAATGGCAGTGAGCTTTTCAGTGTAATCGCCCTCGTCCAGCTTCGGGCAACCGATGAGAGTTATCTTGTTCCGCATGAACTCACGGTGAAAATCAGCGTAGGCATAAGCTGTGCAGTCAGCGGCGACCAGCAGGTTTGCGCCGTCAAAATACGGCGCGTTGACCGGCACCAGTTTGATTTGCACGGGCCACTGGTTAAGCTGCGAAGCGCACTGCACTGAAGCCGTCCGAGCTTCTGGCACTGCCTCACGGACTATCGCCTTGGCATTGGTACCGGGACAGCCGCAGGGCAGCTTTTCGGGCTGTTTTTGCTTTGCTTCCATATTTTTTTGAACCTCCGCTTCATTGTACTCGAGAGCTTCCCGCTCAACAAAGGCTATCGCACCCGTGGGACAGGACGGCAGACAGTCGCCCAGACCGTCGCAGTAGTCGTCACGAAGCAGCTCGGCTTTACCGTCCACAAGTCCTATAGCGCCCTCGTGGCAGGCCGAGACACACAGTCCGCAGCCGTTGCACTTTTCTTTATCTATTTCGATTATTTTTCTTATCATTTTTGAGTACCCCCTTGCTTTTCTGTCCTTATATTACTATAATAAAAGCATGAAATCCGTGGTTAATAACACGAAATCGAAGAAAGATTTGATCTAATGGAAAAATTTTTACCGCTGCTGGAAAAGATGGCGCTGTTTAAAGGCATTTCACCTGAAGAACTAACAAATATGCTCGTTTGCCTGCGGGCAAAAACAAAAAAATATAAAAACGGGCAGACCATTTTGCTCGCCGGTGACAAGCCGGAGGAAATAGGAATCCTCCTGTCCGGAAAACTGCAAATTGTCAGGGACGATGCCCAGGGCAGCCGAACGCTTTTGGCGGCGCTCTCACCGACGGAGCTTTTTGC
>JAVBMI010000034.1:0-24116 GCA_031552685.1 Oscillospiraceae bacterium
GTCTTTCGTCTTACTCGAACAAGAGCCCAACGAAGTGGGTCTTGTTCGAAAGAGGAGGAATGACGAAATGAATAAGCTTTGCCGTTTACGGCGAAGCGAAGAATATGGAGTCCATTCCGACGAAGCGAGCGGTTCAGACGCACAGTGCTTACCTGCCCTGTGGCACGGGTTGCAGTTAGCGAGCGGAGAGCTTGCTTGTATTAATTGTCTTGCACACATTTTCTTTAGGAGAGTCAAGAGAGGGCCTTTCTTTTTCTAAAAGAAAGCCCTCTTTTGCCCTGCGCGGGAAGCGCAAATAATTAAAATGAGTTACCCTGTGCGGGTAGCACGCCTGCCCGGCGAGGGCCTCCGCCCGGCGGGCGAATAATTAAAAATGAATTACTATTTAGAAAGACGAGGGTCAGTCCCTGCGAGGGGACATTTGGAAAACTGACGTGATTCAGACAAAAAGCGACACCACACAATAGACCAGCAGCAGCGCCATAATCGTGTTCGTGATTTTGGAGTACTTGGAAAACAGCTTTTGAAAAACCGAGCCGAAGGCAGACCAGGCCATGGTCGAGAGAAGGGCGCTTATTGCCATGATGATGTCAAACATGAACATAATCAAGTAGTTGTCGGGATAAACAGGGAGTATGTAGGCTTCCAGCGACATTATACAGCACAGATAGAGCTTTGGGTTCACAAACTGTAAAACAGTGCCCGACCAAAAACCCAGTTCCCTGTGGTTTTCCTCGATTTCACTGCTGCTGCGAAGAGTTTTCCATGCGAGCCAAAGCATATATGCCGCGCCGATTATTTTCATCGGCAAAATTATTTTTGGAACAAGCGCGGTGAGCATTGCGCAGAAAATCGTACACAAAACCGAAACAATTATGAAGCCCACAAGCACTCCGAAATTAAAGGGTAAAGTCTTTTTGAAGCCGATACGTCCGCCACTGGACATAGCCATAATATTATTCGGGCCGGGCGTTCCTGCCGTGACCAAGTCATATATTAAGAAACCCGACCAGTTGAACATATGTTACCTCCCGTAGAGATGATAAAATGCTGAATTGAAAGTACAGTATAGTGTCGTCAGATGGCTCGTTGTATTGTACTGCCGGCTCAGTGTTTTGTCAATTAGTGGAGCGGGCTGAGGCGGTAATGTTCTTCATGCCTTATGAATCCGCTTATCCACTATAAAAATCAGGGGTGACGTAAGTCACCCCTGATTTTTATTTACTCTTCAGTAATGGGCTTTGCTTTTTCCTTGGCCTTTTTGGCCTTGCCCTGCATTTCAGGCACGGCGGCCTGTTCGTTTCTGGGCTTGGTGTGTGTCACTTCCGGACGCTTCATTCCCTGCTTTGCCACTTTATTCCTGCCTTTCTAAAGTAGTTTTTGTGGTCGCTGATGATAGCTTTTGCAGAAAATGGAAAGATATTCATAAATAACATTGCCGCAGACATGATTTGTCTGCGGCAAATATCGTAATGTTTTTTACCTCTTATTCTTAGGTGTCAAATAAAGAGAAAGAGTTTTCATGACCTCGCCAATATCTATCGGCTTACCCAAATGGGCGTTCATGCCCGCATTAATGCATTTTTCGATGTCCTCTTTAAATACGTTCGCAGTCATTGCAATGATGGGTATGCTCTCTGCTTCGGGAGTTTCCAGAGCCCTTATCATTCTCGTTGCCTGAAGCCCGTCAATTCCCGGCATTTGAACATCCATCAAAACCAAATCGTAACGATCAGGATGTGTAACAAACGCATCAAATGCCTCGCCGCCGCTTTTGGCAGTGTCGATTGCTATATTTGTCGGCTTAAGCAGCGCATCCATAATTTTCAGGTTGATGTCAATATCATCGACAACCAGGATAGTTTTCCCGGAAAAATCATTGCGTGGTTCTTTCCGAGCATCCGTCGAACCGTCCGACACATTGTTTTCTGCGGCTGACGGAGCGGATTTATCGGAAACACCAAAACGCGCGGTAAAGAAGAAACATGAGCCTTTTTCGGGCTCTGACTCTACCCAGATATCTCCGCCCATCAACTCCAAAATGCGCTTCGAGATAGCAAGACCCAAGCCGCTTCCGCCATATTTGCGGGAGGTGCCGGCTTCTGCCTGCTGGAATATATTGAACAGCTTACTCTGAGACTCTTTGCTCATGCCGATACCGGAGTCTTTTACAAGCATTTCAATGACGCATGTGCCGTTTTGTGTGCTGAGCAGCTTGGCGTCAAGTTCAATTTCGCCCCCTTCGGGAGTGAATTTTGTGGCATTTGAAATTATGTTGGTTATTACCTGTGAAAAGCGCTGGTCGTCACCGAACACGGTCTCCGGAATAGCCGGATCAATCCGGATTGTAAGGTTCTGTTTCTTTTCCTCAATCTTGAGGCTTACAACGCTGAGAACCCGGTCAATCATGCGGCGAAAATGAAAGAATACATTCGACAGTTCCATTTTCCCGGACTCGATTTTAGAAATATCCAGAATGTCATTTATTACGCCCAGAAGGTGTGCAGAGGCGTTTTCAATCTGCTCAAAGGCATCGTCTTTGCCTTTGAGGTCCGTTTCGCGTTTCCCGATGATCGTCATGCCAATTATCGCGTTCATCGGTGTTCTGATCTCGTGACTCATATTGGAGAGAAAATCACTTTTCGCCCTGCTGGCGGAAAGCGCTTCTTCACGCGAACGCTTTAGGTCTGTTACATCATGGAACATTAGCATGAGTCCGTCGGATTCTTTTTCTTCGTCCTTCATTGGTACGATAATACCCGCAAAACTCTCTTGAGAATCCTCGCCGACAAAATGGAAGGTTGCGTCAAAGGAAAGGGGCATGTTTGTCTCAATTGCTTCGCGGCTGCATTCAAGGAGGTGCTCGTGTGAGCTGCTGTCCATAAAGAGGGAGAATGCTTCCGCCAGAGTGTGGCCTAAAACCTCGTCAGTGTTTTCAAATCCTGCCTTCTCAATAAAATAATCCGTGCAGAACTCAACTCGTCCCGATTGGTTCAGAAAAATGATGATGCTGGGAGAATTTGCCAGAAGGAGCGCAAGATAACGCTCGCGCTCCCTCTGGATGAAAGTGCTGGCCTTTTGTTGGTTTAAAAGTGTTGTGGAGGCAAGTTTTTCTTGAACAACCGCGTTCTTCAGGTGAGTAATCTCTCGGTTGAGTTTTCGGTTTTCACGTTCAAGAGCTGTAAGCTGTGCTCGCAAGGCGTCCGCTTCAGCAGTGACGGCAACATGCTCATTTTCCAAGTTTTTACTTCCTCCTCACCCGAAATCTATTGGCCGGATATAGTATTATAGCACCAAAGCGCAGAATGAATAGTTGTGGAAACGGTTTTTAAGCTTTCCGTCCGACCCGGGCATCGGACAAATTTCACCGCCGGAATAGCCCATCATGAAAGGTTTGCCGCTGTTCGAGAGCTTCTCGTCAATCATGCGAAGCTCGCCTTCCTGATCAGGGGCAAGCATAATATATCGCGTAACGCAGGGCAAGAGCAGAGTTGTCTGCCTGTCTTTCAAGTCCAGAATCTGCTGGAGTCCGTACTCGGCGGATTCAAAAATTCCCGCTGCGTCTATGTTGCCCACTGCAATAGAAGTGCCGACCGGCATTTCGCCGCCTGTGAGAACATGACCCTCGTCAAACAAAGTATAGAATCCGAGAGCGACCGGCTCCTGGGCATTGTCGTAATAGACCATCAGGGGAGTTGTCGTAATGTTCTCCTTAGTAATAATAAGCCCGACATCCGCGAGATAGTTCAGCACGGGCACATCGTTTATCTCATAGAGAAACGCGCCTTCGCTCTTGGTGATTATCGCTCGGTTGTTCGCGATATTACGCTCAGGAAGTGATGAAACAATAAACTTTGGTTCAACAGGACCGCTGACAAACATCATTGCCAGCCCTGCGCGCAGGCAGTCGCCGTTGCATATAGTCTGCACAGTTTCATAGTTGAAATCGATATTGTTTGTAATGGCGCCCCACATAGGGATACCATGACAGGCCTTATCCATGGCGGAAACGACTTCATAGCCGGCCACCTCACGGATATAGGGCATAAAGGTGAAAATCATCTTAGGGTCGCTGTCCACCTTGCCGCGCATATTGTTGAATAAACTGTTGACTTCATCAATGTAGTTGTTATTATCGATGTCATTTGTCATGCCGGCCTCAAAGCTGACCTCATCGCTTGTGAGCACTGTCAGCGTAAGGTCGTAAAGACTGTAGCCCGCCTCGTTGGCGCTGACCATGGAGGTCATTCCAATAACATTGAAGGGCAGCTGCTCACACAGGGCTTTTACAACGCCGCTTTCAACAAAATCAATGTGGCAGAAAATAAGTCCGCCGGAGTTCTTTTTCAGAGCGGTGAGATCAATTTGGCTTTTTATCTCTTTGATAGCCTCGTCGATTTCATCAATTTCAGAAGTGCGCGCAGTATACATTGTAACCATGGTCAGTACCTTCCTTTATTGATTTTATTTAGTCCTGAGCTGTCTGAGTTTCTGTAATTTCTTTCTCGCCACGTCGCGCAACAAACATTCCGATGGCAGCGGCAATAATACCGGCGGCGAGTTTTCCTACAATCATTGGGAATATAAATTCCGGCATTTTTGCCGAGGTGAAGGCCAGAAAGTCACCCAGACAAAATCCCGCGCATATGGAAAAGGAAACAGCAATAACCTTGCCGCGCTTATCCATGTCCTTTATCATCGGGTACATTGCAAGACTGCTCGCCAGCGATGCAATCATGCCCGCTACGGTTACGGAGTTGACTCCGATAACCTTGCCGAGTGAAATCATCGGCTTGGTGAGAATGGTTGTTAAAAAGTGGATAAACGGATAAGCTCCGGCAAGCATTGCCACAATAAGACCCACAACAATAAACTGGTCCTCAATGGGCGCCATGCCCGGGATAATTGTCAGCCTTTCACCGCTGAAGGTAGTTCCCAGAGCCTGGATAATTGCAATAACGAGCGCGGCCCCGATCAGCAGCGCGATAATTTTTGAAAAAATGCTGAACAACTTGATGGTCAGCTTTGGCAGAAGCAGCAGCAGCAAAGCAAGCACGACTGCCAGAATAATAACGGGGATTAGGTTTATCAGCAGCAGCTTCATCTCTATCCTGCCGATAAGTCCGCCAATAAAACAACCGAAAGGCACGCTGATTATTCCGGCCATTATGCCTTTATAGAGAGCTGGCTTGTCCTTTTCCTGGACTATCATTGACGTGTATGGGATTACAAATATTATCGTAACGCCCATCATTGAGCCGAGCAGAATACCTGACAGAGCCTGAATACTGGTGTTGCCGGTCATCTCCGTGGCAAGAGCCAGACCGCCCATATCACTTGCGAGCAATGAGCCGGCAAGCATAGCAGGGTCTGCCCCAACCAGATTATAAAGCGGAGTGAAAACAGGTGTCAACACTTTTCCAAGCACAGGGGCAAAGCACATTATTCCCACAATCGACAACGCAAGGGGACCCATTGCTTCAAAGGCTTCGTCAAATTTTGCGCCATAGCCGAAACGGTTTTTCAGAGCGTACTTATCTATCGCAGCCCACACCATAAACAAAAGCATGATGTAGACAATTATCTGATTTACGGACAAAACACAGTCCTCCATTATATTTGATTATCAGCGGGTAATTAATCAAAGGATATTTTTTCAGCCGGTATCCAGTGGCACAGCACGCGCTGAAGCTCTTCCAGATCGAGCGGTTTTGAAAGAAAGTCATTCATACCGCTTGCTATAAACATATCCTTTACGCCGCTGATTGCATTTGCTGTGAGAGCGATAATCGGCACTTTTTTGAACTTCTCGTCATCCATGCCCCGAATAAGCTCTGTAGCCTCAACACCGTCCATCTCAGGCATCATGTGATCCATGAATATAATGTCGAAATCATCCTTTTTAATCAACTCAAGAGCTTCAAACCCGGATTTGGCAAGTGTGACCTGCGCATTAAAGTCCTTCAAAACACTTTCGGCAATCAGCAGGTTAATGTCGTTGTCATCAACCACCAGAATTCTGACGTCATGAAGAACAGGCTTTTTTTCCGATGTTTTCTCAAGGTTTTCACGGCTGCGCTGAGAAACGTCGCCCAGCACATCGACCAGAGTCAGGAAAGTCAGGGGCGAGTTGACGTTATAAACGCCCGGAAGCATAATTCCGCTTGCAAGATGGTTTTTCACCAGCGAAACAATTTTAACACCCTCAATATCCTTGCCCTGCAACCTCTCGCCTCTGTCTGCGTCAATTACAATATGGGAGTATTGTTTTGGGTTGTCCATATCCATATCCAGGGAAGACTTCACACCTAGATAAGCGGTTTTTTCCTGAATGGAGGCCGCTTTTTCCGGCAGCGAAACGCATATTCCAACGTTTATTTCTTCAGGTCTTTCAATTGCTGTCAGGGGAGATTCTTCCACATATTCCTGGTCGATCTCCACTGAGAAAACAGAACCCTTTCCATATTCGGTGCTTACAGTTATACTGCCGTTCATAAGCTCTGCGAGTTTTTTACAAATAGCAAGTCCGAGTCCGGTTCCCTCAACCGCCCTGTTTTTCTTGGTGTCGAGCTGTGAGAAGTTATCGAATAAAAGGGGAAGGTCTTCTTTTTTAATGCCGATGCCCGTATCCTGAACCTTCAAAATCAACCTGCCGGTGTTGTTGCCGGTTTTATTAAAACTAATGCTCAAACGGATGAAGCCTTCGTTCGTGAATTTAACAGCATTAGTGAGAAGGTTGATGGCAATTTGCTTGATTTTCGTAACATCGCCATACAGAATTTCAGGAAGCTCAGGCACGTCTTCAACTATAAAATCAATGGGCTTGTTGCCAATGCGTACATAGATCATCGAAACAATGTCATTAATAAATGAAGCGGTATAGTATTTGACACCGACAAGCTCCATTGCACCGGCTTCGATCTTGGAGAAATCAAGAATATCGTTAATTATATTCAAAAGGGAATTAGATGCGGAGCGGATATTGCGGACATAGGTTTCAATACCTTGGGGCAGATCTTCTCTTAAAGCGAGCTCGGTCATGCCCAAAATCGCATTCATGGGAGTACGGATCTCATGGCTCATATTAGCCAAAAACTCACTTTTCGCCCGGTTTGCAAGCTCAGCCGCCTCGAGACGCCGCTGCTCGGTTATATCGGTGTAAAACCCTTCCAGCAAATACGGAGTGCCGTCCGGATGCTTTTCCACCACGCGGCTGCGCTCCCATATCCACTTTACACTGCCGTCCTTCATGATAATGCGGAAGGAAGTGTCCAGCGGCAAACCGACAACGAGTGTTTCGTTGTTTGCCTTTTCCAGCGGACCGGCATCTTCAGGGTGAATCATATCAAGAAACTTGAGCATATTGTTGTTCATCAGCTCATCCGGTCTGTAGCCGGTCAGGGCATAACTGCCCTCACTGACAAAGGTGAAGGTGAAATCAGGCGGATTATTCAGGCACTGATAAACCATTCCCGGAAGGTTTGACATCAGGTTCTCCGTCCGACGATTGGTTTTGTCCAGCGCGTCAAGTGTTTTCTTACGCTCTGTCGCCTCAAGCGCCAGAGCGGTCATGTCTGCCAGGGAGCTTGCGAAGTTTTGCTCCTCAACAGACCATTTACGGAAATTGTGGCAATGCTCAATGCAGACAACGCCCACCAATTCGCCGCCGACCAGCACCGGCGCGTCGAGCAGGGAGCAAACCGTCTCGTCGTATGTTTCGGTCAAATCCCCTAAAACATTTGGCAGTTTAATATTGTCTATAACTATAAGGCGCTCTGTACTAAGAACTCCGATATAGTTAGGCCGGATATCCAGCGGGAAAACATCCTGTACCTCAAAGGCGTCGCTTTCACTGTCGTACATGGTCATGTTATTTAAGACATACGCTTCTTTATCGTATGTCCAAATTCCGATGCGCGTAGTTTGCAGGGCTATACAGCCCTCTCTCGCAGTCATTTCCAAGGCCTTTTGTATATCGCCGGACGTCAGTGCGGGATTTCTTGTAATTTGTGCAAGCGCGTTGCTAAGGATAGACTGATTCTGATCTTTCATAATTTCATTTTCAGACATGTTACACCTCAGATGTTTTCTTTGAAATGTGCATTGAATTTATAATAACATACAAATCCAATATTTACCACAGGTTTTAGTTAAGTTTCCCCCGAAATTTGACAAAAATTTTTACGGAATCGCAACTTAGAGCTACTGCCCGGCCATGTTTTGCATACGCGCAGGGGCTGAAACAGTAAAACCATGAAAAAAACCCCCGTAAATACATAAGGTTGTTATTTCGAGGGCGGTTCTGGGTTGAGGAGTTCTCGGCGGCTTTCCGCCTGTGATGCAGGCAGTCCCCGGCAAAAAAAGAGGACAGGTGAGCTGTTTTGCTCACCTGTCCTCTTTTGCTCCTGACAGCTACATTGTTCCTGAATACTACATCTTGTATTTGTGCTTCCTGATTCGATTCGACAACTCAGTCAGTTCTTCCTTGCTCATACTGTCAAGATGGTCGAGCGCATCAATAAACTTGGCAACGCTCTCCCGCGCTCTTATCTTTTGAAGTTCGGTTATGTAGCTGACCAGAATACCAGTAATAATGGCAACCAGAATAATACCGTAGAGCGATAGCAGCGCCGTCAGAATTCTTCCGATAGTTGTAACCGCTGTCAGGTCTCCATACCCGATGGTGGTGATTGAAGAAAAGCAAAACCAGAAGCTGTCGCCCAGCGTTTTGATCCCCGGCTCCCAAAGCGGCAGAAGAAACATTGTGGCCGCAAAGAATACAAGGAATATGTATATCAGCTTCAGCATGCCGGAGGTTTTAAGGATTCGAAGTAACAGCTTGCGTTTATTCATTAAAGTCACCGCCCAAATTCTATATAACCGGAGAGTTACCGCAAACACCCGCAAAGAGCCCTGCCCTACCTTCCGGGGCCCGAGCGAGAGCCCGGCGAAGCGGGTCTTGTTCGGAAAAAGAGAAACGGCCCTGCATAGCGGAGCTTACACCAATCTCTTTTGGGCGTAAACCTAGCGGTGCATGGCCATTTCGACGTTGGAGCGGGCGATGGGAATCGAACCCACGTATCCAGCTTGGAAGGCTGGTGTTCTACCATTGAACTACGCCCGCATAAATACCTGTGAAAAGATGCTTATGAATGATAACATTTTACAAAAGCCTTGTCAAGAAATTCTTCCGAACAATTACAGTAATATGATAGTCACGCCGTTATTGTGACGCTCAAGATCATCGTCGCGGCGAAGATCATCACACCGCGAAAAAGCATCTCTGGTTGCGGTATCGAAAATCGAAAAATCCTCTCCCGGGATGAAGCCGCGAATCTGCCCCTGCTGTTGCTGACGGGATAAATATGCGCGGACCTCGCTGCGAATCTTGCCGCCCTTGCCGGAGGAGCCGTAGCCGTGAATGATTTTGACTACGGTGTAGCCCAAAGCCCTGCTGTTGTGTATGTAAAAGGTAACACGCTTAACGGCATCGGAGGCAGTCGGCATATCGGCCTTGATGTTGACTTCTCTTAGTTTTGAGGACATTTTAATATACCTCCGTTTGCTTAAACGAGGGAGCATTTCGCTCCCTCGTCGGTTTTTGACTATAGTGATTTCGCGGCAAAATCACGGCCAAGTGAGAAAGCCGTCTTGTTGATTTCCAAAAACTTAGGCTTGACGCAGGCTTCCAGAGCCTTCTGCCAGTCCGATTCCGGGAATTCCATCAGCGCGGAGAGGATGCCGATGAGCACCACGTTGACAGACTTTGGGTTGCCGGCTTCAATCGCCATGGAGGTCGCGTCGCAGGCTATGGTTTCAATTCCCTTGGCGGAAATTTTGTCAGTTACGTTTTCAGGGTACTCCATAGCACCTGTGATAACGGGCATGGGGCTGATGCGGTTGTCGTTGAGGATGAATGTGCCGCCGGTTTTGAGATAGGACACCCAGCGCGCTGCTTCAAGGCGCTCGAAGGCGAGGATATAGTCCGCCTCACCCTTGTCTACAATGGGGGAGAAGACCTTTTCACCGTATTTTACATAGGTGACAACGCTTCCGCCGCGCTGGCTCATGCCGTGCACTTCAGACATTTTTACGTCATAGCCGTTGCCCGTCAGGACAGAGCCGAGAATGCGGGAGGCAAGCAGCGTGCCCTGACCGCCGACGCCGACTATCATAATTGATTTTGTACTCATTGCGCCATACCTCCTATCGCCTCGAACTTGCACATTTGCTTGCAAAGGTCGCAGCCCACGCATAGAGTCGGGTCGATAAAGGCCTTTTTGTCGGCGAAGCTGATTGCGGGACAGCCTATGCTCATGCACATCTTGCAGCCCTTGCAGGCATCGATGTCAATTCTGAGCGCAGGGGAAACTTTGACCTCCGGCAGCAGTATGCAGGGACGGCGCGCGATGATGACGGACGGTTCGTCCTTGGCCAGCTCCTCGCTGAGGACTGCCTTCATCTCATCCATCGCGTAGGGGTCGCACACACGGACGTTCTTGATTCCAACGGCCTCGCAGAGCTTTTCCAGCGACACAATAGGCGCGGGTTTGCCCTTGAGGTTTTTGCCTGTGGTGGGGTTCTGCTGGTGCCCGGTCATGCCGGTTATCGAATTATCGAGGATAATAACCGTGCTGCTGCCCTCGTTGTAAATAATGTTGATAAGGCCTGTAATGCCGCTGTGCATGAATGTCGAGTCGCCGATAACGGCAACGGACTTTTTCGCGCTGTCCCTGCCGCGAACTGTGTTGAAGCCGTGCAGACCGGAGATCGAGGCGCCCATGCAAATGGTGGTGTCGATAGCGCCGAGCGGAGGCAGAGCGCCGAGAGTATAGCAGCCGATGTCGCCGGAAACCATCACGCCCATTTTAGACAGGACATAGAAAATTCCGCGATGAGGGCAGCCGGGGCAGAGCGTGGGAGGACGGTTCGGGAGAGTCTCTCCGAAATCTGCGCAGCTTTCCGGCTCAAGGCCGAGCGCGGCTTTTATCCTGCCCTGGCCCAGCTCGCCGCACATGCCGAAAAGGTCTTTTCCGCCGTCAACCTTTACACCCAGAGAGCGGACGTGAGCTTCGATTACTCCGTCCATCTCTTCAACAATAATCAGTTTTTCGACCTTTGCCGCAAAGTCCTTAATCAAGTCAACAGGAAGCGGGTTGACCATGCCCAGCTTGAGGATGCTTGCGTTGGGGAAGCACTCGCGCAGGTACTGGTAGCAGGTGCCGCTGGTGATGTAGCCCACACCGGTATCACACATTTCAGCGCGGTTTATCGCGCTTTTTTCCGCCCATTCACGCAGCTTTTCCATACGCTGCTCAACAAGAGGATGGCGGCGGATGGCGTTGCCGGGCATCATTACGTACTTTGCGGGATTTTTTTCATATGTTTTCAGCTCGTGCTCCTGCCTGTCCGAGAGTTCAACCAGGCTCTGGGAGTGGGCCACCCTTGTGCAGGTGCGCAGGATGACGGGGCTGTCAAATTCCTCCGAGAGGTCGAAAGCGAGCTTCGTAAATTCAAGGCATTCGGAGCTGTCGGACGGCTCAAGCATTGGGAGCTTTGCAGCTATCGCATAGTGACGGGAGTCCTGCTCGTTTTGGGAGGAGTGCATTCCCGGGTCGTCTGCCACGGCGATGAGCAAGCCGCCGTTAACACCGGTGTAAGAAACCGTAAAAAGAGGGTCGGCAGCAACGTTCAAACCGACGTGCTTCATGGAGCAGAAGCTCCGCGCGCCGCCGATGGATGCGCCGATGGCGGCTTCTAGGGCGACCTTTTCATTCGGCGCCCACTCTGCGTAAATTTCATCATATTCCGCGGCTGTCTCCGGAATTTCCGTGGAGGGCGTGCCGGGGTAGGCGGAGAGAAAGTGACAGCCGGCCTCATAAAGACCGCGGGCAACTGCGGCGTTGCCAAGCAGTAGCTGTTTCATAGTGTTTATTTCCTTTGACTGATATAGTTGTTTTAGATATTAAACCCGATTTTTTAATTGGTCAACGGACAAAATATGGTGCAGATTGTTTTATTTAGGGTGATAGAGCCTTCTGGTCTGATACTGCGGTTCAAAGGTGATGTTTACACCCAGATGCTGAAAAACATTTTCATCTATGCGGGAGAGAATGACCGACGCATGCGCCTCGCAACCCCGCAGCTTGGGAAGCTGTTCAACAGCCAGAGCCGCCGCGGGATCGGTCAGTCCGCAGATGGACAGGGCGATCAGAATTTCATCGATGTGGAGGCGCGGGTTAGTGTTTCCCAGATGATTAATTTTCAGTTTTTGAATCGGCGTGATAACCTCAGGAGAGATGAGCAGCTTTTCATCGGGTATCCTGCCGAGATATTTGAGCGCATTGAGCAGACAGGCGGAGGCGGAACCGAGCAGCGAGCTTGTTTTCCCTGTGACGATTATACCGTCCGGCAGCTCCATGGAAACGGCGGGAGCATTAGTCAGTTCCGCTTTTGTCAGAGCAGGTTTCACAACCTTTCGGTATTCTGGGAGAAGACCCAGATGGTTCATTATCATTTCAATTTTGAAAAGCTCATTCGGGGAAGCAATGCCCTGCCGGATGGCGCAGGCGGTGTGATAGTAGCGCCGCAGGATTTCCTGACAGCCGGCGTCGCGGCAGGCCTCGTCATCCGTCATGCAGAATCCGGCCATGTTAACGCCCATGTCCGTGGGGCTGCGGTAGGGAGATTCGCCGTTGATGCGGCTCATCATAGCGTTGAGCACGGGAAAAATTTCAACATCGCGGTTGTAGTTGACAGTTGTTTCTCCGTAAGCCTCCAGGTGATATGGGTCGATCATGTTGACGTCTTCAAGGTCGGCGGTTGCCGCCTCATACGCCAGATTGACGGGGTGCTTCAGCGGCAGATTCCAGATCGGGAAGGTCTCAAACTTCGCGTAGCCGGCGCTGATGCCGCGGCAATGGTCGTGGTATAACTGTGACAGGCAGGTCGCCATTTTTCCGCTGCCGGGGCCGGGGGCTGTTACTACAACGAGGCTGCGCTCTGTCTGAACATATTCGTTTTTCCCGAAGCCGTCCTCGCTGACAATCAGCGGAATGTTTGCGGGGTAGTCTTTGATAACATAGTGCCGGTAGACCTTGATGCCGAGCTTTTCGAGCCGCTGCTGGAAAGCCTCGGCTGTGGGCTGGGAGGAGTAGTGGGTGATAACAACGCTGCCTACGAACAGTCCGCAGGAGCGGAAGGCGTCCACAAGGCGCAGCAGGTCTAGGTCATAGGTGATGCCCAGATCGCCGCGAACTTTGTTTCGCTCAATATCGTCTGCACTGATGACGATGATTATTTCCGCGTCGTCTCGCATCTCCATCAGCATCCGCACCTTGCTGTCCGGCTCAAAACCGGGCAGAACACGGGCTGCGTGGTAGTCGTCAAACAGCTTGCCGCCGAACTCAAGATACAGCTTGCCGCCGAACTGATTGATGCGCTTTTTAATATTTTCAGTCTGCATATTCAGATACATCTTGTTGTCAAAGCCAATTTTTCGCATGTCAGCATCCCCCATAAAAAGATTCCAATAAAAAATATTATAGTACACTATCGCTCAATCTTCAAATGATAATTGCAATTTTCGGCATATTTTTTATTTCGTCTGCAGAAGGACTGTCAATTTAGCCTTTTTTTATTCACAATTGCGTGGTACAATAGCTTGATAACATGCGATTATTATGCTTTGGCTTACAGGAAGGTTTTCAGTAAATGAGTATTATTTCAAAGATTTTCGGCAGTCACAGTGACCGCGAGCTGAAAAAGATAACGCCGATAGTAGACAAAATAGAGCGTCTTGCAGACGAGTACAGGGCGATGTCGGACGCGCAGCTGCGCGCGAAGACTGACGAATTTAAAGAGCGACTGAGTCAGGGCGAAGATTTGGACGATATTCTGCCGGAGGCCTTCGCCACCGCGCGGGAGGCCGCAGGACGGGCTATCGGCCTGTATCCGTTCAGGGTTCAGCTCATCGGCGGAATCGTTCTGCATCAGGGGCGCATAGCTGAAATGAAAACCGGTGAAGGCAAAACGCTTGTGGCGACCCTTCCTGCCTATCTTAACGCGCTGACCGGCGAGGGCGTACACATAGTGACAGTAAACGACTACCTTGCCAAGCGCGACAGCGAGTGGATGGGTAAGATCTACCGCTTTCTCGGTCTGTCCGTTGGGCTTATCGTCCACGGGCTTGAAAATGACGAGCGACGCGCGGCATATGATGCGGATATAACATACGGCACAAACAACGAGATGGGCTTTGACTATCTCCGTGATAATATGGCACTTTACAAAAACAACATGGTTCAGCGCGGACACACTTTTGCCATCGTTGACGAGGTGGACTCAATCCTCATCGATGAGGCCAGAACACCGCTGATTATTTCCGGTATGGGCGACAAGGGAACAGAGCTCTATTCCCAGGTGGAGGACTTTGTCGCCAGGCTCAGGTGCAAGGTCTATACCAGCATCGACGAAAAGAGCCAGGAAGACGAGGATATTGATGCCGACTACGTTGTTGACGAGAAGGCCAAGAGCTCGACGCTTACTGCCAAGGGAGTTTCCAAAGCTGAAACGGCCTTCGGTATTGAGAACCTTTCAGACCTTGAAAACTCAACTTTGGCGCACCACATAAATCAGGCGTTAAAAGCACACGGTATTATGAAGCGCGACATAGACTACGTTGTTAAAGACGGCGAAGTCCTTATCGTCGACGAATTTACAGGCCGCATAATGCTGGGCCGCCGCTATTCCGAGGGTCTGCATCAGGCGATTGAGGCCAAGGAGCACGTTGATGTTGAGCGCGAAAGCAAGACCCTTGCAACCATCACCTTTCAGAACTACTTCCGCCTTTTCGGCAAGCTCTCCGGTATGACCGGAACCGCCGTTACAGAGCAGGAAGAGTTCATGGCAATTTACAAGCTGGACATCGTTGAGATCCCCACGAACAAACCTCTGGTGAGGCTTGACGATACGGACGTTGTATTCAAAAACGAAAACGGAAAATACCGCGCGATTATTCAGCAGATTCAGGAGTGTCACGAAAAAGGGCAGCCTGTTCTGGTGGGAACTGTTTCGATCGAAAAGAGCGAGCTGGTTTCAAGCCTGCTCAAACGTACCGGAATAAAGCACAATGTCCTCAATGCGAAAAACCATGAGAAGGAAGCGGAGATAGTTGCTCAGGCCGGTAAGCTGGGCGCTGTCACGATAGCCACCAACATGGCCGGACGCGGTACGGACATCATGCTCGGCGGCAACGCCGACTATCTTGCCCGCAACGACCTTAAAAAGCACGGCCTGTCCGACGAGGTCATTGCCGAGGCAACCGGCTTTGCGGAAACGGACGATGAAATAGTAACAAACGCGCGCAGGATGCTCGAGGAAAGGCTCGCCTTCCACAAGGCGGAGATATCCGGCGAAGCCGACAAGGTGCGCGAGGCGGGCGGCCTGTTTATCATCGGCACAGAGCGCCATGATTCACGGCGTATCGACAACCAGCTGCGCGGCCGTTCCGGACGTCAGGGCGACCCCGGAGAGAGCAGGTTTTACCTTGCGCTCACCGATGATGTTATGCGCCTTTTCGGCTCTGAGCGGGTCATCGGCATGATGGAGAGCATGGGTCTGGATGAGGACACTCCGCTGGACTATAAAATTCTCACAAATGCCATTGAGCAGGCGCAGAAAACTGTTGAAAGCCGCAACTTCCAGAGCCGTAAAAGCGTTCTTGAGTACGACGATGTTATGAACGTGCAGCGTAACCTCATCTACGAACAGCGCCGCAAGGTTCTGGACGGTGAGGACCTGCAAAACAACGTTGAATCGATGATTGAGGAGTTTATCAGCTCCAATATTGCAGACGGCATGGGCGGTCACGGCGGCTTTGCAGATCTCCGGGCGTTTGAAGAAACCCTCGTACCCTTTGAGTCGCTGTTTTTGCGCAAGGGCGGTATCGTTCTCGATGAAAAGACGGCTCAGCACATTTCGTCTGCGGAGCTGACCGAAAAGGTCATGGATAAGGCCATGGAGGTTTACGAGGCAAGAGAAAAGGACTTCGGCCTGATGCCTGACGGCAAACCGCTCATGCGTGAGCTGGAGCGGGTTATCATGCTTCGCGTGGTCGATGAATACTGGATGGAGCACATCGACGCGATGCACGAGCTGCGCCGGGGCATAGGCCTGCAGGCATACGGCAACACCAACCCCATCGATTCCTACAAGAAACTCGGCTTCGACATGTTCGAGGAGATGATAGCGGGCATTCGCAGCGAGGTCGTTCGCCGTATGTTTACGGTTCAGGTCAAAAAAGAGCAGCCCATTGAGCGCAAGAGCGTGACAAAGGGTTCGCTCAACACTGTGGGCGGAGATAATACTGTGAAAAAGCAGCCGGCAAAGGCGGCGAAAACGCCCGGACGAAACGACCCCTGTCCGTGCGGGAAGCTGCGTCCGAACGGCCTGCCCATGAAGTATAAAGATTGCTGCGGAAGAGACGAATAGTATGGAACTGACAAGGCCCTTTGCGGAGCTGAGTTTCAAGGAACTTATGTTCATGCAGGCTCCGAATATACCATATACCCATTGCTTTACAACCCGTTTGGGCGGCGTGAGCAAGGGGGCGCTGGAGAGCCTCAATCTCGGGGAGAACCGGGATGACAATCCGGCAAATGTGCGCGAGAATTACAGCCGCGTGCTGGAGGCGATGGGCCTGCCGTGGCAGAACCTGTGCTTTACAAGGCAGGTACACGGCAACGAGGTGCGCGTTGTAACGGATGATGACAGACGGGAGCTCTTCTCCCCGTTTTTGTACGAGGCTGACGGAATTGTCACGGACCTGCGCGGCTTGCCGCTTATCTGCTATACGGCGGACTGCGTGCCTGTTCTGCTCTGTGACGCGGAGTCCGGCGTTATCGGGGCTGTCCACTGCGGATGGCGCAGCACGGTTGCGGACATTTTGGGCGTTGCGGTCAAAAAGATGATCGAGCTGGGGGCGATACCCTCGTGCATCAATGCAGCTATAGGTCCGGCAATTGATATGTGCTGCTATGAAACGGACAAGGAAGTTCCGCAGGCTGTCGAAAAGCTGCTCGGCAAGGACAGCGAGGGTACTTTTTTCCCCGTGGGCGACACAGGGAAGTTCATGGTTGACCTCAAGGAGGCCAACCGACGCCGCCTTTTGCAACTGGGACTGAAACCCGCAAATATTTGCGTGAGCGATGAATGTACGAGCTGCAACAGCGACAGATACTGGTCGCACAGAGCGACAAACGGCGAGCGCGGCTCGCAGGCGGCGCTCATTGTTATTGACTGAGGTGAGAAGATGACAAAGCACTGGAAAAAAGCTATTGCGCTGGCGCTTGCCATCGTTTTACTGTGCGGCGTTTTTGCCGGTTGCAATGCCGGACCGGACGAGCCGTCACCCTCTTTTGAGGTCACCGACAACGCTAATAAGCCTGTAAGCAACGCAGCGGACAGTGTTTTCTCACTTAACTGCAACCGCAGCTTTAGCTTTAACCCGATGACAACTACGAATGAAAACAACCTGATTGTTACGCAGCTCATGTACGACACGGTTTTTAAAGTTGATGCTGAGTTCGCCGTCAGCTCAGATATCATTGCCGAGTTTTCAAGTGAGAACGGTCAAAACTGGACTCTGACAGTGGATGACACGGTGGAATTCTGGGACGGCTCGGCCCTGACGGCCGCTGACGTGGTCTATTCTTTGCAGAGAGCGCAGCAAAGCAGTATCTACAAATCGCGCGTCCGTACCATAGTCGGACTTACCGCCATGGACGCGACGAAGGTGGCAGTTACGCTCAGTGGCCCAAACATGCAGCTGCCCGCGCTGCTGACCATACCTGTCATCAAATACGGCAGCGTTGAAGAAGCCGTTCCTATGGGGACCGGCGCATATTCCATGGATGAAGGCGCAACCAGGCTCAGTTTGAATAAGCTGCACAAAAATGCCGCAATAATGCCCATTGACATCGTTTACCTCAAAGAGATCCTTGAGGTTGAGCAGCTTATCTCCTCTTTTGAGAATTCAGAGATTGACCTTGTAACCAACGACCCCACGGCGCTGACCAATCTGGGCTACGGCTCCGCGAACGAAATTCGCGGCTATCCGACAACGAACATGCATTATCTCGGATTTAACTGCAGCAAGGGCTTCTTCACAAATCCCTTGTGCCGCTGGGCAATGACCTATGTTGTCAACCGCGAGAACATAGTAACTGACATTCTAAAGGGCAACGCAAACGAGGCCGCGCTGCCTATGAATCCCGCATGTACACTCTATAACAGCAACTATTCCGAAATCGTTTCCTACTCCGTGAAGAAGAGCGAGGAAGCCTTTGACGCGGCAGAGGTGTCGGATTTTGACGATGACGGGCTCAGGGAGATAATGGTAACGGGAATACCGATGGAGATCAACCTAAACTTCATCGTTTCTGCCAGCAGTCCGCAAAAGGTTCAGGCGGCGAAGGCCATTGCAGCAAACCTCACCGAGCTGGGTATCACTGTTTCGGTCAGGGAGCTGTCCTGGGACGATTACAACGCCGCGCTGGTAAACGGCGATTTTGACTTATACTATGCCGAAACAATGCTCACGGCGGATTTCAATCCGACGCAGCTTGTGCTGAGCAATCAGCCGCTCAACTTCGGCAAGTATTCCGACAGCGGAATGGCGGAACATGTAGCGAACTATTTGTCCGCAAATGAGGAGGGACGCAAAACGGCGACCGACCTTATGTTTAAATACATTATAGAAACGGCGCCTATCGTTGCCATTTGCTTTGAGAAGCATCAGGTGATTACGCACAGAGGCGTTATTTCAGGTATGAGACCTACGCAGTTCAGCGTTTTCCAGAATATCGAAGAATGGGAAGTCGATTTGGGTTGAGTAAAGGTCGCTCAGGATATATTTTGTTCGGGAGGTGTGCTTATGACAGACAGGGAACTTCTGAATATTGCAAAGACCGCTTCTGAAAAGGCATATGCGCCGTACTCCCGTTTCTCCGTGGGAGCGGCGCTGGAATGTAAGGGCGGCAAGGTTTATTTCGGCTGCAACATAGAAAACGCGGCGCTCGGCAGTACGATTTGTGTGGAGCGTGTGGCGATAGGCAAGGCCGTGAGCGAGGGCGAGCGCAAGTTTGTCCGAATTGCGATTTACGGCGAGGGCAAGGATTACTGTATGCCCTGCGGGACCTGCAGACAGGTCCTGGCGGAGTTTGGTTCACCGGAAATGGAGGTTCTGTGCGCGCGGGCAACTGGCGGCTACGTCAGCTATAAGCTGGGTGAGCTGTTGCCGCACGCCTTCGTTTTGGGGGACTTCGAGCAGCGGTGAGAAAGCTGCCATGCTAAAGAAAGAGAGGTGCTTGGCATGAAAAGAAAAATCTCAATGTTTTTGGCGTTGGTGCTGATGCTGGCACTGATGCTGCCGATAGGTCAGGCGCAGGCGCTGAGTTTTCCGGATGTTAAATCCGGACAATGGTTTTACAAGGATGTAATGCAGCTTACGGAGTTCGGAATCATCAAGGGTATGAACGACGGAAAGTTCCACCCTGACGACAATCTCAAGCGCGGCGAATTCATTAAGATGCTGGCAATTGCGTCGGAGTATCTGTATTCAACAACTCCGTTGAAGGGCGTGCACTGGGCGGAGCAGTACTGGAATATGCTCAATGAAGCTCTTGTACTGGAGGTTACGGAAACGGACGCGAATGACCGGCAAACCTCACGGCCTTTGATTCCGCTGAGCTTCGCAGAGCTGGAAAAGAACGTTTCGCGCTATGAGATGGCGTATATGATAAACCGAGTGCTGTACATGGTTTACTATGAGAACCAGATGAAGCTCAAGGACTCCTCCGACAGCTTCGCAAACCACATCGCGGACTATAATACCATGCACAAGGGTTATCAGGGCTCGGTCGAGCAGGTTTATGCCAAGGGAATTCTCACCGGCTATGACGACAGCTCCTTCCGCGGCGAGAACAGTCTCACCCGCGCGGAGGCGGCGACAGCAATAGTGCGTTTGCTGTGGGGTAATGACAGAAAGGCGCAGAGCTACGCCGTTGAAAAGGAACGCGGGCAGATTACCGATCCGAACTTTGTTTCCTTCGCGCTGCAATACCGCACTATGACTGACGCACAGCGCAGGACGGCGCTCTTCGGCAATGCGGGCAAGACCTACTTCACCAGCGCCAATGACGCTAAAGACTTTATGGTGACGTTCCAGATCCCGATTTGGAAGCTCAATTCAAACGGCACAAAGAGCGGTTCGACTACTTGGATCACGGTCCACAAGCTGGTTGAAAAAGAAGTCAAGGCAATTTTTAACGAGATATATAATTCACCGGAGAAGTTCCCCATCAATTCAATCGGCGGTTCGCGGTATTCGGACACGATGCGACACAGCTGGGGCTGCGCTATAGATATCAACCCGAACGAAAACTACTACATAAATTACAACACCGGGCAGACTGTGGGCAAATTCTGCTGGAAGAACGGCAGCAGCCCGTACTGCATCACTCCGGAGAGCAGCGTTGTCAAAGCCTTTGCCAGATACGGCTGGGGCTGGGGCGGTCAGGGCTGGAGCACCGCGGCGGACTATATGCACTTTTCTATTCTTGCCTCCGGCGGTTAATTTACATTATTCCTAACGTCCCCCACGCGGGGGATTCGCGGCAGGGCACACTGTGCCCTGCCTTTCCACGTCAAAACCATTTCTCTTTTTGTCGGCGTCAAAAAGAGAAACCGTTTTAACAATTCGAAAGAGAAAAAGACGCTAGGTGGGCGTCTTAGATTAAAGGTTCTGATCGGGGGAGTGAGATATTATAGTCAGCTCGCCCGCTCTTAGATTGTACAAACGGGAGAAATGTTTTGTGCTTGCGCCGCTCTTGGTGCGGGCGTATCTTTCGTCTTACTCGAACAAGAGCCCAACGAAGTGGGTCTTGTTCGAAAGAGGAGGAATGACGAAATGAATGAGCTTCGCCGTTTACGGCGAAGCGAAGAATATGGAGTCCATTCCGACGAAGCGAGCGGTTCAGACGCACAGTGCTTACCTGCCCTGTGGCACGGTATGCAGTCAGCGAGCGGATGGGTTGCTTGCATTTATGGCGATGTTATATTTTCTTTGGGAGAGTCAAGAGAGGGCATTTCTTTTTCTAAAAGAATGCCCTCTTCTGCCCTGCGCGGGAAGCGCAAAATAATTAATAATGAGTTGCCCTCTGCGGGTAGCAGGAACAAATAAATTGAAACATATTATATTAGAGGTAATTGTTTTGACGCGGCCTGCCCAACGTGGAACATTGAAACAATGCAAGAATCGCACAAAGCATCATAACCAATTGTGGCAGTTATGACAAAACTTAGTTATGGATTAATTTTTTGCTTGCATATGGCGGGCGCAGAAGTTAATCTAGAGATACAAGTTTAACATGGGATAATTGGGAGCATTTGGAATATACCACTTAAAATGAACAAATCAGGAGGACAATAATGGATTATCAGAAGCTATTTCAGTCAGATATTTCCGGAGAGGCGGCGGCTGCCTGGCAGGCTCAGGGCAAAAAGACGCTTGGAACCGTGTGCTGTCACCTTCCGGAGGAGATTTTCTATGCAGCGGATATTCTGCCTGTGCGTCTGAGGGCGACAAACTGCGTTGACAGCAGTGAGGCGGAGCAGTGGATGAGCAGCTTTTCCTGCAGTTTCGCAAAGTCGATTCTGCAATACTGGATGGACGGCACATACAAGCTCGACGGGCTGGTGGCGTCTGACGGCTGCATGATGGCATCGCGTATCTTCGACAACTCGGACTACATAAACAAAAAGGAAAACCAGGGCAAATTCATCCGTCAGATCGGTGCGCCTCGTAAGGTTTCAGAAGTTACAATTCCTTTCTACAGAGCGGAGCTGGTGGACCTGATAACAGACCTTGAGGAGTTCAGCGGCAATAAGATTACTGATGAAAGACTCAAGGCAGCCATCGCAAAGTACAACGAAGCCCGTGCACTGATCGAAAAAGTATACGAGCTGCGCAAGGCCAAAAACCCGGTGATCAGCGGAACGGACGCCCTTAAGTTAACACTTGCGGTGACCAACATGCCGATTGACGAATACATAGAACTGCTCAAGGCATTTTTGGCGGACGCAGGCAACCGAACGCCGATAACCGATTACAGATCAAGACTTATGATAATCGGTTCGGCGCTGGACAACCCCGAATATCTCAAAGTCATTGAGGACAAGGGCGGCCTGTTTGTTTGTGATGCGCTGTGCTTCGGCAACCGCGCCTTCGGCGAGCAGCTTGAGGTTGACGACGCGGATGTTCTCGGCTCGATTGCAAGATACTATCTTACAAGACTTTCCTGCCCGCGTATGATGGATAAGCACGAAGAGCTGCACGACTTTATCATCAACGCCGTCAGGGAATACGGCTGTGACGGCGTTATTTACGAGAGAATGCAGAACTGTGAGTGCTGGGGCGGCGAGAATGTGCTTCTTGAGCAGAAGCTCAAGGACGCCGGAATCCCGCTGCTGACAGTGGAGCGCGAGGAACACATGGCAAATGCCGGACAGCTCGCCATTCGCGCCGAAGCATTCATTGAAATGATAGAAAAGGAGGTCTGAGAAATGGCAGTAGACGTTATAGGCCTGAGCTCAAAGGAGCTTGAAGAGCTGGTGCTCAAGGGCGAACTATCAATAACAGACTTTGCCTGCGCGAAAATTGACGCCTCGATAGGGCGCATGAAAGAGAAAAATCCGGATATGCTCTGGACAATGGAAATCCAGAAATTCATGTGGGACGGATACCGCGACGTACACAAGAACGGCAAAAAGCTGGTTTTCTACGGCGGAAGCGTTCCTACAGAGCTGATTGCAGCCTTTGATTGCGTGGGTTTTTATCTGGATACCATTCCGTTCAGACTGTCCACTAACCCCACTTTGACGGCAAAGTACATTGACGAAGCGGAGAAGTATGTCGGCGCGTCAATGTGCGGTCTGGACAAGACGGAGCTGGGTGCCTGGCTCACCGGGGCTTATGGCATGCAGCCGGACATTTTTGTTTACAACTCCCTGCCCTGTGACTCATCCCGCGTGGCATACCCTGCCATGGAGAAGATGATCGGCGTTCCGACATTCAGCTTTGACACGCCTTTCCGCCGTGATGAACGCGGAGCTGAATATCTGGCGGACCAGATGGAGCAGTTCATCCTTTTCATGGAGGAGCACACCGGCAATAAGCTGGACTGGGACAAGCTGAAGTTTTATATGGAAAACTCCAACCGCAACTTTGACCTTCAGAGGCAGTGCGCGGATCTGCGCAAGCACAAGCCCTGTCCGCTGCCCGGAAGGCTTTTGGTTCTCAACGGCACGACAAACGCCGTTGCCTGTTACCCTGAAATGGGCGATCTCTATGAGGCGGAGCTTGAAGTCGGCCGTATGATGATCGACCTGGGCATGGGCGCCTGTGAGGACGAGAAATACCGTGTTGCAATGCTGCAAAACATGATTTGGGGCAACGCAAGCATCATGGACTGGATGCAGAAGGAATATAACGCCGTTGCTGTTATGGACGCTTTCGGCTTCCAGGGCGACATTATGTATGAGCACATGGATGACAGGCGCGACTGCCTCAAGGTCATGGCCAAGAAGATGCAGAACAACCCAATGATCCACGGCGCGTCCGGACCGTCTGCCCACCACGTTGAGCTGGTCGATAAGATATTCCAGGATTATGACCCGAACGTATCAATGTTCCTCGGTCACGTCGGCTGTAAGCACACCTGGGCATCGGCAAAGATGGTTACGGACCTCGTTCAGGACAAGTACGGCATACCCACGCTTTATATCGATCTTGACTGTATTGACGGACGCTATAAGTCCGGTGATGAGGTCAAAGCGCAGATTTCAGAGTATTTCGAGACAGTTGTTATGCGCACACAATAACACATTGTTCTAAACGTTCCCTAAGCGGGGAACGGACGCGAAATAATTACATTATTCCCAACGTCCAACGTTGGGGCAGGCGCGGGCACTCCGTGGCCTGGTGCCCCAATAAGGGGGAACCGGTTCTTGGTAAGAAACCGTTGCCCAGTATAATACCCTTCCGTAGAAGGCCAAAG
>JAVBMI010000011.1:0-91654 GCA_031552685.1 Oscillospiraceae bacterium
TTCTGCAAACACTATTTTAATGGATTTCAAGCTCTGGGTCATTCTCTTTTTTATTTCGTTGCACTTACAGTGTATATTCAAGCCCCAGAAAAGGGGTTATGAACGCTTCGCTCTGCATGCGGCCGCCGCAAGCGGCGGATATCCCCGCCGCTGCCTACGGAGCGCGGCTGCATCAAGCGACGGGCAACAAGTTGCGCCCCCACCAAAGCTAAGCGAGCGATTCAGACGCGCAGTGGTAACCTGCCCTGTGGCACGTTCCGCAGTTAGCGAGCGGATGGTTTTGCTTGCATTTGTGGAGAGGCAATATTTTCTTTAGGAGAGTCAAGAGAGGGCATTTCTTTTCTAAAGAAAGCCCTCTTTTGCCCTCGCCGGGTAGGCGAAGAAATAATTAAAAATGGGTTGCCCCCCCGCGTGGGGACGCCTAGAATAATGTAATGTGAATTATTCTGCCTCTTTTTTCAGCAAGTCGCGGATTTCAGTGAGAAGTTCGATCTGCGGATCCGGTGCTTTGGGTTCGGGTGCGGTCTCTTCCTTTTTGCGGTGGAAGGCATTAAGTCCTTTCATAAGGAAGAAAATCACGATTGAGGTCAGCAGAAAATGAATGACGCTTTGTATAAAGCTGCCGTATTTAATTGCGCTCTCCGGGAGATTGCCCTCTGCCGGGGCGATCACGAACTTATATGACGAAAGGTCTGTTCCGCGAAGAATCAGGCCGATGACCGGGGAGAGAATATCGTTTACGAGTGACGTGACAATTGCGGTAAAAGCCGCGCCTATGATAACGCCAATGGCCAGATCGATTACACTGCCGCGGGAAATGAATTCCTTAAACTCTGTGAGCAAGCCTCTTCCTTTTTTCATTTATCAAGCGTCTCCTCTTTGGTATATTGGCATCCATTATATTACTTTTTTCCCCTATTTTCAACAATAGAAATCATAAGCGGCGCACTGATTCAGCTCGCCGCTTAAGATTTATCTGTTTCCCCGCACTTGCGAAAGTGCTCGGCAACTTTTTCGGAGATATATTTCGCCTGCTCGTCATATGTAATCTGAGGGTCGTAGACTATAGGCGGGCCGACGCGTATTTCTTTTTCCTTCCAGTCCATGTAGGCGGGATAAAACCTGACGCGCTCTCCCGCTCGCCTGTAATAGAGGCGTCCCAGCGACACGAAGCCGCTGAAAACATCGTCGCCGTACTGGCCGAAATCCGTGGGGTGCTCGGGAAAAAGCATGATATGCTTGCCGGCCTTAAGGCACTCTACACTGCCCTTAAGCGTGGTCATAACTCTGGTGTCATGGTAAACGGGTATAGAGGCGGCGCCCCGGAGGATAAACGGAAGAATAAGAGCAACTATGTACGGCACTGTATAATCGAGGATTCGGGTATACCATTTGCCACGGGGCCACCAGAAGTCATGGCGGACATAGTTCGGCGTTTCCTTAACGGAGAGCACCTGCGCGTTTATCCACGGCCGCGTATCCTTCGCCAATTCAAAGCAGACGCACATCCCGATCGGTCCGAGTGCGCCGTTGTGGTTACACACAAAAATTGAAGGGCCCTGTTCATATCCGCTCTGCCAGATTGTTTTCATCGGCTTGAGAATTATTCGCAGGAAATTGCGAAGAAAAACGAACAGACCTTTCTGTTTCCAGTCCAAGCGGCGTCACCCCCTCATATTGCTCAAGCAATAATAAATAAAGCCGAAAACCGCCTTGTTGAAGGCGGCCAAGGCGCAAAATCAAGAAAAAAACCTAGCTGACCGTATAGCTGCCGCGAACAAGCACAGACACAGAGCCACTTGCCGTAAGCCCGCTGTTTTCCGTAGAAACAACAAGCAGATGGTTTGCGGTGACTGCCGTGCCTGCGGAAATTGAGCTCCCGGAGGTGACGTCTGTCAGCGCGGCGGAGTAGGCGGAGGCCGAGCCGCCGGTGACGATAATTTCACATCCGGCTCCGCATTTGAGCGTTTTACCGGAGGCCAGGCTCACTGCGGCAAAGTTGCCCGAGGAGGAGCTTGATATCTTGTCCTCCAGCGCCTTGACCTGCGTGTTCAGCTGCGACTCAAACTGAGACTTCAGCGTCGGGGTTAAAACGTTGTCCAGATAGCTCTTGGCAACCAGCGGGTCGGACTGAGTTCCGAAGGCCCCGGCGGCATATGCGCCTATTCCAACGCCGACTGCAAGAATCAGCACGCCGCATAATACGATTAGCAGTTTTTTGTTTTTCATCATATGTACCTCGCAAATTTTTCTGTGTCGCGGGCGGACAAACGTCGACCCGCGACGTAGTACTTCTGCCTTCTACCCCTCGAGCCCGAAGCTGATCGCGATTGCGCTGTCAACCTCGTTCATCATCGGTTCGGAGATTGCACCCATCCGCTCACGCAGACGGGATTTATCGATGGTTCGTATTTGCTCCAAAAGGATTACACTGTCGCGGCTCAGCCCACAGTTCCTGCCGGAAAGCTCTATGTGGGTTGGCAGACGAGCCTTGCTGACCTGTGATGTGATTGCCGCGGCGATTACCGTGGGGCTATGTTTGTTTCCTGTGTCATTCTGGACTATGAGCACGGGCCGCATTCCGCCTTGCTCGCTGCCCACAACCGGACTTAAGTCCGCGTAATAGATGTCTCCGCGTTTGACTGTGCTCACTTCGTTTCACACTCCAATGATATATTGCCGTTACATTATATGTAACAGCCCAATATCATTGTTTCACGCAAAAGATGGAAATATACACGTCAAAAATTAAAAAATCATGTCCTGTAAGTTCTGGGAACACGCGCGGAAATGTCACAGAGCATTTCATAAGTAATAGTGTCAGCCTTTTCGGCTATCTCGTCGATGTGAATGACGGCGTTTTTCTCATGGCCGAAAACTGTTGCAATGTCGTCGATTTGAACGCCTTCAATTCCGGTGACGTCAACCATGCACATGTCCATGCAGATCGTTCCTATCTGCGGGCAGCGCGTGTCGTGAATAATTACGTCGATTTTTCCTGACAGACCTCTGCGCAGACCGTCCGCATACCCGACCGGCAGAACCGCAACACGCATTTTCCGGTCGGCGGAAAAGGTTTGACCGTAGCTGACCGTGTCGCCCGGCTCCAGATCGCTCACCTGTATGATGCGGCTTTTTAGCTCCATCACAGGCGTGAGGGAAAGGCCGCCGCGCTCTGCGGACGGATATACGCCGTAAGTGGCGATGCCTATACGCACCATGTCCATATGCGTTTCGGGATATGAGATCATTGCGGCAGAATTTGCGCAGTGCTTCATTGCAAACTTTATTCCGGATTCGGCTTCAATTTTAGCAACTGAAGTCTTGAATATCTCAAGCTGGTGCAGCGTGAAGTCCTTTTTTGCGGCGTCGTCTGATACGGCAAAATGTGTAAAGACGCCCTCCGGAGCAAACTCCGGCATTTTCAAAGCCGACAGAACGCCTCCAATTTCACCTCTCTTGATGTCAAAACCGGTTCTGCCCATGCCGGATTCCAGCTTGATGTGAACACGCAGAGTGAGCCCCTCCTTGCGGAGGATGGGCGCATAGGCCTTAGCGTCCTCAAGGCTGCCCAGCGCCTGAACGCAGTCGAGCCGCGCGACCTCGGCGATGAATTCCGCCGTGGTATGCGTAAGGATGAGGACGGGCTGCGTTATTCCCGCCTCACGAAGCTCCTTTGCCTCGTCCAGCGTTGCAACGCCAAACCAGTCGCAGCCGAACTTCACGGCGGATTTTGCGATAGTAACCGCGCCATGCCCGTATGCGTTTGCCTTAACCACCGCCATGATCTTGCAGTTTTCAGGAACATAGAGCCTGAACTTTTTCAGATTGTACTGCAAGGCCGTCAGCTTGATTTCCGCCCAGGTTCTTTTTTTCTCGTTGTACAAGTGTCCTCCTCCTGAAAACGGGCAAAAGCAATACAACTCGAAGCCGTTATGCGGGCGTCTTATTAGCGTCAGCCTTCATCGCTTTTCAGATTTATCTTGATTTCGACAACATCGCCGGAGCGAAGCGTCGCGTATATTGGCGCCATGGTTGCGCTGTCCTGCCACATTGTCATTCTCGAGCCGTCTGCAAGCTCCAGCTCGGAAACAACAGCGGGAGTTCCGCTAAAGACTTCAGTTCGGAGACTTTTTACATAGCCGTCCTGCAGAAAACTCATAAAAGTGGGCAGGGCCGTCAATGGCGAAAGATCGCGGTCAATACCGCCTCCGGTTTCCAGAATAACGCCGTCAAAGGAAAGACGGCTGCCGTCATCGCTCATATGTGCCTTAACGTTTGCTATCAGCTCCGGGGCGAGCACTTCAACAGTCTCCTCCTCGGAATCGCGGTGATAGGCAAGAGTGTATTCGCTGTGAACATCGTCAATAACGCTTGTGACGACCGCTGTGATGCTATGTTCCGGCTGCTCAAGATATGAGCTGTGCCAGGCGGCGAAATCTCCCTCAAGCTGGCTTGCACTGTCGCAGCCGGCAAGCAGAATGAGGCTTATCATTAGTGCAAGCAATCCTGCCTGCCTTTTGATAATAACCAGTCCCTTCGTTATTTTGTCATAGCTTTCATAATTTCCGGCATCGAGTCAATAATGTCCCGCGGGAGCATCGAGTATTCCCCCAGGCGCAGAGCGCAGCTATCACCGGCTGACGCGTGAATCATGCAGGCCGTAATTACCGCCTGCTTTATTGGAAACTGACAGACAAGTCCGCCGATTATTCCGGCGAGCACATCCCCGCTGCCACCCTTAGCCATTCCGGGGTTCCCGGCGGCGATTATGTGGGCGTCCCCCTCTGGAAAGGCACAAATGGTGCGGTGACCCTTCAGGACAAGCACGCAGTTTCTTGATCGGGCAAAAGCCAGCGCGTCAGAAACGCGGTCGCCTGTGAGCTTTCCGCCCAGGCGGGAAAACTCGCCCTCGTGAGGAGTGAGAATCGGCGGGCGCTTAGCCGAGCGAATGATTTCGGGATCATTGCCCAGGGCAAAAAGCCCGTCGGCGTCTATAACAAGAGGAATGTCCGCCTCGCGCAACAACGTTTGGACTACCTGTGTAAGCTCATCTGAGCGGGAAAGTCCGCAGCCTGCAACACAGGCGTTGGCGGATTCCAGTTTCTCCAAAAGAGGAGGCAGGCAAAGAGATGAGAGCTGTCCGTTGCCGTTGTCGGCAAGTGGAAAGCACATGACCTCCCATAGCCTTGTGGCAGTCAGTTGAAAAATCCCATTCGGCACACCTAAGGATACCAGCCCGGCTCCGCTTTTTGCGGCGGCCTCGGCGCAAAGCGCCGGAGCACCTGTGTATCCGGTGCTGCCGCCGATGATGAGCAGCTTACCGTAATCACCCTTGTGGGAAACTCCTGGTCTTTTCGGAAGCGAAATTTCGTGCGGCAAAACGGCGGAAGTACCTGAAACCGCTTTTGAGAGCAAATCGGCTCCGATGCCGATGTCCACCACACGCAGCTGGCCGCAGCAGGTGCAGCCCGGCTCGACGAAATGGCCTATTTTGGCCATGGAAAAGGTGATCGTAATGTCAGCTTCAACAGCGTCGCCAAGGATACGGCCGGTGTCGGCTTCAACACCGCTGGCAATGTCGGCGGAGATAACGGTAGCGCTCGACTCGTTTATCAGCTCGATTGCCGATTTCGCGACGCCTCTTATCGGCGAATTGAGCCCGATGCCGAAGATGGCGTCGATAATAACGTCAGAATCCATTATACAGGCCCGCTGATGCTCGCTGAAGGGGGAGAAGTCTTCCAGAATGCCACCGAGTTCAATGAAACGGCGCTCCATTTCCAGCGCATCCTGCGTCATATTCTGGCGGTTTCCCACAAGAAAGCAACGCACATTACAGCCCCGCCTCAGCAGCAGTGCAGCGGCACAAATGCCGTCGCCGCCGTTGTTGCCTGTGCCGCAAAAGACAGTGACCTGTTTTTTCCGGCTTAAAAACTCACAAGCGGCTTTACAAAGGCTTTTTGCCGCGTTTGTCATAAGTAAAGTGGAGGGGATTCCGAGAATGTGGATGGCTTCGTTATCCACATCCCGTATAGCCATTGAGTTCGCAAGCTTCATGATGGAGCCTCCAATTGCTTAACAAGTGATCTCCATAGGCGTGAGAGTGCCCAGCGCCACGGGGTTATTATAGCTTGAATCGGACAAATAGTCAATTTTATCTTGCGGAATTGAAAACCCTGTGGTATAAATAGTATTTGTAGATACAGCGTTGATGGGGAAAATAGTTTTGGTCTTCCGCAAAGAGAGGGATTGCCGCCGGCTGAGAGCGTCCCCGGAGGAAAAACTTGGTTCGCCCCGGAGCACCCGGCCAATCACCGGCGGTTCTCGCACCGTTAAAGGCGAGTGAGTGCGGCATTCGTGCCGAATTCGGGTGGTACCGCGGAAGAGAGGTCTTTCGTCCTGATCAGGACGGAGGGCTGTTTTTTTATCTGCATATCTGCCAACTACTTCACAAATTACAGCTGATGATAAGGAGCGAGAAAATGAAAAAACTGTTGCAGGAGCTTCGGGAGGCGTCTCTCGCGGCAATTTCTGAGGCGGACAGCGTTGAGATGCTGGAGAACCTCAGAGTTAAGTACCTTGGAAAAAAAGGCGAGCTTACTTCAATACTCAAACAGATGGGCGGCTTGTCTGAAACCGAGCGCCCCGTTGTGGGGCAGCTTGCAAACGAAGTCCGAGAGGCTCTTACAGAGTCCATTGAATCAAAACGCGCAGCTCTCTCTGAAAAACTGATGGAGGTACGCCTGAAGGCCGAAGCGCTGGATGTCACTATCCCCGGAAAACCAGTTGCGATTGGCAAGAAGCACCCGCTGAACACGGTTTTGGACGAGGTGAAGGACATCTTCATCAGCATGGGCTTCACCATTGCCGAAGGACCCGAGGTCGAGTACAGCAGGTACAACTTTGACAAGCTCAACCATACCCAGTTTCATCCCGCCCGCGACAGGCAGGATACCTTTTACTTTACCGACGACGACAAGGTGCTGCTGCGCACGCAGACCTCACCCGTACAGGTGCGGGTGATGGAAACGCAGCCGCTGCCTATCCGCGTAATTTCCCCGGGCCGTGTTTACCGCAAGGACGAGGTGGACGCCACTCACAGCCCCATGTTCCACCAGATAGAGGGCCTGGTCGTTGACAAGGGCATCACAATGGGCGACCTCAAGGGAACTCTGAATACAATGGTGAAGAAGCTTTACGGCGAGGACACGGTTACCCGCTTCCGTCCGCACCACTTCCCCTTCACCGAGCCGAGCTGCGAGGTGGACGTTCAGTGCTTCGAATGCGGCGGCAAGGGCTGCCGTGTGTGCAAGGGCGAGGGCTGGATAGAGCTTTTGGGCGCCGGAATGGTTCACCCGAAGGTGCTTGAGGGCTGCGGAATTGACACAAAAGTGTATTCCGGCTTTGCCTTTGGCAGCGGCTTGGAGCGAATGACTATGCGCCGCTTCAAAATATCCGATTTGCGTTTGATTTTCGAAAACGACGTTCGTTTTCTTGACCAGTTCTAAGAAAGGAGAAGGAAAGAAATGTTGATATCAAGACAGTGGCTGTCCGAATTCACGGATATAAAGGCCGCCGACAAAGAATACTGCGATGCTATGACGCTCTCCGGCTCCAAGGTGGAGGGTTGGGAAATCACAGGTGAGGAAATATCCAATGTGCTCGTCGGACGTGTTGACGAGATTGTCCGCCATGAGAATTCGGACCATATGTTCGTGTGTTCTATGGACGTTGGACGCTCCGCACCGGTCACCATCGTCACAGGAGCGCAGAACGTACAGCAAGGGGACCTGGTGCCTGTTGCGCTGGACGGCGCTGCTCTGCCGGGCGGCGTTACGATCAAAACAGGCACACTGCGCGGCGTTGAATCCTGTGGAATGCTCTGCTCCCTGAAGGAACTGGGGCTGGACGTTCACGACTACCCCTACGCAATCGAGGACGGCATCTTCATTTTGCAGGAGGACTGCAAACCCGGCGATGACATTAAGGATGTCCTCGGCTTTGGTGACACTGTGGTGGAATTTGAAATCACCAACAACCGGGCGGACTGTCTGTCTGTGATCGGGATGGCGCGGGAATCCTCTGCCACCTTCAAAACGGAAATGACACTTCACAAGCCGCAGGTAAAGGGCGGTGCGGGCAAAATTGAGGATATGCTCAGAGTTGAGATAATCGACAAAGAGCTTTGTCCGCGCTACACCGCGAAGATGGTTAAGAACATCAGGCTCGGCCCGTCTCCGGCATGGATGCGCAGAAGGCTGCGTGTAAGCGGGGTTCGTCCCATCAACAATATAGTTGATATTACAAACTATGTTATGCTTGAATATGGCCAACCTATGCATGCTTTTGACTATTCCTGCGTCAAAGGCGGTAAAATAATCGTACGCCGCGCAAAATCTGGCGAAACTCTTTCCACGCTGGACAGGAAGGAAAGGGCAATCACCGACAATATGCTGGTTATCGCCGATGAGTGCGACCCCATCGCGTTAGCGGGAGTCATGGGCGGAGGCAACAGCGAGATAACCGACCGGACAAACACTATCGTGTTCGAATCCGCAAACTTCAACGGCACCTCTATCCGCAAAACAGCGATTGCGCTGGGTATGCGTACAGACGCCTCAGGACGTTATGAAAAAGGCCTTGACCCCATGAACACCGTTCCCGCTGTCGAGCGCGCCTGCGAGCTGATAGAGCTTCTCGGCGCGGGTGAAGTTGTTGACGGGACGATTGACGTTGTCGCGCTTGAGCCGGAGGAAACCTGCCTGCCGCTTGAGCCGGAACGCATCAACGCTCTTTTGGGTACGGATGTTTCAAAGGATTTCATGATAGAGGTTCTCAGGCGTCTTGACTTCACTGTTGAGAACGACATGGTCCGCGCTCCCAGCTTCCGCACAGACATTGAAAGCTATGCAGACCTTGCCGAGGAAGTGGCAAGGTTCTACGGCTATGACAAGATTGAAGCTACAGAATTTAAAGGCACTGCCTCCAGCGGCGGCTTCACTGCTTCGCAGAAGTTTGAGCGCAGCATCAGCGCAATCTGCCGTGGCATGGGCTTCTATGAGGTGATGACCTATTCCTTCGGCAGCAAAAGTGCGTGGGATAAGATTCGCCTGCCTGAAAGCAGCCCGCTTCGCGAGGCCTTTGTCATCCAGAACCCGCTCGGCGAGGACACGAGCGTCATGCGGACAACGACTCTGCCGTCCATGCTGGACGTTCTGAGTACGAATCTGGCAAAGCGAAATGCCGATGTAAGGCTTTTTGAATACGCAACCGTGTATTTGCCGCATCCGGATCAAGAACTCGCGGTGGAGCAGGCTGTGCTGACTCTCGGCGCATACGGCTCCGGTACGGGCTTCTACGAGCTCAAGGGCGAGATCGAGGCACTGCTGAAGGCACTTCGAGTGGGCGGACTCAGGTTCGAAGCTGATTCTGAAAATGAGGCGTATCATCCGGGCCGCTGCGCGAAGATCTTTAGCGGCAACAGCTATATTGGAACCTTTGGCCAGATTCATCCGCTGGTATGCAAAAACTATGACCTGAACGAAGATACCTTTGTTGCGCAGCTGAATGTTCCGGCGATGATGGAGGCGATCAGTCCCGAGCCGACCTATGCTCCACTACCGAAATACCCTGCCATGACCCGCGACATCGCAGTGGTTTGCGACAAGGCGGTCACTGTTGCTGAGCTTGCGGAAGCAATGTACGCTGCAGGAGGGGAGTATCTGGAGGATTGCCGCTTGTTTGACGTCTATGTCGGAACGGGCATTCCGGACGGGAAACGCAGTGTTGCTTTTTCCCTGACTATGCGCGCCGCCGACCAGACTTTGACTGATGAACACGCCGACAGAATCGTCAGCAGCGTACTGCAAAATTTGGAAAAAGCCCACGGCGCTGTAATAAGATAGGACAAAAAGCGCCAAAATGTAACTAAATGGTAACACAATACCGCTTTACACTTTGAATTTCTTTGTTATAATGGTATTGCTAGCTTTCTATGAACATGCGAAGATAAATGAAGGAGGGTTGTAAATTGGAGGATGCGACACGCAAATTCAACGTAATCGATAACAAGACAGAAATGAGAGAAATATTATCCTCTGTCTATAACTCCCTTGTAGTAAAGGGCTATAACCCGATAAACCAGATTGTCGGCTATATTCTTTCCGAGGATCCGACTTATATCACCAACTACAATAATGCCCGCAGTCTTATCTGTCGTCTGGACAGGGACGAGCTTCTACACGAGCTTGTTACCAGCTATTTGGAAAAGTAGCACAGGCGAATTAATGCAAACATATGCGCGCCGTTTTATTGCGGCGCGCATTTTTTGTTTTTTGGCTGTGATTATCTTGACAACATTAAAAAATATAGTATAATATCCACGTTGTCCTAATTTGAAAGTGAACAAATTTAATATCTAGCGGGATTGTGTAAAGGTAGCACTACTGACTCTGACTCAGTCTGTGAGGGTTCGAATCCTTCTCCCGCTGCCAAAAAGAACAGCCTCCACAAAGTGGAGGCTGTTCTTTTTGATAATGAGATTCGAACCCTCACAGTTTAAATTCAAGCTGTTCAACAAGCGAAATCTGACAACTTCACCCTATTCAATAAATATTCCGCTGTAGCTGTACCATGAAAAGCTGCGGCTGTATCGCTCTCTTGAAACAGAGCCGGACCCGTCATGCCCTGAGAGATCTCGAGAAGCTATTACACTTGCCAGCTGTTACCGCAATCATTGCACAGGAACACGGACCTATAGCTGATCTGGTTCCTTGTTGTAGAAACACTTTTTGAGCTGCCTGTATATTTCTTCTTTTTGAACAACTGGATGAGCAATCTGGGAAAAAACAAAAAAATCCATAAGCACAAGTCAACTATCCACCACCACCAGCCGATTAGGAGCCACCAAAGGCACCCATGCCCTTTTTCTTTGTACTTAGAGCGTGTGTTTGTGACTGAAGAGCTGCCAAGATTCTCCTGGAATATCTGGCTGTTGACATTCGTACTCCCGCACCTTGGACAGGCTGTTTTCTTGCTGTTATCGGCCATTGGTGGATTAGCACCTCCAGCTTGTGTTGAAGCCCCGCACTTCGAACAGAAAGTATCACTTTCGTCCACTTGAGTTCCGCAATTTTTACAATACATAGTTTATATTCTCTCCGCACTAAATAACACTTTTTTAGCTCGCAGTTTTAACGACACTGAGTTATTTATTCAGCCTAAAGACATCGCCGTCCTCGGTAACTCCGATATAATCGCCAATATAGATCAGAGTTGTGTTTTTCGGCATGAAGGAGAAGTAGTCAACGTCGTCACCGAGGAAGCCCTCGAAGTTCCTTGAAGTTACCCTGAAATCAAGGTAGTCTCCGCCGTACCTGTATGTTCCTGTTGCTATGCCCATACCCTCATACAGATTAACTGTAAATTTGAAGGTGAAGTCCGAGTAAATTTCAATATAGGGATTTGCATAATTTGGCTCCAGATTGCAGACATATTTACCCGGCTGCACTTTGACGGATGCCCCTTCGCCGCTGTAGAATCCGGCAACCGCGCCGGCAAGACGGTACATTGTTATAACAGCCTGCTGTCTGTCATATGTGCCGTTGGGGTCAAATTTTCGGCCTCCCACACCATTCATAACGGCTTTGTCGTTATACGGGTTCTCGGATGCGGAAATCATTTCAATGTAGAATTCTCCCCAGAGACCGTAGATGTCGTTAAAGCTGAAAGGTGTGTTGTTAGTGTAAAATCCGAGCACGCTGCCCATTTGATTGAGCATCTTCGCCGCCTCCTGACGGGTTATGGATGCATAGGGCTTGAAGCTGCCGTCCGGGTATCCGTCTATGATACCCAAATATGAGCAAGCGCGGACATTGGAATCGGAGGTGTCGTTGAATCTTTTCCCTCCTGATGCGAGTGCTCTGAGCGAGGAGCTTGAATATCCTGAGCAAACAGATATCGTGTTTATCACAAGCTCCGCAAATTGCAACCTTGTCGTTGCCTCGTGGAAATAGTCGCTGACACTGGAGGGAACCAGACCAAGCTCATCCGCCATGGACAGTTCCTTGATGGCCCAGTCCGCCGGTGCGCCCCTGCTCACGGATATGACGTGTGAGCTTGTCAAAGCTGACTTCATCTTTGCATCCATCTTCAGGGCGTTTTCGCTCGCACCCAACGAGATATCATAGCTGTCAAACGCAAAAGAGAACGGTCCCGCGAGAGAAAGCAGGGTTACTGTCACCAATAAAACCGATATAAATCTTAGCCTTTTAGAGTAGCCTCGCACAAAATCGCCTCCCAATAAATGTTGTGCTCCCAATATAACATATATTGGCATCTTCGTCTACAGCGTTGCACCATCGATGTGTTTTTTACTCCGCCTCAGCAATTGAAAATCTTGCCAAGAAACAATAAAACCTGTAGTAAAAACCACTATGCTTTTAAGCATAGTGGTTCAACAACTATGTGAAGTTGTCGGGATTTAGCTGTTGGGTCAGGTCATCCGCGATTAGTCCGACGAGCAGGTTATTCAGCGCTTTATTCTCAACCCAGTCCTTGGAAAAGCTGTACTTTCCGTTTCCGGTTTGTATCGTGATCTTTTCGTCCGGATTAACTTTTCCGCTGCTGTTTTGTTTAGAGTCCATATCCAGGTCCCCTTTCAAAAGACTAACTCTAGTAATATCCATTTTTCCAAAAAAAACTCACTTTGCTAACAACATTGCACAAACATTGTTAGGCAGATTGTCAATAAAGTCAGCGTGTGCTATAATAAAAAAGGATTTATTGTAGAGAAAAAAGAAAATGAAGGTCAGAAAACTGATTTATTCGCAATTATAATTTGTCTACTGGAAGTGTATTCCTTGGATGTTTGAAAGCTGTAAAATGTTTTATAAGGAGGGAGAGAATGACTTTATCTGAAAGAATAAGACTGACTGAAGGAACGCAGCTAATTATTTCTGTGATAAAAAAATATCGTGTTTTGGCAATAATATACGCGGCCATTTCAACAGCGGAATTCATCTTTGATTTTTTCCCGTTTCCGGAGCCCCTACGAATGTTGATGTTGATTTTCGGGTTCATGCTTCCAACCGGAATAATTGTTGCAATTTTTATGGACGGCGTGAGGCACCTGAAAATCATTAAAATTTTTCTCATTGTTGGCTTTGTTAGCACCATTTTTGGATCAGTGTACACCTTTATTACGCAAGTATCTGTATATATGGCAGATTCTTTTTTGACAATGAGCTCGGGTTTCAGATTGCTCACCACCATAGGTCAGTTAATGCGTGTTATTAACATGATCATTTCTGTTGGGTTTTTACTTATAATTATTTCAAATGTTACTTCAAAAAAACTTGGCCTTGTTTTATTCGTAATGTTGATTACAAATGTAGTTTTATACATTGCAACCTTTAGTTATTTTTTCCCCAATATGGGAGAGAATTTTGAATTTATTTTTTCAAATAACTTATACAGCTTTTATGGAGCTTACTCAATTAAAATAGTTATTAGTTGGTTTTTTTCTTTGTTGGGTATCGTAACCACAGCGCTTGTATATATGTTTGAAATATGTATCGCCAGTCGCCTGCTCTAGAAAATCCTTCTGAGAACGAATTTATAAGCCGGACGAAGTACCGGGTCTTTGGAAATATACCAGAAACACCGCGCCAATCGGCGCGGTGTTTCTACGTCAATTACTACGGCTGCTGGCTATATTTCTGTTTTGTCTGCTGGAGCTTCTGCTGATCAGCAGGCTGCAGGGGATACCAGCCGTTGGCGTTCATGTCGGTGAAAATGTCCGCCTGAATGCGGTGTTCGTCGTCAAGAATGTTGAGAAAGGCGTTGCGTAGCTGCTCGTTGGCGCATTCGCCTGCATAGTTGTTATAGTTTGCGGTAATATACTTCTGGCTGGAAAGGCAGTCCTTCAGAATTTCCTTTTCGGTCAGTATCTGAGCGCATTGATTGGGGTTAGCCATTGATTTTTCCTCCTCTTACTGTAAAAATGAAACCAGAGTGTTGTAGTGGGCTCTGTGCTTGTTGGCGCAGTTGGTGAGATCCTGCTGGATCTTTGTGTCGTTGCAAAGGCAAGCAAGTGCCTCGTACTTTTTAACAAGATTTTCCTCGCTGCCTATCTGTTCGTCAAGAGCCGTGAGCTCCTTGGATGTTAGATTTGCCATTTTTTTGCCTCCTTTTTTCCATTTGATTAGAGCGCACCAAGAGATTATTTGGTGCATTTCTAGTATTGCTCATCTAAAAAGGAATATTCGAACCAAAAATTTTTTGACAGGAAAACACATTCAAAAACCCGTCCAAATTGATTTGGACGGGTTTTTATTCGCTTTATTCGATTCTCCCGCTTCTTATTCGGCAGACGAGATGCGGCTTGCCGAGAATAACGGCCTTGAAGCCGAATATGTACTCCTGTCCCGGGCTTAGCTTAACTGCCGCTTCAGGAATTGCGAGGTAGGTATATTCGCCGTCGGACGATTCAAGAACATTTTTTTGATTTCCAAAAATGCTTTTCGCCCCCAGTGAAGAGAGATACGCGGCGGGACAGCCGCAGAGCTTCCAAATAAGCGGCGGCGGCGTATTGACTGCATGTGCGTTCGGCGCCTCGGCGGGAGAGGAGCCGATTATTTCCGCTTCATGCGCCTGCCTCATAAAAGACGGACGCGGCGGCGGCATTTCGTACTGCGGCGAAGGCTCCGGCTCCTCGGCACTGGGCTTTTCATCTGCACAGCTTTCGCAGGCACCGCCGTCTATGCTTGCATCTGCGCCCTCAGGGGCGGTTCCGATTTCCACTGTTTCAATGTTTGCCGAAGGCTCGACAGATTCCTGTTCTACTACGACTACATTCTGTTCAGGCGCAAAGGCATGAACAGCCTCCTGTCCGGCTTCACCCTGCCTTCCGCCGTGACTTATGCTCGGCGGAAAATCCGCGATTGCCGCGCGGCTCAGCTTTTTTTTGAGCCTGAGCTTGCTCTCTTTCGGTTCCATTACGCCAAGATACGCCTCGTGTCCTTCGCCGAATACCGACAGGCGTATTATGCCCTCGCTCACGGTTTCACTGCTCGCTTCAAAACACCAGAAAAGGCCCTCACGGCCTACATTTATTCTGCCGGTTTCTTTACCGTCGATTATAATGGGATAGTTACCTGATAATTCTTTCTCCATATGCCCTCCAGAACAGTTGATTTTCTGTTTGATTATATGTTTTTATACGCAAATTATGATTTTATTTCAATTTGTCGGCACTGGTGGTATTATAGATTATATGCAAAATTTGCAGGAGGTAGCTTATGAATACAGCAGAACTGATTATAAAAAAACGTGACGGCGGAGAGCTGAGCAATGAGGAGCTTGCCTTTCTTATTCAAGGCTATGTTTCGTGTGAGATACCGGATTATCAGATGTCCTCGCTGCTCATGGCGATTTACTTCAAGGGTATGACAAAAAATGAGACGCTTTGCCTGACTCAGGAAATGATCAAGTCGGGCGAAACGCTGGATTTGAGCGGAATTGACGGCATTAAGGCCGACAAACACTCTACCGGCGGTGTTGGCGACAAAACTTCGCTGGCGCTTTGCCCTATGCTTGCGGCAGCTGGGATAAAAATGGCGAAGATGTCCGGGCGCGGTCTGGGACACACCGGCGGAACGATCGACAAGCTGGAGAGCTTTCCGGGACTGACAACGGACATCGACGGAGAGCGCTTTGTCAGGCAGGCAAATGAGATCGGCTTTGTTATTGCAGGTCAGACGAAACAACTCGTTCCCGCGGATAAAAAGCTTTATGCGCTCCGTGACGTCACCGGCACGGTAGAAAGCCTGCCGCTTATAGTCAGCAGTATCATCAGCAAGAAGCTCGCCTCCGGAGCGGATATCATCGTTCTGGATGTAAAAACCGGAAGCGGCGCATTTATGAAAACGCCGGAGGCTTCCCGGATTCTTGCGGAGAATATGGTAGAGATCGGCAAGGCCGCAGGAAAAAAGACAATTGCCGTAATTTCCGACATGGACGAGCCTCTGGGCGCCAGCGTGGGCAATGCGCTGGAAGTCAGAGAGGCGATTGCAATGCTGCGGGGCGAGGTAACGGGAAACCTGCTTGAGCTGTGCCTGACTTTGGGTGGCTGCGTCCTGACGGAAGCGGGCCTTGCTTCGGATTTTGACGAGGCAAGAGCTATTCTGCTGAACACAATTACCGATGGCAGTGCAATCAAAAAGCTGGCGGACTTTGTTGCCGCTCAAGGCGGTAATCCCGAGGCGGTATACGACACAAGCCTTCTGCCGCAGGCAAATGTAATGAGCGACCTTCTTTCTCCGGAGAGCGGCTATATAGAAGGCATTCAGGCTGAAGGCGTTGGTAGTGTGTGCATCGGACTTGGCGGCGGACGCGAAACAAAGGACAGCAAAATTGACCTCTCCGTTGGTATTGTACTGCATAAAAAGCTCGGTGATTTTGTTGAGAAAGGCGAACGACTTGCAACGATACATGCGGCCGGTGCTGAAAAAGCCGAAGCTGCAAAGCGACAACTTATAAGGTGCTACACTTTTTCGGATATTCCGCCTGAAAAGAAGCCCTTTATTAAAAACATTATCCGCTGAAACTGGTATCAGCCTGCCGCTTTTTGTCTGATTTGTGCACGCAGGGATATTATCACGCTAATATGTTAGCGAAATAAAGTATTGACGGTTTTACTGGGCCGGTGTATACTATGCTCATTAATGAAGGGAGGGGTATTCGGTGAATGTCAGAGATCCGCAAATGCCTCCGATAGAGCGGGCGGTATTCGCGCTTCGTGAGCTGTATGAACAGTACGGCTACAAAAAATACAAAATGAGCAAGTTTGAGGAATACGACCTCTATCTCGAAAACAAGAGTTTTCTGCCGAGCCAGCAGATTATTTCATTCACAGATCAGCGAGGCAGGCTTCTTGCGCTCAAGCCGGACGTCACCCTCTCCATTGCAAAGCATGTGCCGGTGGACCCGACCGAGCCTGAAAAGGTATACTACAACGAAAATGTTTACCGCACGCCGCGCGGAAGCTGGGAGTGCAGCGAGATTTCGCAGGTCGGGCTCGAATGTATCGGAAATATAGATCTTTACAGCCAGTGCGAGGTGATTGCTCTGGCATACCGCAGCTTAATGACACTGAACAGCAGTTTTGTCATGACGCTCTCACACCTCGGCTTTGTTTCCGGTCTTTTGGAGAGCTGCGGGCTTTCCCACAGTTTGAGTGGAGAAATGCTCGCGTTAATTGAGCAGAAGAATGCCCACGAAATTATCAGAGTTTGCGACAAATCCTGTTTGAGCGATGACAAACGTGATGCTCTGGTTGCTCTTACCCGTCTGCACGGTGCTTTTGAGGAAATAATGCTTCAGGCTGAGAAACTGGTTTGTAACGATGAGATGAGCTTTGCTCTCTCAGACCTACGGGAGATTTATTCCGCACTGCCCCGCGAGTTGGACAAAACCTCGCTGATGCTTGACTTCTCGGTCATCAATGACCTGTCGTATTACAACGGGCTCATTTTCCAGGGCTATGTTCGCGGTGTGCCAAGGGCGATCCTCTCCGGCGGCCGCTATGACAAACTGATGGAGAAGCTTGGCAAAAACGCCCAGGCCATCGGCTTTGCAGTGTATGTTGACGAGCTTCAGCACCTTTTGACGGACGATGAGGGTATTGATGTCGATGTGCTCCTGATATACGACAAGGATTTGGAAACCGCCGGAATAGTAGAGGCGGTCGAGAGTCTGCGCGCGCAGGGAAAGACAGTTCGCGCCCAGAGCGGCAGCGCGGAAAAACTGCGTTTCAGTCAATTGCTCAGACTGACGGAGAGGGGGCTTGTTGAAGTTGAGTGAAATGATCAGCGTTGCCCTGCCAAAGGGAAGGCTGGGCGAAAGTGTATATAAAATTTTCGAAAAGATAGGTTATGGCTGCCCGGAGGTTTTGGAAAACTCCCGCAAGCTGATTTTTGAAAACAGAGAGAACAATGTAAGATATTTTTGGGCAAAGCCTTCGGACGTCGCGATTTATGTTGAACACGGCGCTGCCGACGTCGGTATAGCAGGGCTGGACATACTTCTGGAAGAGCAGCCGGACGTTTTTGAGCTGCTGGATTTGAACATCGGCAAGTGCTGTGTTGCTGTTGCGGGAAAGAAAGCCGCACTCAGCAGGGATGAAAAAACACTGCGCGTTGCCACAAAGTTTCCGAATATTGCCGGTAAGTATTTCGCCGAACAGAGCCGTGAAATAGAGATAATCAAGCTCAACGGTTCTATTGAACTTGCCCCGATCGTCAGGCTATCTGATGTGATTGTGGACATAGTTGAAACAGGCAAAACTCTGAAGGAAAATGACCTGGATGTTCTGGCAAAAATCTGCGATATCAGCGCCAGGCTTATTGTGAACAAGTCGTCTTTCAGATTCAAAACAGCGCAAATAGAAGAAATGTGTGAAAAAATGCGTGGCTGTATTTAATCAAAATATAGGTGAAATGTATGATAAAGATATTTGAATCTCAAAAAATATCTGATAAGGATATACTGCGCAGAAATGAGCAGGAATTCGGTGTCACTGAAACTGTTTCGGAAATCATCAGAGATGTCCGTGAAAACGGGGACGCTGCGCTGAAGAAGTACAGCGAACGTTTTGACGGCGTTAAGCTCAAACGGCTGGAACTCTCTGAAAATGAGCGGCGTCAGGCCATGAAGCTGGTTGACGCGCAGTTTATTGCCGTTCTTGAGGAAGCGGCCGAAAACATCCGCAGCTACCACAGCCGCCAGACGCAGAACGGCTATGTCGTTTCCGAAAAAGACGGCGTGATACTGGGGCAAAAGGTGACGCCGCTGGAGCGCGTGGGTCTATATGTCCCCGGAGGTACGGCGAGTTATCCCTCGTCAGTGCTGATGAACTGCATCCCCGCAAAGATTGCAGGAGTTTCCGAGATAATTATGACCACGCCACCCGATAAAGACGGGAACATCAACCCGAATATCATCGCAGCCGCCAGTGTTGCCGGCGTTGACCGCATAATAAAAAGCGGCGGGGCGCAGGCGGTTGCGGCTCTGGCATACGGAACGCAGTCAATCCCGAAAGTAGATAAGATCGTCGGGCCGGGCAATGTTTTTGTGGCGGAGGCCAAGCGGCAGGTCTATGGTCAGGTGGACATTGACATGATTGCCGGACCGAGCGAAATCTTGATAATCTCTGATGATAAGGGCGATGCAGCCATACTTGCCGCGGATATGCTCTCTCAGGCGGAGCACGATAAGCTGGCTACCGCGGTTCTGATATGCACCTCAAAAAAATTGGCAAAGTCGGTTGCAGAGGAATTGGAGTTGCAGCTATGTGTGTTGCCGCGTGAGGAAATTGCACGCGCGTCGATTGAAAACAACGGCAAGATAATTGTTGTGCCCGGTATAGAAAAGGCGATTGAAATATCGAATTTGATTGCGCCTGAGCACCTGGAGCTGTATGTTGACGAGCCGTTTGAATATCTGAATCTTATCACAAATGCCGGTTCAATTTTCCTCGGACGCAACTGCCCCGAGGCGCTGGGAGACTACTTTGCAGGTACAAATCACACCTTGCCCACAGGCGGCAGGGCGCGTTTTTCAAGCCCTTTGTCCGTCAGTGATTTTGTGAAAAAATCATCCTATATGTTCTATTCTGCAAACGCTCTGCAAAAGGACGCGGAGAAAATAGCATACTTCGCGGAGAAGGAAGGACTTATCGGGCACGCGCGCAGCGCGCTATCCCGCTTTGGAGAAAAGAAATGAGCAGATTTTTCAGTCCGCGTTTTGGCTCACTGAAGGCCTACGTACCCGGCGAGCAGCCAAAAGACAAAAGATACATTAAGCTCAACACGAATGAGTCGCCCTACCCGCCCGCCCCGGAAGTCGCGAAGGCAATTGATGCGGAAGCAGTCAACGATTTGAGGCTCTACGGGGATCCTGAGTGTTCACAGCTCAAAGCTGTAATCGCAGGATATTTGGGCGCGAAAGCAGAACGCATTTACATCGGAAACGGCTCAGACGAAATACTGAATTTTGCCTTCATGGCCTTTTGTGATGAAAAAACAGGAGTATCCTATCCGGATATTTCCTACGGATTCTATCCAGTCTATGCGAACCTGTACGGATTGCAAAAAAATGAGATACCGCTCGCGGAGGATTTCAGCATTTGCCCTGAGGATTACTTTGAACTCGGCACTACAATCGTTATCGCAAACCCCAACGCACCCACGGGGATATGTCTTTCGGTTGCGGACATTGAAAAAATCGTCAAGGCAAACGAAAACAACGTTGTTGTCATTGACGAGGCATATGTGGATTTTGGCGGCCAGAGCTGTATTGCGCTTACAGAGAAATATGACAATTTGCTGGTTGTACAGACCTTTTCAAAATCACGTTCTTTTGCGGGGGCAAGGCTCGGCTTCGCGGTTGGGGCGCCGGAGCTTATTGCCGATCTTGAGAAGCTGAGGTACTCAACGAATCCATTCAACATAAACCGCCTTACAATGCTTTCGGGGATCGCTTCTATTGAAAACCAGGAATATTACGATAACAATAGCAAAATTATTATCCGAACAAGAGATATTACAGCAATAGAATTGAAACAAATGGGCTTTGAACTGACTGACAGCCGGGCGAATTTTCTCTTCGCCAGACATCCGAAAATGACCGGAAAGGTAATATATGAACAGCTTAGAAGCAGAGGGATACTGGTTCGCCACTTTGCAAAACCGAGGATTGAAGATTATGTAAGGATCACTGTGGGCACGCCGGAAGATATGAAGTCCCTCTGCGCCGAACTGAAGGAGATGCTGAACAATGCGTAATTCTGAGTTAAAAAGAGAAACTGCGGAAACAAAAATTGAGCTCTCACTCTGTCTGGAGGGAGGGGAAATATCTCTTGACACCGGCTGTGGATTTCTCGACCACATGCTGGAACTGTTCGCGCACCACGGACGATTTGGCCTGAGGATCAAGTGCGTCGGCGATGTCAATGTGGACTATCACCACAGCACAGAGGACATTGGAATCTGTCTTGGGTCGGCTTTTTTTGCTGCGCTCGGTGACAAAGCCGGAATTGTCCGATACGGAGATATTATCCTCGCCATGGATGAGGCACTGATCCTCTGCGCAGTAGATATTTCGGGGCGGGCATACTTGAATTACGAGGTATACCCACCCACGGAAAAGGTGGGCGATTTTGATACGGAGCTTGTAAAAGAGTTTTTGCTTGGTTTTGTGCGTACGGCACAAATCACGCTACACCTTCAGGAGCTGGCCGGTGAAAACTCGCACCACATCCTGGAGGCAGTATTTAAAGCTATGGGCAGAACACTGGCAAAGGCCTGCGCAATTGACCCGAAACAGACAGGCATTCCCTCTACCAAAGGAGCGCTCTGATGACAGCGATTGTTGATTACGGCGTGGGGAATTTGTTCTCTCTTAAAAGCTCGCTTGCCTATATCGGAGCGGAAGCGGCAGTTACCTCTGACCCTAAGATTTTGGAAAACAGCGAAAGAATCATTCTGCCCGGGGTTGGCGCCTTTGCCGATGCAGCGCAAAAGCTCTCTAATAACGGGCTTGATGAAATACTGGTTGAGCTCGCCGGCGCTGGCAAGCCCTTGTTGGGCATATGCCTCGGAATGCAGCTGCTTTTCGAGCGCAGTTATGAATACGGAGAAAGTGCAGGACTGGGATTATTATCCGGAGAAGTGAAACCAATTGCTCCGATTATCCCAAGTGGATATAAGATTCCGCATATCGGCTGGAATGAGCTGAAATTTACCGGGGCGGGGAAGGCTTCGCGACTGCTTAAGTATATAAGTGAAGGCGACTGCGTTTATTTTGTGCACTCTTATGCTGCAATGGATTGTGACGACAGCCTGCTTGCTGAGGCGGAATACGGAGCGAATCTCACAGCGGCAGTTGCAAATAACAATGTATTCGGCTGTCAGTTTCATCCTGAAAAAAGCGGGACAGTGGGGCTGAGAATATTAAAGGCGTTCTGCGAAATATAGTGTAAAGGAAGCAAATTATGGAGCTTTTTCCTGCGATTGACCTGCTCAATGGCAAGGCGGTGCGCCTGCTGCGCGGTGACTATAGTAAAATAACTGCTTACAGCGATAACCCGCCGGAGCTTGCACAGTCCTTTAGAATCGACGGAGCAAAAAATCTGCATGTCGTGGATCTGGACGGAGCAAAGGAAGGCGGAACACCAAATTTTCAGATTATTACAGATATCGCGAAGCGCAGCGGACTTTTTGTAGAGGTCGGCGGCGGCATCCGCAGCATGGAGACGGTGAAAAGGTATCTGGATGCAGGTGTCGGTCGTGTCATTCTTGGAACGGCTGCCGTGACTGACCCTGAGTTTTTGCGGGCAGCGGTCAGCGAGTATGGGGACAAAATCGCGGTAGGCGTTGATGTAAACGGCGAATATGTTGCTATCAAGGGCTGGACAGAAACATCAAAAAAACACATACTCGATATGTGCCGCGAGCTGCAGGAGCTGGGTGTGAAAACTATTATCTGCACCGATATCTCGAAGGACGGCGCCATGCAAGGGGTTAATCTTGGGCTATACAAACGACTGATGGGCAGTTTTTCTATGGACGTTATAGCGTCGGGCGGTGTTACCACCCTGCAGGATATTGAGCTATTGAAAGCAAGCGGTGTCGCCGGTGCGATTCTGGGAAAATCACTTTATGAGGGCAGTATAAATCTCAAGGATGCTCTGGCGCTTGCGGGGGAAAGAGTATGATTACAAAAAGAATAATTCCCTGCCTGGACGTCAGGGACGGACGGGTGGTAAAGGGCGTCAACTTTGAGGGTCTGAGCGATGTTTCGTCGCCTGTTGAATTGGGCAGGTACTACAGCGACAACGGCGCCGATGAGCTGGTTTTTTATGACATTACCGCATCCAGCGAGGGGCGCAGCCTATTTACAGGCATTCTGACTCAGGTTGCCGAACAGATTTTTATTCCGCTGACTGTAGGCGGGGCAATAAATACCCTCGACGATTTTGACCGGGTTCTAAAGTGCGGAGCCGACAAGGTGAGCGTCAATTCCGGCGCGATTCGTGACCCGAAGCTAATTTACGAAGCAGCCAAGAAATACGGGAACCAGTGCGTGGTGCTCTCTGCGGATATTAAGCGCGTTGACGGGCGCTTTACGCTTTTTGCTAAGGGCGGCAGAGAGAATACCGACCTCGACGCGATCGAGTGGATAAAAAAAGGCGCCGAAATGGGCGCGGGTGAAATTGTTGTAAACAGCATTGACACAGACGGCGTCAAGGGCGGTTTCGACCTTGAAATGCTGGAGGCCGTGTGCGAGGCGGTTTCCGTGCCGGTGATCGCATCGGGCGGTGCGGGCAGTATTGAGGATTTTGTAAAGCTGTTCCGGGCGATTCCCAAGGTTGACGCGGGACTTGCCGCTTCTATTTTTCATTTTGGAGAGGTCTCCATTCCGGATTTGAAGCGCAGACTGTTTGATGAAAATATACCTGTGAGATTGAAGTGAGGGAGTAAATACAATGCTGAATATTGGTGAGCTGAAATTTGATGAAAAGGGTCTCATTCCCGCAATCGTAACGGACGCCGTCACGGGAGAAGTGCTGACCCTTGCGTATATGAACCGCGAAAGCTTGGATATCTCAGTTAAAGAGGGCAAAACCTGCTTCTGGAGCCGTTCGCGTCAGGAGCTTTGGCGTAAAGGCGAAACCAGCGGCAACTATCAGGAGATTGTGGATATCAAAGCTGACTGTGACAGGGATGCGCTGGCAGTTCGCGTGAAAAAGGCAGGCCCGGCCTGCCATCTGGGCAACGAGAGCTGCTTTGTGGATAAACTTTTTGAAAGCGAAACACATAGCGTGTTCTCAATCGACGCGCTTTATGAGCTCATTCGCGGACGAAAAGCGGAGATGAAAGAGGGCTCATACACCAGTTATCTTTTTGAGAAGGGCATGGACAAAATTCTCAAAAAAGTCGGCGAGGAATGCACCGAGGTAATCATAGCCGCAAAGGGTGAAGACCGACAGGAGACAGTTTTCGAAGTTTCAGATCTCGTTTATCACGTTATGGTGATGATGGTTGAGATGGGCATTTCACCGGATGAAATATTGGCAGAACTCGCCTCACGTCATGTGGTTGACAAGAAGGTCAAACAGGAAAAAATGCAGTAGATACGGAAAGAAAATGCGCCTCACATTTGTGAGGCGCATTTGTTGTTAAATGTATTTGCTTTTTGTCATATTTTTCTCGACCAGATCGATCAGTAACAAGGTTAGCCGTTCAAGAAGGAGCGCTATCACGATAACTGCCAGAGTATAGGCAAAAAGCTGAGCTGTATCCAGAATAACTTTCGAGTCATAAATTCTGCCGCCCACCGAGCCTGCGGTTATCGCGATTATCTCAGCTGACACGCCTGCCTTCCACGACATGCCCCAGCCCATCTCGCAGGATGCCGCGAAAAAGGGCTTGACATAGGGCAGATAGATGAAGCGGAAACGGTCGCTTCTCACCATGCCGAAAACATCTGCCGCCTCGAAGCGTTCGGGATCAACACTGTTTAATCCTCTTAACAGGTTAGTGTAGAAAACCGGCAGAACCATTATGAAAACTACAGGTATTGCCATGTCTTTTGAGCCGACCATTAGCAGGAACAGGAGTGTGAAGCAAGCCGCGGGAGCGGATTTGGCAACGCCCATCAAAGGACGGAAGAAAATTTCCGCATTGATTGATTTATACGCGATCACAGCGAAGATGCAGCCGAGCAGCATCGCCCCGAAATAGCCGATGGCTATCCTGAAAAAGGAATACCACAACGCGCTGTAAAACGAGGTGGTGCCGAGCAGATTCCACAAGGCTGTGAGCACCGAAACCGGCGTGGGCAGAAAGAGCTTTTCTCCCACCAGCATCGCGCCGGCCTGCCAGATTATCAGCCAGAGCGCCACGCTGATTATTGTTCCAAACCTGTTCTTACGCATTGTAATAGAAGCCGTCGTCAGGCATTTTACCGCCCACTGAGGCTGGGAATTGGTCGAAGAGCACTTGCAGATACGAGGCGAGATCTGCCTTCATTTCGCTGCCGTCAATAAAAACAATATTGCAGTATGGCAGAGCCTTCAGAGCGATTGCGCTCTCAGGCACGAGGCCCGCGGCAGCTACCAGCTCGGCGGCACCTTCGGGTTTGTCATTTACCCAGTCAACCGAGGCTTTGTAGTCAGACAAAAAGGCGGCAAGCAGGTTCGGGTTTGCCGCCGCAAACTCGGCATTTACCACCAGAACGCCCGTGAGCAGCCTGCCGTCTATCCCGGCCTGTTCCCATTCGTCTGTGAGGCTCAGCGCAATTCTCGCGTTGGGGTTCTTCGCGAGAACCGTCGCGGCATAAGGCTGCGGGAGGATTGCGATCGTTCCCTCTTTGGCGTTATCGCCGGCGAGCAGGGCGGCAATTTCGGTAGATTCCGACTTATATTCAACAGTCAAGCCGGTTTCAGGGTCAATGTCATTCGCCCTCAAGATCGCGTTAAATGCAAACTCGGGCGTTGTCCCTTTTCCGGTGGAGTAGACCGTTTTCCCGGCGAGATCGGCGATGGAGTTAATGCTCTCGCCGAGCTCAATAACATACAGAACTCCCAGGGTGTTGATCGCGGCGACCTGAATTTTGCCCTCAGTTTTGTTGTAGATAACGGAGGCGAGATTTGCAGGTATGCAGGCCATATCAACCTTGCCGGTCGAAAGGAGTGTCGTAATCTCATCCGGCGTGCCGTAAATAGTGTTTTCAGCGGTGTAGCTGAGTGCTCCGGCAGAAGAGTCGTCGAGCAGCTTCACAAGCCCCATGGTAGTTGGACCTTTAAGCGTTGCCAATGTGAAAGAATCTGTTTCCAAAGCCGGCGATTCCTCAGCTGCCGGCGAATCAGAAACAACAGGGGAGGGGCTCTCCTCGGCGGGTGGCGACGCAGCACAGCCTGCCAGCGCGGTGAATATCAAAAGCATTGCCAAAATGAGTGATAAATTCTTTTTCATAAGACCAGTCCTTTGTTTTGAGTTGTATTACAAGAACAATTATAGTATAATACAAGAAATTGTATGTTGCCCAGGCAACATTGGAGTGGATAAGATGCTCAGTGCAAAACAAGTGGAACAGCTGTCAGGATCACCGCTTTTCTCCGGTGTTCCGCGGGGAAAAATAAAAGCCTATCTTGAGGAGCTCGGGGCCGTACCCGGAAAGCTGAAGTCTGGTGCCGTGCTGGTGGAACAGGGCGAGCTTCCGCCGGGTATAGGGCTCTTGCTCTCCGGCGCTGCAAGGGGAGAAAAACTCACAGCGGACGGACGCGGAATAATCGTAAATGAGTTTACTCCCGGAGACCTTTTCGGAGAAATGCTATCGTGCGCGGCAGAGAAAAGCCTGGTTACAGTTGTCATGTCGGCGGACGGCGAAGTGATCTACATTCCATATTCTGCGCTCATTTCCGGCGTGGCAAACATGAGAGCGGAGAGTGAGCTGATTTTACGAAACCTGATTAGCGAAATATCAATCAAATACTTTAAACTCATGAAACGTCTTGACATGCTCCTGTGTCCCACTTTACGTGGTAAGATAGCAATTTACCTTCTCGGGGAGCGGAAAGACGGTGTAAACAGCTTTGTGGTTTCCCACTCGCGCGAGGAACAGGCGCGCTTGCTGGACTGTGACAGAAGCGCTCTATCCCGCGAGCTTTCCAGAATGAAAAGAGAGGGGATAATCGACTTTTCAGACAGGGTGTTTTCGATTATTGATATGCAGGCGCTTGTCAAAGCCGCGAAATAACTTAGACAGAGAAAAGCAAATAAGGCAAAAAAATCACCCCGAGATTTACTCGGGGTGATTTTTGTTGTTTTAATAGATGCTGCGTTTTACATAGCTGGTGTGGAGTATCTCGTGAGCCTTGTGGCTGCCGGGCTTCTCCAGATAGGTGTCGTAAATCTCCTTGACCACCGGGTTTTCGTGGCTCTTGCGCAGATGCATCGACTTGTCTTCACCATAGAGCGCGCTTGCGCGGATTGTGCGGACGTCCTTGGTGTTGCGGATATAGCCGGGGACAGGAGGCTGACCGCCGCCGTTAACACAGCCGCCGGGGCAGGCCATTACTTCAATAAAGTCATAATGCGCCTCGCCGCTCTTAACTCTATCGAGCAGCTTTGCTGCATTGGAAAGACCGGAGGTGACCGCAACGCGAACCTTGGTTCCAGCCAGGTCATACTCAGCTTCCTTGATGGCTTCCGTTCCGCGAACCTCGTGGAAATCAAGCGATTCGAGAGGCTTGCCTGTTACGATTTCCGCAACAGTGCGCAGAGCGGCTTCCATGACTCCGCCGGTTGCGCCGAAGATATGTCCCGCGCCGGAGGCAACACCGAAGACGGGGTCAAACTCCTCATCCTTGAGCTCCTCAAAAACGATGCCCGCGCGGCGAATCATTGATGCCAGCTCAGTTGTGGTGAGAGATACGTCAACATCGGGTGCGCCTGTCGCACACTGGTCGTCGCGGGTGATTTCAAACTTCTTGGCGGTGCAGGGCATAATGCTGACAACATAAATGTCTTTAGGGTCAATGCCCTTTTTGTCCGCATAATAGGTTTTTGTCAGAGCACCGAACATCTGCTGAGGAGACTTGCAGGAGCTGATGTTGGGGACGAAATCGGGGTAGTTGTACTCGCAGAATTTAATCCAGCCGGGCGAGCAGGAGGTGATGAGCGGCAGCGGGCCGCCTTCCTGCAAGCGGTGCAGAAGCTCTGTGCCTTCTTCCATGATTGTCATGTCAGCTGCGGTGTCAACATCAAACACGGCGTCGAAGCCGAGCCTGCGCAGGGCAGCGGCGAGCTTGCCCTCAACATTGGTGCCCATGGGAAGACCGAACTCCTCGCCAAGCTGAGCGCGGACAGAGGGAGCCGGAGCCACAACGACGTGCTTTGTTTCGTCGGCAAGAGCAGCCCAGACCTTGTCCGTGTCGTCCTTGACGGTGATGGCGGCTGTGGGGCAGATGTGCACGCACTGGCCGCAGTGGACGCAGGCGGTGCTGCTCAGAGGCAGCTCGAAGGCTGAAGCAATGTGAGTGTCAAAGCCACGGGAGACGGGCGAAATAACGCCGGCCTTCTGCACTTTGCTGCAAATTGCAGTGCAGCGGCGGCAAAGAATGCACTTGCTGTTGTCGCGGACAAGATGAACGGCGCTGTCATCAATGTCAGCTTCCGGGCCCTGACCGGCGAACTTGGAAGCGTCAACACCGTACTCCTGCGCGAGGGTTTGCAGCTCGCATTTAGTGCTGCGTGAGCAGGACAGGCATTCCATTCTGTGGTTTGAAAGAATAAGCTCCAGAGTGGTTTTGCGGGAGTCGCGGAGCGCTTGTGTATTTGTTTGAACCTCCATGCCCTCGGTTACGGGAGCGACACAAGAAGCCATGAGACCTCTTGCTCCCTTAACTTCAACAAGGCACATGCGGCAGGCACCGATGGCGTTGATGTCTTTGAGGTAGCAGAGAGTTGGGATGCGGATTCCGGCAGCGACGGCAGCATCCAGGATGGTGGAATCCTTGGGTGTTTCAACGGAGATGCCGTTAATTGTTAAATGAATCATATCAGCCATTTTGAATCCCGTCCTTTCTTATGCTTTGTAGATTGCCTGGAACTTGCAGCTATCATAGCATGCGCTGCACTTCAGGCATTTATCCTGGTCAATGACGTGTGCATTCTTGACCTCGCCCGTGATCGCATCGACCGGGCAGTTGCGGGCGCAAATTGTGCAGCCCTTGCACTTTTCGGCATCGATGTAGAAGCGGATGAGCTTTTTGCAGACAGCCGCAGGACAGGATTGTTTTTCGATATGCGCGTCATATTCCTCGCGGAAGTATTTGATTGTGGACAAAACAGGGTTCGGCGCGGTTTGCCCGAGGGCGCAAAGTGAGTTTGCCTTGATGTATTCAGAAAGGTCAATCATGCGCTCAACATCGCCGGGCTTTCCTCTGCCGTCGGTGATATCTTCGAGCATTTCAAGCAGCTTCTTTGTACCCAGGCGGCAGGGGGTGCACTTTCCGCAGCTCTCCTCAACCGTGAATTCGAGGAAGAACTTTGCGATGTCTACCATGCAGGTGTCGTCGTCCATAACGATCAGTCCGCCGGAGCCCATCATGGAGCCGATTGCAACGAGATTGTCGTAGTCGATGGGAGTGTCAATCAGCGATGCGGGGATGCAGCCGCCGGAAGGACCGCCGGTTTGCGCGGCCTTGAAGTTCTTGCCGTTCGGGATTCCGCCGCCGATTTCTTCAATAATCGTGCGCAGGGTAGTGCCCATGGGGATCTCGACAAGGCCGGTGTTTTTGATTTTTCCGCCGAGAGCGAAGACTTTTGTTCCCTTGCTCTTTTCGGTTCCCATGGAGGCAAACCATTCAGGACCGTTGAGGATTATCTGGGGAATGTTCGCCAGAGTTTCAACGTTATTGAGAATGGTGGGCTTTTCCCAAAGTCCCTTGAGAGCGGGGAAGGGAGGACGCGGGCGGGGTTCGCCGCGCTTGCCCTCGATGGAGGTCATAAGAGCTGTTTCTTCGCCGCAGACAAAGGCGCCCGCGCCCAGCTTGATTTCAAGGTCGAAGTCAAAGCCGGAATCAAAGATGTTTTTGCCAAGCAGACCGTAGTCCCTGGCCTGCTGGATAGCAATGGCAAGGCGCTTGACAGCGATGGGGTATTCCGCGCGGACATAGACATAACCCTGAGTTGCGCCGATCGCGTATCCGGCGATCGCCATTGCTTCGATAATAACGTGCGGGTCACCTTCAAGAACGCTTCTGTCCATAAACGCGCCGGGGTCGCCCTCATCGGCGTTGCAGCAAACATACTTCTGGTCGGCGGCGTTCGCTGCGGCGAATTTCCACTTCATGCCGGTCGGGAAGCCCGCGCCGCCGCGGCCGCGAAGACCGCTGTCGAGAATAATCTGAATCACGTCTTCAGGCTTTTTGTTTTTGAGCACCTCACCGAGCGCGCGATAGCCGTCATAGGCTATGTATTCGTCGATCTGCTCAGGGTTTATAACGCCGCAGTTTTTAAGGGCGACGCGAACTTGTTTTTTGTAGAAATTAGTTTCGTCAAGGCTCTTTACTGTGTTGTCATCGACAAGAGTTTCATCATAAATCAGGCGACGGACAGGGCGGCCCTTGAGCAGGTGCTCGTCCACTATTTCCTTGACGTCTTCAATTTTGACACGGCTGTAGAAACTGGCCTCGGGATAAATGATAACAATTGGGCCGAGTTCGCAAAGGCCAAAGCAGCCCGTGCGAACGACCTTCACCTCTTCATGTAGGCCGCTGGCTTCGATTTCAGCCTCAAAGGCGGTTACGATTTTATCACTTCCGGAGGATGTGCAGCCCGTGCCGCCGCAGACCATTACATGGCTTCTAATCATATTTTCAGTCCTCCTTATTTTGCGGTTGCCGCGCCGATTGTATACTCGGTAACTACCTTGCCGCCCTTGAGGTGCTGGGCGACAACACGGTCAGCGCGTTCCGGTGTCATCTTAACATAGGTTACTTTCTCCTGTCCATTGACAAAGACTTCTACCACAGGTTCATACTGGCAGATGCCGATGCAGCCGGTCTGCGTAACAAGAACATCGTCAAGGTTTTCCTCGGCGACCATCTTGGTGAACTCGTTGAGAACAGGGCGCGCGCCTGCAGCAATTCCGCAGGTGGCCATACCGACAACCACTCGAACGCTGTCGTGCGCTGCGCCGCGGGTGTTAACTGTGGCCTTCATTCTGTTTCTGATTTCTGCCAGTTCTTCCAAACTCTTCATAGGATGATACTCCTTTTCACAATGTGCATTTTTGCGGCTCGCAATGAGAGCAAAACGCAAACAAATTACATAAAATTAAAACTCTTTTTTATAATCTCATCAGTGTTTTCTGAAAGGTATTCGTTGAGCCAAAGCGCAACCTGCGGGAGGGAAAAGCTCACCTCTTCGCCAAGCACCCTGCGTAAGTCGCGGGTGTCTGTAGTGAAGGAAGCCTCGTCCGCCCGTGCCGTGTATACAAAGTCTATATCAGGATTGCACTGGACTAGCGTCGTGATGGTGGAGGACATGTCACCAACCGGCATAAGGTCGATATGACCAAGCATGAAGGTAGCCGTTACAACTGTTCCGACCCCCAGTGTGCTGCTGATCTCAAGTTCTCCGCCCGTCTGCTCCGCAGCCATTTTCAGAAGCGGAAGCCCCATGCCCACTTTGCGGGTTGTGCGGCTGGTGGTGAAGGGGTCTGTAACGCTTGAAAGCACATCTGCTGACATGCCTTTGCCGTTGTCGGCAATTGTGAGGGTCAGGCGCTTGCTTTTCGTGTCGATATCAAGCGTGATTTCCGTCAGTGTTGAGCCGGCGGCAACAGAGTTTTCAGCAATGTCCAGAACATTCATCGAAAGCTCTTGCATATCAGTATTTTTCCAGAATACCGTCCAGCTCGTCAACGGTCAGCCGACCGTAAACGTCGTCATTTATCATGATAACCGGAGCGAGACCGCAGGCGCCGATACAACGGCAGGCGTCAAGACTGAACTTTCCGTCTGCTGTGCACTGGCCGCTATGGATGCCCAGTTTTTCGCTCAAAGCTTCAAAAATATCACCGCTGCCCTTAACGTAGCAGGCGGTACCGAGGCAAACTCGAATCTGATACTTCCCCTTGGGATAGAGGCTAAACATGGAGTAGAAGGTGCTTATGCCGTAGATTTCCGCAAGTGGGATATCCAGAGCCTCAGCAACCATCTGCTGAACTTCAATAGGCAGATAGCCATAGATTTCCTGCGCGTGCTCCAACGCAGGCAGAGCGACTCCCGGCATGGACTTGTTTTCATCCAGCCAGGCTTTTAGCTCCGTTTCCTGTTCCTGTGTACCGGTGAACGGCACAGTTGAAATGCGTCTCATTTTTTTCAAACCTCCCGTAAATGTCGTGGCGAAGCAGACAGGCAACGATAATACCCAATGATTGCCAAAACCCACGCCACGCCAAGATTCATTATAACACTATATTGTTAAAAAAACGACAGAAAATTTATGCCAATTTTCGAATAATTTGCATAAACTTATTCATCAATAACTGTGGAAAATGCCAAAATCTTTTGATTGCATGGAAAGCATTATTTCTGTATACTATTGGAAAGAGCATATCGGATTATGATATTTTTTTTATAAGAATGGGGAAAACGCTATGACAATAAAGGAAGTGCAAAATACCCTTCAAGCCACCCTGCTTACGAAAGAGGTCGATACCTCGCGGGAAGTGCATGCAGCCTGCGGCAGCGACATGATGAGCGACGTTTTGGCGTATGTCAAGGATCAGGCCGTCCTTGTTACGGGACTTAACAACCCTCAGGTGGTCAGAACTGCCGACATGATGGATATGGTCTGCATTTGTTTTGTTCGGGGGAAAATACCTGATGAAACCTTGCTCTCTCTTGCGAAGGAGAGGTCAATTGCCGTAATGACAAGCAATCTGACAATGTTTACTGCCTGCGGCTTGCTCTATGAGGCCGGACTGCGAGGGGGTACACACGAAAATGGCTGAACCTATCCGTATCCACTACACTGTCACGGATGAGGATTTTACACAGGCGGGAGCTGCAAGTGCCGATCTGAAATCGCGGCTGCGCACCATTGGCTTTCCGGCGGAAACGATCCGCAAGGCGACAATTGCTCTTTATGAGGGCGAAATCAATCTGGTGATCCATGCCGGCGGCGGCGATGTTGACGTTTCAATTGACGACGACAGAATACATATTGTTATCAGCGACGACGGACCGGGAATTGAGGATTTAGACCTTGCCGTGAGTGAGGGCTGGAGCAGCGCTCCTGATGAAATCCGCAGCCTCGGCTTCGGCGCGGGAATGGGTATTCCCAATATGAAAAAGTATTCGGACGCCTTTGACATACAAAGCACCTTTGGCGTAGGAACCACTGTAACTATAGACATCATGTGCTAGCAGTCCGGGCGGTATACTGGGAGCCTGTTATTTGCAGCATAAAAAACTACTGGAGGTGAGCAGCTTTGGAGGAGTATTTTCATGCGGTTACGTTAGACACAGACCTTTGCAAAGGCTGCATCAACTGCATTAAACGCTGTCCAACTGAGGCAATTCGCGTCAGGGACGGCAAAGCTTTTATCCTTAAGGAACGCTGCGTAGACTGCGGCGAGTGCATAAGGGTTTGTCCTCACCACGCGAAAAAAGCGGTCAGTGACAAACTGGACATTCTGGATAAATTCGAATATAAAATTGCCCTTCCGCCCCCAAGCCTTTACGGTCAGTTCAACAATATGGACGATCAGGACATAATTCTGAACGGGCTTTTGAAGCTGGGCTTTGACGAGATTTTCGAGGTAGGCAGGGCGGCGGAGCTTGTCAGCGAAGCAACACGCAGGATAATCCAGCGCAACGGCAGCAAGCGCCCCTTGATTTCTTCGGCATGTCCTGCGGTTACAAGGCTGATTCGTGTTCGCTTTCCGCACCTGATCGACAACATTTTGCCGCTGGTCAGTCCAATGGAGCTTGCCGCGAGAATGGCAAAAACCCAGGCAATGGCAAAAACCGGACTTTCCGAGGACAAAATCGGTTGTTTTTTTCTTTCACCTTGTCCCGCCAAAGTTACCGCTCTGCGAAGTCCTATCGGCAGCTCGCACAGCGCGGTTGACGGCGCTATTGCCGTAAAGGATATCTACCCTCCTCTGCTGGCGGCCATGAAGGACGACATGCCGATTACAAGCCTTGCAAAAGTGGGGCGTATCGGTATCGGCTGGGGCGAGAGCGGGGGAGAGGCCGCGGCCCTCATGTCCACGGACAGCTACCTCGCTGCCGACGGAATCGAAAACGTTATCCGCGTCCTTGAGGACCTGGATGATGAAAAATACAGCAACCTCGAATTTGTAGAGCTCAACGCCTGCCCGGGCGGCTGTGTAGGAGGCGTTTTGCAGGTTGAAAACCCATACATAGCAAAGGCAAAAATCAAGAAAATGCGCCGCTATATTCCCGTGAGCATGAATCACCTTGAAAACCATGTGCCAATGGAGATGCTTTGGGATACGAATCTGCACTTTGACCCGGTTTTCCGGCTTGGCCCCAACCGACGCGAAAACATGGAGAAGTATGCGGAGATGGAGGCCATCTGCGAGCAGCTTCCGGGGCTTGACTGCGGCTGCTGCGGAGCACCGACCTGCCGAACCTTTGCCGAGGACATTGTGCGCGGGAAGAGCGATGTTGACGATTGCACCGTGCTGATGCGCAGCAGGATGGAGGCCGTTTTGAAGGCCTTGGGAAAGGACGGTAAGCAGCAATGACTACAAGTGAGCTTGCGATGCGCTGTGACTTCAAGGCGCTTACATCCGCCGAAGCCAAAGAAATCCGCGGAGCTTTTGCGGGCGACCTGCTCAGCTGGGCTATGAGCCGCGTCAACGAGGGTAATGTCTGGTTTACTGTTATGGGTAACATCAACACGGTTGCTGTGGCGTCCTTGAGTGATTGCGCCTGTGTAGTGCTGTGTCACGGCGCGGCTTTGGCGGACGATGCAAGGCTTCGGGCGGAACGAGAAGGCATCGTAATTCTGGCAACAGAGCTTCCGGAATACGAAGCGATAACCGAGTTTAACAAGGTCTTAGCTGGTTAGCTAAGACCTTAGCATTATCAGAATTTGGGGAGGTGAGCCGCTTGCTCTATGACCTGCACATCCATTCCTGCCTTTCGCCCTGCGCCGAGGATGATATGACCCCAGCTACAATCGTGGGTATGGCAAAGCTCGCCGGAGCGGAGCTTGTGGCGATCGCCGACCACAACAGCGCCCTGAACCTTCCGGCGGCGCAGCTGTGCGCACAGGCATATGGCATCCGGCTGCTTCCTGCGATCGAAGTGAACACCGAGGAAGAGATACATTTGCTGTGTTATTTTCCTTCGGTTGAAGCCGCTCTGGAAATGAGCTGTCGTCTGTATGACGCACTGCCGGAGTTTCCCTATGACCCGATGGTTTGGGGTCGGCAGATTATTGTAGATGAGGACGACTGCGAGCTCGGAACGGTAGAAAAGCTGCTCAGCGGCGCGGTTTCGATGAATATTTATGAAGTCAAATCCCTATGCGAGTCACTTGGCGGAGTTGCTGTTCCCGCCCATGCGGAAAAAGACAGCTACAGTCTGCTGTCCGTCCTTGGCTTTTGTCCGGAGGATTTAGATTTTGGCGCGTATGAGCTGAAGGATCCGTCAAAGTATCCGCTGCTTTCCGAGAGGGGACTTCTGATGCCCGGCCGGGAGATTCTTTCCTCCTCCGACGCGCATTGTATTGAAGCGATTTGCGGCAATATGTGCAACCTCAGCGAGGAGAGCGCAATAAAAAAACTGATTAATTAAGCCGTCAACTATTCTGACGGCTTATGTTTTTATAAGATGGTTTCATAACAAGCCCCGTTGCTCGCGACAGAGCTCAGCGAAGCGGGTCTGGAGCGAAGTGGAAGAATGGAGGAGAGGATATGAAAAAAGGGGTACTCCCTCAGGGAGTACCCCTTTTTGCAATGGAACGAGTCCATTCTGACGATGGAGCGGGCAACGAGATTCGAACTCGCTACCTCCACCTTGGCAAGGTGGCGCTCTGCCAAATGAGCTATGCCCGCGCTTATTGACGTGAGGCTAATTATATCAAAAATTCCGGGCTTGTCAAGTCTGACAGAAAAACAATAAAGCTCCGGCCATACAGACCGAAGCTTTACTGTTTTGAGAGAGGATTATTATAAGAGGATGTGGGGAAGAAAAATTGAAACTAATCAACTTCTTGCCTGACCGGCGCTTTGCCATCACCGGCTCGGCTTGATTGTATATTAAAATACAGTTTTGTCCTTGTTATGAATACAATATGAAAAGTTTGTAAACACGAAAATAATTCCATTTACGCACTATTTGAGCCGCACAGTAAATACAAACTTTGTTACATGATCCTTGCTGGTAACGCTGATGTCCTCATTGTGATTATTGAGGATAGTTTTAACTATTGACAGGCCCAAGCCCACACCATCCCTGTCGCGGCTGCGGGATTTGTCTATTTTATGGAAGCGGTCAAAGATGAAGGGGAGCTCTTCAGGCGCGATGCACTCGCCGTGGTTCTTGACAGTAACAACTGCCTTTCCGTCCTGCTTCCAGAGAGAAACACCAATGGCAGAGCCCTTCTCGGAGAATTTTATGGCGTTATCAAGTAGATTGTAGAAAACCTGAGTAATAGAGTCCTCATCACCGCGAACCATAATGCTCTCCTCAGGTATCTGGGCATCAAGGTCGAGTCCGTGTTCCATTATTTTAGATTCGAAATTGGCGATTGTCCGCATGATTACCTCGGATAGATTAAAGCTGCGGGATAGCAGCGCAAAGGAATCAACACTCTGAATCCGGCTCATCTGAAGCATTTGCCGCACCATGCGTGAGAGACGTTTCGTTTCGCTTGAGATCGTTTCTAAGTACTTTGTCTGATCCTCCGGCGGGATTGTACCGTCAAGGATACCGTCTGCAAAGCCGGAGATCGTTGTCATAGGAGTTTTCAGCTCATGTGAGACGTTGGCGATAAACTCCGTGCGCAGCTGCTCGGACTTTTCGAGAGATTCCGCCATGGAGTTGAATGACTCTGTGAGCTCACCTATTTCATCCTGCGTGCCGTAATTGGTAACCCGAACCGAGAAGTCTCCCCGTGCGAAACGTCTTGCGGCGGCAGCCATTTCATTTATCGGCTCAGCCTGACGCTTTGAGGCAATATACGACATCGTAAGAGCGAGGAACATGACGGTCAGTGCCAAAGCAAAAAATAGCTTTGAGGTGCTCGTCCAAGCGCTGACAATTGAGGTGAAGTCCGAACCGACAAAGGCAAAGGCGGTAATCGCCTCACCGGAATAAGATGTGACCGGAACACCGACCAGATAGTAAGCATCCTCGCTCCTGAAGCTGTTAATGGAGAACATTTCGCCGGTCGTGATGCTCTGGTAAACCTTGTCCATCACTTCAGCATTAACCTTCTTGCCGGTATTTGAAGAATCCGACACCACGCCTGTGTATGTGAGTATTACGCCGTTGGTGTCGGTAACAAAAATATCGTTGCCGGTGCTCTCAGAGAGCGTTGCCATGATTAGCCGAAAGCCCCAGTCCGACTGCAGGTCGCTGGAGGAAAACGCGGCGGCTGTTTTTGCCACGGCGGAGGCGTTGAGCGCAATGCTGTTCTTCTTTTCGTTGATAGCAAAGCTGCGCCCCAAGATAACAAAGGACGCGCCAAGAATCGTAAAGCTGAAAACCACAAGCAGGGCGATCAGCGAAAAGTTTTTCAGAAAGAGGCTTTTCATTTAACTGTATTCAGCTCAAATTTGTATCCGACGCCCCAAACGGTCTTGAGGGTCCAGCTCTCGGAAACTCCCTCGAGCTTTTCACGCAGGCGCTTGACGTGGACGTCAACAGTGCGTGAGTCGCCGAAATAGTCGAAGCCCCAAACCTCGTCCAGAAGCTGGTTGCGTGTGTAAACACGGTTGGGAGTTGCAGCCAGATGATAGAGAAGCTCCATTTCTTTCGGGGGCGTATCCACTTTTTTGCCGTCAACTATCAGCTCATATGAATCGAGGTTGATAACCAGCTTATCAAAGCTGAGCTTCTTCTCGGTGTTGCTCTCGACCTCGGTTTGAGTTCTGCGCAGCACCGCATGGATGCGGGCAAGAAGCTCTTTTACCTCAAAAGGCTTGACAATATAGTCATCCGCACCCATCTCAAGGCCGGAGACCTTGTCGAAAACCTCTCCCTTTGCGGTGAGCATGATAATCGGGACTTTTGAAGTCTCGCGAATTTTGCGGCAAACCTGCCAACCGTCAAGAACCGGCAGCATTATATCAAGGAGGATTAGATTGGGTTCCTGCTCCTGAGCCAGGCGCACGCCAGCGCCGCCATCGTAAGCGATGAAAACCTCAAAACCGTCCTTTTCCAGATACAGACGAAGCAGATCGGCGATGTTGGTATCGTCCTCAATAATAAGCGCTTTATTTGGCATAAAGACACTTCCTTCCAAAATAGTACATTTAGTATATCGTATTGCCCAATAAAAAGGTTAACAAACTGTAAAAGTAAAGTCAAGATGATGAAACTATGTGACCATAAAAAATAATGCTTGCTTTATCTCGCTAATGTGTTAGAATAACAGTGCGATAAATAGCATTATGACAGGAGGAAACGAAAATGAAGAATCTTAAAAGTATTATAGCCCTGATGCTGGTGCTTATCCTTTGCGTAGGCCTTTTTGCGGCTTGCGGGAATAAGGAAGAAACTAGCCCGACTCCCGACGCAACGACCCCCGATGACAGCAGCCCTGCTGTAGGCGGCAAGACCGGCGGTGATCTTGACTACATACTGAGCAAAGGAAAGATGGTGATCGGATATACCGACTATGCTCCGATGAACTACACTGACGATAACGGTGAATTCACCGGCTTTGACACTGAATTTGCAATTGCTGTCTGCGAGAAGCTCGGGGTAGAGCCCGATTTTATCGAGATAAACTGGGATACCAAGGAAATCGAGCTCAATGCAAAGAGCCTCGACTGCATCTGGAACGGCCTGACCATTGATCCGGTTCGTGCAGAGAATATGAGCATTACTGTTCCCTATGTAAAGAACGCGCAGGTCGTTGTTGTTAAAGCTGACAGCGGAATCACTTCCACGAAAGATCTCGTAGGAAAAACCGTCGTTGCCGAAATCGGGTCTGCCGGTGAAACGATGATCATCGGCAGTGAAGACGCTGATCCTGAAGAGTTCCTTGCTCAGGCGACATATGTCGGAGTGAACAAGCAGACAGACTGCCTTGTTGAGGTTCTTGCCGGAACGGCTGATGCCGGAGTTCTTGACTGGACTCTTGCAAAAACCATGGTTGGCGAAGGTACTGACTTCGTGGCTCTGATGATGGTTCCCGACCTTTTCCTCGGTGATGAGGAATACGGCGTTGCTTTCCGCAAGGGCAGTGATGTCACAGAAAAGGTCAATGCGATTATCATGGAACTTGTAGCTGACGGCACACTCCCCGCGCTGGCGGAAAAATATGGTCTTAGCCTCTCACCCGCGATTGCCGGCTAATTAAAACTAATCATTTCAGGGGGAGCAAAACTCCCCCTGATAGTAATTTGAGGGTCGTTCAATGGAAGTATCTGTTATTCTAAACCGCTTGCTGGCCAGTTTCAGCATGAACTGCGAAATATTTATAATTACGCTTCTGCTGGGGCTGCCCCTGGGGCTGTTCATCTCCTTCGGGTCGATGAGCCGCTATAAGTTGCTGCGCGGTGTAACTAAGACCTTTGTGTGGATGATCCGCGGAACGCCCTTGATGCTGCAGGTTATCATAGTATTTCTCGGGCCGGGCCTTATCTGGGGCATTAACTATTTTGGCCGCCTTGAAGCGGCTATCATCGCCTTTGTCATCAACTACGCCTGCTATTTTTCTGAGATATTCCGCGGCGGCATTCAGTCCATACCTGTCGGGCAGCAGGAGGCGGGACAGGTTCTCGGCATGACGAAGACGCAGATTTTCTTTAAGGTTACGCTGCTACAGGTAATAAAGCGTATTGTTCCGCCAATGGGCAATGAGTTTATTACTCTGATTAAGGATACGGCGCTTGCAAATATTATTGCCAACGCGGAAATAATTTTTGTAGCAAAGAATTACGGTGCCAAAGGTCTTATCTGGCCGCTGTTTTCTACGGCGATTTTCTTCCTCGTCTTTTGCGGTATTTTGACCCTGCTGCTCAACTACTCCGAGCGCAAGCTCAGCTATTTCAGATAGGAGGGCTTGAATATGAATGTTTTGGAAGTGAAAAACCTGGCAAAGAGCTTCGGCACGCTTGAGGTTTTGAAGGATATTAATTTTACCCTCGACAAGGGCGAGACCATTGCCATTATCGGCTCCTCCGGAAGCGGAAAAACAACGCTTCTGCGCTGTTTGAACTTTCTGGAAAGACCGAACGGCGGAGAAATTGTGGTCAATGGCGACGTGATTTTTGACGCGAGGGATCCCGCGACACAGACTGAAAATGAAATCCGCAGAAAGCGTCTGCATTTCGGCCTGGTTTTTCAAAGCTTTAATCTCTTTCCGCAGTACACTGTGTTTGAGAATGTTAAGCTGGCCTCTGAGCTTCTTGCAAAAGAAAATCCGGAGTATAAGAAAAACAAAAAACAGCTCCTTGCAGGCATTGACACTAATGTGCGCATTCTGATAGAGCAGATGGGCTTGTCAGACAAGTCGGAAAACTACCCGCATCAGCTCTCCGGCGGCCAGCAGCAGCGTGTTGCGATTGCGCGGGCACTTGCGCTCTCGCCGGACATCCTCTGCTTTGACGAACCCACGAGCGCGCTGGATCCCGAGCTCACAGGCGAAGTTCTAAAAGTCATAAAGGCACTTGCCGATGAAAAGACCACCATGATAATTGTGACCCACGAAATGCAGTTTGCCCGCGAGGTGGCGGACAGGGTCATCTTCATGGACGGCGGTGTCATTGTTGAGCAGGGCACACCCGAGGAAGTTTTCGGAAATCCGCGCGAGGAGCGCACAAAACAGTTTTTGCTGCGCTATTCAGGGGAGAGCTGAGCTGTAAATGTTAACTGTGTCGCCAAAGGAATAAAAAGCCCCAAAGTTAACAAAATATTTCTTGAATTGTAATCGAAGCTATAATAATATAGAGGCGGTCAAAATTCTCCCTTTGAGGAGCGTTTTGACAGCCTCTTTTTGTCGAAGGACATTATATCGTGTCTAAAGGGATGAGAAAATGAGAAAACTGCGTACGTTTTCAGCGCTGCTAATTGCGTTGGGAATTATCATATCGCTGACCGGATGCAAGGTCGGCGGAAACAGTAAATACAGCGTTGTGGAGCGGCTGGAGAGCCAACAGCTTTGCGTTGCGTTCCGTCTGGACGACCGGGCGGGCGATGCCGTGATCGCCGCCATGGCGGAGCTGGAGGCTGAGGGCGAGGTAGAGAAGCTCACACGAAAATGGTTCGGGGACGACAGCTCTCTTCTTAAAGGGGAAGCTGAATCGATCTCCAAGCTGGATTTTGATGTGGAGCCCCGCACATTTATCGTCGGTTATGACGCCGGGCATCTGCCCTTCTCCGGCGAGGAAGGCGGGGTACTCATGGGCTTTGACGTTGAATTTGCACGTGCGGTCTGCACTAAGCTGGGATGGAAGATAAAGTTTGTTGCAATCGACGTTTCCACAGCGAGCGTTGAGCTCAATTCCGGTAATGTTGATTGCGTTTGGGGAGGTTTGCCCTACAGCGCAGACAGTAAGAAAATCAGCCAGTCGCCGCCATATATGAAAAACACCATAATCGTCGCTGGCCTCTCAGGTTCGGGTATACACAGCACAAAGGGGCTCTCGGATAAGACTCTTGCGGTATCGGAAAACGGCTGCTTTGCAAACATTTTGAACAGCCACCCTGAAATCTCCGAAAAAAGCGCATTTATCCTCAGTCTCCCCGGCAGTGTGGACGCCTGCCTTGAAGCCTTGGACAACGGTGTTTGCGACGCGGTAGTTGCGGATTTAGCATCAATCGATTATTACAGATAAATAATTACATTATTCCAACGTCCCACGTTCACTCGGCGGGGACTGGTCGTTTTTAACGCACTGCGTTGGGCGGGACATTATTCCAACGTCCCACGTTGGGGCAGGCGCGGGCACTCTGTGCCCTGCTGCCCATATAAGGGGGAACCGGTTCTTGCGAAGAAACGGTTCCCCCTTATGATCCCCTTCCGAAGAAGCCCAAAGGGAGTACCCTTTGGAAACCCCTAATGAACGCTTCGCTCTGTCCTCACGTGCCGCTTCGCGGACAGGTCCGCCGCTGCCTCCGGAGCGCGGCTGCATTAAGCTACGGGTAACAAGTTGCGCCCGCTCCAAAGCTGAGCGAGCGATTCTGTTGCGCAGTGGTCGCCTGCCCTGTGGCACGGGACGTAGTTAGCTCGCGGATGGGATGCTTGTATTTGTGGCGAGATTATATTTTCTTTGGGAGAGTCAAGAGAGGGCATTTCTTTTTTAAAAGAAAGCCCTCTTTTGCCCTCGCCGGGTAGGCGAATAAATAATAAAACTGTGTTAATAGTAAAAGGACGAAACGCCTTCGTAACGGGCTATGAAGCCGCCACGACCAGCTCGCCGTTCTCCGCGCTCAAAGAGATTTTGGAAACCTTGCCGTGGAGCTTGTCGATGATCTCGGAAGCAATACGGTCTTCGACTTCCTTCTGAATAAGCCTGCGGAGGTTCCGCGCACCGTAGGTGAGCGAGAAGCTCTTTTCCGCCAGATAGCCTAACAAAGCGTCATCATAGCTGAAGCTGATGTGCTTTTCGGACATAACGCCCCGAAGCTCTTCAAGCATCAGCGCGGCAATCTTGCGGAAGTCGTCCTCACTGAGCTTGTTAAAGTAGACAATTTCGTCTACGCGATTTATAAACTCAGGACGCAGGAAATCCTTGAGGGCTTTCATGCTGCGCTCCTTGCCCTGGTCGGAAACAGTGCCGCCGAAGCCTACCTTGCCATCCTTGCGGTCGCTGCCGGCGTTAGTGGTCATGATAATGACCGCGTTCTCAAAGTTGACCGTTCTGCCCTGAGCGTCGGTAATTCTGCCGTCATCGAGAATTTGCAGAAGAACGTTCATCACGTCAGGGTGCGCCTTTTCGATTTCGTCAAACAAAACTACACAGTAGGGCTTGCGGCGAACCTTTTCGGTGAGCTGTCCCGCCTCGTCATAGCCGACATAGCCCGGGGGTGAGCCGATTATGCGGGAGACGGAGTGCTTCTCCATGAATTCAGACATATCCAGGCGGATAAGCGATTCCGGAGTGTTGAACAGATCCTGGGCAAGCTGCTTCACCAGCTCTGTTTTGCCGACACCGGTGCTGCCCACAAAGATGAAGCTCACGGGCTTGTGCTTTGCGGCAAGGCCTATCCTGCTGCGCTTGATCGCCGCGCAAACCAGCTCAACGGCCTCGTCCTGACCGATGATGTTCTTTTTAAGCCGCAAATGCAGCTCGCTTAGGCGGTCAAACTCATCCTCACGGATGTTGCTGGCGGGTATTTTCGTCCAAAGCTCAATGACCCGCGCGAGATTCCCCTCAGAAAGCAGGGGGAAGCCCTTTGCCTTGAGCAGATTCAGCTCATCTGAGAGCTGCAGGGTTATGCTGCGAATGGTTGCGAGCCGCTCAAAATGGTCGTTTTCTGTGTCAGCAAGCAGCAGCTCACGCTCTTTGTCCAAATCAGCGATTTCTTTTGCGAGAACATCGGCACGTTCAACGTCCGGATTCTTCAGGTTGACGTCCGAGCAGGCCTCATCAATAAGGTCAATTGCCTTGTCGGGCAGGTAACGGTCAGTAATATAACGCTCGGAAAGCTGCACTGCCTTGCGGCACATTTCGTCCGAGATTCTAACGCCGTGATAATCTTCGTAATAGTGGGCAATGCCCTTGAGAATTTCAACGCTGTCATCAATAGAGGGTTCGGCAACGGTAACCGGCTGGAAGCGGCGCTCCAGAGCGGAGTCTTTTTCGATGTGTTTGCGGTATTCTGAGAAAGTCGTTGCGCCGATAACCTGAATTTCACCGCGGGAGAGGGCGGGCTTGAGGATGTTTGCAGCGTTCATGCTGCCCTCAGCATCACCGGCTCCGACGATGTTGTGAACCTCGTCAATAACAAGAATAATGTTGCCTTCCTTGCGGATTTCTTCAATCAGGCCTTTCATACGGCTTTCAAACTGACCGCGGAACTGCGTTCCGGCAACAAGAGCCGTCAGGTCAAGGAGCATTACTTCTTTCCCGCGCAGCTTATAAGGGACACCACCGTCATGGATACGCTGGGCTAGACCCTCCGCAATTGCTGTTTTGCCGACACCCGGCTCGCCGATAAGGCAGGGATTGTTTTTCTGGCGGCGGTTGAGAATTTGGATAACACGCTCCAACTCCTCCTGACGGCCGATCATACTGTCGAGCTTGCCCTCGGCGGCCTTTGCCGTCAGGTCGATGCAGTAATTATCCAAAAACTTGCGCTTGCCGTTTGTGCGCGACTGCTGACCGCCTTCCTTTTTCGGAGGGCGGTTTTCCATCGGCTGCGGCGGCTGGGGAAAGGAACTGTTGAGCGGATTGAAGCTGCCCTCGCCGCCGAAAAGGCGGTTAAGATAGGGGAAAGTTGCGGTTTTGCCACTGTCGTCCTCATCGGTGGAGCTGCCTTCTTCAATGCTCTCAATATCACGCAGACTGTCCTCTCCGCCCATCACGGCGGTCATTTCAGCCGTGAGGTTGTCGAGGTCTTCATCTGTGATACCCATTTTTAACATGATGTCATCCACAGGCTTAATATGAAGATCCCTCGCACACTTGAGGCACAGACCTTCATTCTTGGTGGAACCGTTTTCATTTTTCGAAATGAAAATCACAGCCATATTTTTTTTGCAGCGGGAACAGATTGTTGGTTGCATATTAATTGCTCCTTGAAAAAATGGAAGGAATCGCTATGTAATCATATTCCTTCGCATCAGATGCTCAGGAAAGCAGAAAACAGGTTGATCTTGACAAATAGGGGCGAAAAGATTCCCCAGAGATCCTCTTCAGGCAATAGTCTACCCGTGAATTTCAAAATCCATGCTGCAAATGCGCAAAACAGAAAACCGACAACAAGTCCTGCAGCGGCTCCGCCTAAGGTATTAAGCTTATCCGCGTTGGGAATTTTAAAGCTCAGGTTTGTTAGGTTGCCCAGTACTATGAGCAATATCAGCGTAATAGCGAAAAACAGTATGAAGCCAAGATAATAGGTTGCCGTGTCGCACATTTCATCCACAATAACCGTGGAAATCGGGGTGTCCTGCTCAGATCTCTTAAGTGCGTTCTCCGCCATTTCCTTGGCTGCGGAGGAATAAACGCCCATCTTCAGAAAACTCTGCTCGCACAGCTCAGATTTCAGCTCAGGATGGAGTTCCATGGCGTCATCAGCAGAGAGAACACTCGCGCTTCCGCCGAGTATTTCGTCAAGGGCTTCGCCGATTGTGCCCTCGTTGCCCTCCATGTAGCCGGCTAAGAAGGGACGGACAACAGGGACTGCCTCATGAGCAAAGGTGTTTGACAGCAGATCTCCCACAAAAAGGGAGATGATAATTATTAATATGCTGCCGACGGTCATAACAAAACCTTTCTTATAACCGATCCAAATACTAAACAGAAGAATAACTATAAAAATTAGCTCAACAATATATCTCATATCCTACCTCACAACACTCAGTATATTTATCTGACTGAGATTTTTTCTGCATGATACGACGAGAGAAGTAAAATGTCACCATCCGGCAAATAGACGGCATCTGAGTATCCGACGGGAACTTCTGCTTCGGCGCTCACGCTCTGATCGCGGGAAAAAATTACTGCGGTTCCGTTGCCCAGAACCAAGAGTTTTTGCTTGCACTGTGAGAGTGACAGCGGCGGGTATTCAAGGGTTGCTGTACCCAGCGTCTTGCCCTCGGGTGAGAAGCTGGTATAATTGACGCTGCTGCCGGAAACATATTTACTCAAAGCAACAACGCAAAGACTATCGGAAAGGCTGAAATCGATTAAGTAGTCGCTTGCGAATAACATTGATTCTTCGGCGTTTCCGTCGGCGCTCCAAAACCTCAGCGCATCTTCGGAAAGAGTACAAAAGCTGTTGTTGCCGGAATAAACCACCTTGAACGCCAGCTCGTCCGGAATCGAGACACTCGCGGCTTCAGAGTCAACGTTTAGTTTAAACAGATGAACAATGCTTCCACCGGGTTCAAGACACAGAACCGCCAGGGAGCTGCTGTCAGGAGATAGCGCGGCATCAACAGTGTATCCGGTGCCGGAGTCCCATCTGTACACAGGGTTTCCCCCGGGGTCGTATACTGTGACGCTGCCTTTATAGCCAGACTTCTCTGCAGTTACCGCGAAGTAACCTGCCTTGTTCATCGAAACTGAGATGATATTATCACTCGTGTCCAAGCTGATGATTTCACCGTCAGAATAGAGCCGAAGTGCAGTTCCTCCTATATCGTAAAAAACGCAGTGCTTGTCTCCGGCGGACAATGCAGGATTTTTCATTGTGAAAACCTGTCTGGAAAGTGTGTAGCCGTATGAATCAAGAAGCTGCAGCCCCGTGGTGGAAGACACCGCAAGGCAATTGCCCATCAGGTCAAATACCTGATCTGATCCGTTCTCATATGTAAAGGGCTCCGAGCCGCCTGTTCCGGCATCATTTTTTGTTTTATTACCGTTAAAGAGTTCATCACGGTACAGAAAGACCAAAACGGCGGCAGCAACTATGACGGCGGTGGCGATAATTGCAATTACTCGCCGGCCGTTTTTATATCCGGTTTTTTTCCGAACCATTTGCGTTTACATTCCTTTCCCAGCGCCCCGGACAGGAGTTGTATATACCGGGTCTTAGAGAGGGGTCTTGCGAAACAGCCCTTGGCTGCGAAAATATACGCAGTATATGTCATTGTAGCATACTTGCAAAAAAAATAATAGATAAATTGAAAACAATAGTTGTACCAATTATTTCATCATCATTTCGCCCGCAGCTCCATCATACCAGACTCTGGACATGTATAAGCCCTGCGGGGGCATCGTCGGGCCAGCCAAGCTGCGGTCACCCGCCTCCAAAAGGGCAGGGATATCCTGCGGCTCGAGTTTGCCCAAACCGGCATACACCAAAGTGCCCATAATGGCGCGGACCATGTTGTAAAGAAAGCCGTCCGCGCACACCGACATGGTTATGACGTTATCAAAGCGCGCAATGTTGCACCAGAATACAGTTCTGACGGTGGTTTTCGTCTCGGTGCCGACGCTGCGAACCGCCTTGAAATCGTGTGTACCCACAAATTTCGCGGCTGCCTGCTCCATTCGCGTCAGGTCAAGCGGCGAGGGATAAAAACAGGCGCGGTCGCGAAGGAAGGGGTCGCGCAGCCGGCTGTTGCAAAGTTTGTAGATATATTCCTTCTTCCGGCAGGAGAGTATCGCGTTGAAATCGTCCTCCACCTCAACAGCATCGGTGACACATATGTCGTCCGGCAGATGAGAATTGACTGCAAGGGGTATGCGGTCAGTCGGGATGCTGCTGTCAGTATTGAAGTTGGCACAATAACGCAGGGCGTGCACACCCGCATCAGTCCTTCCGCAGCCGACGACTTTGACGGGGTGTCCGCATATTTCCGCAAGCGCGGTTTCAAGAGTTTCCTGCACAGTGGCCTCGCCCTTTTGCACCTGCCATCCATGATAGGCGGTGCCGTCATAGGATAATCGAATTGCAATGTTTCTCATAGGCCAAACCTCGCAAGAACGATGATGCCCGCGAGCAAAAGCAGAGAAAAGGCAAGCGTCATATAGTCGGAAACTTTCATTTTCAGTCGATTCATACGGGTTCTGCCCACGCCGCCGTGGTAGCATCTGGCCTCCATTGCCAGCGCCAGCTCGTCCGCCCGTCTGAAAGCGCTGACAAAAAGCGGAATCAGCAGCGGCAACAGAGCCTTTGCCCTCCTGGTCAGACTGCCGCTCTCAAAGTCTGCGCCGCGGGCCTTCTGCGCGCTCATAATTTTGTCCGTTTCCTCGATGAGCGTGGGAATGAAACGCAGGGCGATGCTCATCATCATAGCCATTTCATGGACCGGGAAACGCAGTTTTTTTAATGGACCGAAAAGCAGCTCAAGTCCGTCTGTCAGAGCCATAGGCGTGGTTGTGTAGGTCAGCAGGAAGGTACAGAGCATCAGCAGCATAATGCGAAGCACCATGTAGGCTGCCCGTACAAGCCCGGCATCCGTAATATTGATGATCCAGAAGGACGCCAGAGTGTTGCCCTCTTTATTGTAGAGAACATTGATGATCGCCGTGAAAACAATAATGATCGTGAGCGGCTTAAGACCGCGGAGCATAGTTGCCAGCGGGATTCTCGACACTGCGATTCCCGCAGCCAGTACCAGAAGCATAATGCTGTAGCCAATGTAGGTTTTTGCGGTGAACAGTGCCGCGATGTAAATAACCACAAAAATCAGCTTTGTGCGCGGGTCAAGCCTGTGCACAAAGGTTTCTCCGGGAAAGTACTGACCTAAGGTGATGTCTTTTAGCATATGCCACCGCCTTTTGCCAGTGAAAGCACGCTGTCGCGCAGCTGTTCAATTGTGTAGCAGCTTGAGGGAACGTCAACGCCCAGCGCCCTCAGCCGGAGCGAAACCTCGGTAACTGAAGGAATGTCCAGACCTATCCGGCGCAGCTCGTCCACTCTGGTGAAAATCTCCGACGGGGGGCCGTCCATGGCGATTTTCCCTCCATCGAAAACTATTAGCCTGTCTGTCAGGCGGGCGACTTCTTCCATGCTGTGGGAAACGAGGATAACGGTTGCGCCCGTTGCTCTTCGGTATTCGCAGATGTTCTCCAAAATACTCTCGCAGCCCGCCGGATCCAGACCCGCCGTGGGCTCGTCCAGAACCAGAACCTCTGGGCGCATGGCGATGACGCCCGCAATCGCGACACGGCGCTTCTGCCCGCCGGAGAGCTCAAGCGGAGATTTGTCGAAAATATCTTCCGAAACGCCCACAAAACCTGCGGCTTCATGAACGCGCCGGGAGATTTCTTCCTTTGAAAGACCCATGTTACGGGGCCCGAAGGCTATATCGCGGAAAACTGTGTCCTCAAAAAGCTGGTACTCAGGGTATTGAAAAACCAGGCCGACTTTGAAGCGCGCTTCAAGGCGAGCCTTTTTCGAGGCGTTGATATCCTGTCCGTCAAGGAGAACCTGACCGCTCGCAGGCATGAGAAGACCGTTCAGGTGCTGAACAAAGGTTGTCTTTCCGGAACCGGTGTGACCGATAATACCCACAAATTCGCCCTGAGCGATCTCAATATTTACATCTTCGAGCGCACGGCTCATAAAAGGGGTTGAAGCGCCGTAAACGTGGGATAGCGCCTGCGTTTTTATGCCTGGCATCTTTTATTCCTTTTGGTTTTCAATATTCTCTCACGTACTGCGAGGATAATATCTTATTTCAGCGCATTTGCGATTGCCGCCGCGCAGTCTTTGGCTGTAAGCGCGTCAATTGGCAGCGGCATGCCCGCGTCCCTTAGGCTCTTGAGCAGAAGCCGGGTATCCGGAACCGTAAGGCCGAGCTGCTTTAGCCCTGCACTGTCGGAAAAGACCTCGTGCGGTGTCCCGTGGGTCGCAACCTTGCCCTCGTTCATGACGTAAACCATATCCGAGTTTGCCGCCTCAAGCATGTGATGGGTTATCAGAACCACCGTCATGCCGTTTTCGCGGCAGAGCCGGGTGACAGTTTCGAGCACCTCGCGCCGGCCCTGCGGGTCGAGCATTGCTGTTGGCTCGTCGAGCACTATGCAGCGCGGATTCATTGCAATGACCCCCGCGATGGCGACCCTTTGCTTCTGCCCTCCTGAGAGCAGGTGAGGGGAATGCAGACGGTATTGGTACATATCGACCTGCTTTAGCGCTTCGTCTACTCTGCGGCGAATTTCCTCCGGCTCAATGCCGAGATTCTCCGGCGCAAAGGCCACATCCTCCTCCACTACGGAAGCGACTATCTGGTTGTCCGGATTCTGAAACACCATGCCGACAGTACGGCGGATATCAAGAAGCTGCTCCTTGTTTTTCGTGTCCATCCCCGCCACGGTAACGCTGCCGGACTCAGGCACATAGATTCCGTTGAGCATTTTCGCCAGAGTTGACTTTCCGGAACCATTGTGTCCCAGAATCGTCATAAAGCAGCCCTCGGGAATTTCCAAGGAAACGCCGTCGAGTGCGGGGCGCTCGTCTTTATCGTCCTCATATCTGAAAACTATGTTGTCAACTTTGATTATTGGTTCCATTTTATTTCCTTATAATCTTCCGGTTATGCTTCCCAACGGCAGCTTGCGCCGCAGGGAAGGTTCAGCCCGGTAGCCGCGGCCTTCAGGCCCAGCTCCTGACTTTCGCTGTGACCCCCAAAGCGTGAAGTGAAGACGGCCTCTGAGATATAGGTCAATACGGAGGGGGAAAGACCCGTAGTATATGAGTTGATGATAACAAAAAGAGGCTTGTCAGACAAAATAGCCGGGCAGAGGGAAACAAAATCCCAGAGGTTGTCCTCCAGCTTCCATATTTCACCTGAGGGGCCGCGTCCGTAGGAGGGCGGGTCCATGATAATGGCGTCATATTTGTTTCCGCGGCGAATCTCTCGTTCTACAAACTTGATGCAGTCGTCCACTATCCAGCGTATCGGAGCAGAATCCAGCCCGCTTGAACGGGCATTCTCCTTCGCCCAGGCAACCATGCCCTTTGCAGCGTCTACATGGCAGACAGAAGCTCCCGCCTTCGCGCAGGCGACGGTTGCGGCGCCCGTGTAGGCAAAGAGGTTCAGTACACTGATTGGACGGCCTGCGTTGCGGATGCTGTTCATCGCGAAGTCCCAGTTAGTTGCCTGTTCGGGAAATATGCCGGTGTGTTTAAAGTTCATTGGCTTGATGTTGAAAGTAAGCTCGCCGTAGCGGATTTGCCAGTTTTCGGGCAGACTACCCTTTTCCCAGTGACCGCCTCCGGTAGAGCTGCGGCTATATACCGCGCTTGGCTTGCGCCAATTCGGATCTTTCTTCTCGGTTTTCCAGATCGCCTGTGGATCGGGCCTGACAAGCACCTGTTTGCCCCAGCGCTCAAGCCTTTGACCGTCGGAGCAGTCTATAAGCTCGTAGTCTTTCCATTTATCTGATAGCCACATAAATATTCCATCCTAACCCGTAAAAAGCTGTGATTCAAGAGTAGCAACGGGACAATTCTACCAAAAATTTTATCAAATTATTGTATCATAAAGCGCATGAGCGGTCAATAAAATAAGTGTTCTGTAAAAACGGTGGGTTTTTGCGACTCAGCGTAAAAATAAATAGAAAAAATTGTAAAATTAGTACGAAAACTGTCAAAATAGTACTTGCATAATGATTATCATTTATCTATAATGAAGTAAGTGTATGGTAGACATAATTCTCAACTAATACAAAGGGGAAAAACAGCTTTGAATTGGCAAAAATATGCAAAAGTTAGTACTTTCAAAAGGGCTCTTACGCTTTTACTTGCATTGGCGATTATTTTTGCGCTTGCAGCCTGTAAAAATGGAGAGGGCGGAAGGCAGGACGAAGAAGATGTTTCTCCTACGGTAAATCCTGAAGACGTAGTTCAGCCACCAACCATTTCAGTTCAGCCCAGCAGCGATGTGGAGGTAGTGTCTCCATCGGTCGAGCCGTCTGAGGAAGTAGTGGCTCCGCCGGTTATTCCGCTGCAGGAAGCCGCGGATGACGCGTTTTTTGAAGATGCTGCGTTTATGGGCAACTCGCTTATGGACGGTTTCCGTATGTTTTCGGGTCTAACCACCTGTGACTATTATGCCGCAACCAGCATGAGCGTTATCGGGGCGACCAGCAACAACTGCATCACTCTTGATAACGGAAGCTCAGGGACTATGCTTGACGGACTCACACAAAAGCCCTACGGCAAAATATACATTCTGCTTGGCATCAACGAAATCGGAATGAATGTTACTGCCTTTATTGATGCTTACAGCGCAATGCTGGACAAAATAATCACGGCGCAGCCCGACTGTACGATCTACGTCATGAGCATTTCTCCGGTCAGCGCCAACAAGTCCGCCTCCAGCAGTGACTTTAACATGAAGCGGATCGGTGAATACAACGAGGCGCTTTACAAAATGGCTGAAGCGAAGGGCTGTTATTACATGGATTTAGTTGAAGCCCTTGCAGATTCAACAGGCTTTCTCCCTGCTAATGAAACAACGGACGGCGTTCATTTTTCAGCGAATCTTTATAAAATATGGACAGACTACGTTAGAACCCACTACGTATAGTCATAACATATAAGCTCGCACAAAAAGAGAAAAGGGGTTTAGAAATATGAAAAAAACTGTGATTCTTTTGCTGGCCGTTTGCCTGTTAGTGTGCTCGTTTGCAGGATGCAAGGGTTCTGCGGCGGAGGAATACGATATGCCTGAGCTGGCGCAGAAGCTGCTCGACAGTACGGCGTTTTCAGATTTTCTTAATCCGGTCACCTTGAATATGGTCGGCAGCCTCTATAAAATAGACGTTGCAGACGTTGAAGATTGCGTTGTGTATTGCTCGTCAATGGCTACCACCGAGGAAATAGGCATTTTCAAGTGTGTCAGTGAGGCTGCGGCTGGGCGGATCCTCGAAGCGGCAAAGGCCCGGGCAGTTTCTCAGGAGGATATCTACAAATCCTACGCACCGGCAGAGCCGCCTAAGCTTCAGGACGCCTACATTCAGTCAAACGGGGTTTACGTGTTCTACATCGTTGCTAACGACGCCTCTGTAGTGGCGGATATAATGAAATAAATTATAATATTAAAATGACGCTGCGAAATTGCAGCGTCATTTTTTTATTTGTCTTTGTCGCCGTATTTCTTTTTGATGCACTCGGTCAAAAGAAACTCGATTTGCCCGTTCAAGGAGCGGAAGTCCTCCTCCGCCCACGATACCAGCTTTGCGTACAATGCCGGCGAGAGCCGAAGCGGAATCTGCTTTTTGGTTTTATCCGCGCTATCCATAGGCTTAATAGATCGAGCCGCTGTTGACTATTGGCTGCGCTTCCTTGCTGCCGCAAAGGACGACCAGCAGGTTGCTCACCATCTGCGCGCGACGCTCATCGTCAAGCTGGACGATGTTGTTGTCGCTGAGCTGAGTAAGCGCCATCTGAACCATACCTACTGCGCCCTCAACAATCAGCTTGCGGGCATCGATTATCGCGCTGGCCTGCTGCCTCTGGAGCATAGCCGCGGCAATCTCCGGAGCGTATGCCAGATGAGTAATGCGCGTTTCAACAATTTCCAGCCCTGCGTCGCCAACCTTGCTCTGCAGCTCATCGCGCAGCTTAACAGCCACCTCACGGCTGCTGCCGCGCAGGGACATCTCGTCTCCGTCGTCGGTGTCGTCGCTGATGTCGTAGGGATACAGGCGCACAATGTTTCGCAGCGAGGAATCCGCCTGAATCGAGAGAAACTCTATGTAATTGTCCACATTAAAAACGGCCTGTGCGGCGTTGATAACTCGCCAGATAACCACAACGCCTATTTCGATGGGGTTGCCGAGCTTGTCGTTGACCTTCTGCTTGTCGTTGTTCAGAGTCATGACCTTCATCGAAATTGCTTTGCCGGAGGCGGTATCGCGCTTTTTGTCGCTCTGTACCTTTGCTTTTGCAGCGTTTGGATCCGCGGGATCGGCAGCCATACCTTTGGTTGGGTTCAGAGCAGTGGCAAAGGGATTGACATAGTAGAAGCCCTCACCCTTAAGAGTGCCCAGGTACTTGCCGAAGAGAGTAAGAACAAGCGCCTCGTTGGGCTTGATTATCTTAAGTCCGCAGTATAGAATCGGGCAGATTATAAAGGCGATGAGGCCAGTGACGATAATAATTACCACACCCAGAGCAACACTGCCGTTTTCGGTTAAGAACGTACCGTAAACAAATGCGACGATTGCGGCAATGATTACCAGTGTGTTAATTATCAGAGCAGGCATTCCACGGCCTGCCTTGAGATCCTTTTCTTCCGTGAATACTCGTGTTTTTTCCATTTACTCAGCTCCTATCAAGATGATATCAATATGATATCACAATTTTCCAAATTGTCAAGAAAAATCGGCACACCTTTTTTGAGGTGTGCCGATTCTGAGTAAAGCAGATGTTAGTTTTATTTTGCCTTGCTGCGCGCTGCGCTGCGCTGGATCAGTTTTACTAATTCCACAATCGGGATAATGCAGACCGCAAGACCGAGAGCCACTACATACTCAACAAGACTGATATGCTCGAGGTCGAAGGCGTTGTTCAGGAAGGGCACATAAAGCACGGCTGTGGTGAGCAAGAGGCTGGCTATGCCCGCAAAGATAAGGGTTCTGTTCTGTGTTTTGAGGGCCAGTATGCTGCCGCGCTGCGAACGCATGTTGAAGCTGTGGAAAATTTCAGCCATGGACATGGTGAGGAATGCCATCGTCATTCCGTCGGCGCTGTTTGCGATAGTCCAGACCCCGTGCTCCATACGATGGCCTATAAAGTATGCCGCAAGTGTCAGTATGGTCACAACAAGACCCTGGTAGGCAACGTCAAATCCGACGCCGCCTGCAAAGATTCCATCGTTTGAAGGACGGGGAGACCTGCGCATGATGTCATGCTCCGCTTCTTCGAAGCCAAGAGCGAGGGCGGGGAAGCTGTCGGTAACGAGATTTATCCAGAGCAGGTGTATTGGCTTGAGAATTACAAAGCCCATCAGCGTTGCAAAGAAGATGCTCAAAACTTCGCTCATATTCGAGGAGAGCAAAAACTGGATCGCCTTACGGATGTTGTCGTATATTCTGCGGCCTTCTTCAACGGCGTTGACAATGGTTGCGAAGTTATCATCCGCCAGAACCATGTCCGCCACGTTTTTGGTGACGTCCGTTCCGGTAATGCCCATGCCGATGCCGATGTCCGCGCTCTTGATGCTGGGAGCATCGTTAACTCCGTCGCCGGTCATTGCGGTGACGAAGCCCGCATTACGCCAGGCGTTGACGATGCGCACCTTGTGCTCGGGCTGAACGCGCGCATAAACCGCGATATCGCGGAAGCGGCGCTCAAACTCCTCGTCGCTCATAGCAGAGAGCTCGGAGCCTGTTACCGCGCTGTCATCCTCGTCCAGAATGCGAAGTTCACGGGCGATAGCCGTTGCGGTGTTAATATGGTCGCCGGTAATCATGATCGGCTTTATTCCTGCCGTGCGGCACTCTTCGATAGCCGCGAGAACCTCCGGACGGACGGGGTCTATCATTCCAACGAGGCCGATGAAGCACAAATCATGTTCGAGCGACGAAGGTTCAAAGCTGGCAGGCGCCTTGTCATATTCGCGCATTGCCGCTGAAAGTACACGCAAAGCCTTGTCAGCCATGGCTTTATTGGCGGCGAGAATTTCTTCTCTGGCGCTGTCAGTCATCGGGACAGGTACACCGTTTTTCAAGTAATGCGTACACAGATGCAAAATCTCATCCGGCGCGCCCTTGGTGTACTGATAAACAACACTTTTTCCGTCGTGGACTGTGCTCATCATCTTGCGAACACTGTCAAACGGGGCCTCGCCTATGCGCGGAAGGGTCTGCTTGAGCGCGGTTTTCGGCTGGCCGAGACCCTGCGCCCAAACGACAAGAGCGTTCTCTGTGGGTTCGCCCGTTACATTTCCGTCCTCATCCAGCTCCGCGTCGCAGCAGAGAGCCATCGCTGTTGCCAGCAGGGTTTTATCTTCGCCGAAGTGTTCAACTACGGTCATCTTGTTCTGGGTGAGAGTTCCGGTCTTATCGGAACAGATAATCTGTGCGCAGCCGAGAGTTTCGACCGCGGTAAGTTTACGGATAATGGCGTTGCGCTTGGACATGTTCGTAACGCCGACTGAGAGCACGATGGTAACAACAGCGACCAGGCCTTCCGGTATCGCAGCTACCGCGAGGGAAACCGCGACCATGAAGCTTTCCAGTGCGGTTTCAAAGGTAAATGCTCCCTCACGCAGCATACCGATTGCGAATATGACCGCGCAGATTCCCAGAACGAGCCAGGTGAGGATCTTGCTGAGCTGAGCCAGCTTTATCTGGAGAGGAGTGAGGCCTTCCTTAGCCGTTGCCAGCGCGTCGGCGATCTTGCCCATCTCGGTGTCCATGCCGGTGCCAGTGATTACGGCGCTGCCGCGGCCATAAACCACGGTGCTGCCCATATAGACCATATTTTTCCGGTCGCCGAGAGGAACCTCATTGCTGTCTCTCAGATTAAGTATGTCAATGAACTTATCAACAGGCACACTCTCACCTGTGAGTGCGGCTTCCTCTATCTTAAGGCTCTTTGACTCCAGAAGACGCCCGTCTGCAGGTACGGCGTCCCCGGCTTCAAGAATGACGACATCGCCGACAACGAGGTCTTCGCTCTTTATGACCATAATTTTGCCGTCGCGCAGGACCTTGCTGGTTGCCGAGGCCATCTCCTGCAAGGCTTCCAAGGCCTTTTCAGCCTTGTTCTCCTGATATACGCCCAGTGCGGAGTTTACTATTACAACGAAGAGTATGATTATTACGTCTGCAAAGCCCTCGCCCGGCTGAGTCATGGCGACCATTGCGGAAATAATTGCCGCTCCCAGAAGGATTATAATCATCGGGTCTGTCATCTGCAGGAAAAACCGCTTGATAAGCGAATCTTTTTTCGCTTCGACCAGCTTGTTTTTCCCGTTTCTTTCCAGCCTTGCCCCGGCCTCGCCTGAAGACAGGCCGCCTGATGAGCTTTTTGTCTCTTGAAGAACCTCTTCGATCTGGTTGCCGTAATAATTCATGCTGCTCCTCCTAAATCAATGTGATACCTCACAGGCACCTTTATATAAGAAAAACTCATGGACAGGCAATACCTATCCATGAGTCTGGTCATTTAATGCAAGCCAGGCAGCTTATCTGCCATGATGTTGACTTGAAACGTTGACAGGCATGTCTGCAATCAACGCCGACTACTCCCTCACAGAGCTTCATCATGGTATCACCTTTGCTAGATTTTGTCAAGAAAATCCATTCCCGGCAAGGCGGGTGCAGACAATTGCAAGGCTTAGGAAAACACCTTCCGGACTTTTTCAAACAGCTCGATTATGTGAAATTTAAGAATATACCCGCTGTCATCGGAAACGATAAGCTTTTCATTCTCCTCCGAGAGATTGGAGAAAGCGTCCTCGCTCTCGGTGCTGCTCATGCAAAGCGGGGGAAAGATAACACACCACCAGTTTTTGCCCTGACCCTCGCCCAGAGTTATGCGCAGGGAGACGTAGTCGCCCGCGGGCAGAGAAAAGCTCTCATAGTCCCTCGTGGGGAAGTTTTCGGTCATAACTGATGCTGTTGCGTTGCAGGGCCTGCCCTCGCGGGCGGTTATGGCCTGCGCCAGCCCCGAAAGGTTTGTAAGCTCGCCCTCAATTACGGCTTTCGCCTGCTCGGGGGAGCTTGCGCCTTCAAGCTTTGGTGTTAACAGCGCGAGCACGGCATCGCGCACCTTGAGCTTGACCGCCTGATCGTCATCAGAATCTGATTCGGCAACCACATGAAGCCGCACCAGCTGACTTGACAGACTGCGTTGTCTGTTCTGTGCCCAGAGGCCTGTGAAGAGTGTGACGCACAGCGCGATTAAGAGGGAGAGCTCCCATATTTGTAGTTTTTCAGCTTTAATTTTCAAGAAATCAACCGCCTTAGTATGTAGTATTACGCTCCGAAAGGACGTTATAGTACATATTTTCGGCGGTATTTCTGAACATTATACTCTTTAGATAATTATTTTTTCCTGTGGAACAGTGAGAAATACATCCCTATAACTGCGTTCAAGTTCTTCTTTTGCGGCTTTTGCAGCCTCCTCGTTATCGAAGAGGCCGAAAACGGCGGAACCTGTGCCGGTCATAACCGCACCGAGAGCACCATGCTCAAGAAGCGCGCTTTTAATGGAGAGAACTTGGTCATGACCCGAGGGGAGAACCTCCTCAAAAACATTGAACATCCTTTGTGCCGCGCCTTTAAGGTCGCCATCCTCGATGCAGGCGCGCAGACCCGGGGTGTCGGGGTGGAGCTTGCCCTGAAAACTGTCCAGCCGCGAGAACAGAGCGGGAGTTGAGTTTGAAAAGCCCGGCTTGCAAATCACGATAAAGCAAGGCGGCAGGGGAGCGATCCGGGTGAGAATTTCTCCCCGTCCGGTGGCGAGAGCCGTTCCCCCGGCAACGCAGAAGGGAACATCCGAACCGAGAGCCTCACCCATTTTTTCAAGTTGCTTCTGAGAAAAACGCCCGCCTGTGAGCCGGTTCAGACCCCGAAGCACAGCCGCTCCGTCTGAGGAGCCGCCGCCCATTCCGGCGCCGACAGGAATACACTTTTTAATGTCAATGTCAACGCCGGACAGTTCGCTGCCAAGCCCGGCGAAGAACACCTTTGCCGCCTTGTAGGCGATATTCCTCTCATCGCACGGGACATACGGCAGGCTGGTCGAAACACGGATAACGCCGTCGTTGCGCAGAGTTAACGAGAGAGTGTCGCAGAATGAGACAGTCTGCATGACCATGCACATCTCGTGGTAGCCGTCTTCACGCTTTGACAGCACGTCCAGAGAAAGGTTCAGTTTTCCGTAGGCATTTTCAATTATTGAAGCCAAATCGAATCAGCCCCTTTCGCGCGGATTTTTATAACTCAAACAGCATCGGCATCAGGATTGTTCCCGCCTCAAGAAAGGGACCCTTTTCTCCGTTTTCCTCACTGTAGCTAAGTCCCAGACCGGTATCGCGGCGGCTGTCATATATCAGAAACGGGACAGGCTCGCCGTCATGCCCCCGGGTGGAGGTGAGCGTTTTGTGGTCGGAAAGATAGAGCAGACGATAGTCGATGCCCTCTCTTTTCAAAGCCGCGTCGAGCGGCCCGATTACACGGCTGTCCAGCCATTCAATGGCCTGCAGCTTGCCCTTCAAATCACCGTTGTGCGTGCATTCGTCGGGTGCTTCAACATGGACAGCCACAAAGTCGTAACCGTTTTTCAAAGCATTGACGGCAGCCTCGACCTTGCCCTCGAGGTTTGTTTCCAGCTCGCCTGTAGCGCCCTCGACCATCGTTACATCCAAGCCCGAGAGCTTGGCAATGCCGTGGCACAGCGGAACTGCGGAAATGACCGTGCCGGTCTTTTTGTACTTGTCGTAGAAAGACTCCAGCTCAACGCCCGTTCCCTCAGCCCAGAACCAGATGCCGTTTGCGGGGAGCTTGCCCTCACCGCGGCGCATGTCGTTGATTGGGTGATGGTCGAGAATGAAGTGCGCCTTGCACATCAGTTCTTTCAAAACCTCGGCGTTGGCGCAGCCTGCGGGCAGATATTCTTCGATGACGCTGCCCAGATGGTCGTGCGGCGGGCACAGCTTTATGCCCTTGATGTCCGCGCCGCTCTGCACGGCGATATGCCGGAAGGAGGGGGCAGGGTTGACACTCATGCCCGCTTTTTCAGCAAGCGTTTTAAAATCAGGGTCGGCAAACAGATAGTTTATCAGCTCGATGGATTGCTCGCCCTCGATCGAGCCTCCGGAGTGGGAAAGAATCTTCTTTTTTTCAAATGCTGCATCCGAATCTTCCAGCGCGACCATGTTGCAGCGGTAGGATACATCGCCGGATTTAAGAACAATGCCTGTTGCGGCGGCCTCAAGGGGCGAGCGTCCTGTGTAGCAAACTCTCGGGTCGGCGCCGAAAATGGACAAAATCGCAGTGTCGCTGCCGGGAGGAAGACCTTCGGGACAGGTTTTCACGCTGCCAAGCACACCTTTTGCTGTGAGCGCGTCGGTGTTCGGAATGTTTGCAAATTGCAGGGGGGTTTTATTCTGCAGCTCAGGCACGGGATTATCCGCCATGCCGTCGCCGATTACAAGAACATATTTCATTGCTTTTCCTTTCTGTTTCTGACGGAGCAACATAATCCTAAGCCGGTCGTAGGAAATTTTTGCCCGGTTTCATATAGCAGCTATTATAAACCAAAATCCGGAGATTGAAAAGCATAAAAAGTGCACCCCCCAAATGGAAGGGTGCACCGGAATAAAAGCGGGTGCTATTCAGCGCTTTGGCCGCCCCTGACAATTTCATAGTAGATGACACTGACGGACGCCGTAACAGGCTCGTTGACAATGTTGCTTCCGTTTGACTCTGTCGGGCGTATGGTGATTCTATTGATGTCACAGCGGTAAGGTCCGGAATAAAGTGTTTGGATTATTTGCTTTGCGCTGCTGTAACTGCCTGCAACGAAGGAAATTTGTATTTCGCGCAGCGCTACGGACTGCTCATTGAAGGTGAGGTTACTGAAATTGATTTTCGGCTCACTTGAGGCAGGGAACACACGGCTGAGCTCATCCAGAACATTTTGAATGTTGTCGTAGTCGGGGGTTTCGGCGTATCTCGGATTGCCTCTGTCAACCGTGGAAAGCTCGGCCTTCATATCGTTGATGCGCTTTGCCATTGCTTCTTCGACAATGAGATTGTCGTCGATCGTCGCAATTTGCTCCTTTGATGCGGCTATAACTTCTGAGGTTGGCCTAATAACAAACAGATAGTAGACCGCTACAACGAGAAGTACTGCCAGCACAAGCAGAAGCCACTTCTCGCGGGTGGAAAGTGCTTTGCTCATCATTGCGCCTCGCCTCCTTCCGCAGCTTCCGCTTCAACAATCGGAACATAGAGGGTTATGCTCATTGAAAGAGCCGCGCCCTGATCTCCGGCATCTATGGTGTACAGGTCAACCGTGGTGACAAGTTGACTGCCGTCCGCTTTTTTGCTGCCGTAGAGCGCTTTTACAATTCCTGACGCCTGATCGATCCCGATTCCGGTCAGCTCAATATTGAGCACATTGTCCGAAAGGGCAATGGACTTTACTCCTGCGGAGGGCATGAGGTTGTTTTCAACCAGTTTGAGCGCGTCCATGCTGTCGGCATAGTTGACATCGGAAAGCTTTGTGAAGAACTTCTCGTATTCGGCCTTTACATCCGGGTATTCGGCGTTTGTAGCGAGAAGATCGTTGTAGTGCTCCTGCTTAAGAGCCAGCTCAGCCTCGGCCTTGTTTGCCGCGTTCAGCCTGTCATACACGGCGAACTTTGCAAAGAGCGCAATCAGCACAAGTCCGGCAATAACGCCTATCGCGAGGTTGCGGTAGTATGTGGCGGGACGTTCATTGATGACAAGGTTCAGCGTGTTTTTTGTGGGGAAATGTGAGTTTTTCTTAAACATTATCCTGCACCCCCTACTGCATTGCAACGCCGATTGCCAGAGGACAAAGGGCGGCGTCCCCGCTGCCGGAGCAGTCGGGAAGAATGTCGTCAATCCTGTGAAGAGGCATTTCCAGCTCAGCCTTCAGCTGAGAGACAAGTGGCTCGATTTTTGAGCCGCCGCCCATGAGAAATACTTCCTGCAGGTTGTTGTCGGGGTTGTTAAAGCGGTAAAAGTTAACCGCGCGCATCACCTCAACGCCGATGTTGGCAAAAACATTGCGGCAGGCGGCGCTGTCCATAGCGTTGTTGGTGTTGGCAAATTTATATGTTCTGGCGATGTGCTCGTCTATGTTCAAATCCTCGGAAATAGCGCGGTCGACCATTTCAATCCCGTATTCCATAACGCGGGTCGCCTGCAGCTTCAGTCCCCTGAATATGAACATGCGCGTCGCCGTGTGGCCGAGGTCAAGGAAGCAATACTCGGTATTCAGCGCGGCCTCTCCCTTTTCAGCGGCGAAAGCGCGGATAATGTTCATCAGCGCCAGCTCCTCAGGAATCGCGACAGTGAGCTTAAACCCTGCGCGGCGGCACATTGCAACATAGGACTGGATAGTCTCTTTAAGAGTAGCAGCGGCGATAAGCTCAAGCTCCTCGGGGGTCCCGTCCTCACCCATGCGGGTGCCCAGAACGGCGTAGTCGTAAAAATACTTGTCCTTTTCCTGTGTGATAAAGTCGCGGAACTCATAAGGCAGGTTAAGCACCAAATTGTCACGGCTCATCATAGGCAGATTCATGGTTTGAGTAAAAACCACGGACGCCGGAAGCACCAGCGAACAATTGCGGGTAGTTATTTTCGCGTTCCTTGCAGCATTCTTCAGAAACTCTGCAGCCGCCTCCGGGGAAACGACTCTGCCCTCAACAACAAGGTTGTCGGGCAGATCCTCCACCACGAGACGGCGCACGCTGCCACCGGAGCAAACCGCCAGCTTAAGCTGACGCCCTCCGATGTCAATGCCAACACTATTACTTGCCATAAAACCATCCTTTCGCCACAGGAACAGCGGCTGTTATGGAATAAAAAATCCTAAATACCAGTCGAGCACAAGCTGCCCCCAGAGCATAACAATCCATGCCGAGAGCGCAAGCGCAGGGCCGAAGGAGAAAGCGCCTTGCTGTCCGTGCATTTCCTCGTCGGTTTTGTCGGGGCGCTTTACCAACGCAAAAATTATACCAATAATACACGCAAGAATCAATATGATAATATTGAGCTTCCAGTCGAAGAAGAGCCCAATCGTAAACATCAGCTTAATATCGCCGCCGCCCATGGCCGTTTTGCCGCTAATTTTTTCATAGGCAAGAACTATCAGCAGCAGCGGAAGGGAAACGGAAAGACCGTTTATCAAAGTCCATAAAAGACTCATCCAAATGCCGTTTTCGGAGCCATATCCAAAAAACGCAGAAAAGCCGAACGCACAGACAGCCCCGATAATAACAAGCCTGTCCGGTATCAGCCCGCAGTAGATATCCGTCATCGCCGCGGTGAAAAGCAGCGAGAGCAAAATTGCAAATTGCAGCGCTTCCAAGGTCAAACCGAAGCGCAAAAACACAGATACATAGGCCAGAGCGAGAACCAGCTCGGAAACTATGTAACGAAAAGAAATCTTCTCGCCGCAGTAGCGGCAGCGCCCTTTCAGAAAGAGCCAGGAGAAAATAGGCACTAGATCAAGTGCGGAGAGCTCATGTCCGCAAAGGGCGCAGTGACTGCGCCCTTTAAGTACGGATTCACCGTTTGCATAGCGATATGCAAAGCAGTTGAGGAAGCTGCCCATGACCAGACCCAAAAGGGCCGCTATGAAGATTATATATGCCGTCATAGCGGCCGTTAATTCAGGCATGGGTTAACCTCCGGAGAAGGAGTGAGGACTAGTTAGCCTCTAAAGTCATCACCATCAAATGTTACTGCAGCTTCGGTTGCAGAAGCTGAGGCCGAGATGGCAACACTTGTCAATTCACCACCGGTATCTCCATCAAGAGTAACAACGATATCAGTTGCAGCGCCAGTATCATCAAGTACAATGTTTACACCATTATAAGTGAATTCATATGTCTGTGCGCCTGTTGGTGAGCCATCAAGCATATACTGTGCGGATGCGATTGAAGCGGCGGCGCGGGCGTTTGACATATTGACTCTTTCCTGAGTGCCTGTTAGCTGGTTGTTGTAAAGGGGAATGGCGATTGCTGCAAGAACAGCGATGATTGCGACGACAATCAGGAGCTCAGCAAGTGTGAAGCCCTTCTTGTTTTTTCCGAGTTTTTCTAACATGTTTGTTTTCCTCCATTTTTTGTGTTTATATGTTTTTGTTTATTTATATTCATGCGGGTATGGGTCAGATCCCGCAAAATACCAAGGTAAAAAAGTGCTTTAATACTTAACTGCCGTACATATTGAACATCGGCAGATACAGGGCAATGACTATAAATCCTATAAAAACACCGAGAACAACTGTTATTATCGGCTGCAGGGCTTTCAATGCACGGTCGGAAGCAATTTTAGTTTCCGAGTCATAGTATTCCCCGATAGTATCAAGAGTATTTTCCAATGAGCCGGTTTGCTCACCGACGGCGGTCATTTCCACCAGCAGGTCGGGGAAGCAGTCGCATTTTTCAATGGAATAGCCGAGGGATTTTCCTTCCTCCAGCAGCCCGACAGACTTGCCCAGCTCAGTGCCTAAGTGGTAGTTATCCAACACTCTCGAGCAGATGGATGTGGCGTTAACAATGGAAAGCCCTGAGGCGAGCATGGTGGTCATGGTGTTTGCAAACTGGCTTGCGCCCTTCATTTGGGCAACTTTTCCAAGAATGGGGAGCTTGAGCTGAGTTCTTGCAAACCACATTCTGCCTTGCTCAGTCCGTCTCCACAAAACAATGCCTATTATGGCAAGCGCCAGGAAAATGAAGATATACAGCCAATAGGCAGAGAAAAAATCAGTAAGAGCTATGAGAACCTTAGTTGGACCTGGTAGTTCTGCTCCCAGATTTTCAAAGATTCCGAGGAAAACCGGCATTGCGACTAGCATAACGATTGCAATAACTACGACGGAGAGACCGAGCAGAAATATCGGGTACATCATTGCGCTTTTTACTTCCGCCTTTACCTTCGAGCTGGCGTCGTAATAAGTGTGCAGCTTGGCGAAGGAGGTTTCCAGAGTTCCGGATTCTTCGCCCGCGCGGATGGTTTCTATAAACGTGGTCGGCAGCTTTTTGATGCCCTTGTTTTCAAAGCTCTGGGCGAGTCCGTAGCCGGTTGCAACGTCCTGCGCCACTTCGAGCAAAAGCTCCTTCATAAGCTTGTCGGTGGTTTGCCCGGCGATGAGCTCGACCGAGCGGACGATGGGCATTCCGGCCTTTAGAACGATTGCAAACTGGGAGCAGGTGAGGGCCAGAACCTTTTCCTTTATCATCGTTGAACCGATGTTCATGCTCAGACCGAATTTCTTTTTTGCGTCCACCTCTTTGATGCTGGTGACTACGCGGCAGTTTTGCTTTATCATGGAAACGGCTTCAAATTCGTCGTACGCCTCAATAACGCCGGAAACCTGCGCTCCGTCGGTAGATATGGCTTTGTACTTGAAGTTTGGCATATTTCCCCTCCACAGTTTGGACTATGGGTTTGACTCTTATCTTATCGTCATTGTTCCCGCGCCGATGCCTTTTTTGACCTGCTCCGGCTCCTGCGAGTTCTCTATAGCTACAGTTGCGGCTATGCGCTTGTCGCGAAAGAGCTTTATCAGGGCGTTGTCCATAGATATCGCGCCCTCGTTCGCCATCGTGGAGATGGCGTTCTGGATCATCGGGGTCTTACCCTCGCGGATGAGGTTGCGCACTGCGGCGTTTACTATCATGATTTCACACGCCAGCGCACGGCCCTTGCCGTCCATCGTGGGAAGAAGCTGCTGCGAAACAACGGCCTTGAGCGTCATCGAAAGCTGCATCCGGATCTGGCGGTGGCGGCCTTCGGGAAAAACGTCCACAATACGGTCTATAGTATCCGCGGCGGAGGCCGTATGTAGCGTTGCGAAAACGAGGTGTCCGGTTTCGGCGGCGGTCAGCGCGATTTCAATGGTTTCGAGGTCGCGCATTTCGCCGATGAGGATGACGTCCGGATCTTCACGCAGGGCGGCGCGCAGGCCGTCCGCAAAACTCGCCGTATCTCGACCGACTTCGCGCTGGTTTATCGTGCACTTGTCGGGGGTGTAGATATATTCGATAGGATCCTCAAGTGTGAGGATGTGGTCTGTGCGCTCGTGGTTTATCCTGTCCAGCAGTGCTGCCAGAGTTGTCGACTTACCGCTTCCGGTTTCGCCCGTGACTAAGATGATGCCGCGGTTCAGATGTGTGAAGTCCTGCACGACAGGGGGTAAACCGAGATTTTCGAGCAGCGGGATTACGTCAGACAAAAGACGAACCGCGGCTGAAATATGCCCCTGCTGGCGGTAAAGGTTGATACGCACGCGGGTGCCGCCGATAGAGCGGGCAAGGTCAACTTCTCCGCCTTTTCCGGCGACGTTTTCGCTGCCGCCTGTGAGCTGCTTTGCAAGCTCCTCGCAGTCTTCATGGGTGAGAACTGCATCGCTGTAATCACTCAGCGAGCCGTGCAGACGGAAACGAATGGGCAGGCCGCAGACAATGTGGATGTCGGACACGCCGGCCTTCGCGGCGGTTGCAATTATTTGTTCTATTTGCATTTAAACTATCTATTCCCTTCGCTTTGCTTAAGGCACAAAACAAGCTAAATCTCGACAGAGTTAATGGTTCTGAACGCTTCCTGCGCGGTGGTGACGCCTGAGAGAACCAGACGGCGGCAGTTGTCTGCAAAGGAGATAAAGTCGCCCTTTGCAATGATTTCCGCCAGACGCTCACGGCTCAGGCCGTCGGAAATGCCGCGGCGAAGCTCGGGAGTTATCAGCAGGAACTCGAACACGCCGGTTCTGCCTCTGTAGCCTGTGTTGAAGCACATCGGGCAGCCGGTGCCGCGGAAGAAGGTGTGTCCCGCATTGGATTTCAGGCCAATCGCTTCCAGCTCATCCTGAGCCGGAGTGTACTCCTCACGGCAGTGCGGGCAAATCTTGCGAACAAGACGCTGGGAAATTACGCCGCGCAGAGCTGCGGAGATGAGATATGGCTCAACGCCGATGTCGATCAAACGGTCGATCGCGGCGGCGGAGTTATTGGTGTGCAGAGTGGACAGAACAAGGTGGCCGGTGATAGCCGCGCGCATTGCGATCTGGGCGGTTTCACCGTCGCGGATTTCGCCGACGGCGATAATGTCCGGGTCTTGGCGGAGAATGGAACGCAGTCCGCCTGCAAAGGTCAGTCCGGACTTTTCGTTGATCTGAACCTGATTTATACCATTAATATTGTATTCCACCGGGTCTTCCAGAGTAATTAGGTTCACCTGCTCGGTGTTCATTTCGCGGATCATGGTGTACATGGTTGAGGATTTACCGCTGCCGGTTGGGCCGACGATAAGGATAACGCCGCTCTGGCATTTTACCAGAGTGTTGTAGCGCTGAAGGTCCTCGTCTACAATTCCGATTGCGGACTTATCAAGAAGCTGGGAGTTTTTGTCCAGAAGCCGCATGACAAACTTTTCGCCGTAAATCGTGGGGAGGGTGGACATTCGCAGGTCAACATCCGACTGGCGGACTTTGACGTTTGCGCGGCCGTCCTGCGGGACTCTGCGCTCGGAAATGTCCATAGAACCCATGATTTTCAGGCGGGAGATAACAGAGGACTGCAAATCCTTCGGAACAGTCAGTATATTACGCAAAACACCATCTATCCTCATGCGGACGCGAAGTTCATCCTCATGCGGCTCAAGGTGTATATCGCTGGCGCGCTCTACTATTGCGCGTTCAATAATTGAGTTTACAAGTCGAACTGTCGGAGCGGACTGAACATCGTCCTCCAAAACAGTTGTGTTATAGGTGGCGGCGATCGACTCAAGACCGGCCTCCTTGCGCATTTCCTCGATTGCCTTTGCAGCGCCCTCGTTGCCGTAAAGCGTCATAATGGCGCGTTCAACAGCGTCCTCCGTTGCGATAACGGGGATAACCTTTTTGCGTGTGGCACGTTTAACGTCCTCAACCGCAACAAAGTTCAAGGGGTCGCTCATAGCCAGATAAAGAGTGTCCTTGGCAACACGCAGCGGTACGACATTATGCTTCTTGGCAATGTTTTTCGAGAGAATGCTTGCCATTTCCGCAGGAATAACGGTGTTGGAAAGGTCAATAAACTCTATTCCGAGCTGAATCTGAAGGGCTTCGATGACCTGGCGCTCTGTAACATAACCAAGCTCGATAAGAACCGAGCCGAGGCGTTTGTTAGTATTCTTTTGATACTGCAGGGCGCTTTGGAGCTGCTCCTCGGTGATGAGACCGATTCTCAGCAGCAGGTCACCCAGCTTGACATAGGCCATAGAATTAAGCCCTCCAAAAAATGGAAACTTTTGTTACAAATTGGCAAAAACTTGCACAGCAGAATAAATAAAATACCCACTCAACATGGAGTGTAGCACAAGGAATATGAATTTACAATAGTTTTAACTGAAAAAATAAAGAAAATTTGTAAAAATATGTAAGATTAGAAGGGGATAGATATCCCTACCTATATTATATGATACATCATTTAGAATGATTTGCAAATATTTTTTTATTTATAGCCTGTTTTAATGAACATGTCGGGCCGCGCCGGGCACAGGATGGCAGTGTCTTATGTTCCGTTAAGACTTTCAAAAGAGCTATGCGTAAGCGTGATTCGAGCGTTAGTCTGTCGTACTCAAATTGGTACTCATTATAATAGTAAAGAACAGTCGCGTTTTTTTCGCAGCTGTTCTTCTTTATCGTTCAGTTTAGTTTTTGCAATACCTTGGCATAGACCTCGTCAGCAAGTGCGCCGTACTCTCTGATCAGGCGCTCCGTTTTGTTGCGCAGCTCCTGAGCGTATTGTACGTCCTGCATTAGCCTGACGTTAATAATAATATTCAGGCTTGCACCCAGAAGTGCTGACTTGCAGCACTGGAGACCTACGCCTACATCCGAGAGCATGAGAGTGCTGCCCTTATCCGCAAGCTCCGCATGCAGCTCTATGGCCTGCGCGGAGAGCTCCATGATGTGTAAAGGAGCTGTGCAGGCAAGGCGCAGGGCGTTCTCCATGACCTCAGACCGGGCAGGATCGTCTTTCGGAATTCCATATGCCGCCGAGAGCGGCTCAAAGCACTGCGAGTCTTCGTCAATAGATTGCAGAAGCTGAGTAGAAAGATGCTCGGCATTACGCAAAATGCGCTGTATGTCCTGCTCATATTCGGCATATTTCTTCTTCCCCGCGGTGAGGTTGCACACCATGGACGCGAGCGCCGCACCCAGAGCGCCAACAAGCGCGCTGGCTCCGCCGCCGCCGGGGGTAGGGGCGCTAGAGGCAAGAGCGCTCGAAAAATCAGAGAGAGTCATTTTATCGAAAGGCATATTGTTCCTCCACATAGCTTTATACATATTAAGAATAACATTTTATTTGCTGAGTTTCAAGAAAACTAATTCATAATATCTGAGATGCCGGTCGCTCCGGCGATTTTCCTGCTTGCGGACATTGCCATAGATGTTGGAGATAGCTGCCGGTATAGACAAGGAAATTTTGGCGAGCACTGCCTTTTCAGTACACCCTGTAAATTAATATTTTGCGCTTGTGAGTGTTAAGATTTGACCTGATTCCACTTTCTGTAAGTGAAAAAGGCTGATTTTAGAAGTTTTTGCCAATATACTTTCCACAGTGCATGTTCGCGATTTCCAATAGAATTAGACCAAATTGTTAGCATATTGCAGTAAAAAGTTGAGGCTTGTGCATTTTATCCCTATATTGGAGTATATTTTGTGCGTTTGGACAATTGACACTTTTGTGCGCTCGTGATACCCTTTTAACAGTTGAGTTAATGCTCACTAATGAGGCCGGAAAATATTCCGGCACGTCAGTTTAGCCTTTGCGGCGCAGTGGGAGGCAGTGTTCCTGACGGCACATTTCCCCGGCCGTGTATTAGGAGAACGACGGAATTATTTTTTTGGAGGTCAATAATATGGCAATTAGTATGGATACAGTATTGGGCGATATTCTCGCTAACGCTGACATCGTCGCAGTTATGGACGAAGTTCTTCCCGGCGCATCCAAGAACCCCATGATGAAGATGGCTAAGGGCTTCACACTTGGCAAGATTGCTAAGACTCCTGCTGCGAAGATTCCTGAAGACAAGATCCAGGCTTTCATCGACGCTGTAAACGCAAAGGGACTCTAAGAAGCACTTTTCGCGTTAAGAGGTTTTCGTATCCTGCATTCTCACCGTCAGGAGTATGAAGGATAGCTTGAGAGCTTTTAAACGTACTTAGGCAGCGCACCGGATTTCTCCGGTGCGCTGTTTTCTATGTTTTTATATTTAGTTTCAGCTCAGCTGATCCTGCGCATTACTGTTAACACCCAGCTTTGCCGAGAAGCTAAGCAAAGTAGTCCGAGGATAGGAACAGGCGCACAGGCTCACGCCAAGAGCGATCTCTGCGTTATCCGGCGTAACCATCAGCGGCTGCCCTGAGACAATGTCAAAAACAAATTGAAGAAGCTCCGCGGCTTCCGCTCTGGTAATCTTATCGGCCGGTCTGAATACCTCAGGGTCATTCTTTGATTTGAAGCCTGCATTTCTAAACTGAGCGATGGCCGATTTGGCCCAGGAGCCGATATGTACATCGTCGCGGTAAACCGCGGGCTCATGGTCGGGAGATTCCATCGCCAGCTCCCACGGCGCAAAGCGCGCCAGCAAGACGTAAAATTCTTCTTTTGTTATGTAGCCGTCGGGATCAAAGCGCCCATCGCTTCGCCCTGAAATGAAGTCGTTGGCGCTTGCCCAGTTTACTGCCTGAGTATACCAGAGCCCGTCGGGGACGTCATAAAAACGCGCAGGCTGTTCGGCTGCTATGTTCTGGATGCCGCCGGATTTACCAAGAGCTTCAGAAAGACGTTCCAAAACAACTACCGCCATAGCGCGGGTCATGTAGTTGTTCGGTTCCAATCCGGAGTTGCTCCCGGTCATAATATTCAGGTTTTTCACGGCCATGAGAGAATCATATGCCCAATGCTGCGCAATATTGGCCTCATCGAAAGCCGTTTCCTGCTCTCCGGAAGGGACGCTGTAATACACACCACCCGCTTGCGGCGCCACTCCGCGCAGACGAAACAGCTCGTCCAGCGTAACAAACTCATAACCTCGGGACAGGAGCTCATCAATCGCCCTGAGCGCCACGTTAAGATTTTTCTCGCTCGTGTCGTGAAGCAGGATGATTGAGCCGTCTTTTACAGTGTCTATCAGGTTCTGATACATTTTATCTTCCGGTGTGCTCGAGTTTCCGTTTGTTGGATCAACCGACCACTGCATTATAGAGGTGCTGACATTTGCTTTTGCCTTGTTTGTGACGTCGCCATAGGGAATGCGCAGCAGGGCATTTTTTGTACCCGTAATCTGTTCTATAAGCTCATCGTTTCTGGAAACCTGCCACTTCATTTCTTCCAGCGATATTTTAGAGAACCAGGGGTGGTTATATGTATGGTTACAGAGCTGGTGGCCTGAGTCAAAGGCCCTCTGGGCGATGTCCGTATTTGCCTGAAGCATAAAGCCCACGAGAAAGAAGCTGACTTTTACGTTGCGCTCATCAAGGGCGTCCAACAGGCGTGGGGTGATGGTTGCTGACGGTCCGTCATCAAATGTGAGGGCAACAAGCTTAGTGTTGTTTGCCGATGCAGGTAAAACAAGAGCAAAACCTATAACAAGGGCTAAAAAAATGCAAATTATTCTCTTTTTCATTTGTTTACCCCCTGTATGTAAAAGTATTTTGCAAACTTGCAAATAATGTAAAATCAGTATATACCCTGTCGAATATCCAGTCAACATAATTAATGAAATTGTCATAAAGTGTAATAATTGCAATCATTTTGAAAAGAATAGTTGACATAATTGTACAATTTATTATGTGGAATCAAGTTTGTAAATTTTTTTAAAACCCCCTTGACAAATCCAGAAAATGACTGTACTATGTCGTTAGTGTATTAGTTAATTAACACAATACTCATGGAAAGGCAGTGATAGCTTGGCATGGCAATTTAAAAGTGACCGCCCGATCTATATACAGCTTTCGGACCAGATAGTTTCCGGCATATTAACAGGAGACTATAAAATGGGAGACAAACTGCCCAGCGTCCGCGAATTTGCGGAGATTGCGGCAGTTAACCCCAACACGGTTCAGAGAGCCTTGGCAGAGCTGGAAGCGGTCGGTCTTATTGACAACCAGCGCACCACAGGAAAGTTTGTAACACAGGACGAGGAGAGGATCACATTGGCTAAAAGCAATAAGGGAGAGATCCTTACAATTGATTTCCTCAAGAATATGGCAGGACTCGGTTACACCGGCAAACAAGCTGCCGAGATAGCAACTGAGCTTGCATCAAAGGAGGAGAAAAATGGATAACGCAATCATTGAATGCCGAGGCTTGTCAAAAAGCTATGCAAACACACCGGCACTGAACAATCTGAATCTCTCTCTTCCTGCGGGGAAGATCATAGGGCTGCTCGGCCCGAACGGCAGCGGAAAAACAACGCTTATCAAGCTGGCCTGCGGTCTGCTGGTTCCTACTCAGGGAGACATTCTTGTCTGCGGAAGGAAGCCGGGGATCGAAAGCAAGGCTCTGGTGTCATATCTGCCGGAGCGCAGCTATCTGCCCGATTGGATGACGGTTACTCAGTGTCTTGAGTATTTCAGAGATTTCTATGCGGACTTTGATTTTGACCGTGCGCTTACTATGCTTGAGAATCTCCGTGTGCCTGCCGATGCAAGAATGAAAACTCTCTCCAAGGGCACTAAAGAAAAAGTGCAGCTTGTTTTGGTCATGTCACGCCGTGCAAGGCTCTACCTGCTGGATGAGCCCATTGGAGGCGTCGACCCCGCAGCGCGCGACTATATTCTCAGCACGATTCTCAAAAACTACAGCGAAGATTCAACAGTCGTCATATCGACGCACCTGATTTCGGACATAGAAAAGATCCTGGACGAATTTGTATTCATTCAGGATGGCCAGGTGGTATCCTACGCTTCAACGGACAGTCTGCGAGAGGATCTCGGCAAGTCCATTGATGAGTACTTCAGGGAGGTGTTCAGATGCTAGGTAAGCTGATAAAACATGATTTCAGGGCGCTTTCAAGATTGCTTGTGCCGACCAGCCTTGCTATCATCGGCGCAACTATTATAGCGACACTGGGCATCAGATTCAATGTTTCCTCCGGCTTCGCATCTTATAACAACAGCGTGTTTGCAGGGATATTCCGCGTAGCAATGACGCTTTTGAGCTCACTATTGATTATAGGCATTTTTGCAGGATTCTTCTTCATCTCATTTATCATTTTTCAGAGATTCTACAAGAATTTTGTAACGAGCGAAGGCTATCTTACATTTACTTTGCCGGTAACGACAAACAGCCTTCTCTGGTCAAAGCTCATAACAGCCTTTATCTGGCTCACAATCAGCTTTTTGGTGGGAGTTCTCTGCCTGTTTATCTTCCTGCTGTTCGGAACACCGACAGACAGTTTTGCAAACCCTGCCATTTTCAGGGGGATTGGCGAATTTTTCAGAATGCTCGGGCAGAACTACAGCAGCGGTATAACAGTTATCATCATTGAGCTGATTCTGTTTGCGGTTGTGACAACGGCATATACGGTTCTCCATGTTTATCTGGCACTTATCATCGGCGGCGTTGTTTCGCAGAAGCACAAGCTGCTTGCCGGCATAGGGTTTTACTTTGTCATTAATATGGCAACCGGCATCGTCACCTCGATTGTACAGACTGTGATGCTCTCAGGGTATATGAACATGGGTATGTCAAGCGCTGTTATTCCGGGAACAGCTCCGGAGCAGATAAACTATTTTGTCTCTATTTTCCAGGGTTTCTACTGGACAATGACCGGACTGATGATTGTGTGCGCTGCCGCATATTTCCTGATTTCGCACTATCTGTTGAAGAATAAACTTAATCTGCAATAATTACATTGTTTCAAACGAGCTGCGTACCTATGCGGGGACTGGCGGTTTAGTCTTCTAAATAGCTAATAATTCAATTATTTTATTAATTCGCCCTCCGCGCGGGGGGCCCTCGCCGGGCAGGCGTCCTGCACGGACAGCGCATAAGAGGTCTTTTCTTTTTGAAAAAGAAAAGACCTCTTATGAATCTCCAAAAGAAAATTGTCGCACCGCCGTGAGTAGAAGCAGACCGTCCGCTCGCTAGCTGTGTCCCGTGCCACAGGGCAGGTAAGCACTGCGCCACTTAACCGCTCGCTTCGTCGGAATTGACTCCATATTCTTCGCTTCGCCGTAAACGGCAAAGCTCATTCATTTCGTCGCTCCTCCTCTTCCGAATGAAACCCAGTTCCTTGGGCTTTCATTCGGGTAAGACGGGGGATACGCTCGCCCCTGGTGCGGCGTATGCACAAAATATTTCTCTCGTATAGTACAATCTGAGAGCGGGCGAGCAGACTATAGTTGTCCGCTCGCCCGCCTATTACTTTAACCTAAAACGCCCACCCAGCGTGTTTTCTCTTTCGAATTGTTAAAACGGTTTCTCTTTTTGGACGCGATCAAAAAGAGAAATGGTTTTGACGTGGGGCGGCAGGGAGCAACGCTCCCGCGCTCGCCCAAGCGTCGGACGCTCGCAATCGTCATACATAAACGCGTAGAGTTGGAAAAAGCCCGTACCCGCGGGGGGACGTTTGGAACAGCGAAAGAAAGACTACTTCTGTCTATAAGTCGCCAAAAACTCACCCAGCTTGCCGGCAGATTCCTTCAGCACGCCGACCTCCGGCAGATACACAATCCTGAAATGGTCGGGAGTCTCCCAGTGAAAACCGCCGCCATGAACCAGCAGAACCTGCTTTTCACGCAGGAAATCCAATACAAACTGCTCGTCATTTGTGATATTAAACTTTTGTATATCGACCTTTGGGAAAACATAGAAAGCAGCCTTCGGCTTTACGACACTGATACCGTCAATGGCATTCAGAGCATTGCAGATGGCCTCGCGCTGTTCATAGATTCTGCCGCCGGGCTTGAGAAGATAATCGCTGGAATTGATATCATCAAGCGCCGGTTTCAGTGCTTGCTGCGCCGGAACGTTGGAGCAAAGGCGCATAGACGAGAGCATGTTAAGTCCCTCAATGTAGCTTTTTGCCCGCGCCTTGTCGCCGGAAAGCGTCATCCATCCTACCCGGTAGCCGGCGATCAAATGCGACTTTGACAGTCCGTTCAGCGTAACGCAGAAAAGGTCTGGTGCGAGGGAGGCTATTGAGGTATGCGTGCAGCCGTCCATCAGCAGACGGTCATAAACCTCATCCGAATAAATGATAAGGTCGTTTTCCCTGGCAACCTGAGCAATTCCCAGAAGAATGTCTTCACTGTAAACGGCGCCGGTCGGGTTGTTGGGGTTAATGATCACAAGTGCCTTTGTTTTTGGCGTGACCTTGCTGCGGATATCCGCAAGGTCAGGCATCCAGTCGCTTTGCTCGTCGCAAATATAATGCACAGCCTTGCCGCCCGAGAGCGTTGCGGCGGCAGTCCAGAGCGGATAGTCAGGAGAGGGAATGAGAATTTCATCGCCGTTGTCAAGCAGAGCCTGCATGCACATGCTGATAAGCTCGGACAGGCCGTTTCCGGTGTAGACATCGTTTGTGGTAACACCCTGGATGTTTTTCTTTTTTGCATATTCGGCAACCGCTACGCGTGCCTCCATAATACCCTTGGAGTCCGAGTAGCCTTCGGAGGCGGTGAGCCTGCTTGCCATGGTCGTGATTATGCTCTCCGGCGCTTCAAAGCCGAAGGCGGCAGGGTTGCCGATATTCAGTTTCAAAATTTTCTGTCCTGTGGCCTCCATACGCATAGCCTCGTCCAGAACAGGGCCGCGCACGTCGTAGGCAACATTGTTCAGTTTGGTTGATTTTGTGAACTCCTTCATATTTTTGACCTCCAAAAAAGTATTGAAAAACGCCCTAAGCATATTATCCATGCTTAGGGCGAACATTAGTCCGTGTTACCACCTAAATTCGGGAAATGTTCCCGCACTCACACGGCGCACGATGATAATCGTATGCCGAACTCCCTGTAACGGTGGAGCTCCGTTGGAGCGTAATCGTTAAAAACACTTTCCGTCCACGGCTCGAAGGCGGCTTTGGCGCTTAGATCATAGAGCCTTTCAGCAAAACGGCTCCTCTCTGAAAATCTCGCGGCGCTTACTATTCCTTTTCATTGCCTTTGAAATATCTTTGCTTGCTGCTATTATTAGCACGCTTTTTTCGCTCTGTCAACAAAAACTTAAAATCAACCGTCGCCCGGGGGCTCAATACCCATCATTTTATAGGGGTTAATTATGCGGCGGTCGTGGATGCCGTGACCGATTTCACCGTTCTCATCGCCGGCTGTCACCTTGAAGCTGACTTTGCGTCCGTCAATTGCGATTATCTCGCCCTGCGCCCAGACAGTTTGCCCCACCAGCGCGGAGGCATCGTGGTAAATGTCTACATGCACACCAACGCTGGCATTACCGCGCTCAAGTTGCGGCTGCATACACTGGTTGCAGGCCTGCTCCATCAGCATTATCATGCTTGGAGTTGACAGAACCGCAAAATCCTCCATCCCGGGCATACAAACACTGTGCTCCTTTTCAACGACCATTTCACACCTGAATACCTGACCGATTTCCAAAGCCATTTTTTGCTCCTCCTTGTAATTTTGTTATGTTCCGCTTAAATCAAAATCCGGTATCATCTCGCTCCCGCTTGATGAAAGCTCCTGAACAAAGCCTGCTTTAATTCCGGACAGGTCGAGATAACGCCGTGCTTTTTCATACTCACTTGCATTTATCGTCCCAGCCAGCTCGGGGAACAGCTTACTGTCGGCCATGGGCGTGAACTGGCTCATAAGGCTGAACATTACGCTGCCTTTCGGAAATGCGCCGGATACCCAGTCGATTACATCCAGAGTGTCCTCCAAGCCTCCGGGGAGAATCAGGTGGCGGATAAGAACACCTCTTTGCATAATTCCATCGTCATCAAGTATATATGCTCCCGTCTGGCGGAACATCTCCATAATTGCGGCCTTGGCACGCTCAGGATAATCGGCTGCGCCGGAGTAGCGGGAGGCGCTCTCCGGCAGAGCATACTTGAGGTCCGGCAAATACACAGACACATAACCTTCAAGCTGCCTGAGAGACTCAACGCTTTCATAGCCTGAGCTGTTCCACACCACGGGAATCCCTGGCTTCGCAATTTTCAGCGCCTCGATAACTGCATCTGTAAAATGCGTTGCTGTAACGAGGTTCAGGTTGTGCACGCCGCTGCTTTCCAGTTCTGAGAAAATTTCTGCAAGACGAGCAACGGATACTTCCTTGCCGACACCATTAAAGCTTATTTCGCGATTTTGGCAAAAAACGCATTGCAGACTGCAGCCGGAGAAAAAGACCGTACCGCTGCCCCGAGTTCCGCTAATACAAGGCTCCTCACCGAAATGCGCTGCTGCGCGGGCAACGACAGGTATGCTGCCCATACTGCAAAAACCCTTGTTATCGCTTCGGTCCGCTCTGCAGTTTCGCGGGCACAGGGTGCAGAGTTCTTTACTCATCTTCCGGCAGCTTGCAAACGTCAACCCAGCCGCTCGCGCCCGCAATATCATACAGCTCGTCAATTTTCAGCTCAATGCAGCTGTTCGAGCTTCCGGCGGCGGGCAGTACGGATTCGAAGCGCTTGATAGAGCTGTCGATATACACCGGAACGCCGGAGTTGATGCCAAAAGGACAGACCCCGCCAACACCGTGTCCGACAAGCCGTTCAACGTCTTCAGCACTCATCATGGACGCCTTGATTCCGAAGCGGTCCTTGAACTTGCGGTTATCAATTTTGGCATCTCCGGCGGCGACGATAAGTATGCAGCCGTCAGCCTGCTTGAAGCAAAGGGTTTTAGCTATCCTTGCCGGAATAACACCGGCAGCGTGCGCGGCAAGTTCCACAGTCGCTGTTGACACATCGAATTCCACAACTCTGCTTCCCACACCGCAGTTTTCCAAATGTGCGCGGGCGTTCTCTATAGACATGGCGGACTCTCCCAAGAATTGTTTTTCACAATTCTAACACATTAATTTAGAAAACGCAATTCATTCACAGAATGCACACGGCATGAATTATTATGCATTATATAAGAATAATCACAGAATAATTTGAATATTTTTGCATATTGGCTATTGCATTTGAAGGTGCGGAATGCTATAATCCATTTCATTGATAGAATAGTTTGGAGGTCAAAGCAATGAGCGAAATTAAAAAATGCGTGCTCGCCTATTCGGGCGGACTTGATACATCAATCATCATACCGTGGCTGAAGGAAAATTACGGCTGCGAGGTCATCGCGGTTTCCGGCAACGTCGGTCAGGCGGACGAGCTTGAAGGGCTTGAGGAAAAGGCGCTGAAAACAGGCGCGTCCAAGCTGTACATCCTAGATCTGGTCGATGACTATTGTGATAACTTTATTATGCCCACGATAAAAGCGGGCGCAAAGTACGAGCAGTATCTGCTGGGCACATCCACCGCCAGACCCTGCATCGCAAAGGGGCTTGTCGAAATCGCCCTGCAGGAGGGAGCGGACGCAATCTGCCACGGCTGTACAGGCAAGGGCAACGATCAGGTGCGTTTTGAGCTGACTATCAAGGCCCTGGCTCCTCAGATGAAGATAATCGCCCCTTGGCGCGAGTGGGATATTAAGAGCCGCGACGAGGAGATAGACTACGCTGAGGCGCACAATATTCCGCTGAAAATCAACCGTGAAACCAACTACTCCAAGGACAAGAACATCTGGCACCTGTCCCACGAGGGACTGGATCTCGAAGACCCGAAAAACGAGCCAACCTACAACAAACAAGGCTTCCTTGAAATGGGCGTTTCTCCGGAAATGGCTCCTGACAAGCCCACCTATGTTGAAATCGAGTTTGAAAAGGGAGCTCCCGTCGCGCTTGACGGTGTTAAGATGAAGCTCTCCGACATAATATGGAAGTTAAATGAGCTGGGCGGAGCCAACGGAATAGGCATTTTGGATATAGTTGAAAACCGCCTTGTCGGCATGAAGTGCCGCGGTGTGTATGAAACCCCGGGCGGTTCGATTTTATACCATGCTCATCAGGTGCTGGAAACACTGTGCCTTGACAAGATGACATCGCATCTCAAGGAACAGCTTGCGGTGACCTACGCGGAGCTGGTTTACAACGGACAGTGGTTCACGCCTCTGCGCGAGGCTCTGGATGCTTTTGTGGAATCCACCCAGAAGAACGTTACAGGAAGCGTAAAGCTCAAGCTCTACAAGGGCAATATGATCAATGCGGCGGTTTCGTCACCGTATTCGCTCTACTCCGAGAATATAGCGACCTTTGGCGAGAGCGATTACAACCAGAAGGACGCGGAAGGCTTCATTAATCTTTATGGCTTGCCGATAAAGGTCAAAGCGCTTATGGAGCAGGGGCTGCTTTAATTCTTAACATTGTTCCAAACGTCTTGCGTCCCCCAGCGGGGGGAGGCCTTTCGTCCTTCTTAATAGTAATATATTTCAATTTATTATTTATATCGCCTACCCGGCGAGGACAGGGTTATTTTCCGCCCTTCGGGCGAGGATTACTTTCTTTCCGCCCTTCAGGCGGGGACGATGTTTTCCCGCCCTCCGGGCGGGGCCCTCGCCGGGCAGGCGTGCTACCCGCACAGGGAGCAATCCATTATTATTTATTACCTGCTACCCGCAGGGGGCAAAAGAGGGGTGTCTTTTTACGAAAAGAACACCCCTCTCTTAACTCACCCCAGAAAAGGGGGTTATGAACGCTTCGCTCTGCATGCGGCCGCCGCAAGCGGCGGACAGCCCCGCCGCTGCCTGCGGAGCGCGGCTACATCACGCGACGGGCAACAAGTTGCGCCTCCACCAAAGCTAAGAGAGCGATTCAGTGGCGCAGTGGTAATCTGCCCAGTGGCACGCTCAGCAGTTAGCGAGCGGATGGTTAGCATGTTTTTACGGCGGTGCGCATATTTTCTTTGGGAGTGTCAAGAGAGGGCCTTTCTTTTTAAAAGAAAAGCCCTCTTTTGCCCTGCGCGGGAAGCGCAAAATAATTAATAATGAGTTGCCCTGTGCGGGTAGCACGCCTGCCCGGCGAGGGCCCCCGCCCGGTGGGCAAATTAATAAATAATTGAATATTGAAAATACGTAACTGTTGAAGAATTTTTTATCCTGTGCTAGACTACCAAGTAAATGACTTCACCATAAAGGAGACAGATTTTATGACCACCAAAGAAGCATGGATATTGCTGAAAGAATACAACAAAGAGCCCTTTCACCTCAAACACGGACAAACAGTTGCTCTTGTTATGCGCTGGTTTGCCGAGAACGAAGGCTATGCGGACGAGGCAGATTTTTGGGAGAGCGTCGGCCTTCTCCATGATCTCGACTTTGAAGTTTACCCGGAGCAGCACTGCATCAAGGTGCAGGAGATACTCCGCGAAAAGGGAGCGGACGAGCGTCTCATTCACGCAATCGCCAGCCATGGCTACGGCCAGTGCTGTGACATTCAGCCTGAGCACCACATGGAAAAAGTGCTGTTTGCCTCCGATGAACTTACAGGCTTGATTGGCGCAGCGGCGCTTATGCGCCCGTCGAAGAGCACAAAGGACATGGAGCTCAAGTCCCTGAAAAAGAAGTTTAAGGACAAGGCCTTTGCTGCAGGCTGTGACCGTGAAACAATCTCACGCGGAGCCGAGATGCTCGGCTGGGAGCTGGATGTCCTGCTTGAGAAAACGCTCGCTGCCATGCAAGCAGCAGAGGATGATATAAATACAGAAGGATACTACGAAAAATAATGGCAACACAGCAGGAAAACTCAATTCTGCACGGGAGAATTTTCCCTGCGCTGATGAGATTCACTCTTCCGTTGATGCTCTCTGTTTTGATTCAGGGGCTTTACGGCGCGGTGGATCTTATCGTTGTGGGCCAATTCGGCAACACAGCAAGTGTTTCAGCCGTTGCAAACGGCAGCCAAATAATGGTTGCGGTAACGGGGATAATCGTCGGGCTTTCTATGGGCGTTTCCGTTCTCGTCGGAAACAGAGTTGGCGCTAAGGATTTAAAGGGCGCGGCTGACTGTGTCGGAGCAATGGTGAAGCTGTTCTCGTTTGTTTCGCTGGTTTTAACGGTCCTGTTGCTTGTTTTTCCGAAACAGATTTCGCAGCTTATGCAGGTGCCCGGCGAGGCAATTGACGGAACCGCAACATATCTTCGTGTTTGCGGCGCGGGAATCATCTTTATTGTGGGCTTCAACGCGATAAGCGGCCTGTTTCGCGGAGACGGCAACTCAAAATCTCCTCTGCTTTTTATAACGATCGCCTGCGTGGTCAACATTGTTTTTGACCTTCTGCTCTGCGGCGTTTTCCATATGGATGTTTTCGGAGCGGCGATAGCCACTGTGTTTGCACAGGCGGTCAGCGTTGTATTTTCACTTTACAAAATCAAAAACGGCGGCTTAAGCTTCAAAATCAGCAGAGAAAACTTCAAAAACAGTGCTGAAACCGTCAAAGGAATCCTAAAACTCGGTTTTCCGATCGCGGTCCAGGACTTTTTGGTAAGCGTTTCATTCCTGATCATCATGGCGATAATCAACGGGATAAGCCTCGTCGCCTCCGCCAGTGTAGGAATTGCGGAAAAGCTGTTCCTGTTTCTGGCGATCGTGCCGATGTCGTTTTTGTCATCGCTGTCTGCGTTTGTTGCGCAGAATGTGGGCGCAAGACAGGAAAAACGCGCGATGAAGGCGGTAGGAATCGCGATGATTGCCGCGCTTGCAAGCGGTGTTTGCATGACCTTGCTCACATTCTTCGCGGGAGATGTGCTTGCGGGCATCTTTGAAAAGAATCCGGAAGTTATTGCCTCCACTGCGGAGTACTTGAAAGGGATTTCCTTTGAATATACTATACTTCCCGTTGTTTTCTGCCTGATCGGGTATTTCAACGGAACGGGGAACACTACATTTTCAATGCTTGAGGGAGTTTTGACAGCCTTTCTCGTGCGAATCCCGCTTTCCTATTATTTCAGCAGACTGCCGGGGACGGATTTGTTCACAATCGGGCTTGCCGTGCCGATTTCGGCCTTTGCCAGTCTGCTTGTGTGCGTTGTGTTTTACTTTGTTGTAAAAAAACGCCGTCTGGCATTGCCAAACCAAGTGCAATAAGTTGACAAGCACGGAATTTGTGATACAATGACCGTGATTTTAATAAAATATTTCTTCGCTATGATAAAGTTAGTGAAAACCTTGCGGTGTCCAGAGAGGGAGGATGGTGGAAGCTCCCCGCCAGCGTGTTTTCGCAGCCGCTTTTGAGCGACCGGAGAGATTCGGCGTTTCGTCCGCGATATGGACGGCTAAGATGCCCTCAATGTGGGCGAATTAGGGTGGTACCGCGAAGCTCGTGCTTTCGCCCCTATATACCGGGGTGGAGGCATTTTTTGTTTTTGAGTTTTATTATTTGGAGGAACGTAATCATAATGGAAAAGTTTGGACTTAACGAATTAAGAGAAAAGTTTTTAGCATTCTTTGAGAGCAAGGATCACCTGCGGCTGCCCAGTTTTTCGCTGGTGCCGCAGAATGATGCTTCCCTGCTGCTGATAAACTCCGGCATGGCGCCGATGAAGCCGTGGTTCAAAGGGGACGAGGCTCCGCCAAGCCTGCGCATCTGCACCTGCCAAAAGTGCATCCGCACAGGAGATATAGAGAACATCGGCATCACTGCCCGCCACGGAACATACTTTGAAATGCTCGGCAATTTCTCCTTTGGCGATTATTTCAAGAAGGAGGCCATTGCCTGGAGCTGGGAGTTTTTGACCTCCCCTCAGTGGCTTGGCATGGACCCGAGCCGCCTGTACCCGTCCGTTTATCTGGAGGACGACGAGGCAGCCGATATCTGGCACAACGACATTGGCTTTCCCTACGATAAAATTTTCCGTTTTGGAAAGGCGGATAACTTCTGGGAGCACGGCACAGGCCCCTGCGGCCCCTGCTCGGAGATTTATTTCGACCGCGGCGAGCAATACGGCTGCGGCAAGCCCGACTGCACCGTCGGCTGCGACTGCGACCGCTATATTGAAATTTGGAATAACGTTTTCACCCAGTTTGACAATAAGGGCGACGGAACGTATGAGGAGCTGTCGCAGAAGAATATCGACACAGGAATGGGCCTGGAGCGGCTGGCGGTTGTTTGCCAGGACGTTTTTTCGCTCTTTGACGTTGACACGGTGATGAATATCACAAACAAAGTCAGCGAAATCACCGGCGCGAAGTACGGTCAGACCACCAAAACCGATGTTTCACTGCGCATCATAACAGACCACATCCGCAGCGGCACCATGATGATTTGCGACGGTGTGCTGCCCTCAAACGAAGGCCGCGGCTATGTTCTGCGCCGTCTGCTGCGCCGCGCTGCGCGTCACGGCAAACTGCTGGGCGTCAATGAGCCCTTCCTTTTTGAGGTTTGCGCAACAGTCATTGAGGAGAACAAGAGCGCCTATCCCGAGCTTGTGGACAAGCAGGACTATATCACCCGCGTAATCAAGGTTGAGGAGGAGAACTTCGCCAAGACCATTGATGCTGGAATGAAGATTCTCACCGATATTCTCTCGACTTACACCGGGAAAAAAGAGAAAACATTCTCCGGTGAGGAGGCGTTCAGACTTTATGACACCTACGGTTTCCCGATTGACCTGACCGCCGAAATAGTCGATGAGCAGGAACTTGAAATTGACCGCGATACCTTCAAAAAGCTGATGGAGGAGCAGCGAGTCCGCGCCCGTGAGGCGAGAGCTGCGCTCGGCGACCTCGCATGGGCGGGAATTGATCTCGGGCTTGACAACACTCCCACACGGTTTACCGGTTATGACCATGTCAGCGATAACTGCAAGGTGCTCGCCATAGTTGTCGGAGAGGATCTTAAAAACTCCACTGACGAGGGTGATGAGTCCATTATCGTTTTGGACAAGAGCCCCTTCTATGCGGAGATGGGCGGTCAGGCCGCGGACTTCGGCACGATATCCACTCAGAGCGGTGAGTTTGAAGTAACAAATGTTCAGAAGAACAAGACCGGCAAATATCTGCATTACGGCGTTATGCTCCGCGGCGAAATATCAGTGGGTGACGAAGTGACAGCAGCAATCAACATGGAACGCCGCCGTGCAATCATGCGCGCCCATTCTGCAACACACCTGCTGCACAAGGCGCTGCGCACAGTTCTGGGCGAGCATGTTGAGCAAGCGGGGTCATTGGTGGAGCCTGACAGGATCCGCTTTGACTTCACACATTTTTCTGCACTTTCCCCGGAAGAGCTGATGCAGGTCGAGAAAATGGTGAACGCCGCAATTCTTGAGGGTTACCCCGTAACAATTGAGGAGATGCCGATTGAGCAGGCCAAAGCGAAAGGCGCGATGGCGCTGTTCTCCGAGAAATACGGCGACACTGTCCGCGTTGTTGCCATGGGGGATTACTCCGTTGAATTATGCGGCGGTACGCATCTTGACAACACGGCAAAGGCCGGCCCCTTCCGCATCCGCAGCGAGTTTTCAATTGCGTCCGGCATCAGGCGGGTCGAAGCTATGGTCGGCGAGGTCGTAATGGAGGAAATGCGCCACGGCTCGGAGATTATCCGTCGCATCGCAGATTCAATGAAAACGAACGCCGAGGGCATCGAGGAAAAGTTTGAAAACTTTATGCAGGAGCTGAAAAACTCGAGAAAACTGCTTGAAAAGCTGCAGTCGCAGCAGTTAAACATGAAGGCAGAGCAGGTGCTCTTTGGCGCAAAGACCGTTGAGGGACTGAAGGTAGTAACTGTTTTTGTCCCCGATTTGAGCGCGGATGAGCTGCGCCAGATGGGCGATTCTCTCCGAGACCGCGATGAGAATCTCGTGGCTGTGCTCGCCTCCGGTAAGGAAGATAAAACCGCTCTTGCTGCAGTTTGCGGCAATGCTGCAGTGGCAAAGGGTATCCGCGCGGGTGACCTAATTAAGCAGGTAACATCAATTGCGGGCGGCTCAGGAGGCGGAAAGCCCGAGCGGGCAATGGGCGGCTACAAGGATGCGGCGCTCCTGGACAACGCTTTTGCCACAATCGATGAGTTTGTAGGCGCAAAATTAAAATAGGCTTTTCTTCGGAGGAACTGTTATGGACAACTGTTTGTTTTGTAAAATAATCGCAGGGGAGATACCTTCAAGCAAGGTTTATGAGGACGAAAAAGTTCTCGCCTTTCGTGATATCAACCCCCAGGCGCCTGTGCACATTCTGGTTGTGCCGAAGGAGCACGTCGTCAGCGCGGCGGATATTTCGGAGAAGAACTCAGCTCTTGTCGCGTCTTGCTTTGAGGCTATATCCAGAATCGCAAAGCAGGAGGGCCTGGAGTCCGGTTTCCGTGTAATAAACAACTGCGGAGAAGACGGCGGGCAGACTGTACCTCATCTGCATTTTCATATTCTTGCCGGGACAAAGCTCGGAGAAAAAATGATATAGGGGATTGTTGCGCTTGGCAACAAAAGACGCTATGCGTAAGTTGGCAACATTTTGCGCGGCTCTTGCCGCCGCAGTTTTCGCGGCGCACTATTTCCTGCAGGGCGACGTCTATCTCTGGTTTGCGATAGGCTCTGCTCTGCTTGCGTCAATCAGTATTTTCCTCAGCGGCGAAATGCGGCTGAGGATTATTCTGGTTTGTCTTGGGGCGGCAGTCGGATTTGCGGCGTGCGCCGTATCCTTCGCAGTAAAAACTGAACCCTGTATAGAGAACGACGGTAAAACACTTGAAATTACAGCGCTTGTCACGGAGTATCCAAAAAACTATGATGATTACTCCTGCGTAATCATTTCCCTTCGAACGGACGGTCTGCCGAGAACAAAGGCCTCTGTCGGCTTTTACGATACTCAGGAGCTGACCCTTAGGCCCGGGGACATTATCTCCTTCACTGCTGCGGTAAAATACAGCGGCTTCCGCTATGACGAGCCGTATGACAGGCTTATAGCCGATGATATTTTTCTTAGGTGCTATCCGAAAAGTGAGGTTTTGGTAACAGGCAGGCAGAGCAATGCCTTCCTCTACTTCCCGAGGGAAATAGAAAAAGCAATTGTAGAAACAGCCCAAAAGGTTTTTCCAGAGGAGTCTGTCGGCTTCATGACCGCGCTTTTGACCGGCAATAAGGACAAACTCTATGAGGATTTAGACAATTACAACGCGATGTCACGGGCGGGAATTCTTCACGTCGTGGCGGTTTCCGGGCTGCACGTGGCATTTCTGATAGGCTTTCTGCGGCTGATTGTGCGAAAGAAAAAGACAGCCTCAATAATTGGCATCCCATTGGTTTGGATTTTCGCGGCGGTGGCGGGCTTTGTGCCATCAATAATCCGCGCGGCCTTCATGCAGAGCGCCGTTCTCATTTCACCGCTGTTCAAGCGTGAGAACGATTCTTTGACCTCTCTGACAGCGATTCTCGCGATAATGCTGATAATCAACCCCGAGGCTTGCGCCTCCGTGAGCCTGCAGCTGTCCTTCGCGGCGATTCTGGGCATGATAATGCTTACAGGCAGAATGAACACCGCCATGCTCCGGCGGCTGAAAAAGCGCAGGAAAAAGAGAGCCGGAGAGACGGGACTTTTGCTCAGAACGGCTGATCGTGCTGTTGATGCAGTTATCGCTACTTTTTCCGCGAGCATCGGAGCTCTGGCGTTATCAACGCCGATTATGGCCTGGCACTTCGGCAGCTTCGCCACCTACAGTATTCTTGCTAATGTACTTATCTTCTGGGCGGTATCCGCCGCTTTCATATTGGGCTATCTGTCGTGCTTTGCGGGGATGATTTGGCTGCCGATGGGTGTTTTCGGCGGATATGCCGCAGGTCTCCTGTCGGAATATATTTCGTTGGTTTGCAGACTGTGCGCAGCCTTGCCGTTTTCGTTGATATTCGTTTCTGAAGGCTATTTCCTGTTCTGGCTCATCTCCATATATGCTGTTTTTGGATTGTGGTTTCTGCTCAGGAGAAAGAGAATCCGGGAGGGCGGGGGCTTTCGCCCGGTTCTGCCTGTGTGTCTTGTGATTTCACTGCTCTGCATCGGGGTAATAATCACCGAAGTGCAGGCGCGAAATGCCCCGGCGTCCATGACGGCGGTTGATGTTGGTCAGGGACAGAGCCTGGTTATTAGTTCCGGCAACAGTACAGCGGTAATCGACTGCGGGGGGAAAGGTACAGCGACAAATGCCGGAGACACGGTTGCGGCATATCTTCAGCAAAACGGGATCCGCAGCATAGATGCGCTGTGCATTACCCATTTTGACGAGGATCACGTAAACGGCCTTATGCGGCTTATGACACAGGTGAAGGTGAAATATCTGGTGCTGCCTCCGGAAAACCCGAACGACTTGGACAGGGAAGAAATTCTGGAATTTGCACGACTTAAGAATGTCGAAATATGCCGAATCAGCTCGAATACGAAGCTGAATTTCGGTGATATTGAGCTGATGGCCTATTCTCCGGTAAGTAAAACGAATCCGGAAATGATTTATTTGTGTACTGTGGAACAATGTGATATTCTAGTAACAGGCGATGCCTATGCAGATGTGGAAGCGCGTTTGCTGCTCACGCAGACGCTGCCGGATGTTGATGTCTTTGTGGCGGGTCACCACGGCTCCAAGCACTCAAACAGCGAGGCGCTGCTACAGGCAATTACCCCCGAAACCGTAATAGTTTCCTGCGGATACAACAGCTACGGGCATCCGTCGCAGGAGGCGCTGGAGCGCTTTGAGGCAGCGGGTGCGAAAGTGCTGCGAACTGATGAATCGGGCACTGTGCGTATTAGTCTTGAGAGGTCATAGAAATGGCATTTAAGAAAACAAAAGAGGCGACCGATTATGCGGGTCTGCTCTCAGAGCTGAAAAAGGACGGCCCTGCACGCCTGTACATGCTCTGGGGCGAGGAGGACTACCTGCGCGAGGCTTTCTTTGACGAGCTTGAAAAGCTCTGCGTTGAAGGTGCGCAGGACTTTAATCGGCACAGAATCAGCGGCGAGGATTTAGACATGCAGCAGCTTCGGCAGGCGATAGATTCCATGCCCTTTATGGGCGAGCGAACGCTGATCGAGCTGCGAAACTGCAACGTCAATGACATAAAAGAAGACCGCTCAGAGGGTTTTAAAGACATCCTCTCCGATATCCCCGAATATGCGACTGTTGCGCTGATTCTTCCGACAGGCTGTGAACCGGACGGACGTCTGGCGCTCATTAAGGCGATAAAAAAACTGGGACGCGCAATCGAATTTACGCCTCAGCCGCAGGGTTTGCTTATCAACTGGGTGCAGCGGCGCTTCGCCTCGATGAACAAAAAAATCGGTAGACCTGAGTGTGAACGGCTCATTTTCCTTTCCGGCAGCCGCATGACCGGGCTCATCCCAGAAATTGAAAAAATCGGCAGCTTTGCAAAAGGCGAAGTCGTCACGATGCAGGACATAGAACAAATAGCGCAGCATATCCCGGAGGCAAAGGTCTTCGAGATGACAGACTGTCTGGCGAGGCGGCGCTATGACGATGCGGCGGCGCTTTTGGCGGAGCTGATGCAGTCCGGTGAGCACCCGATCAAGACTCTGGCGATGATAGGCTTTCAGATGAGAAGGCTGTACACCGCCCGCATTGCGCTGGACAAAGATCTGGGCAGTGGCTTTGTGATGAGCACTCACGGGATGGGCAGCTCTTACGCGGCGGAGATGCTGATGAGAAGCGCTTCCGGTTTTGAAACAGATGAGCTCAGCAGGGCGGTGGAGCTCTGCGCTGAGGCGGATTATGCGATGAAGAGCTCCTCCCGCGATGACGAGGACATTTTGAAGGAGCTCTTGCTGAAATTCGCGGTGGGGTGCGCCGTATGATCAAAGTCAGTGAGGTTGTTGTGGTCGAAGGGCGCTATGACAAAAACACCCTGAGCCAGCTAATTGACGCCACGATCATAGAAACAAACGGCTTTGGTATTTTTTCCGACAGGGAAAAGCTCAGGCTGCTGCGCACAATGGCCGAAAAAAGAGGGCTCGTTATACTCACGGACAGTGACGGAGCGGGTTTTTTGATAAGGAATCATTTGAAAGGCGCCATTGACCCTAAGCTGGTAAAGCACGCCTATATCCCCGATATTGCCGGCAAGGAACGGAGAAAATCCGCCCCCGGAAAAGAGGGCAAGCTGGGTGTTGAAGCGATGAGCAGGGAGGTGATCCTGAAAGCTCTTGAGGCCGCCGGGGTCAGCATTAATGAGGTAGAAACGGCTTGTACTTCCGAGAAGATAACAAAGGCGGATTTATTCGCGCTGGGGCTTTCGGGCGGCAAGGACAGCGCCGCTAGGCGCAGTCAGCTTAAAAAGAGCTTAGACCTGCCTGAAAAGCTGTCCGCCAACGCGTTATTAGATGTTCTCAATGCCCTGATGAGCAGGGATGAGTTCATAGAGCACGCAAAAAGCACCATATCTTGATAAAAAGTCGATAAAAAATGCTCTATACCACAAATAAAGGTGGCGCAGAGCATTTTTTTGTGTTATACTTACAAAACGATGTATTTTTATTGCGGCATTTTTGTTTGTGAACAAGAAAAATAATTACAAGTGAGGAGCTCAGATATGAAATGTCCGTTCTGCGGCTATTCCGAAAGTAAGGTTATCGATTCCCGTCCCGCTGAGGAGGGGGCAACTATCCGCCGCCGCCGTGAGTGTCTTGCCTGCCAGAAAAGGTTTACGACCTACGAGATAATGGAACGCCTGCCTTTGGTAGTTGTGAAGCGTGACGGCAGCCGCCAGACCTTTGACAAAATCAAGGTTCTAAACGGTATGCTCCGCGCCTGCGAGAAGCGTCCCGTTTCACTTCAAAGCCTTGAGAGAATAGGCGACGAGGTCGAGCAGGAGCTTCAAAACTCCTTGGAGCGAGAGGTAACGACCACTGAGATCGGCGAAATGGTAATGGAACGCCTCAAGGACGTTGACGAAGTTGCCTACGTCCGCTTCGCCTCGGTCTACCGCCAGTTCAAGGATGTCAAAACCTTCTTCGACGAGCTGACAAAGCTCATCGATGACAAAAAAGTTTAGACCTTAGAAAATAGAGGAGAGGCTCAGCCTCTCAATGTCCCTTATCTCGACAAGCCGTGCCCGGAGCTGCTCAAAACAGGCCTGCGTCGTTTCGTGTTCTCCGGTCAGGCAGTCGAGCAGGGCATAGTATTCATCAGTTACGGGGTAGATTTCGTCGTGCCTGAGCACGCTGTGCGTATACTTATCCATACTTTGCCAGTCCGCCAGCGATTGATTTACCAGCTCAATCGCTTCTTCGAGCTGACCTTGTTGCTCAAGCCGTTCCGCCTGTTCGAGCTGTTCGGAGAGCTCGTCAATTTTGCCTGTGAGATACCTTATATTAATTAGAGAGGCAGCCAAAAGGAGAATGAGGATTGCCCCGGCAACTATCTCTTTTTTCATTATGACCCCGCCTCCAAAAAGTATATTTGATTCGCAGCGTTGAGCGTCATTAGGTAAACGTCATTAATTCGTTTTACCTTTCGGCGCTCAAGCTCTTTTTTTAGCCATAATTCGTCCTTGCCGCAATTTTTTAAATTTTCGCTGAGCAAACGTCCGTTATTGATAATAATCACAGGGTATCCGGTGTCCTGAGTAACAATGTTCATCTGCCCTGCGGTCACAGGACATTCGGACGGGAACATCACAATATTCAGTTTACCGTCTGTTTCAAGGACAGCATATTTTACAATGCTGACATCAAGCACTCCCTGATTGCGAAGCTCCTCGTAAAGTTCGTCAAGCGTGAATCGGTTTTTCTTCATTTCAGCCTGATCAATGACGCCGCTGGAAATGAGAATGCTTGGTTTGCCGCCGAGAAACTCACGGAATTTTACGCTCTTGAGCATAAAGCCGGAAATAAGCAGCTCACAGCAGAGCAGGATAATAACAGGCATCAGGCCGTTCATCAGGGGAATACCAATGTCCTGCAGCGGGTGAGCGGCAATGTTAGAAATCAGAACTGCGACAACAAGCTCAGACAGCTCAAGCTCACCCAGCTGGCGCTTGCCCATTAACCTCATTGCCGTTATCAGCGCAATAAAAATAATGAGAGTTCTGAAGAATACTATCGCCAAACAAATTTCCCCCTTTTATAAGTACAATTAGCCTGTTATTACTCTTTCCAAAAGAGTTGGAAATATTAGTCGGGCTCTGGTTTTTTGCTATATTTTCCCTGTGCCGCTTGACAAAAAAGAAGATATATAGTATTATCTTATCAAGAACAGTTCCTATTATCGATTTAGACAACATAACAATAAGCAGCATAAATGTGCATATTGTATAAGTGACGCCCCGCGATACGCAAGCCACGGGCGCAGCGTGAGCGGCAGGTGGAAGGGATACATCCATACTTCACCACCGTGTGGTGACAAATGTATAAGTGACGCCCCGCGATATGCAAGCCACAGGCGCAGCGTGAGCGGCAGGCGGAAGGGATACATCCATACTTCACCACCGTGTGGTGAGAAGTGTAATAGTGTGTGTTGAATTATTCGCTTATAGCTGAGCAATTTATTGAAAATGATAGTTATGAAAGGAGACGATCAATGCCTGACGACAAAATGAAGTTCGCCAATGTGGCGGGCAGTCCGACAGTTGACAAGTGCAAAAAGGGGAGCGATCTCCGCATTATTATGAAACAATACAAAGACGCCCCGGTCAGGGCAACGCTTTGGCCATGAGTTTGAAGAATACTCTGCTGACTGCCACCGGCTTTCTGTTGCTTGGAGTTGGCGCGGTTGGAGTAATCGTTCCAGTATTGCCGACTACGCCGTTTGTAATTGCGGCCTCTGTCTGTTTTGCGGGCAATCCCCGCCTTCGCGCATGGCTGATGAAAAGTAAATTTTTTGCCGAGCACATCAATAATTACAAGCAGCGGACAGGGCTTTGCACACGCACGGTGGCGCTCAGTCTGGGATTTCTCTGGGCGATGCTGGTCACGTCAATTCTGGCAGTTGGAGAGCTTTGGCTCACCTTGCTTCTATTCGGGATTGGTATTGCCGTTAGCACCCACATTCTGTGGATTGCACAACCTAAAAAGAAAGACAGTATAGAAAATAAAACAAAGGAGAATACATATGATTAGCAAGAAAGTTACAAAGGCGCTCAGCGATCAGGTGAACGCGGAAATCTATTCGGCATACCTCTATCTGGCGATGTCCGCGAGGGCGGACAGAATGGGGTTTAAAGGTTTTGCCCACTGGCTTTATGTTCAGTTTCAGGAGGAAATGGAGCACGGGCTTCATATCCATCAGTTTATACTTGAAAGAGGTGAGGAACCTGCGCATGCCGCGATCGAAGCGGTAGCGGCAGACTTTGAAAATCTGGAGGCGATGTTTGAAAAGGTGCTGGCACATGAGCAGTATGTCACCGAACGCATCAATAAAATTGCGACGCTAGCCATGAAGGAGAACGACCACGCAACATATCAGTTCATCATGTGGTATGTAAATGAGCAGGTTGAGGAGGAGTCCTCCGCAGATGATATTTTGCAGAAGCTAAAATACATAAAGGACAACACGGCAATGCTGCTGACTCTCGACAATGAGCTGGGCG
>JAVBMI010000022.1:0-12837 GCA_031552685.1 Oscillospiraceae bacterium
GTCTTTCGTCTTACTCGAACAAGAGCCCAACGAAGTGGGTCTTGTTCGAAAGAGGAGGAATGACGAAATGAATAAGCTTTGCCGTTTACGGCGAAGCGAAGAATATGGAGTCCATTCCGACGAAGCGAGCGGTTCAGACGCGCAGTGCTTATTTGCCCTGTGGCACGTGAGGCAGTTAGCGAGCGGATGTTTGGCTTGCACTTGCGGCGGTGCTGTATTTTCTTTAGGAGAGTCAAGAGAGGGCATTTCTTTTAGAAAAAGAAATGCCCTCTCTTGCCCTGCGCGGGAAGCGCAAAATATTAAAATGAGTTACCCCGTGCGGGAAGCACGCCTGCCCGGCGAGGGCCTCCGCCCGGAGGGCGGAAAACCATCGTCCCCGCCGGGAGGCGGGAAAAAACGCCCCTCGCCAGTTAGGTGAATTAACAAAAAATAGAAATATATTTCTATTCAGAAAGATGAAAGGCCAGTCCCTGCCGGGGGACGTTTAGAATAAGGTGTTTATTCCTTTGAATTATCATTTTGCTTTTCGGCTGCTTTTGCAGCCTTCTTCCTGGAAGAGTGCCTGATGATAAGAATAGTCGGAACTGCTATTACGGCGAGTATAACAAGCACAGGAAGCGCGGCAACGATTCCCTTGAACAGACCCTTGAAGAAACGCCCCAGCGCCTTCATTGAGTTGCTCAGGGTAATGGAGAGCTGCTCGCCGTAGCTGATGCTTGCCTTTTCGTCTTCCGAATAGAGCCTTACCTCGTTAATCGTCAGCTGCAGGGTGGAATAACTGACCAGCGAATCCCAGTTTTTAAGCTGTGATTCAAGGCTTTCGATTTCATAGCGCACATCCGAGAGGTAGCTTTCGACCTTCAGCAAGTCCTCAACGGTCTCGGCCTTGCTCATCAGCTCCAAAAGCCTTGTTTCTTCAGTGCGGCGGGCGTTGAGGCGTGACTCGGTGTCGCGGTACTGCATGGTCACGTTGTCGGCGTTTGTGCTGAGATGGGGCACGTTGCCGAGAGTTTCAAGCAGACCGGTTACGGCGCTGAATTTGTCAGACGGAATACGGATCTCGTAATATGCGCTGCGATAGCTCACACCGCCGTAGGCATAGGTGCGGTAGTCATTGCCGCTGACTGATGAGGATTGGAGAAAGCCCTGATATTCGGAGATGATGTCCTCCAGCTTTTTGAGCGTGTCCTCATATTCCAGAGTTTCTACAGTTGCGGAGCCGGAATAGATAATTTTGTCCGACAGCGGGATGCTGCTGACCGGGTCGGAGCTGTTAACGACACCGCTTTTATCGCTTGCAGCATAGTCTTCGGTGGCCGCATCGGCACTGTCATACTCGGCAAGCCCAGGGTTGGGCTTAGCTGTCGATGCAGGGTTTTCAGCCGCTTCGTCTCTTGGAGCGGCGGCGCTGCAGGCTGCAAGAGAGAGGATGAGCAAAAGGGCCAGAGCAAGGGATAGAAACTTCTTTTTCATGGGTACTCCTCCTGATTCATTATTCCAGTCAATTCGGTGTCGCTCCCGAATTGGACAGATGCACTATAGACGACAAGCGGATGAGATATGTTTCCCATCCGCTCAAAGTGTTACCAAATTGTTCCTGATTTATGTCTGTTATATTGTGCCGAGAAAGCCCTCGAGAATAAGTGAGGCCGCAACGGCGTCCACCGTTTCCCGGTGGTCTTTCATTTTTTTGCCGTTCTTGTGCAAAATCTCGTGGGCGGCTATCGTGGTTCGCCGCTCATCCCAAAGCGTAACGGGAATTTCGGAGCGCGCCTCCAGCAGAGCCTTGAATTCACGGCTTTTTTCAGTGCGCGGGCCCTCCGTACCGTCCATATTTTTCGGATTGCCCAGAACAAATTGCCCCACGTTACGGGCCTTTGCTTCCTCGCATATTTTATTGGCGGCGCGCTCTGCATTGCGCTCAGTGAGAGTCCATGCCTCGCCAACGAGAGTGGCGGTAGGGTCGGAAACCGCAAGACCTATTCGCACATCGCCGTAGTCAATTGCCATTATTCGCATAATATCACCTATATATTTCCTTTTTTGCTGCTATCGAGCCTGTCCGTGAGCTGCTTTAGCAGAGGAAGGAGCGCAAGCTGCAAAGCGAAGTTGATTCCAAACTGGATGAGCCGTGTCGTGGTTGCAAGCACCCAAAAAGGGGTGCCGCTGATAACGCTTACCCAATATGTGTTCAGCCCTAGGCTGAGAACGGCGCAGTTGATAAAAGCGCAGAAAAACATATGCGGGAAAAATTTGACTTTTTTTCTGTGCAAAAACAATCCGAAACAGAGCCCTGTGAGCGCAGCCGTCAGAGTGAAGCCGGGGAAAAACGCTCCGATCGGGAACAGGACTGCACCCAAAAAATCAGCAAGCGCGCCTGCCAGCGCCGCAATCCACGGACCGAACATGTAGCCGCAAACCGCGATCGCAATGAAGCTGAAACCGATTTTCTGCTGCATGGTGTTGAAAGATAAAAAGCGGTTGAGGACGATTTCCAGTGCAATGAGTATTGCAACTCTGGTGAGAGTTTTAATGGTAAGTTTGCTCATTCCTTCGCCCTTTCATACTTTTTATTTCCCGAAAAACTCCCGAACCGCTCCCGCAGAATAAAGCGAGCCCACCGCGCAGATAACGCTGTTCTCATCCGCCAGTAAGAGGGCCTTTTTTATGCCGTCTTCTATTGTGGGACAGGGGTAAACGGGCTTTCCGAAAGCGGAAAGCTCCCGGGCGAGAGCATCCGCCGGAAGCGCCAGCGGGTTACTGGGAGTAATCGTTACATACTCATCGGCAGCGCTGTCGATTATTTTAGACATGCTCATGTAATCCTTGCCGGCGAGTACTCCAAAGAGCACGATTTTTTTCATATCCGGGAAGTAAAAATCAAGATTGTTTGTTACAGTTGCGGCACACTGCGGATTGTGTCCGCCGTCGACTACCACGAACGGATTGTCCGAGATTATTTCAAATCTGGCAGGCCAGACTGTATTTGCAAAGCCATTCGCGACGGCATCATCTGAAATGTCAAAGCCATTTCCCCTCAAAAGCTGCAAGGTTTCAAGCGCAACGGCGGCGTTGCGCATTTGGTGCAGACCGAGCAGCGGCAGCCGCAGATGCCTGAAGTTTTTATATGAAAAAACGGTCTCGCGGCGGCTCGCGGATTCCTGCTCAAGTGCTCCAAAATCAGCGGACACAAGCTCACTGTGCTGTTCGGAGCAGCGGGATTCAATGACCGAGCGGATGTTATCCGGCAGGTCGTAGATCACCGTGGGGCATTTCGGCTTGATGATTCCGGCCTTTTCAGCCGCAATCTTCTCAACAGTGTCGCCCAGCTCACGCATGTGGTCAAGACCGATGTTACAAATCACACTGCAAAGAGGCGAAACGATGACATTGGTCGAGTCCAGCCTGCCGCCCATGCCCGCTTCGAGGATGACGATGTCGCACATTTCCCGTGCAAAATACTCAAAAGCAATTGCCGTAACAAGCTCGAACTCCGTTGGCCTGTCGGTCATGGAGAGCGCGAGCGGCGCGATTTTTGAGGTTATTTCGGCAAGAGCTTCGTCGGAAACCGGCTGGCCGTTGATCTGAATTCGCTCGTTGAATTTTGAGATATAGGGCGAAGTGTAAAGCCCTGTTTTGTATCCGGCGCAGGCAAGAGTTGAGGAGAGCATCGCAGAGGTCGAGCCCTTGCCGTTGGTTCCGGCAACATGAACAAAGCGCAGCTTGTGTTCGGGGTTGCCCATAAGAGCAAGCAGGTCCCGCGTGCGTGACAGCCCGGGTTTTGAGCCTTGCCAGGCGATTTCGTGTATAAATTTTATGGCATCAAAAGCTGTCAAGTTGCCCAGTCTCCTCGCTATATTTATGCAGCTTAGTATAGCACGCAGACGCCGGGTTAATCAACCACTTTGTTCCTGCTGCCTTATATGCTGACAGCAGGATTAAAAAGCGCTGCAACTTATATAAAAATATGTTGACCGCGCGGACCTGCTGTGTTACAATACCAATTACCTGTCAGCGGATAGGTCTGTTTTGTGCGCTTTTTTCGCGCAAAAATCCGTATTGTGCAGGGAGGCAAAAAAGGCCAACCGGCCTAATTTTACAAGGAGGTGCCGAAAATGAGAGTTAAAATTGTACTGAGATGTAACGAGTGCAAGCAGAGAAACTACAATACTTTTAAGAACAAGAAAAACACACCTGATCGCATTGAGATGAACAAGTATTGTCCCTTCTGCCGCAAGCACACCGCTCACACGGAAACAAAGTAGGTTTTTTAGAAAGGATGTGCAAACATGGCTAAATCAAAGGAAGACGCTGTTAAGCGTTCCACCGATCCTGTCAAGAAAGCCGAAAGCGAAAATCTGGGTGTTTTTCAGCGTATCAAAAAGTGGTTCAAAGAACTGCGAGTTGAGCTGAAAAAGGTTGTTTGGCCCACCAGGAGCCAGACAATCAACAACACACTGGTGGCGCTTGCAGTTATCGTTGCCGCGGCAATCGTTGTCTGGGGCTTTGACGAGCTTGCAACAATGGCTGTCAAGGCGATAATCTCGTTGGTGTAGCATCATGGCGGAAGAAGCAAAATGGTATGTTGTCCATACCTATTCCGGCTATGAAAACGCAGTTGCGGCTGCCGTTTTAAAAGCGGCGGAAAACCGCAGAATGCAGGATCTTATCACAGAGGTCAAAATACCTGTGGAAACAGTCACGGAGCACACGGACTCCGGAGACAAGACCGTGGAGAACAAGACCTATCCCGGTTATGTTTTTGTTAAAATGGTAATGACCGATGAGAGCTGGCATCTGGTTCGCAACGTTCGCGGAGTTACAGGCTTTGTGGGAAGCGACGGCAAGGCCGTTCCGCTTACCGAACAGGAAATTCTCGACCTCGGCGTAGAACGCCATGAGGTTGTTGCAAGCTTTAATGTGGGCGACACCGTAAAGGTGATGGACGGCCCGCTGCAAGGCTTTATGGGCACTGTTGAGGACGTTGAGCCCGACAAGAACAGAGTCCGTGTTATCGTCTCCATGTTTGGAAGGGAGACACCTGTCGACCTCGATTATGATCAGGTCGAATTCGTTCAGAATAATTAGGAGGTGCACGTAAGTGGCAGCTAAAGTTGTAGGATTAATCAGATTCCAGGTTCCCGCGGGCAAGGCGACTCCTGCCCCCCCTGTAGGACCTGCCCTTGGTCAGTACGGTATCAATATCGGCCAGTTCACCAAGGATTTTAACGAGCGCACAAAAAACGATATGGGCATGATGATCCCAGTCGTTATCACGGTCTACGCTGACCGTACCTTTTCTTTCATCACCAAGACCCCGCCGACAGCCCTTCTCGTCAAGAAGGCCTGCGGACTGGAAAAGGCCTCCGGCGTTCCCCAGCGCGACAAGGTAGCGACTCTCAGCCAGGAAGACCTTCGTAAGATTGCAGAAACCAAAATGCCCGACCTCAACTGTTCTACTATTGAGTCCGCAATGGCAATGGTTGCCGGAACCTGCCGCTCCATGGGCGTTAAGGTTGCTCAGGCATAATTATTATTTACGTTCCGTAAGACGGCTTGCGTCGTCTTAAGTGGGAGGATGTCAAAAGCATCTGCCTAACCACATTTCAAGGAGGATATACAAAATTGTATAGAGGTAAAAATTACAAAGAGAGCGCAAAGCTCGTAGATAAAGCAAATCTTTATGATCCCAACGAGGCATTTGACCTTGTTATCAAGGCGTCCAAGGCGAAGTTTGACGAAACAGTCGAGCTCCACGTCAAGCTGGGCGTTGACAGCCGCCACGCCGACCAGCAGGTCCGCGGTGCAATCGTTCTGCCTCACGGTACGGGCAAAACCCGCAGAGTTCTTGTTTTCTGCAAGGACGAGCGCGTTCAGGAAGCCCTCGATGCGGGCGCAGATTTCGCCGGCGGTCAGGACATGGTGGACAAGATCCAGGCTGAAAACTGGTTTGATTACGATGTAGTCGTCGCAACTCCCGACATGATGGGCGTTGTCGGCCGTCTCGGTAAAGTACTCGGCCCCAAGGGTCTGATGCCTACACCGAAAGCCGGAACGGTTACCCCCAACATTGCTCAGGCAGTCGCGGAAATCAAGGCCGGTAAAATTGAGTACCGCCTTGACAAGACAAACATCATCCATTGCCCTATCGGCAAGGTCAGCTTCGGAGTTGAAAAGCTCAACGATAACTTCTCCGCGCTTATCAACGCCATAATCAAGGCAAAGCCCGCTGCAGCAAAGGGTCAGTATATCAAGAGCTGCGTGACAGCTTCCACGATGGGCCCTGGCGTTAAAATCAATCAGGGCAAGCTCATCTAATCACCGATATGGTTCTAAAAATCCGCCGCCTGAAAGGGCGGCGGATTTTATTGGATTCGAGCATGGGAAAAGGCTCGAAAGTGGGTACGAGATTCTCACGCCGTGCTCAAATTGTTGACAAGCTGAAAAAAACCATTATAATTGTAGCATAACCTGAAATAGAAAAGACTATGATAGAGGCGCGGTCATCATCAGTACCCCAAGCAAAAATCAGGCGAGATGCGGGGGAAAGGGATGTTCGCCGAGGTGCGCAGCGGCCTGCCTGGGTTCTGCGTTGCCGGGACGCCGGAGAATATCCGTCGTACTGTCACTTGTTGTGGAGAGCTGTCATTGACTGGGAACATACTGCTGTTGTGTGCTTTTGTCATGTCGTGCGGATTTCCGCGGGCATGGCTTTTTTGTTTCTGAGAGGGTTAATATGGCATACAGAAAATGGAGGTTAGAAAAATGAATAATACCCGCCGCAAGATAATGACTGTCCTGCTGGGCGTCATCCTTGCCATCACAGCTCTGGGTGTGTTCGCATTTGCAGCGGACGGCGAGGAGCATGTGAGCAACATGGCAGGAACTTTCTGGGCGCTGGTTCCGCCCATCATAGCAATAGTGCTTGCACTCATCAGCAAGGAAGTATATACCTCGCTGTTTGTCGGAATCCTTGTTGGCGCTCTGTTTTATGCTAACTGGAATCCTGAGCTGACTATCAACACCATGTTCTTTGGCGAGGGCGGAATGGTCAGCAAGCTGTCGGACGGCTGGAATGTGGGTATCCTCATCTTCCTTGTTGTGCTGGGCATCCTGGTGTCGCTGATGAATAAGGCGGGAGGCTCCGCCGCTTTCGGTCGCTGGGCATCCACGCATATCAAAACCAGAGTCGGCGCACAGCTGGCAACCATCGCTCTGGGTGTACTTATTTTTGTCGACGACTATTTCAACTGTCTTACCGTGGGCAGCGTTATGCGCCCTGTTACAGACGGGCACAACATTTCGCGCGCGAAGCTGAGCTACCTTATCGACGCAACTGCCGCGCCGGTCTGCATCATCGCACCCATCAGCTCCTGGGCGGCGGCTGTTACCAGCTCTGTTCCGGAGGATTCAGGAATCAACGGCTTTACAATGTTCCTGAACACAATTCCTTTCAACTTCTATGCGCTGCTCACCATCGTTATGATGATCTGCATTGCCGTAATGAAGTTTGATTACGGCCCCATGCGTACCCACGAGCTCAACGCCATGAAGGGAGACCTGTTCACCACCGACAACCGCCCCTACGGAGATGGTGCTGTCAATGAGGGCTCCAACCCCAAGGGCAAGGTTATCGATCTGGTTCTTCCTGTTGCCGTTCTCGTAGTATTCTGCATACTGGGCATGGTCTACACCGGCGGATTCTTCAGCGGGACAGGATTCGTTGACGCTTTTGCGGGCTCTGACGCTTCTGTCGGCCTGGTCCTTGGCTCAGTTCTATCGCTCATCTTTGCCTTTATCTACTATCTCTGCCGCAGGGTGCTCACCTTCAAGGAGTTTGCCGAGTGTATTCCCAACGGCTTCAAGGCAATGGTCCCGGCGATCCTTATTCTCGTCTTTGCATGGACTCTCTCGGGCATGACCAACATGCTCGGCGGCGCGGAATATGTCCGCGAACTGGTTGACAGCTCCGCTTCGGGACTGCAAAACATGCTGCCGGCAATAATTTTCCTTGTCGCTGTACTGCTGTCTTTTGCCACCGGCACGAGCTGGGGCACCTTCGGAATCCTCATCCCGATAGTTGTGGGCGTGTTCCCCGCCGGACAGATGCTGAGCATTTGTATCGCAGCCTGCCTCGCGGGCGCTGTCTGCGGCGACCACTGCAGCCCCATTTCCGACACAACGATCATGTCCTCCGCGGGCGCGCAGTGCGACCACGTAAACCACGTTTCAACCCAGTTGCCATACGCGATGACGGTTGCGGCCGTATGCTTTGTAAACTACATTATCGCGGGCTTTGTAAAGAATGTCTGGATCTGCCTGCCCATCGCGATCGTTTCCATGCTCCTGGTCCTTTTTGTTATCCGTGCCGCGCTCAAGCGCAAGCACTCGGCAGAGGCTGCATAATTCAGAGATTTCGTTTCCGGAGCCGTCCCAAACGGGGCGGCTCCTTTTATTGGACAGACAATATCTTTTGTAGTATAATATCTCAGATATCAACCAATGCTTTAGGCAGCGGGGACTCTCCCGTTGCCTTGCCTCAATGGAGGACGCGATGAAGATTCTTCCGGTCGTGTTTTTAATAACTGCACTTACAGCGGTGTTTTTCTTCTTCGCTCACTATTTTCGTGCGTGCAGGAGCGATAATCCTATAGCGGAAACGCTGGAGAGCGAATCGGCCGGTTTTTTCAGACTGGGCCGCCGTTTTCCAATGACAAAAACGGACATCCTTCCGCTGGCGCTGATTTTGCTGGTCTATTCCGTAGTAGTTTTTATAAATCTGGGAATAAAACAGAACCCCGAGAGCTTCTGCCCTTTCGGCGGCAAGGGGCAGTATGTCGATATCGAGCTGCCGGAGGGCGCCCTCGTTACAGGCGTGCGCTACTACACCGGCCTGCACACGGGCAACTACTTCCTCCAGTTTTCAGACGACCTTGAAAACTTCACTGACGAGGCCACCATGGAGCAGAAGCACTCCCAGATCTTCAAGTGGATGGACGCATCACTGAAAGAGGAAAGCAAAAGCGCTAAGTATATTCGTATCATAGCAGACAACCGGATGGATATGGGTGAGCTGTGCATTTATGACTGGGCGGGAGACCCGATTCCGGCCTCAATGCTTAAGTTCAACGCCGGTGTTGCGCCGCTCTTTGACGAGCAGGAGATGGTTCCTGAAACGCCGACTTATCTCAACAGCGCCTATTTTGACGAGATTTATCACGTGCGCACAGCCGAGGAGCACATTCAAAATATCTATCCCTATGAGGTTTCGCACCCTCCGCTCGGGAAGCTCATAATCGGTTTGGGTATCCGCGAATTTGGGCTCAACCCCTTCGGCTGGCGGTTCATGGGCGTTTTGTTCGGCATTCTGATGCTGCCCTTCCTCTATGTTTTCATCAAGAACCTGTTCGGTTCAACGGCGATTTCCGCCTGTGGCACGGCGATTTTCGCCTTTGACTTCATGCATTATACGCAAACGAGAATTGCCACCATCGACACCTACGGCGTTTTCTTTATTCTGCTGATGTATCTGTTCATGTACCGGTTCATTTCCGCGCCCAGAAACGACCCTGTGAAGCCGAAAAAGGGAACTGTCGACCTGTTTTTGTCCGGCTTGTTTTTCGGCATCGGCGCGGCGTCAAAGTGGATAGTTATTTACGGCGCGGCGGGACTTGCCCTCATGTGGCTCATATTCCGCATAATCCGCGGCAGGGAGTTGGTTAAGACAGGACGCTCGGCTGAGCACACGAGAGAGCTGATAATCAACATTTTCCAGTGCCTGCTGTTTTTTGTTGTTATCCCCGGCGCCATTTACTATGCGAGCTATTACCCTTACGGCCTTGCAAGAGGCTTGGAGGGCGGGCTGTCGATGTATGCGAACAAGGAATTCTTCAATATCGTGCTCGAAAACCAGAAATTCATGTTCACCTACCACGCGGGAGTTGACGCAACGCACCCCTACTCGGCAAGCTGGTATCAGTGGATAGTGGACGGAAGGCCGATTTTATACTATCTCAGGTACATCGGTGATAATATGAAGTCCGCCTTCGGCTGCTTTATGAATCCGCTGGTGTGCTGGGGCGGTCTTTTGGCTATGTTCGCCATGTTCTGGCGAGTGATAAAATATCAGGACAGCAAGGCGCTATTCATCCTTCTGGGCTACCTCTCCTCGCTGGTGCCGTGGATGTTTATTACCCGCATCACCTTCGAATACCACTATTTCCCCTGCCTGATTTTCCTCGTTCTGGCACTCTGTCATGTTTTCAACACCTTCAGGCAGCGAGACCCCTTCTGGCGTAAAAAAATATATATTGCAACGGCTGCCTGCCTTGGCCTGTTCATCCTGTTCTATCCGGTGATTTCAGGACTGCCCGCACCCCGCTGGTATACCGACCTTCTGGCCTGGATTCCCAGCGCCTGGCCGTTTTAACAACAAGTGCGCCCGCACACGGATTTGATTTAGAATGCCCTTACGGAGGAAATAAATGTTTACAGATTACCATATTCACAGCACCTGCTCCAATGACGGGCACAATACCATGACTGAGATGGCCTTGGCGTCTTACCAAAAGGGCGTGCGAAAGCTCTGCTTCACCGATCACTGCGATCTTGACATATATCAAAAGGATCTTCCGGCTCCGGAACTGACGGCTTTGCGTGAAAAAATGTCCTCTATGTTTGAGGAGGCAAAGAGAAATGTCCCGAAGGATATGGAAATCTTCCTTGGGCTGGAGTTGGGCGAGGGCAACCACGATATCGCGAGGATGGGCAGAATATCAGCGTGGCCGGAGCTGGATTTTATTCTCGGTTCTCTTCACAATCTCAAATATGGAAAGGACTTCTATGTGGGCGATTTTTCGGATGCGAAGCGCTGTCAGGAAATCCTTGAAGACTATCTGGGAGAGCTCGTGGAGATTGCCGGTCTTGAATATTTTGATGTGATGGCGCACATCGGCTATCCAATCAGATACATGCGCCGTGACGGCTTTGAAATTGAAATGAGCATGAAAACCCACGGCGATCATCTGAGGGAGCTGATGAAAACGCTGATTTACAACGGCAAGGGCCTTGAGATCAACTGTTCCGGACTGCGAAACAAATATATCAACGACACCATACCCTCGCTTGATATTCTTAAGTGCTACAAGGAGCTGGGCGGTGAGATAATCACGGTAGGATCGGACGCTCACAGAACGGATCAGGCGGGAGAGGGGCTCAAGGAGGGTTTTGACATTCTGCACGATCTGGGGTATAAATATATCAGTATTTTTCGGGCGAGAAAACCCGAGTTCATCAAGATTTAAGGAGGCGGAACTATGCTTGCTATAGGAAGCGACCACGGCGGCTTTGAGCTGAAAGCGGAAATAATGAAGCATCTGGCTGCGCGCGGTTTTGAATATAAGGACTTCGGCACAAACTCCGAGGATAGCTGCGACTATCCGGTTTATGGAGAGGCCGTGGGCAGGGCTGTCGCCTCGGGGGATTTTGACCTCGGCATCATTATCTGCGGAACAGGCATCGGAATTTCAATTGCCGCCAACAAAATTAAGGGTATTAGGGCGGCCCTGTGCGGAGATACCTTCAGCGCCGAGATGGCGCGTGCGCACAACAATGCCAATATCCTCGCCCTGGGCGCGCGGGTGGTCGGAACCGGACTTGCCCTGAAAATCGTCGACACTTTTCTGGATACGGAATTTGAGGGCGGCAGGCACGCGAGACGGGTCGGTCTTATAGACGGGCTGGACAACAGAAATTAAGGGTGAACACATGGCTATCAGATCAAAAGATATTTATCAGGGCAACAAAAAGACGCACAAGGTGGCAAAAACTATAGTGATTGCCGCAGTGTGTTTGATTGTTCTGGTGGTTGGGGCTTTCTTCTGGCTGAGGCAATATTGCGTTTATGATGCGGAGGGCAACGCCACACTTATTTCTCCGTTTTCTAGCTCACAGAAAGCGGACAATCCCGAATAACACACCGCAGAATTCGAGGTATTTCGCGTTTTGTAACTTTGTGTAATATTTTTTTAAAAAAGCTCTTGCCAAAGACAAGCACTTGTGCTAGAATACAACTTGCGTTTAAAGTCAAAACCATATTGAATTTAGCATTACTCTTGAAAGAGGTGAACATAATGAAAGAAGGAATCCACCCCAACTACGAGCCGACCACTATCCGCTGTGCATGCGGCGAGGTCATTGAAACTGGCTCTACAAGGAAAGACATTACGGTCGAAATTTGCTCTAAATGTCACCCCTTCTACACAGGCAAGCAGAAGCTGGTCGATACCAGCGGCCGCGTTGAAAAATTCAACAAGAAGTTTGGCCTGTAATTAGTTTCGTAATTAAACCCCCGTACCAAAAGGTACGGGGGTTTTTGCATATTAAACATTACACTTGGGCAAAAAGGCCGTTCCGAAGGAAGCAGAGCACGCAGCCCTTTACCGGCTTGCCGGTAATTCTGGACAGGGCCAGCGCGTAGGCCTGAAGCTGCGGCTTGTAGTGTTCGGCCAACTCCGGCAAAGTTTCCGCCGTAACATAATCGGTCTTGTAGTCTACAACGGTGAGTTCGCCGTCCTCCTCTATGCAGCAATCGACAACACCTTGCAGCAGCAGCTTTTCATCCTGTGCCTCAGGGTAGAAGTCGGCTGCGTTGACCAGAAGCGAAAAGCGAAATTCTCTCAGTACCTTGTCCGCTGCAAGAATACGTTTGCCCATATCTGACTTGAAGAATTTTAGGATGCTGACCGTGTCAACGGCCTGCGTCTGATCATCATCAAGCATTCCGAGTGCGTGAATGCGCTCCACCTCGTTTTTTATCTCCTCAGGACTGCCGCAACG
>JAVBMI010000019.1:0-70273 GCA_031552685.1 Oscillospiraceae bacterium
AACCATCGTCCCCGTCGGGAGGCGAATTACAGAATGATAATTTATTACTATTTAAGAAAGACGAAAGACCCGTCCCCGCGGGGGGACGTTTAGAATAATGTGAATTATTTCTTTTTTTTCTTCTTCTCCGCTTGTGTAGAAGAGGTCTTTGCCGCCGGCTTTGCCTCCATGCCGCCGAATTTCCTCAGCAGCTCTTTTTGCTCCTCCGTCAGATACCTCGGCGTGACGACTTTGACGGTTATCAGTTGATCACCCCGGGCTTTACCCCTGATATGCGGGATACCCTTTTCTTTGAGACGGAAAATCGTTCCGGTTTGCGTACCCTCGGGAATTTTGTATTTTACCTTGCCGTCAATAGTCGGAACCTCAACCTCGTCGCCCAGCGCAGCCTGTGAAAAGCTGATGGGCAGGTCATAAAGCACGGCTGTGCCCTCGCGGCGGAAAAACTCGTGCGGCCTCACGCCGACATTAACTATCAAGTCTCCCGGAGGGCCTCCGTTTTTACCCGCATTGCCCAGCCCTCGCAAAGAAATGGCCTGATTATCGTCAATTCCGGCGGGAATGTTGGCAGTAATCTTGCGGTTTTTGCGAACATTTCCGTTGCCGTGACATTCCTTGCAGGGCTTGTGGATTATCTTTCCTGTGCCGCGGCAGTTGGGGCAGGCGCCAGTGGTGGAAATCACGCCAAAGGGCGAACGCTGCTGCTGCCGCACCATGCCGCTGCCGTTACAGGTCTGGCAGACCTCAGGGGTCGTGCCCGGCTCACAGCCGTTGCCCTTGCAGGTTTCACAAGGCTCTATACGCGGAATCGTCAGCTCGCGTTCGCAGCCGAAGGCGGCCTCTTCAAAACTGATGCTGACATTTGTGCGCAGACTCTCGCCCTGCGAAGGAGCGTTGGGATTGCGCTGTCTGCCGCCGCCGAAAATTCCGCCGAAGAGGTCACCGAAAATGTCGCCCAAATCGCCAAAGTCACCGAAGCCGGAGCCGCCCATGCTCGGGTCGAAAGCGGCGTGACCGAACTGGTCGTACTTCGACTTTTTATCCGGGTCGGACAGCACGGCATAAGCTTCGCCGATCTCCTTGAATTTAGCTTCCCGCTCAGCGTCCCCGGGGTTAAGGTCGGGGTGGTTCTCCTTCGCGAGAGTGCGGTAGGCTTTCTTTATGTCGTTTTCGGAGGCGTTTTTGGACAGACCAAGAACCTCGTAATAGTCACGCTTATCAGCCATATGTTTTTTCCTTTTTAATGGAATGATGAAATCTCTTAATTTACGGCGAATGAAGAATCCTCCGTTTACACGAAAGATTCTTCATAGCGCGCGATTGATTATACCTCAAATTTTGGGTCAAAGCAAGCCCGGGGTCATCACGGGAAATTACTTTTTGTCTTCGTCAACTACTTCGTAGTCGGCGTCGTAATACTGCCCGTCGTCCTTCTTGTGGTCGTGGCCGCAGTTGCCGTCACAATTGGGGTCGTTGCAGCCCTCGCCGCCAGCGCCGCCCGCGTTGGCATAGAGCTTTTCGCTGACTTTGTAGAAGGCCTGTGTCAGAGTTTCTGTGGCGTTTTTAATACTCTCGGTATCCGTGCCGGACAGAGCTGTTTTCAACTCGGCGAGAGCTGCTTCAACCTCGCTCTTGTCAGCCGCGTCGATTTTGTCGCCCATTTCCGAGAGGGTCTTTTCTGTCTCATAAACCATCTGGTCGCCGTGGTTGCGAACGTCGATTTCTTCCTTGCGCTTTGCGTCCTCGGCGGCAAACTGCTCGGCTTCCTTAACGGCCTTCTCGATGTCTTCCTTGGAGAGATTGGAGGAGGCGGTAATGGTGATGTGCTGCTCCTTGCCTGTGCCCATGTCTTTTGCGGAGACGTTGACGATGCCGTTGGCGTCTATATCGAAGGTAACTTCGATCTGGGGAACGCCTCGGCGTGCCGGAGCAATTCCGTCCAGATGGAAGCGGCCCAAGGTTTTGTTGTACTGCGCCATCTCGCGCTCGCCCTGCAGGACGTTGATTTCAACGCTGGTCTGATTGTCGGCGGCAGTGGAGAAGATCTGGCTCTTTTTGGTGGGGATGGTGGTGTTGCGCTCGATTAGCTTGGTGCAAACGCCGCCCAGAGTTTCGATTCCGAGTGACAGCGGAGTAACATCCAGAAGGAGAATGCCCTCAACATCGCCGCCGAGAACGCCGCCCTGAATTGCCGCGCCCATGGCAACACACTCATCGGGGTTGATGCCCTTGAAGCCGTCCTTGCTGGTAATGCTCTTAACAGCGTCCTGAACTGCGGGAATACGGGTGGAGCCGCCAACCAGCAGTACCTTTGAAAGCTCTCCTGCGGAGAGTCCGGAATCCTTCAGTGCCTGACGAACAGGACCCATGGTCTTCTCGACAAGGTGGTTTGTAAGCTCGTTGAATTTTGCGCGGGTGAGGCTGGTGTCAAGGTGCTTCGGGCCGTTTGCGTCGGCTGTGATATAAGGCAGGTTGATCGCCGTGCTGGTAACGCCGGAGAGCTCGACCTTCGCCTTTTCCGCCGCCTCGCGCAGACGCTGCATGGCAACCTTGTCGCCGGAGAGGTCAACACCCTCGGTCTTCTTGAATTCTTCAACCAGATATTTGGTAACACACTCGTCAAAGTCGTCGCCGCCCAGACGATTATTGCCGGCGGTCGCGAGAACCTCGATAACGCCGTCGCCGATCTCCAGAACGGAAACGTCGAAGGTGCCGCCGCCAAGGTCGTAAACCATTATCTTCTGGTCGGTTTCCTTGTCCAGACCGTATGCCAGAGCGGCTGCCGTCGGTTCGTTGATAATGCGCTTAACGTCAAGACCGGCAATCTTGCCGGCATCCTTGGTGGCCTGCCGCTGAGCGTCGGTAAAGTATGCCGGCACGGTGATAACGGCTTCGGTGACGGTTGCGCCCAGATAAGCCTCCGCGTCTGCCTTCAGCTTCTGAAGGACCATTGCGGAAATCTCCTGAGGAGTATAGTTCTTGCCGTCGATGGAAACCTTGTAGGAGCTGCCCATTTCACGCTTGATGGAAGAGATCGTGCGGTCGGGGTTGGTGACGGCCTGACGCTTTGCGACCTGACCTACCATACGCTCGCCGGTTTTGGAAAACGCAACGACAGAGGGGGTGGTTCTGTTTCCCTCCGCGTTTGCGATAACAACTGCCTCGCCGCCTTCCATAACGGCAACGCAGGAATTGGTTGTACCCAAGTCGATTCCGATAATTTTACCCATGATGTTTTCCTCCTGAAAATTTTCTATGAAAATCCATTTTAGTTTGCTACTTTAACAACGCTGAATCTTAATACCTTGTCGCCAAGAAGGAAGCCTCTCTGGAATTCCTCCACGATAATGCCCTCGCCGAGGTTTTCGTCCTGAACGTGCATCACCGCATCGTGGCGATCGGGATTGAATTTTGTGCCCGGAGCGGCGTCAATTTCCGCTACACCAAGTTTCGCCATTATTTCCATGAACTGCGCCATTATCAGGTCAACGCCCTTGGCATAAGCCTCGTCTGTTGTTTCCTGCTTCAGCGCGCGCTCAAGATTATCGTATACCGGCAGAAATTTCAAAACAGTGTCGCCCCGAACATCGGAGTAGATGTTTTCACGTTCCTTCTGGCTTCTCTTTCTGAAGTTGTCATACTCGGCCATGATTCGCAGCAGCTTTTCCTTTTCGTCAGCCAGTTCAAGGGCTAGCCTGTTTGCCTCGTCGGCAAAACGGTCGGCGGCGTCCTCCAGCTTTTTTGTCTCCTGCGAAAGAATTTCGGCCGCGTCTAAGGTTGCGTCTTTCGGTGTTTCCCCGGCAGGAGTTTCTGCCTTGCCTGAGGGCTTTTTAGTGCTCATTTGTTCCATCTCCTTTGATTTGCAGCTTATCAAAACCGGGTGGTGCTTCACCCGCACCCAAAAGTCTGCTCAGTCCGGCGGCAATATAGCTCAGCTTTGCCGCAACGCCGGAATAGTCCATTCGTGTGGGGCCGACGACCCCGATAATGCCCTTCATATTATCACCGGCGTCATAACGGGCAATAATAACACTTGAATCTTTCAGCTCCGCGGCAACATTTTCCGGGCCGATGAGAATTTCGATGTCGCCGTCACCGTCTCCGGCGGGCAATCCCAGCAGGTGGCTGCTGTCGGAAAGGAAGCTCATCAAATTATGCGCCTTGTCGGGATCTCTGAATTCCGGCAGCCGCAAAAGCTGGGCTTCGCCGGTGACCACAGCCTCTCCCTGAGCGGCGTCCTTTAATACTTCAATCGTAAAGGTTGCCACAACGGAAACCAGACCCATTGTGTCGCCGCAGGCAATTTCCGCAGAGTCAATCAGCGAGGCGTCAATTACACCGTGCGGAATGCCGGTGAAGCTGGAATTGAAAACCGAGGCAAGCCTTGCAACCATTCCCTGCTCAACCGAGAAAGGAAGGCGGATGAGTTTGTTATGAACAGTGCTGTTCTCCAGCATAACAACAATAATAAAGGTATTTGCGTCAACATAAATAATGTCAAAGCGCGAAGCGGTTGCCGCGGCGGGAACCGCCAGAGCAAGCGCGGGGTAGCTTGTGAGTGAGGAGGCCAGACTTCCGACATCTGTCATCAGCTTGTCGAGCTGCTTGATTTTCAGCTGCAGACTTCTGTTGATTTCTTCCGTCTCCTCCATTGAAAGGCGCTGCCGCTCCATGAGCTCGTTGACGTAAAGGCGGTAACCCGAGGGTGAAGGAACCCGTCCGGCCGATGTGTGGGGCTGTTCAAGCAGACCAAGGGCTGTCAGCTCCGCAAGCTCGTTGCGGATAGTTGCGCTGGAGAGCCCGAGCTCGCCCGCGTCCGCAATCGCTTTGGAGCCGACCGGTTCCGCGGTTGTGATATAAGAATCAATAACCGCGGAAAGTATTTTTTTCTTGCGGTCACTGATGTTCATCGCTATGCCTCCGTTTCGTTCGGGGACGTCTTCTGGCACTCGCTCCTAACGAGCACTGGCACTCTCGCCATCTGAGTGCTAATTTAGCACTATTGCCTTTTGTTGTCAATAGATTTTATCTAAATTGATGATTTGTTCACAAATAGTCATGGGATATTCTCTTGCGCCGGTGAGAACCCAAAGCCGATAAGACACAAAGCTCAGAAAATAAAAGTTTTACTTGCATTTAGGAAATTGTTCTGCTATTATTATGTAGCTATTCGTTTGAACCGAGCAAAATCGGCGCAAGGGATGAATTTTTTTACAGGAGGTGCAGAGAAGATGGCGAAATGTGAAGTTTGCGGGAAGGGCGTTTCCTTCGGTATCCAGGTCAGCCATTCGCACAGACGCTCCAATCGTACATGGAAGCCCAACGTCAAGCGCGTCAAGGTTGTCATGAACGGAACCCCCAAGCATGTCTACGTTTGCACCCGTTGCTTGCGCAGCGGTAAGGTTACCCGCGCAGTATAGATATTGCTTTTACGAACACCGCTTTGCTTTTGCAGGGCGGTGTTTTTCTTTTTTGAGATAAGTCGCGGCAATGTGCTTGCCAAAACGCTGCCGGGTGTTTACAATGGTAATGTGTAATTATAAAGCACTTTTTCCGCAAGCAAAGGAAAGGAAGGGCTACAAAAGATGGCTGAAACATATTCCGTTTTGCTCTCACAATTGGTTGAGGAGCATAAGCTGAAAATAGAAAATGCGTCTGCTGATTTTGCCACAGCAAAAATAACCAGCATGGCGGTTGGTAGACCCGGTCTGCAATTCGCGGGGTTTTACGAGTATTTTGACCCTGAGCGTATTCTGGTTTACGGCAAGCAGGAACACACCTATCTTGAGCGTCTTTCTCCGGAGGAGAGATTCGCATCTGTTGCCGGACTCATGCTCCGCAGGCCCTGTGCGCTGATTGCCTGCCACGGTGTGGGCGTACTGCCGGAAATGGTAGAACTGGCGGCAAAATATGATGTTAACGTGCTTTCCTCTGAGCATGACACCTCGGAGTTTATGGCGCGGCTTATCAGCGCGCTGCACGTTTATCTTGCCCCCCGACAGACGATACACGCGGTTTTGGTTGAGGTCTACGGCGAAGGGCTTCTGATAATGGGCGATTCGGGCATAGGAAAGAGCGAAACTGCACTCGAGCTTATCAAGCGAGGTCACCGGCTCATCGCGGACGATGCGGTGGAAATCCGCCGTATTTCGGCGGACACTTTAGTCGGGCAGTCACCGCCGCTGATTCGGCATTACATGGAATTTCGAGGCATCGGCATAGTCAACGCCCGTTATATTTTCGGCGTAGGTGCCGTAAAATCTACCCAGAGCATCCATTTGGCGGTTCGCCTTGAAAACTGGGAAGACTATAAGCCCTACAACCGTTTGGGGGCGGATACGGAATACACTGAGATTCTTGGTGTTGGTGTTCCCTCCGTTACTATTCCTGTGCGGCCGGGCCGAAACCTCGCGGTAATTCTTGAGCTTGCCGCCATGAACAACCGCCAGAAAAAACTGGGCTACAACGCTGCCCAGGATTTAGAGGAGCGTCATGACGCCGGAATAGACAGCGGCTTTGACACTGATTTTTATTGATCGCGGTATAGCCTGCGGAATTATTAGGAGCAATAATGATTGAGCTGATAAGAGCAATTCGCATTAAGATACCCTTGCTGGAGCTGAGGGAGAACGAGGAAATGAGCCGCCACTGCTCATTCAGAATAGGCGGGCGCGTGCGCGCAATGGCGTTTCCCGCATCAATGGAGGAACTCACTGCCCTGCTCGCAATTTTGCGGGAAGGGGGCGTAACTCCGCTGATAATTGGCAACGGAACCAACTTGCTGGTTACTGACGCGCCGCTCGATCGCTTTGTCATCAAGATTTCTGAAAACATGAGCGCCGTCGAAAAGCGAGGGGAAACGGAAATATACGCTCTGGCGGGGATATCCCTCGCGCGCTTGGCTACTTTTTGCGCGGGAGAGAGCCTGACGGGTCTGGAATTTGCCCACGGGATCCCCGGCACCCTTGGAGGCGCGGCGAGCATGAACGCCGGTGCCTACGGCGGGGAGATGAAGGACGTTCTCACCTATGTAACATATATAGATGAGGACGGGAATCTCGCGGAGAAACGCGGCAATGAGCTGGAACTTTCCTACCGGCACAGCGTTTTTTCGGACACAAACTGCGTGATTACAGCCTGTGGACTGTCGCTGAAAAAAGGCTGCCCCGAGGATATTAAAGAAAAAATGCGGGAGCTGGCCGAAAAGCGCAGAAGCTCCCAGCCGCTCGACAAGCCCTCTGCGGGGAGTACCTTCAAGCGCCCGAAAACCGGCTACGCCGCCGCCCTCATTGACGAGTCTGGACTCAAGGGCTTCAAAATAGGCGGCGCGCAGGTCAGCGAAAAGCACGCCGGCTTCGTCATCAACGCGGGCGATGCGAGCTTTGACGATGTTCTTGCGCTTATGGAGCACATCAGACAGAAAGTTTTTGAGAAAAGCGGCATCAGCCTCGAGGCAGAAATTAAGATCATTCGATGAGCTACGCGGAAGTATGGCGCGTTTGCCGGAAACAGCTTACAGGAGGGGAAAACCTATGGAATTTCTGATAATCTCAGGCCTTTCCGGCGCGGGAAAGAGCCGTGCGGCAAATATGCTTGAGGACCTGTCCTACTACTGCGTGGACAACATGCCCATTGCGCTGATTCCAAAATTTGCCCAGCTTTGTATGGCTGCCAATGACCGCTACGAGCGGGTTGTTCTGGTTACGGATATCCGTGAGCGAGCGAGCTTTGAGGAGCTTTTCGAGGTTCTGGATGGTCTTTGGGAGCTCAATTGTGATTATCGCATTCTTTTTATGGAGGCGGATGTCAATACCATCGTCACGAGATACAAAGAAACGCGCCGCCGCCATCCGCTTTCCGCTCCGGGAATTTCCATTGAGCAGGCGATTGAAAAAGAGATCAAGCTGCTCTCTCCGGTTCGTGAACGGGCGGACTATGTGATAAACACCTCCAACCTTACACTCGGAATGTTGCAGGGCGAGCTTTACCGCCTGTTTGTCGGCACGGATGCAAAGAACAAAATGGTCGTTAACGTTATGAGCTTCGGCTTCAAATTCGGCATTCCAATTGAGTCCGATCTGGTTTTTGACGTGCGCTTTTTGCCCAATCCCTACTACGTTGCCGAGCTTCGCCCCTTTAGCGGACTGGACGCTCCGGTGAGGGATTTTGTGTTTCTGCGGGGTGAGACAAAAGAGTTTATGGGACATCTTGAGCAAATGATGAAATTCCTGTTGCCGCAGTATGCCGAGGAGGGCAAGCTCAGCCTGACCGTTGCGATTGGCTGCACAGGCGGTCGCCACCGCAGCGTTGCCATTGCCAGAGCCTTGAGCGAGAGCATTAATGCCATGGGCTACAGCGCGCAAAACATTAATCGCGACATCAACAAGTAGTCGCCGCCGACAAATGGTTGGGAGGGCAATATGAAGAATGTGTATACAGAGCCGTCCGTTGTCGCCTTGGGCGGCGGAACAGGGCTTTCAACAATGCTTCGGGGTCTGAAGAAGTATACAAAAAAAATTACCGCCATTGTCACGATGGCAGACGACGGCGGCGGCTCGGGAATTTTGCGCGACGAGCTTGGGATGCCCCCGCCGGGCGACGTGCGCAACTGTCTGCAGGCTCTTGCAAACGCAGAGCCGACCATGCAGCAGCTCCTGAAATACCGCTTCACAGAGGGCGGTTTGCGCGGGCAGAGCATGGGGAACCTGTTTCTCGCCGCTCTCAACGATATTTCGGGCTCGTTCTACGGCGCCGTCCGCAGTTTATCGGAGGTTTTGGCCATAACCGGACAGGTGCTGCCGGTCACCACCGAGGACGTGCGACTGCTGGCCTGTTTTGACGACGGGACGGAGGTTTTGGGAGAGTCCAAAATCCGCGACTTCAAGAAGCAGGGCGACAGGAGAATCAGCTGCGTGAAGATTCTGCCGGAAAATCCCCCGGCTCTCAGAGAAAGCATCCGAGCCCTTGAGGAGGCGGACATGATTCTGCTCGGGCCGGGCAGTCTCTACACCAGCATAATCCCGAACCTGCTCACAGACGGGATAAGCCGGGCGATAGCGGAGTCTGACGCCCTGCGTATCTATGTTCTGAACGTGGCCACAGAGGACGGCGAAACCGATAACTACACGGCCTCCGATCACGTGCGCGCGCTTTTCAAGCATGGAACGGAAAAGCTTTTTGATTATTGTCTTGCCAACAGCACGCCTTTCCCAGAAAACGTTATTATCAACCACGCCTCTGTCGGCGGAGGACAAACCACCGTTGACACGGGTGAACTTGAGCGTCTGGGCGTCACGACGATTCTGCGTCCGATTCTGGACTACAGCGATGGCTTTGCCCATCACGACTCGAATCTTCTGGCAAGAGAATTAATGAATATTTACAGGGAAAAATCTCCCACGAGGATATACAATACATAGGCGTCCGGGCAAAAGTAACAAACAGGAGGTGCAAAATGTCGTTCTCATCAGACACCAAGGCGGAGCTGTGCCGCGATGGCATGAGTCGGCATTGCTGCGCCGTTGCGGAGGCCTACGGCGTTTTGCTGTTCTGCAACCTTTTTTCGGCTCAGGAAATACGAATTATTACTGGAAGCACAGATTTTGCCGATAGGTTGCCGAGATTGTTTAAGCGCGCCTTCGGATTGGCTTTTGACCCTGTGCCAACGGTTGAAACCAAGGGTAAGCAGACCTTTTCGATAACAGGCAAAAAGGCGATCGAGCAGGTTTTTTCAGCTTATGGCTACGTTGCGGAGGACATTCTCGCCCACCACATCAACCTGAGCGTTTTGGAGGATTCCTGCTGCAAAACGGCCTTTCTAAAGGGCGCATTTCTTGCAGGTGGCAGTATTTCAGACCCGGAAAAGAGCTATCATCTGGAGCTTGTAACGCCGCACTATAATGTCAGCCGCGAGGCTTTTTCAATTTTGCTGGAGCTTGGGTTTTCACCTAAGGATGCCTCCCGCGGCGGCAACTACATCATCTATTTCAAGCAGTCGGCCGCAATAGAGGACTTTCTCACCATGCTCGGCGCACCGGTTTCGGCCATGGATATCATGTCGGCAAAGGTCGAAAAGGATATGCGCAACACCATAAACCGCCGTGTGAACTGCGACAGCGCGAATGCGGACAAAATAGTTTCCGCCGCTCAGGAGCAGCTGGAGGCAATTCGCCGCATTGAGCAAAAGCTCGGGCTGGACGAGCTGCCCGAGAAACTGCGCGAAACGGCACTATTAAGAATTGCGAATCCGGACTCCAGCATTTCGGATCTGGCTGCCCTGTCGATGCCGTCTGTGAGCAAAAGCTGCATGAATCACAGGCTCCGCAAGCTGCTGGAGCTGGAACAGACTCTGTAAGGAGAAAAACAATGGCCTTTACCCATCTGCATGTTCATAGTGAATTCAGTCTCCTGGACGGCGCCTGCCGCGTAAAGGAGATGGCTGCCTATGCCAAAGAGCTGGGTCAGGAGGCCCTTGCCATAACAGACCACGGTGTCATGTACGGCGCGGTGGCCTTTTTCAACGCCTGCAGGGAGGCGGGAATTAAACCGATAATCGGCTGTGAGGTCTATATTGCTCCGCGCGGCATGGAGGACAAGGAATACGGCGCTGACTCGAATTATTCCCATCTCATTTTGCTGTGCAAAAACGAAACAGGCTACCGAAACCTCTGCTATCTCGTGAGCGAGGGCTTTACACGCGGCTTCTACATCAAGCCGCGCATCGACTGGCAACTTTTGATCGAGCATGCGCAGGGGCTTATTTGCCTTTCCGGCTGTATCGCCGGAGAAATTCAGCAGAAAATCATAAACGGCGACTACAACGGCGCGAAAAACCGTGCGCTTGAGCTTGCAAAGGTTTTTGGCGGTGACGGTTTCTATCTGGAGCTTCAGGCCCACGGCATCAATGCCGAGCGGGAGGCAGCCGAGGGGCTTGTGCGCCTGCACCGCGAAACAGGAATCCCCCTTGTGCTGACTAACGACGCGCACTATACAAAAAAGCAGGACGCCCGAAATCAGGACGTGCTCATGTGCGTTCAGATGCAAAAAACTCTGGACGATCCTGATAGGATGCGCTTTGAGGGCAGCGAATTCTATCTCAAAAGCGAGCAGGAGATGCGAGAGCTGCTGGGAGAATACCCCGAAACGCAGGAGGCCGCCGACAACACTCGGAAAATCGCGGATATGTGCGATTTCAGCTTTGAATTCGGACACTATCATCTGCCGAAGTTTCCGTTGCCCGAGGGCGAGGAAAGAGCGGCGGAATACCTGAAAAAGCTCTGTGAAAAGGGCTTTCAAATGCGCTACGGCAATAACCGTCAGGACACCCAAAAGCTCAGGGAGCAGCTATATTACGAGCTGGACATGATAGAGAAAATGGGCTTTACAGACTACTTTCTTATCGTTTCCGACTTCATCTGGTATGCCAAGTCGAACGGTATCCCCGTCGGACCGGGGCGCGGCTCGGCTGCGGGAAGCATTGTGTCTTACTGTCTGGAGATCACGGACGTTGACCCGATAAAATACAGTCTGTTTTTTGAACGCTTCCTGAATCCGGAGCGAATTTCAATGCCGGATATCGATATCGACTTCTGCGTTGAGCGCAGGGGGGAAGTTATCGACTATGTCAACCGCAAATACGGCGCGGACCACGTTGCCCAAATCGTCACCTTCGGGACGATGGCGGCGCGTCTTGCCATACGCGACGTCGGGCGCGCTCTCGGTATCGGCTATGCAGAGTGCGACGCGGTAGCAAAGCAGATCCCCTTCGCTATCGGCATCACCATTGAAGAAGCGCTTAAGCTCTCCCGTCCTCTGCGGGATATGTACGAGGGTGATGAGCGGATCCGCAATCTGGTAGACACCGCGAGGGCGCTTGAGGGAATGCCCCGTCACGCTTCCACCCACGCTGCCGGAGTAGTTATCACAGGAAAACCCGTATATGAGTATGTACCACTGGCGAAAAATGATGAGGCCGTGGTCTGTCAGTACCCCATGACCACGCTCGAGGAGCTGGGTCTGCTCAAAATGGACTTTCTCGGCCTGCGCAACCTGACGGTGCTGGAAAAATCCCAGCAGCTTGTGCGCAAAAAGCAGCCTGATTTTGACATTGAAAAGGTGCCGGATGATGATAAGGCTGTTTTTGAAATGATCTCCGAGGGAAGGACATCAGGCGTTTTTCAGCTTGAAAGCGCCGGCATGACAGGAGTTTGTACGGGTCTAAAACCAAAGTCGATTGAGGACATCACAGCGGTCATAGCCCTTTACCGACCGGGACCCATGGAGAGCATTCCGCGTTTCCTCGCTTGTGCTGTCGACCCGAAAAAAATCAGCTACAAGCACGAGCTGCTGCGCCCGATTCTCGATGTAACATACGGCTGTATTGTTTATCAGGAGCAGGTTATCGAGATTTTCCGCAGACTGGCGGGATTTTCCCTCGGTCAGGCCGACATGATCAGGCGAGCAATGTCGAAAAAGAAAGAAAAAGAGATTAAAAAGGAACGGACGGCGTTTATTTTCGGTGATCCCGAGCGCAAAATCAACGGCGCTGTCGCCAACGGTGTGCCCGAAAAAATTGCCGGAAGCATTTATGACGAGATTCTGGACTTTGCCAACTACGCCTTCAACAAGGCGCATGCCGTTTCCTACGCCGTAATCTCTTACCGGACGGCCTACATGAAGTGCCACTATCCCCGCGAATACATGGCGGCGCTGCTGTCTTCGGTTTTGGACAACACCCCCAAGGTCGCCGAATATATCGCCGAGTGCAGGGACTGCGGAATCGCCCTGCTGCCGCCCGATATCAATGAATCTGAGGCAGACTTTACAGTTTCGGGTGAGAATATCCGCTTTGGACTTGTGGCGATAAAAAATATCGGACGCGGTTTCATCAGTGCGCTTGAAGAAAACCGAAGTGAACAGGGACCCTTTACCTCCTTTGAGGATTTCTGCAGGAGGATGCATGGCAGAGAGCTGAACAAGCGCGCAGTTGAAAATCTGATCCGCAGCGGGGCGTTTGACAGTCTTGGCTCAAAGCGCAGCCAGCTTCTGCGCGTATCAGAGCAGATAATCGATGGCGTCAGCGATGCAGCCAGAAAGAATGTGGACGGTCAGCTCGACCTTTTCAGTATGGGCGGAGGGCAGAAGCAGTCGGAGAATTCAAGCGTCAAGCTGCCGGACATTCCGGAGTTCGCGGTTCGTGAGCTGATGACGATGGAGAAGGAAACCACCGGGCTTTACCTCTCCGGACACCCGATGGATGAGTACCGAGCGGCTGTCCTGAAGGCGGGGGCTGTGCCTATTGCGTCGATCGTTACCGATTTTGCGCAGGAGGGCGGGCCGACGAACTATCAGGACGACCAGCTTGTGACCCTTGCGGGCGTGATTGAGCACTCAAAAACCAGAACCACGCGCAACAACTCGCTGATGGCGTATATCCAGCTGGAGGATACCTCCGGCACGATTGAGATGTTGGCGTTTCAGAAAATACTCGACATCAGCGGCGGATATATAAAAGAAGGAGCGGCGATTGTAGTCAAGGGCAGGATTTCCGCCCGTGATGAAAAAGAACCCCAGATAATGGTGGAGTCTCTGCGGCCGATCAGCGACAATGACGCAGAGGACATGCCGACTCCTGCCGAGCGGGCAGCCGTTAAAACACTCTGGCTGAAGCTGCCGGCACAATCAGATCCCAGACTGCAGAAGATAGAAAATCTGCTGCTCATGTTTCAGGGCGATGATAAGCTGATAATCTACATCGAAGATGAGAAAAAACGTATCGGCACAACCTGCATGGTACATGATTCACTTCTGCGGGAGCTGAGGGAGCTTCTCGGTGTGGAAAATGTAGTTGTAAAATAATAACGTTATTTCAAGCGTCCAACACTTGGGCAGGCGCGGGCACTACGTGCCCTGCTGCCCGTATAAGGGGGAACCGGTTCTTGCAAAGAAACGGTTCCCCCTTATGATCCCCTTGGCGAAGAAGCCCAAAGGGAGAACCCTTTGGAAACCCCTTAATGAACGCTTCGCTCTGTTCTCACGTGCCGCTCCGCGGACAGGTTCGCCGCTGCCTGCGGAGCGCGGCTGCATCATGCTACGGGCAACAAGTTGCGCCTGCACCAAAGCTAAGCGAGCGGTTCAGACGCGCAGTGGTAATCTGCCCTGTGGCACGGTACGCAGTTAGCGAGCGGATGGTATTGCTTGCATTTGTGGGGAGGCAATATTTTCTTTAGGAGAGTCAAGAGAGGGCATTTATTTTTCTAAAAGAAAGCCCTCTTTTGCCCTGCGCGGGAAGCGCAAAATAATAAAAACGGGTTGCCCCCTGCGGGTAGCAGGTAAATAAATAAAAATATAGAATAATGTCAATTATCCACAGCCTCTGCCTTCACATATACTGTCTTATATAAAAAAAGGAGATGTGTATGGAAGGGCTGTTCTCGGGCTGCGGATATACCGCGCAGGCCTTAATTGCTACCCTGTTCACCTGGGGTGTGACAGCTCTCGGTGCGGCAGTAGTTGTTTTTTTCAAGAAAATCAACAAAACCGTTTTGGACGCCATGCTCAGTATTGCGGCAGGCGTTATGACCGCGGCTTGCTTCTGGTCCTTGCTTTCGCCGTCGCTTCAAATGGCGGAGAGTCTGGGCATAAACCCGTGGCTGACGGTGTGCGCGGGTTTTCTATCCGGCGGCCTGCTGATATATCTCGGTGAAAAGCTGCTTGGTTTTATCACAACGAGAAATGGCACCGGCGAAAAAACGCCCAACATGAGAAAAAAACGCATTGTTATGCTGATTGTCTCTATCACGCTGCACAATATTCCGGAGGGCTTGGCTGTAGGCGTGGCTTTCGGCAGCATAGCTTACGGGCTGGAAGGGGCTGGAATATCTGCGGCAGTGCTTCTGGCGCTGGGAATCGGCATTCAGAATTTTCCGGAGGGTACGGCGGTCAGCGTTCCGCTGCGCCGCGAGGGAATGAGCCGAGGGAGGGCCTTTTTTTATGGACAGCTCAGCGGAGCTGTTGAACCCGTTGCCGGTGTTTTGGGCGCATTGCTCGTGCTGCATGTTCGTGCTCTTCTGCCTTTTTTTCTGGCCTTTGCCGCCGGAGCGATGCTTTATGTCGTTACGCAGGAGCTGATTCCCGAGAGCCAGACCAATCCGCGCCGCGGGCTTATGGCCTTGTTCACTGTTTTCGGGTTTGCTCTGATGATGGTGCTTGACGTTGCGCTTGGATAAAAAAACCGCCAAAATGGCGGTTTTTTTTATGCTGTCAGACGAATGCCGAACTTATTTTTCACGCGGCGGAGCTTCTCAGTCATCGCCGGAGCGATAAGCCAGAGGAACAGCGCAGTCGCCGCCGCCTGGATAAGGTCAAAGGGCAGACCCAGCGCATATGCGGCCAAAATCGCCTGAAAAGTGGGATTTGCCTGTGAAATTAGAATACCCGCCGGATTCATAATGCCACCGTAGACAACAATGGTTGCCGCCGCGCCGAAAATGCAAAGCGCCGTCCGGCTCTTCTCAAGCGTTCCGCGGTAAAAAACCAGACCTGCCATAAGGCCCACAAGACCCATGGCAAACATCTGCCAAGGCGTCCAAGGCCCCTGGCTCGCGAAAAAATTGGAAATAAACGCGCCCAGCGCGCCGACGATAAAGCCAGCCTCCCCGCCGAAACACGCGCCTGTGATGATAATGACCGCCAGAGTCGGCTTGAACTGCGGAATCATGTAAAAAGCCGCCCTGCCCGCCACTGCGAAAGCGCAAAGAACAGCAATCACAACAAGCTCTCTCGCCCTTGGCTTTCGTCCTTAAAAAATTAGAAAAAACGGCAGCATGGCCTCAAGAATGACCAAGATACTTATGAAATAGTACTGCCGTTCGCCTGTAAATCTCAGGCCGAAAATTATTGTCAGAGGTATCAGCGCAAGCAAAATCAGAGCACAGATAACAGACCTTGCCGAGGGTCTGCGAACGGGTGCTTTTGCTGCGTCCGGCGCCGGGGTCGGGTCATCGGAAAATCCGCCGAAATCTCCGTCAGTCGGAGAAGGGGGCGGCACAGCTCCGCAGGCGAGGATTATTTCATCTGCCGTTATAGCCAGCGGCAGAAGATCTGCAGCCATTCTTGCCGCGGCGGTAGTATAAAAACGCTTGTTTGAGAAAAAGGTGTGCGGCTCCGCCACGCCAACAATCTCACCGTCGAAAAACATGGCGCAGCGGTCTGCGCAGACTGCGCAAAACTCCACGTCATGGCTGACCAGAACAACAGTCGTTCCGTTCTCGCACAATTGCTTCAAAAGTGCTGATAAACGGTGCTTGCTTGCGGCATCAAGTCCCTTTGTCGGTTCGTCCAGCAGCAGGATGTCGGGCTCAAGCAGCAGGAGCTTTGCCAAAGCCGCCGACTGCCGCTGTCCTCCGGACAGGTCAAAGGGGTGTCGCTCCAACAGTCCGTCAAGATCGCACAACTTTATTACTTCGCTCAGACGGCGCTCTTTCTCATGCTTTGGTATGCCGAGCGGCTCGAGAGTGTCACGCAAATCAGTATCAAGCGTGGAACGGGAAAAAAGCAGCAGCGGATCCTGCGGCATCAGGGCCGCTCTGCCGCTTTGTTCCACTCTGCCCCTCAAGGGCCGCAGGATTCCGGAAATGACCGACAGTGCGGTGGTTTTTCCGGCACCGTTACCGCCGAGAATGGCGAAAATCTCGCCCTTGCGTATTTCGCAATTGACACCGCGCAGCACGTCCTCACCGCCGCGTTTATATCGATACCAGAGGTCGCGCAAAACGAGCGCGTTTTCATTTGCATTACTTTCGGTTTCAGATGCGTTCAGAGAAGAAAGCGTGTGCTTACTGGCATAGTTTTCCAGCCATGTACGTCCCTGGCGGACAGAAACCGGGCACACATCGTCATTTTCTACCGCCGACCAGACCCGCATAGCCGTGGGCATAGCAAAAAAACTGCCGCTGCCGTTTTGAAGAAGCTCCTGCGCCACTTCGAGGGCTGTGCCCCGGGCGAGAATTCCGCCGTTTTCCATGACTATTATACTGTCACAAAGAGAGAACAGCTCCTCACCGCGGTGCTCCGAGATTATCACAGTAGTACCCAGATCTTCGTTTATCCGCTTTAGCAGATGCAAAAATTCGGTAGCGGCAATCGGATCGAGCTGTCCCGTGGGTTCATCCAAAATAAGCAGCGAGGGGCGCATAACCATTGCGGATGCAAGGTTCAGAATTTGCTTTTGACCGCCGGAGAGCTCAGATACATTTTTCCTGAACCAAGGCTCAATACCAAAAAAGGAAGCCGTTTCCGCCACTCTCAGGCGTATTTCTTCTGAGGAAATTCCAAGACTCTCAAGCCCGAAGGCCAGCTCATGCCAAACCTTGTCTGTGACAATCTGGTTGTCTGGATCTTGGAAAACGAAGCCTATATTTTCAGCAGCTTCACGGTCGCTGAGAGCGGAGATTGGTTTTTCTTCGAAGAAGATTTCGCCCGCCGAAGTGCCGGAGGGCGAAATTTTAGGCTTGAGTAGCCGCAATAATGTGGTTTTTCCGCAGCCTGACGGGCCGCAGAGCGCGACGAACTGTCCCTCGTCAACGGACAGGCTTACATCACGCAGCGCTGCAGCCGAATTAGGGTAACTGAAGCTCAGATTTTGAGTTCGGATTTTCTCCATTTCCTGTCCTCCAAGACTTCAAAAATCATGGGCATAGCACACAGCGCGAAATATGCCGTCAGCGCAGCAAAGGTCAGCGGCGTGAATGTGCCGCTGACCGCGGGAAAATAGTCCCAGCGCATACCGCCGGCCAGAGAGGCAAGAGCAGCGAGAATCCCAAGCAAAGAGATTAGAGCAAGAGTAAAGCTGTCTCTGGGCGTGAAGCGGTAAATCAAAAATGCCGTTCTGCCGGGCAACCCGTAGCCACGAGCCGCCATTGAGTCCGCTGTTTCAACAGCGTCTTCCAGTGATCGACTGACAACTGTGGAAAGCGTTTTCAAGCCGGTCTTTATCCGGTCAAGACATTTTTTGGTGGAGAAATCGCCGTACAGTCCCTTTTGCGCGGATGAAACCTCACGGAGCTGTCGTATAAACCCGGGGATAAAGCGCAGAGTCATTGATAGCAGCAGGGCCAACGACGGAAGAAAACGTCCTAGCAGAAAAACAAGTTTGTCGGAGCTTATCATCCGCCCCAGACAAAAACACCAGAGCAAAACAGCGCCCAGCATAAGCGCCGCAGCCGCGCCGTAGATAAGACTTTCCGCTGTGAGTGGGTTGCCGCCGGGCAAATACGTCAGTATGGTTTGCCCCATATGATTAAAAGCAGGGTTTAGCACAGCCGACAGCAGCATCATAGGCAGAACGGCCAGTAATGCGAAGCGAAGCGCACGGCGTCCCCCCAGCCGAAGAGCGGAAAGAAACGCCCAGAACAGAGAGATAACAAGGCAGGCGGGGTGCATGAGGGTTGCGGAAAGAATCAAAACAAATATAAAATACACGGCGCTCACGGCAGGGTGAAGTGAGGCGAAGCCACTATTTTTCATCCCGTCACCGCCCTTTTTGAACACACGAATTCAAAAACCACAACATCGCCAGGTTCCAATAACTGCTCCGAGCATGAATGAGCAGGGTATTCGCCGTTGACACTGTAAAGCCAGCCGGAGAGATCGCCCGCGTCAAATTCATAGAGATTTGCGATGCCCTCAATATAAATGCTGTCCGTCAAGGGAGTTGAAGTAAACTCAAAATGAATTCCCGCAGCCTTCAGCTCGCGTCGAACAATGTCGAAAACGCTGTCACCTTCCGAAAAATCCGCGTCCTCGACCCGGAGGATAATTCCGCCCTCCGGAACAAGTCCTCGCTTGTTTTCGGGCAGTTTCTTTTGCAATTCTTCAAGCTCGGCACAGCGGATTTCAAACGTGCAGGTGTTGGCGGAGCTCTCAGCAAAGTCATAGAGCCGGGACTCTCCCGCCGCTTGTCTATCCATTGCGGCGAGTGCGCAAAGCGCCTGCTGGGTAGCCAGAATATCGGACTTCCCGCCTACTGTGTGGGCAAAGCCGCCGTCAGAACGCGAAAAAGCAAGAAATGCGTCGAAAACGCTCTTTTCTTTTATGAACCGGCTGCTGTCGCCGTTGATTCCGAGCGTGCACAGGGCTATTATGACCTGCGCTGTGCTCTCTGCGTTCGGCGTACCGGAATTGGAAAAGCTGCCGTCCGGGTTCTGCATTGTGGAGAGTGCGGAAGCAGCAATGGCAATTGCCGGCTCAACAAAGTCAATATCCCGGTTTTGAGCGAGAGCCTGCAGGGCGATTGCAGTTAAATCCACGTCCGCTTCACCATCCTGCGGGGCAAATTCACCGCCCGGGAGCTGACAGGCAAGGAGCTTTTCAATATACCGCTCGCGCAGGGTCAGATCAGCCCCACCGCCCAGAGCAAGCAAAGCGTAGGAAATACCCGCCGCGCCCTGCTCTGCGGTTTTTTCGACATCCCGGAGCGGTGCGAGCAAATCAAAGCCTCCGAAGCTGCCCGGGTCTTTGCCCAAAGCATGCAGGGCAAGGGCGGTTCGGGAGTATTCGGTGTTTTTTGTTTCGCTCAGAACTCCGCCGCAGGCGGTCAGTTGATTTTCAAGCGCCGCAAGATATTCACCTTCCCACTTTTCGGTAATTTTTCCGCTGCGCGCCAGCGCGAAGGCCGTCCAGTCGGCGGCTCCGCTCAGGGGCTGCTTTAACAGGAAATCCGCTGCATTTTGGGCAGGCTCCGCCCTCCCTGCGCAGCCCGAAAGCAAAGCGAGAACGAGAGTCACTGATAAAATTTTTGCTAATATCCTTGTCATTATTTGTTCTCAGCTATTATTTTTGGTATGTCAAGAATGAATGTGCTTGTTTCCCAGTCAACCTCGGTGTTAAAGTCATCAACATACTGCAGGATAACATGATCGTCCTCCTTGACTTTGTAATCGCCCATCCCGACTTCAGGAATCACACCGTTAACGGCGAACAGCCAGCCGCTGTTCGGGCCGTTTTCAGATGCCTCAAGTGTCATGTTGCCCGGAGTGGTTACGGAATATATATAACTTTCATCGGCAAAGCTGTAGCCCTTCTTTTCAAGGCCGCGGATGATCACGCTTAAAGCGGAGTCGCCCTCTTGAATATTTATACTTATCGCGTCTATCCAAACGGCATAGCCCTGATGTCCGGTTTCGCCGTGCAAGTCGTCGCCGTAGAGACTAAAGGTGACGTTTTTCGCTCCGCAGCCGGTCAGGGATAAAATCAGCATTAGCACTATCAAAACGCTTGCAAGACTTCTCAGTTTTTTCATTCTTTTCTCCTCCAAATATTAAACGGCCGCCGCAGAAAACTGCAGCGACCGTTTTTTCGCATAACATAGCTGTCCGTCCCCGTACGACGCGGGGCGGACAAATAAAACGTGCAGGTCTTCTGACTCGCGTCCTTGAGGCGTCCTTTCCCTGCCTTCCCGATTTCTCAGTGACCGGCTTTCACCGACGAGAGAGGACAAAACGCATACAGCGGCGGTACCGTCCGGGATTCTCACCCGATTCTCTATTCTCCGCCAAGGGCCATACGCCCGGGGCGGCACACATTTTTATTCGGTTTTATTGCCGGGATTAGTAGTCCGTCCTATACCATAGGGCTTGCGTACATGGACATATATTGAGATTATACCACTTATTATAAACATTGTATAGAAATTAATAAATCGTGACAGCAGCATGCCCGGAAGAATCGATATCCCGAACAGCGGGCGCATTAGCAGCAAATAACCGCTCTCAGACGCACCGACGCTGCCCGGCAGCGGCATAAAGGAAACGGAAATATAGAGAACAGCGCTCACAGCGACAAAGTCAAACACGCTAAACTCGGAAAAGCCGAAGGATTTATAGACAAAATAAGGAACAAGGTGGTACAAAATCAGCTGCAGCATAGTTGCGCCCGTTATTGAAAAGAAGCGTTTGGGGCTCTCCCTGATAAGTGAAACCCCTGCCTTGACCTCGGATACATACTTGTCAAGTTCGCGCAGGGCCTTTTCCCGATTTTTGATGATTCGGATTTTTGCCAGCAGCTTGACTACTCCCCGCAGCAGCTTGGTAAGGATTTTTTCGGAGAACATCACCCCCAGCAGGAGCAGTAGCATGAAAAAGTTGATGGCAAAACCAAAGAAAAACAGGATAAACAGATTTGGGTCAACGGAGGAGATATAGTTCCACTTAACAATAACCATGGAAAGACCCAAAACCACCACGGCGAGCTGATAGGTGATGTTTGTCACGAACAAAATGAGCGTGGTTTTTGAATAGTGGATTCCATCACGCACCAAATAGAAAAACTGCATGGGCTGTCCGCCGGAGGAGGAGGGAGTTACACCGCTGTAAAAAAAGCCGAGAGCGGAATACTGCATCATCTCGCGAAAACGCAGGCGCAGCCGAATCCAGTTTGCCGCCATGCCGATGATGACGCCCTGAACAATAAGACTCAGCAGCATTGAGAGAACCCCCGCTCCGATATAGGGCAGCCTGACCTCCTGCAAAACATTGAAAACATCAATGAGCGAGCGGTCTTTGAAAATTACATAGAACGTTACAGCGATGAGCACGATCAGGAAAAGAAAGCTCAGCACATAGTTTCTGATTCGTTTTTTAGGAGGCTTTACAGCGACTTCCGGTTCGTCCGGAGGGGCGCCGTAGAGTTTTTCAGCTTTGATTTCTTCAGACATGGTCAATTCCTTATTGAGAGTGAAAGTGTAATACTGCGAATAGTACACCCATGTAATGATACTACCCGCAGGTTGATAAAGCAACATTTTTCTGATAGCAGGCCTGAACATGGGTGTTTCAGCGGGAGAATGTATTTTACATTTGGAAATATATATGATAAAATTACGGTTACGCTAATAATACCCATTTTTGCATGAAACTAGGAGGCCTGAGGGATGCGGAGCTTTTTTGCGCTGATATCACGAATGAGATACATCAGACGCTGGGGTCTGATGCGCAACAGTCTGAGTGAAAATATTCAGGAGCACAGCCACATGGTTGCTGTGCTTGCCCACGCCCTCGCCGTTATCGGAAAGGAAATAATGGGCAAGGATATTAACCCGGAAACCTGCGCAACAGTGGCGCTTTACCACGACGCCTCGGAAATTATCACCGGCGATATGCCCACGCCGATAAAGTACAATAATGACGCGATTAAAAACTCGTATAAAGAAATTGAACGCCAGGCGAATATCCGGCTCTTAAATCTCCTGCCGGGCGAGCTTCAGCCCTCTTTTGAGCCGCTGCTTATGGGAGCTGACGAGCAGGTTGGCGCCTATGTAAAGGCAGCCGATAAGCTCTCTGCCTATATCAAGTGCATTGAGGAGCGCAAGGCCGGAAATAATGAGTTTTTGTCGGCTGAGGCGCAGATTCTGGATACCCTGCGGAAAAATCCGCTGCCGGAACTGGCATATTTTATTGAAAACTTCATTCCCGCTTTCGAGCTGACGCTCGATGAGCTGGGCGGAATGTAAAAGGAGAAAGCAAATGCGGGCATTCGTAACAGTAATAGGACAGGACAGGGTCGGCATTATGGCCGCCGTCTGCAATCTTCTGGCGGAAAAGAGGGTGAACATCCTTGACATCAGCCAGACGGTTTTGCAGGATAATTTTACAATGGTAATGCTGGTGGATGCCGGCGAGTGTACGGTTTCCTTTGAGGAGCTTTCAGACGGTTTGGCCTCACTCGGCAAGGACATGGGGCTGTCCATCCGTATCCAGCGCGAGGAAATTTTTAACGCCATGCATAGAATATAGCTCAGGCTGAGGTGGCGGAATGATAAATCAGGGTGAGATTCTTCAAACAATAAACATGATCGACAAGCAGCATCTGGACGTGCGTACCATTACCATGGGCATTTCCCTGCGCGACTGCGGTCATCATGATTTGAAAACCAGCTGCGACAAAATTTATGACAAAATCTGCCGTTATGCCGGAAAATTGGTGGAAACAGGCAATCAAATCGAGGCCGAATTCGGTATTCCAATCGTAAATAAGCGCATTTCGGTTACGCCGATATCGCTTGTTGCAGAGTGCTGCGACACAGATGATTACGTTCCCTTTGCCATTGCGCTTGACAAGGCGGCAAAGGAGGTCGGAGTCGATTTTCTCGGCGGCTACTCCGCGCTTGTTCACAAGGGCTGCACCAAAGGTGACGAGAGGCTTATCCGCTCTATTCCGCAGGCGCTGGCGGAGACAACTTATGTTTGCTCCAGCGTTAACGTGGGCACGACCCGCGCCGGAATCAACATGAACGCCGTTCGCCGCATGGGCGAAATTATCAAGCAGGCAGCCGAACTGACCCGTGACAGAGGCAGTCTTGGCTGCGCCAAGCTGGTTGTTTTTTGCAACGCGGTTGAGGATAACCCCTTTATGGCGGGCGCGTTCCACGGTGTTGGAGAGCCGGAATGCGAGATAAACGTCGGCGTTTCAGGTCCAGGGGTCGTCTCCCGCGCGCTTGAGAGCGCAAAGGGGCTGCCGGTCGACGAAGTGGCGGAAATAATCAAAAAGACGGCCTTCCAGATAACCCGCGTCGGTCAGTTGGTCGCTCAGGAGGCGTCAAATCGCCTCGGCGTACCGTTTGGAATCGTAGATCTCTCTCTGGCGCCTACCCCGGCAATCGGAGACAGCGTGGCGGATATTCTGGAGCTTGTAGGTCTTGAGAGCGTTGGTGCTCCGGGAACTACGGCGATTCTGGCCATGCTCAATGACGCCGTCAAAAAAGGCGGCGTTATGGCGAGCTCCAATGTCGGCGGGCTCTCCGGCGCGTTCATTCCCGTCTCCGAGGATGCGGGTATGATAGCTGCGGCAAAAGCGGGAAAACTTACCCTGGAGAAGCTGGAAGCCATGACCTGCGTTTGCTCTGTCGGTCTTGACATGATCGCCGTTCCCGGCGACACGTCGGCCGAAACCATCGCAGGGATTATAGCGGACGAGGCGGCCATCGGCATGGTAAACAACAAAACCACGGCTGTTAGAATTATCCCCGTTGTCGGCAAAAAAGTCGGCGATATGGTGGAATTCGGCGGACTTCTGGGCAGCGCGCCCATCATGCCGGTAAATACCTGCTCTCCTGCCGAGTTCATCGCCCGAGGCGGCAGGATACCCGCTCCGCTGCACAGCTTGAAGAACTAGTACAGCCAAGAGGAAAAACTATGGAACAGCAAAAAATCGACCGTATAAACGAGCTTGCGCGACTGGCAAAGGAGCGCGAACTGTCTGATGCGGAGAAAAGCGAGCGGGAAATTCTCCGAAGAGAATACATTGACGACTGGAAGCGCGGCGCGGAGCAAACGCTCAAAAGGGTTGTCATTGTTGAGCCGGACGGCACAAAAACCCCGCTGAAGCGGAAAAAGTAAGGTTTCGGCACTGCCGTTTCCAATAAAAAGTTCCCATAGCTGCCAGCTATGGAGAGGAGAAGAAGAATGCAGAACACTGAAAAAACCATGGACAAGATCGTGTCCCTATGCAAGGGCCGCGGCTTTGTCTATCCGGGAAGCGACATTTACGGCGGGCTCGCAAACTCGTGGGACTTCGGTCCTCTGGGCGTGGAGCTGAAAAACAACGTCAAACGCGCGTGGTGGAAAAAATTCGTTCAGGAAAGCCCTTACAACGTAGGGCAGGACGCCGCCATTCTGATGAATCCGCAGGTTTGGATGGCATCGGGACATGTTACCAATTTCAACGACCCGCTGATCGACTGCAAGGCCTGCAAGATGCGCCATCGCGCGGATAATCTTGTTGAGGACTGGTGCAAGGATAACAACGTGACCGACCTTGTTGTGGACGCGATGAGCAGCGAGGAGCTGGTTGCCTTCATTCAGGAGAAGGGCATTGTTTGCCCGCACTGCGGAAAGGCAGATTTTACAAACATCCGCAAGTTTAACCTGATGTATAAAACCCAGCAGGGTGTCACAGAGGAGAGCTCTGTGGACATTTACCTGCGCCCCGAGACCGCTCAGGGCATCTTTGTCAACTTTAAAAACGTCCAGCGCACGACGCGCCGGAAAATACCCTTCGGAATTGCGCAGATAGGCAAGAGCTTCCGCAACGAGATAACTCCGGGTAACTTTATTTTCCGAATCCGCGAGTTTGAGCAGATGGAGCTTGAATTCTTCTGCGAGCCGGGCAGCGACCTTGAGTGGTTCGACTACTGGCGCGGCTTCTGCAAGGATTGGCTGATTTCACTGGGCATGAAGGAAGAAAACCTGCGGCTTTACGACCACCCGAAGGAGGTTCTGTCGCACTATTCCAAGGCAACGACCGACTTCCAGTTTCTCTTCCCCTTTGGCTGGGGCGAGCTCTGGGGCGTCGCCGACCGTACAGACTTTGATCTCAAGGCGCATCAGAGCTCATCCGGTCAGGACATGAGCTACTTTGACCAGGAGAAAAACGAGCACTACATCCCATATGTCATAGAGCCGTCGCTGGGTGCTGACCGAGCCTTCCTCGCCTTCCTTGTCGATGCCTATGACGAGGAAGTGGTTGACGCGGAAAAGGAAGACAGCCGCGTGGTTCTGCGCCTGCATCCCTTCCTTGCGCCGGTAAAGTGCGCCGTTTTGCCCCTTTCCAAGAAGCTGGGAGAAAGTGCGGAAAAGCTGTATCAGAATTTGCAGACAAGGTTTATGTGTGATTATGATGAGGCGGGCTCGATCGGCAAGCGCTACCGCCGTCAGGACGAGATCGGCACGCCCTTCTGCGTCACCTACGACTTTGACAGCCAGGAAGACGGCTGCGTTACCGTGCGCGAGCGCGACAGCATGCAGCAGGTTCGCATAAAAATCGAAGAATTGGCGGCGTATATCGAGGAAAGAATCCGGTTTTAACGCATTTTAGAAACTTTCAAGAAAAGGAGGGCGGCAATGTCAACTGGCCAGGAATTCGTAAAGAAAATCGGCCCGGTCGGAAGCGTTTTGTTTCTGCTGGTTTTTGCCGCCTTCTTAGTAATGTGCTTCATGCCCCCCAAAGCGGCTGACGGCTTTTCTCCCGCATACGACACCGCGTACTACACCGAGAGCGCGGAGCATATGGAGGAGCTGAAAACCGAGTTGGAAAAGGACCTCCTGCCGCAGCTGAAAATTGACGCGACAACGCAAATATCGGGAGAAAAGCTCGTTGTCACTTTTTCTGAAGCGGACTACAAGGCAGGCGCTGAGGGCGTTTTGAAGCACTACGATGAAAGCCTCTTTGTTTTTGAAAAGGAGGACAGGCAATGAAAGACGGACTAATAAAAGTAGCTGCAGGAACGCCGGAGCTCCGCGTTGCGGACGTGGAGTTCAACAAGCGTGCTATCCTCGATTTGATTGAGCAGGCTGGGGAAAAGGGCGTCAAAATCCTTGCGCTGCCTGAGCTGTGCCTTACCGGCTACACCTGTGCAGACCTCTTTTTTCAGGATGCTCTGCTAAGAGGTGCAGAGGATGCGCTTGCGCAAATTCTGGCGGAGACAAAAGACCTTGAGCTTTTTTTCGCTCTTGGAATCCCAGTTGGACAAGCAGGACAGATTTTCAACTGCGCGGCAGTATGTAACCGAGGCAGGCTGCTTGCCCTTGTGCCGAAAACATACATTCCGGACTACGGCGAATTTCAGGAAAGCCGCTGGTTCGCTTCCGGCGGAGGAGTTTTCGAGGAGCTGGTTTTTGCCGGACAGAATACCTGTCTGGGTGCGAAGGTGATTTTCCCCTGCCCCGCTCTGCCGGATCTCTGCTTAGGGGTCGAAATCTGCGAGGACCTCTGGGTCGCGGCGCCGCCTTCATCGGCTCTGGCGGGCTGTGGGGCAACGATTATTTTAAATCTGTCGGCAAGCAGTGATGCAGCGTACAAAGCGGCATACCGCCGCGAGCTGGTAAAAACCCAGTCGGCGCGTCTCATCTGCGGCTATGTTTATGCCGGAGCCGGACAGGGCGAGAGCACAACTGATGTAGTGTTTTCAGGCCATAGCATGATTGCCGAAAACGGCGAGCTGCTGCGTGAATCGATTTATGAAAACGGGATGGCGGTGTCTGAAATTGACATCTCATACCTGCAAAACGAGCGCAGAAGAATTAAATACAGCAATGAGTGCGAAAAGGGGGACTGTGCCCGCTTCCCTTTTGACCTCAGTCTGTCGGAGACTTATATTTGCCGCGCAATTCCTCGGAATCCCTTTGTACCCGAGGACAGAGAACTTCGCTTTGAGCGCTGTGAGGAAATTTTAAACATTGCCTCGCACGGTCTGAAGAAACGCATCGCCCACACAGGCTCAAAGTCGCTTGTACTGGGCGTTTCCGGTGGTTTGGACTCCACGCTTGCGATGCTCATTTCCGTACTTGCCCTCGACATGCTCGGCATGCCGCGAGAGAGCATAATCGCGGTGACTATGCCCGGCTTCGGCACGACAAGCCGCACCCGCGACAACGCCGTGATTTTGGCGGAAAGTCTTGGAGCTGCATTGCGGACAATTTCCATAGAAGCCGCTGTCCGTCAGCACTTTGAAGACATTGGACATGATGATAAGTGCCGCGATGTTGTCTACGAGAACGCGCAGGCGCGCGAGCGCACTCAGGTGCTTATGGATATCGCCAACGGCTGCGGTGGCCTGGTTGTAGGCACCGGCGACATGTCCGAGCTTGCGCTTGGTTGGGCCACATTCAACGGCGATCACATGAGTATGTACGGCGTCAACTCCGGTATACCAAAAACCCTGGTGCGCTATTTGGTTGAGCACTGCGCCGAAAAGACAGATAACAAGCAGATTGCGGAAGTATTGCGCGATATTCTGGCAACGCCCGTATCGCCGGAGCTGCTTCCCTCTGAAAATGGAAAAATATCCCAAATGACCGAGGAACTGGTTGGACCATATGAGCTTCACGACTTTTTCCTGTTCCATATGATACGCCGCGGCAGCGAGCCAAAGAAGATTCTGAGAATGGCCGGGCATGCCTTTGCGGGCGAATATGACGCAGACACTATTCTCAAGTGGCTGCGGATCTTCATCAGACGCTTTTTCTCTCAGCAGTTTAAGCGAAATTGTCTTCCTGACGGGCCAAAGGTGGGTTCCCTCTCACTTAGCCCACGGGGAGATTTCAGGATGCCGTCGGACGCGGTCAGCAGTCTGTGGCTTAAGCAGCTCGATGCTGAATGATAGAGGCAATAAAAAACAGGGCAGTCGCTTGACTGCCCTGTTTTTTGTTCAATTCTTAGCCGCAGGTGAAGGCGCTTTTGATATTCACCTTAAGCTGATCCTCTTTTGTAATCATCTCGCGGCCTCTCAAAAAGCGCTTGAGCGCTTGCGGCACAGCGACTGAGCCGTCTGCCTGCTGGTACTGCTCAACGATTGCGGGCAGGATGCGGCTGGTTGCCAGACCCGAGCCGTTGAGGGTGTGGACATACTCGATTTTGCCGTCCTCGCGGCGGTAACGGATGTTGCCGCGGCGCGCCTGATAGTCCCGAGCGTTGCTGACGGAGGATACTTCCTTATAGCCGTTCATCGAGGGAATGTAAACTTCGATGTCGTATGTCCGCGCCATGGAGGCGGAGCAGTCGCCAGCAGCGAGCTTTACTGTGCGGAATTTCAGACCGAGACCCTTCACAAGGCTTTCCGCGCGGACAACAAGCTCGTCAAAGGCTTCGTTCGACTGTTCCGGAGTAGTTACCTGGAACATCTCGACCTTATTGAACTGATGACCCCGGATCATGCCGCGCTCATCAGAGCGGTAAGAGCCCGCTTCCCTTCTGTAACAAGGAGTGTAGGAAACATACTTGCGCGGAAGCTCAGCCTCGGTAAGTATCTCATCGCGGTGCAGACTGGCAAGCGCGGTCTCAGCTGTGGGCAGCATGAAGTGACGGTTTTCTCCATCCTCGTCAACCCAATAAACCTCGTCCTTGAACTTTGGGAACTGCCCTGCGGTCAGACCGCAATCATAGCCCAGCATGTGCGGCACCATTACTATTTCATAGCCGTCCATCTCGTGAGTTTCGATGAAGTAATTGATTAGGGCCCACTCAAGGCGCGAACCCAGACCGCGGTATAGCCAGTAACCATTGCCGGAGAGCTTTGCGCCCCTCTCGTAGTCGATTATCCCCAGGCTTGTGCATAGGTCAACGTGGTTTTTTATTTCAAAATCGCGCTTAGAGCTGCCGCCATAGAAGCAGATCGGCTGGTTATTCTCTTTTCCGCCGGGCTTCAGGTCCGGATCGGGCAGATTCGGTAGAGAGAGCATGAGGTCGGTATATTCATCCTCAACAGACTTCAAATCAGCGTCAAAAGCCTTGATTTCTTCCTTCAGAGCATTCATGCGCTCGATGAGTGCCGAGACGTCCTTGCCCTCTTTCTTTAGCTGTGGTACATCCTTTGAGGCCCTGTTCTGCTCGCTTTTAGCGGCTTCGGTCTTTTGGATGAGCTCACGGCGCTGTGTGTCCAGCACCAAAATTCTGTCGACCGCGCTGTCGCAATCCACTTCCTTGGCCTTCAGGCGGGTTTTTACCTCATCCGGGTTCTCACGTATCAGTTTAATATCAAGCATTGTTATGCCTCCTCAGTTATTTATTCGTTCCAAAACGCATCAGGGCGGATATCAGTAACTCGCGGTCATCCGCGCCGTAGTATTCCAGTTCGATTTTCCCCTTTTTGCGATTGTCCTTAATATGTACTTTTCGTCCGAGTGCGCGCTCAAGCTGCTTTTCCGCATCTGCGACATAGTCCACTTTTGTGTCAAGCTGTTTCTTCGCAGACGCTGAAACGCTTGATTTTTCAAGACTCTCAGCGATTCTCGCGGCCAGTTTCTCAAGCTGCCGAACTGATAATGCCTCCTGCGCCGCCTTTTGCGCTGTTTGCAGCTGCACAGCGCTGTCTTTGATTGCCAGCAGCGCCCGTGCGTGACCCGCCGAAAGCGTCCCATCCTCGACCATGGCGGCCACAGGCTCTGAGAGCGACAGCAAGCGCAGGGCGTTTGCGACTGCCGGCCTCGACTTTCCGACGCTCTGTGAAGCATCTTCCTGAGTCATGCCATACTCTTCCATGAGCGCACGGAAGCCTCTTGCTTCTTCAATCGGATTAAGATCCTCTCTCTGCAGGTTTTCAACCAGCGCCAGCTCCATAGCACGTTTGTCGTCAGCCTCCAAAAGCCGCACCGGAACTGTGTTCAGACCCACAAGCCTCGCTGCACGCCAGCGCCGCTCGCCTGCGATAATCTGGTAATAACCGCCATCCAGTTTCCTCACTGTTATGGGGGAAATAATGCCAAACTGCGAGATGGAATCAGCAAGCTCCTGCAAGGCCTCCGGGTCGAAAGCCTTTCTCGGCTGGTCACTTCGCGGTTCAACTTTTTCAATCGGGACATTGAGTGCGCCGTCCAGCTCGTTTCCGATGCCGGTTTCACCGAAAAGTGCCCCCAGACCTGCGCCAAGCCCTCTTTTCTGTTGTTTTTCGGCCATTTTGACCTCCTCGGCTCCTGAACGGAGCATTTTTCTTTATGTAGTCTGACGCTTCAGGAATTCACTTGCGAAGCGCAGATATGCTCTGGTACCCTTTGAATACTTGTCATACACGATAACCGGCTTGCCGTGGCTCGGCGCCTCGCTGATACGGACGTTGCGCGGAATCTGCGTTGTATAAACCTTAGCGCCGAAGTATTGACGAATCTCCGACTCGACCTCAACCGAGAGGTTTGTTCTGGAGTCATACATTGTAAGGAGGATTCCTTCCAGATAAAGCTCGGTATTTAACTGCTTGTTAACGTTTTTCAGAGTGCCCATCAAATCGGTCAGCCCTTCGAGCGCAAAGTATTCGCACTGTACGGGCACAAGAATGCTGTCCGCCGCGCACAGGGCATTGAGAGTGAGCAATTCCAGTGAAGGCGGGCAGTCAATGAAGATGAAATCATAGTTATTAGTTACGGGCTCAAGCGCCTGCTTCAGCACATACTCGCGCTCACTCGCACCAACCAGCTCAATGAGTGCACCGGACAGCTCACGATTGGACGGGAGCACATCGCCGTATTTTGTTTTTACAATAGCGGCCTCGGCCATCACGCCGTTCATCAGGACATCATATGTACTCGGGCCGGCCATCTTATCAACGCCCATGCCCGAAGTACTGTTCCCCTGCGGGTCGCAGTCACAAAGCAGCACCCTTTTGTTCCTGGACTTCAGAGCACAACAGAGATTGATGCAGGTCGTGGACTTGCCCACGCCACCTTTTTGATTGACTACCGCAACGGTTTTGCCCATGCCAATTCTCCCACCGGCGCTCATCTTTAATATAACGCCAAAAATGTTGTAGGGTCATTATAGCATCAACAGAAGGGCAATTCAACGATTTTAGGCAATAATATCGCAAACGCGTGAAAAATGTTTCACGTGAAACATTTCTGTCTAGCCCAGCATCATGTCTACATCCTCAATAGTCATGCCTCTATGAAGCGCAAGATTAATGGAATAGCCGACAAGACGCCCGATGCAGCTAACCTGTGAGTCGATGCTTCTGGGCGTAACAATCATCTCCTCATTGTTGGCAAGTTCCTCAGGAGCTTTTTCCATTCCAAAATCCGAAAAGAGAGTGCGCATATCAACAACAGTGGGCACGCCTATCGCAACCACCGGCACACCCATGGTTTCAGAGTTGATAAGACTTCTGCCGTTGCCGACGCCGGAGCCAGGGATGATGCCTGTGTCCGTAAGCTGCACGGTGCGGCAGAGCCTGTCAATATTACGCGCGGCAAGAGCGTCGACGGCTATCACACAATCAGGATTCAGCAAATCGCATATACATTTAATGTAGTCCGCGCTCTCGATTCCGCTTGTGCCCAGTACGCCGGGAGTGACAACGGACACATCGCGGAATGCCTGAAAATCTTCCGGCATAAAGCGCTTTAGGTGGCGGGTGACAAGAGTGGCCTCCACAGCCAGCGGGCCAACAGAGTCCGGAGTTATTTGCCGGTTGCCAAGTCCGGCGACCAGAACGCAGAATTCCTCCCTGTCCTTAGGGAGAAAACCCTTTATCAGTTCGGTGACTGCGGTGACCGCCTTTGGAAACTCCTCAGTCTCGCGGCGAAGAACCGGCTCGATTTGGATTGTGCAGTATCGCCCCTTCGGCTTGCCCAAAGCGTTCGCGCCCTCGTCGTTCATAATTTCCATAATATGGTAGCCAACACCGTCAATCTCGTCCTCTTTGTAGTCTACTCCCGGGATTTCTCCGCCAAGACCTTCACGGACGAGCTCTCTGGCCTCCATCACAAGGTCTGTTCGAGGCATCTTCTTTTCCATATGTTGTGTATCCTTTCGAAATGTGCATAATGAAATACAATATATAGTGGATAAGTTGTTTTGCACACATTCTTTATAGTAATAAGATACCCACTTTTTACACGATTTCTTCAAAATAATAAAAAAAGTCTTGCAAAATCAAAAAATGAATGGTAGAATTAAAATCCGCGGAACATGGCAGAGCGCCGGTTCGGCAATTATATAGGAGGAGGTGGCAAGAGTATGCCCAACATCAAGTCTTCAGCCAAGAGAGATGCTCTTCAGAAGGCGCAGAACGCTAAGAACAGAGCGGCAAAAACCCTGCTCAAAACCAATATTAAGAAGTTTGATGCAGCCGTTGCCGAGGGCGACCGCGACACAGCCGTCAATGCCTATAAGGTTGCTGTTAAGTCTGTTGATCACGCTGCGACCAAGCATCTTATCCATAAGAATGCCGCAGCGCACAAGAAGTCTCAGCTGACAAACAAGCTCAATAGCATTGCATAATTAATTCAATTATAAAAAAACCGACGATTTTTCGTTGGTTTTTCTTTTATGCCTTGTTTTTCATAAAAACAGATGGATATTGACATTTTTTCCCGCAATGATATGATTTATTAGAAAAAATCGGCCGGGAGGGGGGCGCAGCGGTGGATAACTACATAACTTTGTTCCGGCGTCTGGCTGCGCTGGACGAGGGCGAAGCTGTTCCGATGCACATGCCCGGACACAAGCGGAATCCAGGAGATATAGAGTATTTGCAGGGCATCGGAGCTAAATATGATATTTCGGAAATCTGCGGATTCGATGATCTTTCTGAGCCAAGAGGCATATTAAAAGATGCCATGGAAAGGGCTGCGGAGGTCTTTGGCAGCGAAAAGAGCTTTTTCCTGATAAACGGTTCAACGGGCGGAGTGCTTTCTGCGGTCAGAGCCGCCTCCGTTGTCAGCGACAGCGGCAAGCTCATCATGGCGCGCAACTCGCACCGTTCGGTGTATAACGCGGCGGAGCTTTGCGCATTGGAGCCGATTTACCTGTCCGCACCAACAGTCGCAGGCTTTGGTTTTTGCGGCAGTATGCCGCCGAAGGCGGTGGAAATCGCCGTTAGAGATAATCCGGGAACGCCGGTTATCATAACCAGCCCCACATATGAGGGCGTTATCAGCAACATTGCCGAAATATCTATAATATGCCATATGTATGGCTGTCCGCTGATAGTCGACGAAGCGCACGGCGCTCACCTTGACTTGTCCGCCCACTTTGTCGGCGGGGCTGTTTCTGGCGGGGCGGACATCGTAGTTCAGAGCATACACAAGACCTTGCCGGGTCTGACGCAGTCGGCTATCCTTCATCTTAACGGTGACCTTATAACTCAAAAGGATGTCATCGGGGAACTCTCGGTTTTTCAAAGCAGCAGCCCCTCGTATCTTCTGATGGCCTCGATCGACGGGGCGGTGGATTTAGTTAAAAACAGGGGAGGAGAGCTGTTTTCCGCGTGGAAAAGGCGGCTTGAGCGCTTTGACCGCAAGGTGTCTGCTCTGCAAAACCTGAAGGTGCCGGGTCACAGTGAGCTTTTTGAATGTCAGACGGCACAGAAGACCCCCGGATATGTACGCCTGGGGCTTGCAAACTCCGAGGTATACCGCTATGACCGCAGCAAAATTCTCATCTGCTGCGAGGGCACGGACACTACAGGCGTTGAATTAATGCAAAAGCTGCGCGAACGCTTCAAAATAGAATGTGAAATGGCGGCCGGGGGCTACTGCCTCGCAATGACAGGTCTGCTCGATACAAACGAAAGTATTGACCGCCTCGCTGCGGCGATTTGCACTCTTGACGGGGAAACCCGCCGTACGGCACCAAGATTGCCCTTTGTTTTTCCGGGCATGCCCCCAAGGCGCATGAGCGTTGGAGCGGCTCTGCGCGAGCCCTTCCGCGACATGTCGCTCAGGGATGTGCGGGGCAGGATTGCGGCGGAATATATTTGGTCATATCCCCCGGGCATACCCCTTGTCGTCCCGGGCGAAGAGCTGACACAGGAGCTTATCGGCAGCTTATTTATCCAGCGCGAAACAGGTATTGCGCTTCGCAGCTCCTCCGGAGGAATGCCGCGGACGGTCAGAGTTGTCAACTGAGTTGCGCGCGGCTTGACATTTTGGGCAAAATAAATTATAGTTATTCCATAAAAATAACTGGGAGAAAAACCATGAAAAGAATAAAAACACTCAACACAAAAAATCTTTGCAGCTCTATGAAAAACGGCGGCTGCGGTGAATGTCAGACCTCCTGCCAGTCCGCCTGCAAAACCTCCTGCGGAGTTGCCAATCAGGTTTGCGAAAAGAGCAAATAATCAGTTTAAATGGATTTTGAATGCTGCTCGTTCTATCGGGCAGCATTTTCCGTTTTTTATAATGCAGGCGGAGTCTTGCCTTCGCCATCAAATAGAGGTGCTTATGATTCACCAATACAAACTCAACGGCTACAATATTGTGCTCGATGTTGCCAGCGGCGGCGTCCACAGTGTGGACGATCTTGCCTATGACATTATCGGGCTTTTTGAGGATACTTCGCCCGATGAAATTGTCCGTCTCATGCTGGAAAAATACGCTGATGACGCAACCGTGAGCCGGCAGGAAATTATCGACTGTATTGAAGATGTTAACGAGCTCAAAGCCACAGGACAGCTCTACTCTGAGGATATTTACGAGGAGCACGCGGGGGACTTTAAAAACAAGAGCAGGGCGATAAAGGCCTTGTGCCTCCACGTTGCGCACAGCTGCAATCTGACTTGTGACTACTGCTTTGCTGCGCAGGGCAAGTACCATGGCGAGAGGGCGCTGATGAGCTTTGAGGTGGGCAAACAGGCGCTGGAATTTCTCATTGCGAACTCCGGCGGCCAAAAAAATCTTGAGGTGGACTTCTTCGGTGGTGAGCCGCTTATGAACTGGGAAGTGGTCAAGCAGCTTGTCGCCTACGCGCGCAGCCGTGAGCAGTCCAGCGGCAAGCACTTTCGATTTACTCTTACGACTAACGGTGTGCTGGTGGACGAGGAGGTCATAGAATTCTCCAATCAGGAGATGAATAATGTGGTGCTCTCTCTTGACGGGAGACCGGAGATCCACGACCGACTGCGCAAAACCGTTAACGGCAGGGGCAGCTATGAGATAATCGTTCCAAAATTCCAGCAATTCGCCGCCGCAAGAGGGGGCAGGGAATACTATATGCGCGGCACCTTTACCCATGAGAACACAGAATTTACAAAGGATTTGTTGCACATGGCGGACTTGGGCTTCAGCGAGCTTTCAATGGAGCCTGTGGTTTGCGCGCCCGACGACCCTCACGCCCTGACAGAGGAGGACTTGCCGGTTCTCTACCGTGAATATGAGATTCTTGCGGAAGAGATGCTAAGGCGCAAAAAAGAGGGCAGGCCAATCAATTTTTATCACTATATGATTGATTTTGAGGGCGGACCCTGCATCTACAAGCGCATTTCTGGCTGCGGCAGCGGCACGGAGTATCTGGCTGTCACACCCTGGGGAGAGCTGTTTCCCTGCCACCAGTTCGTGGGTGACGAAACATACAGCATGGGAAATGTCTGGGACGGCGTGACCAACACCGAAATGCGTGAGCGATTCAAGGCCTGCAACGCATACGCCAGAGAGGAGTGCCGGGACTGCTGGGCAAGGCTCTACTGCTCCGGAGGCTGCGCCGCCAACGCTTACCACGCGACTGGCGACATTACCGGAATTTACGAATACGGTTGCAAGCTGTTTCGCAAGCGCATGGAATGCGCCATCATGATTAAAGTTGCGGAGAGCGAAGAATAGAGCGAAATCAACTATCCGCGCAATCCATTAACGGGGAAAGGCGGAGTAAGGCCGGGCATTTCAAACACCTCCGGCGATGTGCGGATTTTGCCGTAAGCTAAATATTGGACAGACAAGTCATCAATAAAAGTAAAGGTCAGCGGAATTTCCGCTGACCTTTTGTTATCTGCGCCGGTAACTATGTAGATTTTCGCTTCCTCTTATTCCTCGTACATGGAAAGACGGGTTTTTACGCCGTGCTCTTTGCATATGGGGCGGAACTTCTGGAATAGCTCGGTTTCGGAGTGAGCCTGGAGGTCTTCGACTGATTCCCAATGCTCAACGAGCATCATTTTAGTGGGGTCTTCGGCGTTAACGTAGAAGTCGTACTTGAGATTGCCCTTGTCATTGCGTGAACCCTCAACAAGTCCCTCTGCAACGAGAACCTTGAAGAATTCGTTCATGTTGGCGGTATCGCTGATAAAGCTGCAATTGATAACAATCATTTTTATTTTCCTCCATTAAAGGTTTGTTAGCATATTCTACCATTAAAACAGCCTGTTTGCAATCACAAACAGGCTGTTTTTGTAATTATTGCAAGTTAAATAATAGACAAGCGGAGGATTAAATCCTCTCGCAAATCGCCCGACCCATATCGGAGCAACCCAAACATGTTTTGCCCGCGCTCATGGTGTCGCCGGTGCGCAGGCCATCCCGAAGCGCCCTGTCAACTGCCGCCTCAACAGCGTCCGCCTCTTCCGGCATATCCAGCGAAAAGCGCAGCATCATTGCCGCCGACAAAATCATGCCGACCGGGTTTGCAATGTCCTGCCCGGCAATGTCGGGCGCAGAGCCGTGAATCGGCTCGTAAAGCCCGCGGCTGCCGTCTCCCAGACTGCTCGAGCCGATCATGCCGATTGAGCCGCAAATCTGGCTGGCCTCATCCGAGAGAATGTCGCCAAACAGGTTTTCCGTGACGATAACGTCAAACTGCGAGGGATCACGCACAAGCTGCATTGCGCAGTTGTCGACATACATATGGCTTAGCTCCACATCAGGATAGCCCACAGAAATCTCAGTGACCACCTTACGCCAGAGCTTTGAGGAATCCAGCACATTTGCCTTGTCAACGCTGCAAAGTTTTTTTCCGCGCTTCTGGGCGGTTTTGAAGGCTACATGGGCGATGCGCTCGATCTCATGTCGCGAGTAGCCCATGATGTCGCTGGCATATTCCTCGCCGTCACGTACTTCGGTGGTGTGCTTTCCGAAATACGCCCCGCCGATCAGCTCGCGGACAACTATGAAGTCGATGCCCTTGTCAACAACCTCTGGCTTAAGCGGGCTCGCGTCTCTCAGCTCGGAGAACAGCTTTGCAGGACGCAGGTTCGAATACAGCCCCATGCCCGCTCTCAGCGCCAAAAGTCCTTTTTCCGGACGCTTTGCGGGGTCAATTTTATCCCACTTCGGCCCTCCGATTGCAGAGAGCAGGACGGAGTCGGAGGCAAGGCAGGTTTCCAGTGAAGACTGCGGCAAGGGTTCTCCGAAAGAATCGTAGGCGTTGCCGCCCATGGGAGCTTCCGTGTAGTTAAAGCTGTGTCCGAATTTTTCGGCGACCTTATCCAAAACTGCGAGAGCCTGCCGCATTATTTCCGGGCCGATGCCGTCGCCGCGGATTATGGCGATGTTTTTTGTCATACGCTCACCCCTTGATAGAGGCCATCAGGCCGCCCCTGCTTATCATATCCTTGATGAAATCCGGAAAGGGCTGCGCCTGATAGGTTCTGCCCTTGCTTATGTTGGTGATGATTCCGGTGTCGAAGTCTATCTCCACCTCATTGCCCTCATCTATATCGTTTGAGGCATCCTCGCATTCCAGAATAGCAAGGCCGATGTTTATCGAGTTGCGATAGAAAATGCGCGCGAAGCTCTTGGCGATTACGCAGGAGATTCCGCTGGCCTTAATAGCGATAGGAGCGTGCTCGCGCGATGAGCCGCAGCCGAAGTTGATGCCGGCGACCATTATGTCGCCGTCCTTAACGCGGGTGATAAAGCTCTTGTCAATGTCCTCCATGCAGTGGGAGGCAAGCTCCTTGTGGTCCTGCGTTGCAAGGTAGCGGGCAGGGATGATAACATCTGTGTCGACGTGATCACCGTATTTGATTGCGTTTCCGTGTGCATTCATTGGTGTTATGACCAGTCCTTTCATATCTCAATACATTATGACCTTAAAGGAATGGCCATAATGCGCATGTGGCGCGGTTTCGGCAAAGCCGAGAGCACCACGCGCTTAAATCATGTGTAATAAAGGCTTGGATCAAGCCTTCACTACCTCCTCTGGATGTGAAATGTGTCCTGTGATTGCTGACGCGGCGGCGACTGCGGGAGAGGCCAGGTACACTTCGCTTTCCGTGTGCCCCATTCGCCCTACAAAATTGCGGTTTGTCGTGGACACCGCCCTCTCGCCGGAGGCGAGAATACCTGTGTGTCCGCCGAGACAGGGGCCGCAAGTGGGGGTGGAAACTATGCAGCCGGCCTCCATGAAAATCTTCGTGTAGCCGCGGTCGATGCACTCCGTGTAAATCTTCGGTGTGGCGGGGATGACTATTGCCCGAACGCCCTTTTTCACATGGCGGCCCTTGAAGATTTCGGCTGCCGCCGCCATATCCTCGATATTGCCGTTGGTGCACGAGCCGATTACCACCTGATCTATCTCAATGTCTTTTCCTTCAGTCGCCGGATGAGTTTTCTCCGGCAGATGCGGATAGGCAACAGTACAGGGAATCTGCGACAGGTCAAGGTCAATTACTCTGCTGTATACAGCATCCGGGTCGGCCTCATAGGCCGTCCACGGACGGTCAACACGCTGCGCGACATATGCCCGGGTTGTATCGTCAACGGCGAATATTCCGTTCTTTGCGCCCGCTTCAATCGCCATATTGGATATCGTGAGCCGGTCAGCCATTGTCAAGTCAGACAGACCCTCGCCGGAAAACTCCAGTGACTGATACAAGGCCCCGTCAACGCCGATCATGCCGATAAGGTGCAAAATAACGTCCTTACCGCTTACCCATTTCTGCTTTTTGCCGGACAGATTGACCTTAATTGCCGCGGGAACCTTGAACCAGGTTTCGCCGGTTGCCATGGCGGCGGCCATGTCGGTTGAGCCGACGCCGGTGGAGAAAGCCCCCAGTGCGCCGTAGGTGCAGGTGTGGCTGTCTGCGCCGATTGCCGCCTCACCCGGGGCAATCAATCCCTTTTCGGGCAAAAGAGCGTGCTCGACTCCCATTTCACCGACATCGTAGAAGTTTTCAATGTCGTGACGCTTTGCAAAAGTGCGGCACTGCTTGCAGCATTCGGCGGACTTGATGTCCCTGTTCGGTGTGAAATGATCCATCACCAGAGTTATACGGGTATCACGGCTGACCTGCGAAAAGCCCGCTTTTTCAAACTCATTAATCGCCACAGGGCCGGTGATGTCATTTGCCAGCACCAGATCCAGCTTTGCTTTGATAAGCTGACCCGCAGAAACGCTGTCCAGGCCCGCGTGCGCGGCGAGAATTTTTTGTGTCATTGTCATAGCCATAGTTGCTTTTCCTTTCGGCTTCTTGATAGTTATGCCCCGACGATTTTGTTAATGCCGTTGACGTATGCCCTTATTGAAGACTCAATAATGTCGGTGGACAGGCCGCGCCCTGTGTATTCCTCACCCTTATAGCTGAGCTTGACAACCGCCTCGCCCATTGCGTCTTCTCCGTCGGTTACCGCGTTAAGACTAAAGCTGTCAAGATTGGCGTCAATGCCCGACATCATATCGACAGCCTTGAAAGAAGCGTCAATCGGGCCGGAACCGATGGCGACCTCCTCGCGGATGCCGTCCTCCGTTTTCAGCTTGATGCAAGCTATGTTGGTGGTGTCCTTGCCGGTTGTGACCACATGGCTGAGCAGCTCGAACGTTGCCTCTACAGTGTGGGTGTTGGCGAAGGTCAGCGCCACGATGTCCTTGTCAGTCAAGCTCTTTTTCTTGTCCGCAAGAGCCTTGAAGCGCACGAAAATCTCGTCCAGCTCCTCTTTAGTGACCTCGTAACCGAGCTGGCTCAGACGGTCGCGCAGAGCGTGTTTACCGCTGTGCTTGCCCAGAACCATGGTGTTTTGAGGTATGCCCACGTCCGTGGACTTCATGATTTCGTAAGTCAGGGGGTTGGCGATAACTCCGTGCTGATGAATGCCGCTTTCGTGGGCGAAGGCATTTGCGCCGACTATCGACTTATTGGGAGAGACGGGCACACCGGTGATATTTGAGAGCAGCTTGCAGGATTTGTAAATCTGCGTAGTATTAACGCCGGTTTCCGCCTGATAGTACTCGCCGCGGGTTTTCAGGGTCATAACGATTTCTTCGAGACTGGCGTTGCCCGCGCGCTCACCAATGCCGTTTACCGTACATTCAACCTGAGTCGCTCCGGCAAGAACACAGGCAAGGGAGTTTGCCACTGCCATGCCGAGGTCATCGTGACAGTGTGAGGAAATATCCACATTCTCGATGCCCGGTGTGTGCTCACGCAGGTAGCTTATCAGCTCGAACATCTCCATGGGTGTGGAATAGCCTACCGTGTCGGGAATGTTCAGAGTGGTTGCGCCGGCTTTTATCGCCGTTTCGCAGCAACGGCTCATGAATTCCCTGTCGCTGCGGGAGGCGTCCTCGCAGGAGAATTCAACATCGTTGCAGAGGGATTTTGCGTAGGAAACGTGGGTGTTTATGCTCTCCAGAACCTGTTCGCGGCTCATTTTCAGCTTATATTCCATGTGTATATCACTTGTTGCCAGAAAGATGTGAATGCGCGGGTACTTCGCGCCCTTCACGGCGTTCCAGGCGGCGTCAATATCACCCTTTGTGCAGCGGGCAAGACTGGCGACCGTGCAGTTTTGTACAGTCTGGGATATGGCTTCAACGGCCTTGAAGTCGTCCGGGGATGCGATTGCGAAACCGGCTTCGATAATGTCAACGCCGAGAGCGTCAAGCTGCCGTGCCATCTCCAGTTTTTCGGAGAGGTTCATGCTGCAGCCAGGAGACTGCTCACCGTCACGCAGCGTTGTATCGAAGACCTTAATTTTTCTCATTTTTCGTTTTTCCTCCTATATAGCCTTGATTTAACAAAAATGCGGTGAGGGCAAACATCGGGGAGCTCGCGGGGGCAACGCCCGCCTCGACTTGGATGATTTTTACCGAAGGTAAAAAAATAAGCCCCGTCTCATATAAGAGACGAAGCATAAACTCCGCGGTACCACTCAAATTGACAGATAAACTGTCCGCTTTCGGCGTCTTAAAACGCCGCCTCTTTGATAACGGTGAGGAAATCCGGTCACACCTACTGCCATGGGCTTTCAGCTGACTGCTCAAGGGTGAGTTCGCAACTTTTTCGCATACCGTTTCGCACCGCACAACGGCTCTCTGAAATGCTCGGAAGCTGCTTTGTCCCTGTCACTGCATTTGTGTTATTGCAATAAACCTTACAACATGTTTATGCGTTTGTCAAGGAAAAGTTTCTTCTCGTTATTCCAAACGACTTGCATCCCCCCGGCGGGGACAGGCTCTTTTTAAATGCAACGGGTTGAGGTGAGGTTTTCAAGCGCACAACGCTTGGGCGACAGCGGGAGCTACGCTCCCTGCCTTTCCACGTCAAAACCATTTTACTCGCGCTAAGAGCCGCGCTTCGCGCGGTTGCGCTCTGTACAGCGCTGCGGCGCTAGTCTTTTTGATGTCGTCAAAAAGAGAAACCGTTTTAACAATTCGAAAGAGAAAAACCGCCTGGGGGCGTTTCGAGTCGCCCCCAGACCCCCTAACGACCAAAAGGGGGCTGACACCGCCCCCCTTGGATCCCCCTTGTGGCGAGGGACGAAAGTTTTCGTCTGTGCCGCAGAGCAGCGAGCGATTATGTGGCGCAGTGCTCACCTGCCCTGTGGCACGCTCCGCAGTCAGCGAGCGGACGGTTTGCTTGTTCTAATGGCTTCGGCGGGGGTTTCCAAAGGGGTTACGCCCCTTTGGGCTTCTTTTCTTTGGAGTGAAGAGGGATTTCTTTTCTCGCAAGAAAAGAAACCTCTCTTCAAAGGGGCGGCAGGGAGCGTAGCTCCCGCTGTCGCCCAAGCATTGGAGATTGCTGAGTTTCAATCAAGAACCCTCTTGTAACAAGCCCAAAATCTTGGTATACTGGATAAGCAGAACACCCGAAAGGAGCCCCGCTATGAACAATACTCAGCTTGCAAAAACAATGAAGGAAGCGGTAATTTTCAAAAACCTCCGCAATGAGCCGATAATCTCAGCTTTGGCGGAGCTTCTGTGCTGCGACAAAACAGACGGCGACAGGTCTTTTTCCCTCTGCTGCGAAATTGCCCGGGAGCTATATCCCTACGGGACAAATTTGACCGACAGAGTGCTTGCGCTTGTTTGTGCAGACGAGAATTTTCTGATTGAAGCCATAGCGGGCGAGGAGATCGTCAGCGCCGCGATCGAGCAGCAGCTTATCCGTGAGCTGCGTGCCTTTGAGCTGGCATCAGCATATTCCTCGAGTTATTTTGTGGATAATATCAGACCCTCCGGCGATGTCCCCATCTGGTATGCCAACGAGGCGGACTTTGTTTACAGCTACAACGAATATGCCTCTGCCGCGGCACAGCGGGGCTATGGTATTTTTGCGTCAAACCACGTTTTCACCGTTTCCGAAGACGGCACGCTCGCGCCGGTTAAGAACCCTGACCCGCAAGCGATTTCCGAGCTTTACGGCTACGAGAGCGAGAGGGAGCTCGTGCTCGCAAATACCCGTTCCCTGCTGGGCGGACTTCCTGCCAACAACGTTTTGCTGTACGGCGATGCGGGAACGGGAAAAAGCAGCACTGTGAAAGCTATCGCAAACGCATATAAGGACGCCGGACTACGCCTGATTCAGGCGGAGAAGGGGCTCTTGCGCCATATTCCCGCGCTGCTTGACTACCTTGCTTCGAAGCCTTTGAAGTTTATTATTTTCATTGACGACTTGTCATTTGAGAGTAACGACAGGGATTTTACCGCCCTGAAAACCGTTTTGGAGGGGAGCGTTGCCGCCCGCGCAAAGAACACGGTTATCTATGCAACCAGCAACCGGCGCCACCTGCTTCGGGAGAGTTTTAAAGCCCGCCATGGGGATGATATTCACGTGGGCGATACCTTGGAGGAGAGTTCCAGCCTGGCAGGACGCTTCGGCATCGTGGTGACCTTCGTGCGGCCGGACAGAGATGAATACGCCGATTTAGTTCTGAATCTTGCGGAGGAATACGGCCTGAAACTCAGCGGGGAAGATCTGATTTCCGGCGCTGAGGCCTATGCCATTCGCGCAGGCGGACGCAGTCCCAGAGTCGCAAAACAGTATGTTGAATATAAAATTGCCATCAAATAATTTCGAATTTATCAAAAAGAACAGTTGACAAGGCGCATTTTAGTGGGTTATGATGTGTCTAATCCAGATTTTAAATGCGTTGATGGGAAAAAGTAGGCCGATACCCACTTCAGAGAGCTGCCGGTCGGTGCAAGGCGGTGTGGAGGTCGGAGGAAAGTCATCCCGGAGCGGTTTGCCGAAGGGCCGGTCACGCCTGTCTGTGTAAGCAAAACGGTTGCGCCCGTTACAGCGCAGGACGTTGACAGACGTTCAAAGTGGTTTTTTCAATGGCAGTGCAGCGCCGGAGAAAGAGCAATAAGAGTGGTACCGCAGGGGTATTTTGCCTTTGTCTCTTGATTTATGAATTAGAGACATGGGCGTTTTTTGTTATTTGCGACAATATTAACATCAGGAGGAGAGAGCTTTGAAATTATCAGGAGCGGAAATCATCATTGAGGTTCTTATAGAGCAGGGAGTTACCGATGTTTTCGGTTATCCTGGCGGAGCGGCGCTCAATATATATGAGGCGCTTTATCACAGACAGGACAAAATTAAGCATTATCTTACCGCCCACGAGCAGGGAGCGACCCATGCGGCGGACGGTTATGCCCGCACAACAGGGAAAACGGGCGTCATGTTCGCGACCAGCGGCCCGGGCGCAACCAACACCGTCACCGGCATTGCAACGGCGTACCTGGACAGCATTCCGATGGTGGTAATCACCGCCAACGTCGCTCAGGATCTGATAGGAAAAGACAGCTTCCAGGAGGTTTTTATCGCCGGAATCACCCAGCCTGTCACCAAGCACAACTATGCTGTGCGCGACATTACCAGACTGGCGGAAACCATCCGCGAGGCCTTCAAAATTGCTGCCAGCGGCCGCTGTGGCCCTGTGCTGATAGATGTTCCGAAGGATATAACCGCCGCAGTGTATGAATTTACTCCCGCTCCCAAGTACGAAAAACCGACGCCGAAGGCTGCCTCCGATGAGGAGCACAGCAAAATTGCGGCTCTGATAAAAAAAGCGAAGCGTCCTGTTATCTGCTTCGGCGGCGGTGTGATAAGCGCCAACGCCGGGGATGAGATGAGGGAATTTATCAAAAAGACACGCATCCCCGCCTGCCGCACAATAATGGGTACAGGCGTTATCGGCTTCGGTGACGATTTGGATTTGGGTATTCTGGGTATGCACGGTTCGATGGCGGCGAACCACGCCGTTGATGAAGCCGACCTGCTTCTGGCTCTTGGAACCCGCTTTTCTGACCGCGTTGCCACCAAGCTGCGCGATTTCGCGCCCCACGCGACCATCGTTCAGATAGACATTGACGAGAGCGAAATACGCAAGAACGTCATGGTGGATTTGGCGGTCGTGGGCGATTTGAAGGCGGAGCTTCCCGCCCTGCTTGAGATCGTTGAAAACGCCGAGCGCGCGGCCTGGCTTGAACAGGTCAGGAACTGGCAGGAAATGGACAGCAGAATCAACCGTCAGGAGACAGGTCACATCCGCCCGGTGGAAATTATGGACGTTATCGGCAGCGTTTGCGGCAGGGATGCCATAATTGCTACGGACGTAGGCCAGCATCAGATGTGGGCCTCCCAGTTCTGCAAGGAAACAGCTCCCAGAGGCTTTTTGACCTCCGGCGGACTGGGTACCATGGGCTTTGGCTACGGCGCGGCAATAGGCGCACAGGTTGCCAGACCCGAAAAGAGAGTTATCCACATCACCAGCGACGGCAGCTTCCACATGAACATGAACGAAGCCTGCACCGCAGTGACCTACGAACTGCCGGTTATCACAGTTATTTTTGACAATCAGGTGCTTGGCATGGTATACCAGTGGCAGACGAGTTTTTACAACAAGCACTATTTCTCAACCGTTGCAGAGCGCAAAACGGATTATATTAAAGTTGCGGAGGGCTTTGGAGCCAAAGGTTTCAGAGCTGAGACGAAGGCGGAATTCGAAACCGTCCTCAAGGAAGCACTTGCAACCGGCAAGCCGTGCTGGATCGTTTGCCCCATCGACAGAAACGAGCGCGTGCTGCCAATGATCGCGGGCGGAGAGACGGTTCGCGCCGCAATTCTGGAATAAAAAAGGGAGGATCACTGACATGAGTAAAAAAGTTATCATCGCTCTGCTGGTTGAAAACAACGCCAACGTCCTCTCGCGGGTATCCATGCTATTCGGACGGCGCGGCTACAACATCGACTCGCTGACCGTTTCCGAAACAAACGACCCGACCATTTCACGCATAACCCTCGCCGCCCACGGTGACGACAGGATAATCGAGCAGATAATTCTGCAAACCCGTAAACTGGTTGAGGTTAAGGCAGTGAAAATTGAGGATGAGAACGAGGCGATTTTCCGCGAGCTGCTGCTGGTTAAGGTTGCCGCAGGCAATAGCCAGAGAGCGGCAATTCGGGACATCTGCGAGGTTTACAAGGCCTCCATTGTCGACTTTTCCCCGACAAGCATGGTTTGCGAGCTCACCGGAAAGCCCAGCAAAATCAACGGATTTCTGGATGTTATCTCCGAATATAAAATCCTTGAGCTGTGCCGCACAGGAGTTACTGCCATGGATCACGGCGACTCGGTAATGGCTTGCGAGGACAACATCAGCCACCGCAGCTAATCAATAATGTATGTAATTTTGAAAGGAAGCAAAAACAAATGATTAACAAATACTACGACACCGACTGTAATCTCGGACTTTTGGACAACCGCACCGTCGCCATCATCGGCTACGGCAGCCAGGGTCACGCCCACGCACAGAATCTGAAAGAATCCGGAGTGAAAGTCGTTGTAGGTCTGAGGGCAGACTCCTCCAGCTGCGCCAAGGCTCAGGAAGCGGGGCTGACAGTCATGTCCGTTTCCGAGGCGGCAAAGGCTGCCGATATGGTTATGATGCTTGTTCCGGATGAGAAAGCTGCGGATATCTATTACGCCGAGGTCGCGCCGTACATGACGGAGGGTAAGGCCCTGATGTTCGCCCACGGCTTTAATATCCACTTTAATTTGATACAGCCGCCGAAGAATATCGATGTTATCATGGTCGCCCCCAAGGGCCCCGGACACACAGTCCGCAGCCAGTATGTTGAAGGCAAGGGCGTTCCCAGCCTCATCGCCGTGCATCAGGATGCGACCGGCAAGGCCAAGGAATATGCTCTGGCCTACGCTGCCGGCATCGGTGCGGGCCGCGCGGGAATCCTTGAAACCTGCTTCCGCGAAGAAACCGAAACTGACCTCTTTGGAGAGCAGGCAGTTCTCTGCGGCGGCGTTACCGAGCTGATGAAGGCCGGCTTTGATACTCTTGTTGAGGCCGGATATGAGCCGGAAATGGCCTATTTTGAGTGCATCCACGAGATGAAGCTCATTGTTGACCTTATCAACAGCGGCGGCTTTGCCATGATGCGTTACTCCATCTCAAACACCGCTGAATACGGCGACTACCGCACCGGCAGAAGGCTCATCACCGAGGACACACGCCGTGAAATGAAAAAAGTTCTCTCTGAGATTCAGGACGGAACATTCGCGAGCGAGTTCATTCAGGAATTCTCCTCCGGCAAGCAGGCCAAGTTCCTGGCGACACGCCGCAAGGAATCCGAGCACAAGCTGGAGAAGGTCGGCGCGGAGCTGCGCAAGATGATGAGCTGGCTCAAAAAATAAGTCTACATTTTTGTCTGCAAGCGTGGAGTCGTTGATTTCACGCTTGCAGTATTCCATTACAAAAGGAGCACCGCATGAAAAGTGACAACGTCAAAACCGGCGTTTCGCAGGCACCGCACAGAAGCCTGTTCTACGCCCTCGGTTTTACAAAGGAAGAGATGGAAAAACCGCTGGTCGGAATCGTCAGCTCGTATAACGAGATAGTTCCGGGGCATATGAACCTTGACAAGATAACCGAGGCCGTCCGTCAGGGCGTTCTCTCAGCCGGCGGCACGCCGATAGTCTTTCCGGCCATCGCCGTGTGCGACGGTATCGCAATGGGACACGAGGGGATGAAGTATTCTCTGGTAACGAGAGATTTGATTGCCGACAGCACGGAGTGCATGGCGCTGGCCCATCAGTTTGACGCGCTTGTGATGATTCCCAACTGCGACAAAAACGTTCCGGGACTTCTCATGGCGGCGGCGCGTGTCAATGTGCCGACAATTTTCGTCTCCGGCGGGCCGATGCTCTCCGGCAGAATGGAGGGCAAAAGAACCTGCCTGTCCTCGATTTTCGAGGCGGTCGGAGCCTACCACGCGGGAAAGATTTCAGAAGCCGAGCTCGAGGCCTGCGAGATGGAAACCTGCCCAACCTGCGGCAGCTGCTCGGGTATGTACACCGCAAACTCGATGAACTGCGTTACGGAGGCTCTCGGGATGGCGCTGCGAGGCAACGGCACTATACCCGCCGTTATGAGCGCGCGCCTGCGTCTGGCAAAGCTCACGGGAATGAAGATTATGGAGCTTTATGAAAAGAACATCCGTCCGCGCGACATAATGACAGAGGCTGCCTTCCACAACGCGGAAATCGTGGATATGGCGCTCGGCTGTTCGACCAACACCATGCTGCACATCCCGGCAATTGCGCATGAAGCGGGCTTTGAGCTGAATTTAGAGATGGCCAACAAATTTTCCGAGAACACCCCGAATCTCTGCCACCTTGCTCCGGCGGGTGACACCTATATGGAGGATTTGGAGCATGCGGGAGGTGTCCACGCTGTTATGGCGGAGCTGAACAAGCTCAACATGCTTGACACCTCGGTTTTGACCTGCACAGGCAAAACGCTGGCGGAAAACCTTGAGGGCGTTGCTAATCTTGACCCTGAGGTGATTCGCCCGATTGAAAATCCCTTCTCCAAAACAGGCGGAATTGCTGTGCTCAAGGGCAATCTCGCGCCGGAAGGCTGTGTTGTGAAGCGCAGCGCGGTTGCTGAAGCAATGATGAAGCACGAGGGCCCGGCGCGGGTGTTTAACAGCGAGGACGAGGCGATCGCCGCGATTACCGCGGGCAAAATCGTTGCCGGAGATGTTGTTGTTATCCGCTATGAGGGCCCGAAGGGCGGCCCGGGTATGCGCGAAATGCTTAATCCCACATCCGCAATCTGTGGCATGGGCCTAGGCGAGAGCGTTGCTCTCATTACCGACGGTCGCTTTTCCGGCGCTACTCGCGGCGCGGCGATCGGACACGTTTCCCCGGAGGCGGCTCTCGGCGGCAGCATTGCTTTGGTGAAAGAGGGGGACACGATTGCAATAGACATCAATGCCTATAAAATTGAGCTTCTGGTCTCCGACGATGAGCTGGAAGCCCGCCGCGAGGCTTGGGTCTGCCCCGAACCGCGCATTAAAACCGGCTATCTTGCCCGCTATGCAAAACAGGTTAGCAGTGCGGCACAAGGCGCAATACTTCAATAAGAACAAAACCCGTTTTCGGAAGTTCCGAAAACGGGTTTCGTCTTTCCAATAAGCAATGGAAGCTGAGTGCAGGCGATGGTGATTCGACTCCCGTTGCCTTGACATACCTGCAGAATATGTTAAAATGGCTCTCGAGTCGAATGCGATATAAAGATATCTGGGGGGGCTTTCTGTGGACGAAAAACAGACAAAGCTGCGAGAGCTTTTTGAAAAACACCGGGAAATAATTATGTATCTCATATTTGGAGTTGTTACGTCAGTAGTCAGTTGGGTGATCTACAGCCTGTGCATAATACTTTTCCGGGGATTCAGCCACATTCAGGTAGTGGCGTTCGGACTGGACATACAGCTCTATATCTTTCTTGCCAATGTCGTCTCCTGGATAATTGCCGTATCGGTTGCCTTTGTTACGAACAAGCTCTGGGTTTTTGACAGCCGAAGCTGGGAGGGGAAGCTGGTCAGGAAAGAGGCAGTGACCTTTGTCGGAGGTCGGGCGCTCACAGGGGTTCTGGAAATAGGGGCGGTTACTCTCCTGGCCGGAGTTCCCGGCTTTGACGCAACGCTCTTCGGAATTGAAACGCTGCCGGCAAAAATTTTGATTGCAATTATCGTTGTCATCCTCAACTATCTGATCAGTAAATTTATTTCCTTCAAACCGAAGGGGAGCAAAGCATAGAAAAAGACCGCCTGAAGGCGGTCTTTTTATTTGTAAAGAAATTAATCCCTTTTGCGGCGGTAGCCGGTCTTTTTGTCCCCGTACATACGGCAGCCGGAGATGCGGTTGTCCGAATCCTGCATAAACTGCTTAAGCTTATCTTCAAAGGCAGACTCAACGGGAGGAGCAGACTGTTGGGAGCCGGGTCTTTGCCCAGACTGGCGCGGAGGAGGGGCAGACTTCTGCGCGGCGGCTTTTTTTTCCGCCGGTTCCGATGCCTGCTTGATGGAAAGATTGATTTTTCCGGCTTCGTTTACCCCGAGAACCTTGACCCTGACGACCTGGCCCACGGAAACGAAATCACTGACATCGTTAACATAGCTGTTCGCGATTTCCGAAATGTGAACAAGTCCGTTTTCACCGCCGGGCAGCGAAACAAAAGCGCCGAACTTCGTAATGCCGGTAACCTTTCCCTCAAAAAATTCTCCCAAAGATGGCTGCATATAGGGGTTTATCCTCCTGTTAATAAAGCTGGCCTGCCGCTAATCTCCTATATCGTAATATATCTTTTCCCCGGGCTTTACAAGGCCCAGCTCGTTCCTTGCAACGTCCTCTATAATTTCCGGATCCGTGCTGTGGTCGATATCGTATTGCCGTTCCGTGTTCTCCTGCCTGAGCTTGTCAACCTGCTGCTGAAGCTCATCTCTTTTGTTTTGCGTTTCGGCTGTTTGCTGTCTCAGAGAGAACAGGCTTATTCCTGCGTACACCACGAGAGCGAGTATGACGATTTTTGTTATCAGGCTTGCTCCTTTGAATTTCATGGCGGTTTTCTCCTTCAAAAGCACTTCGGTTTTTTGGTGACACTTCACCTAATACCCTCATTCTATACCACTTACAAGCTTTTTGAAAGAAAAATTTTGATTTTTTTACCATAAATTTTATCGGAACGGCGAATTTATGTAATAATTTCCCGGTAAAAGAGGCTAAACCCGAAAAAACCATGAGGAAAAACGGACTGAACAGTAAAAAATAAAATACAGAGCCCAGCACACAGCAAAGCAGTATATAAAGACGCGTTTCACCTCGGCCGACGGTCATAAACAGCAAAAAGAGGATCGCAAAGGCTGCGATGCAAACCATAACATCGCTAAAAATGGTGAAAATCATTCTCTTGAGCCTTAGCCTGAAAGCCTTGAAAAAATCATACAGCAGTCCAAATCCCAGCCCGCCGCAGATGGAAATTATGGATGCAATGAGCTGGTCAGTAATCGGCAGATTCATTGTTACTTGAAAAGGCGGGACCAGAGACTGCCATGGGCGGCGCTCTCCTCATAGCCCAATTCGCTTATGAGCCCGGTAATGGATATTTCGCCGGTATCCAGACTAAGCTTGTCGATGTGCAGGTCGCTGCCACGAAGGATCAGATTACCCTTTGAGGTTTGCATGATAATCTGCCTGTCGTCGAAACTGTCAACGTCCTCAACGCCGGAGACGGAAAGCCTCTCCCGGTTTTCCATAATCAAGTTGTGCGGCTTTCCGCCGGTCTTGGTCTTTTCCTCTATGACCATAGTATTTACCTCCCTTTTTGACAAGGTCACAAAACAGCCGTCTGCGCGAAACGGCTGTTTTCGTTTGTAAATAGTATGCGGTTCTCGGACGAGGTATGCCCTGAACGGAATAATTACATTATTGCAAATGTCCCCCCGTGGGGACTGGCTTTTTCCAACACGCTGAGTTGAGGGCTACATTATTCCAACGTCCAACGTTGGGGCAGGCGCGGGCACTATGTGCCCTGCTGCCCGTATAAGGGGGAACCGGTTCTTGCAAAGAAACGGTTCCCCCTTATGATCCCCTTGGCGAAGAAGCCCAAAGGGGTGCAACCCCTTTGGAAACCCCAAGTAGACGCTCGCGTGGGCTCGCTCTGCATGCGGCCGCCGCAAGCGGCGGATATCCCCGCCGCTGCCTGCGGAGCGCGGCTACTGCAAGCGTCGGGCAACAAGTTGCGCCACCACCGAATCTAAGCGAGCGATTATGTGGCGCAGTGCTAATCTGCCCTGTGGCACGGTTGGCAGTTAGCGAGCGGATGGGTTGCTTGTATTTGTGGCGATGTTATATTTTCTTTGGGAGAGTCAAGAGAGGGCATTTCTTTTTTAAAGAATGCCCTCTTTTGCCCTGCGCGGGAAGCGCAAAATAATTAAAAATGTGTTGCTCCCTGCGGGTAGCAGGTAATATATAAAAATGGGTTACCCCCTGCATGGGGGGACTTTTGGAATAATATCGCTATGAGATTTTGTTATTAGCCGAAAGCTCAAGCGCTTTCTCCACCATTGCAGTGAAGCCCTTGTGCCCCTCGGCATAGCCTGCGGACTCCCAGGTGAAAACGCCGCGGCACTCAAGCCCCAGGTCCTTTGCGCCGGCGGACCAGCTGCTGATTGCCGACGCGTATTCATCCGCGGTGGCGTCCGCATCGTGAACGCGGAATTTCTGGAGCGTTGTTGTGTTTGTTTCCGTGTTGTACTCCTCATACTTGTAAGCAACGGAAGTGAGAGTCAGAACACCGTTATCGTTGCCGAAACGGATAAGCTCGCGGTATGAGAATTCAACGCTGCCGTTGCCGCTTTCGACAACAAAGTATTCCTCACCTGAGGTGTTGTCCTCCATGAGCCGGAAATCCTCCATCAGGTTTGCGTTTACGACTTTAGACGTGAAATGGTCGCCGCCAAAGGACTCGCCGACTAACTCCATATTTGCGGAAATGCACTCCACTGAGCCGTCAACAATGTCAAAAAACTGCAGACCCATTGAGGCGGAAGCGCCGACATCAAAAATAATCAGCTCGCTGCAGCCGTCGCAGTCCAGATCGATGAAGCCGACACCGGCAATGTTGCCGAAGCATGCATAAAAGAGAGTATCGTAGTTTTCATCAAGAAAAGAGCGATAGATTTCGGCAGCCTCATCATCGGTCATGGAAGGGCTTGGCGAGGCGGAGGGCGTCACGGACGTATCCGGGCTGACGTTTCCGGCAACCGGGCTTTCGCTGGGGTTGGGGGACAGCTCCGTTTCCAGACCGCCGTTAAGCTCTGCCTGATCGTTGCAGGCTGAAAACAGCAGTAGTATTGAAAGGGCAAGAACAGCCCAAATGATTTTTTTCATGTGAAAACCTCCAATCTGCCTGTAACACAGGAATACAAAAAGCGCAGAAATTAAAATATTATTTACAGGTCATTGTACCACCAGATTCTCCATTGGTAAATACCAATCCAAATTTTGTAGAATTTGTATCATTTTGTAACAAAGCTCTTGGCAACAATACTGAAAAAAAGCGGCGGACAAATGCCCGCCACTAAATTAAAACGCAATTCTCTTACAGAACCTTTGCCAGAAATCCCTTGAGCCGCTCACTCTTCGGGTTTTCAAATATCTCTGAAGGTTTGTTTTCCTCAACGATTTTGCCCTCGTCCATGAAGATGACTCTGTCGCCCATTTCGCGGGCAAAGCCCATCTCGTGAGTAACGACGACCATGGTCATTCCCTCTCGGGCAAGCTGCTTCATAACGTCCAGCACCTCCCCGACCATTTCGGGGTCAAGGGCGCTTGTCGGCTCGTCAAAGAGCATAACATCCGGGTTCATGCACAGGGCGCGGACAATGGCGATTCTCTGCTTTTGTCCGCCGGAGAGCTGGCTGGGATAGGCGTCGGCACGGTCTTCAAGGCCAACGCGCCTTAGCAGCTTCATGGCCTGTGCCTCCGCTTCCTCCTTGCTCTTTTTCAGAACATTTATTGGAGCGATGGTCATGTTTTTCAGAACTGTCATGTGCGGGAAAAGATTGAACTGCTGAAAAACCATGCCCATTTTCTGGCGGTGCAGGTTGATGTCCGTTTTTGGGTCGGTGATGTCAACACCCTCAAAGGTTATCGTACCGCCGGTCGGAATCTCGAGCAGATTCAGGCAGCGCAGGAAAGTTGATTTCCCGCTGCCGGAGGGGCCGATTACAACGACGACCTCGCCCAGGCGAATCTCGGCATCAATGCCGTCAAGTGCCTTGATCTCGCCGTTGTTGAAATATTTCTGGAGGTTTTTTGTTTGGATCAATACATTTGAGTTCATTTTTCAACAACCTCCTCCAGTGATCTCGTCACACCACGGTGGACTGATTGCAGCCGCTTGTTTCCGCGACCCTCACTGTTTTGCAGCCGCCGTTCGAGCTTTTTCATAAAGAAGGTTATTATCGTAACCAGCAGCAGGTATATGAGTGCCGCAGTAATGAGCGGGTAAAAATAGTTGTAGGTTCTGCCGCCTACAATATTGGCAGCGTAAGTCAAATCCGTCAGACCGATATAACCTGCAACAGCCGTTTCCTTCAAAAGAACAATGAATTCATTGACCAGCGACGGCAGAACGGTTTTGAAAGCCTGAGGCAGGACAATAAAACGCATTGTCGGCACATAGCCGAAGCCCAGACTGCGACCTGCCTCCGTTTGTCCTATATCCACAGACATTATTCCGCCGCGGATGATCTCAGCCACATATGCACCGGAATTTATGCCGAAGGCAAGGCAGCCGACAGCAAGTTTGTTGCGGCTGGAGGCGAAAATGACAAAGAACATTATCATAATCTGAACAATGGCGGGCGTGCCGCGAATTACAGTCAGATAAATGTTGCAGATTGCATTGCCGATTTTCAGAAAAACCTTACCGGGACCGCTTCGCATTTCATGATACTGTTTGTCATAAGTAACGCGGATGAGAGAAACCACAACGCCTAGACAAACACCTATTATCAGAGCAAACAGTGTCAGCAGAAGTGTATTGCCCAGTCCGCTGAGAAAGTACTTGTAGCGGTCATCCTGAATAAAGTGCCGGAAGATGTTGTAGCAGAACGACTGTAAAGCCTCGGGAAGACCCTGTATCCAGTCAGGTGCCGATGCCAGCCAATCAATCATTTTTTGGGTCATATGCCAAACCTCCTTGCTGTGAAAAGGGAAAAATAAGGGGCAGGAAACTGCCCCTTATTGCCAATTAAACAGTACCTTATGCGGCAGGGATGTATTTTTCGATGATTGCAGCGACTGTGCCGTCAGCAATCAGCTCCTTGAGGGCCTTGTTAACAGCCTCAAACAGAGCCTCGTTAGTCTTGCTCATAGCACCGGCATAGTTTTCAGTGATGTACTCAGTGTCAAGAATCTTCAGTCCGGTGTTTTCAGCTACATAAGCCTTCGCGGGCTCGTTGTCGATTACGACGCAGTCGACCTTGCCTGTTGTAAGAGCCAGAACCGCTTCATTGCCCTTGCTGTAACGGTCAATAGTGGCAAGTCCCTCGTCCTCAAGGTCCCATGTGGTGTAGAGGTCGCCGGTGGTGTTACGCTGAACGCCGATGGTGTAGTTTGCACCCTCTGCAAAAAGATCGTCAACGCTGGTAATAGCGCTGTCTTCCTTAACGATGATGACCTGAACTCCGGTTGCGTAGGATTCGGTGAAGTTGACCTCCTCAAGACGGTCCTCGGTGACTGTCATACCTGCCATGCCGATATCTGCCTTGCCGGTGTTTACAGCCGTTGTGATGGAGTCAAACTCCATATCCTCGATTTTGAGTTCAAGACCAAGCTTCTCGGCGATAGCAGCTGCAATTTCCGCATCGATGCCGATTATGGCATTGTTCTCGTAGAACTCATAGGGCGGGAAGAAGGCGTTTGTGGCCATTGTGAGATAGCCCGCATTGGCTGTAGTGAATTCGGCCGTGTCGCCGCCGGCTGTCGGAGAGCTTGTGTCTGCATCAGGTGAGGGGCTTGTTGTGGTTTGACCGTTGCCGCAGGCGGCAAGGCTGAAAAGCATTGCCAGCGCAAGAATGGCAACTATTATTTTTGTCATCTTTTTCATTTTCGTCACTCCATTAATTATTATTCGTTGTCGCAGAGTTCAGAGCACAGATGATATATCCGTGCCATCTGATTTTTACGAAACTGATTATAATACAGAATGAATGAATATTCAAGGGATATTTGTTTTTTTGGTAATTTTGCAGCAATATGCATAAAAATATGCCCTGAGTTGCATATAATTATCATCTGCGCTATGCGACAGGGCATAATTATTCTTTTTTAGTCCTTGGCAATGCCGCCGAAATCCTGTGCGAGCTTACTGTATTTCTGGCAGGCGGAGAGTCTGTCTTTTTCTCTGCCGCCGGCTGCCTCAACAAGAATTGCCGACTCGTCCTCAAGCGGGTAAATCTTGACCTTGCATTTTCCGTCCTTTATGGATATGCCGTCGGAAAAATCCGCACCCGCCTCCCACAGAACCGAGGACATCTGCCGCATAAGCGTGGCTCTGCTTTTGCAGGATAGCTCCAGACAAAGGCCGCGATCACGGCGGGCGGGGGCTTCGCTTTGCTGTGGTTCCGTAAAGCAGCTTTCTCCGGTTCGGGAGATGATTTCGCCGCCCTTCGTCACGGTTTTTGCGGGAATACACGCGTTGCGGCAAACGATGCTTCCTTTAATCAGGCTTGCATCGCCCACCTTTCCGCCGTCCACAACGGAGTTTACGATTTTGCTGAAGCTGCCTATTTCACTTCTCGGATGAATTACGCTGTGCTCGATAACCGTGCCGTAACCGATGCTCGCGCCGCGGCAAATAACACTTGGCGCGATCACCGTGACATCATTCTCCAAATGATATACTCCCCGCCCGCCGAAGTAATGGTCGCTTGCAGCGCCCTTAACTTTCAAAGCACCCTCCAAGGCGTCCATGCAGCTGCAAAGATAGCTCGCACCATCGCCTATATCGCACCAGTAGCCGTCCATGGGCAATCCGGTCATTTTGCGCTTTTTCTCCGCCATCAGCGGAAAGAGATCCCGCGCAAAATCAAAGGGTATGTCGTGCGGCACAAGCTCCATCGCCTTTGGGGACATAATATAAATGCCGGTGTTGACATGATCTGTTACAACCCTGCTCCAGCCGGGTTTTTCGATAAAGCTGACTACGCGGCCTTCTCTGTCTGTGACCACAGTGCCGTAGCGCAGGGGCTGCGGATGCGGAAAAAGCGCCATTGTGACCTCGCTCTTTGTGTTCTTATGGTGCTCGTAGAGTGTTTTCAGCTCAAAATCACAGGCCGCGTCTCCGCTTATGATGAGAAAATCATCTCGTCCGTAAAAATCGGAACAGGCACGGACGCCGCCGGCTGTTCCCAGTGGTTCTTCTTCGATGTGATAACTAATGGAAACGCCCAGACTCGAGCCGTTGCCGAAATAGTCAACAATGCAGTCCGGCTGGTGACCCAGAGTGAGGCAAAGCTCAGTAAAGCCGTTTTCTTTCAGCAGGAGCACAAGGTGCTCCAACAGCGGGATTCCAAGCAGTCTTGTCATCGGTTTGGGCGCAAGCTCACTGATCGGCATAAGCCTTGTACCTTTTCCTCCCGCCATTATGATTGCTTTCAAGCCTTCACTTCCCTTCTTTTTCTCAGACTTGAACGGCATTGCCCGGGAAAAATCCGCATAGAGCAACACTGTTCATGCTAATTAAGAGTATTTCCCATACATGGGATAATTAATCGAGGAGAAATCAGACAGTGGCAATTGAACAGTTTCACAATATTTTAGACTTCTCCGCTATTGAATTATCAGAATAATATTGATATAATGTATAATCTCCGTGTCTTTATACGTTGACGCAATTTTTTTGAGAGGAGTGCCTTTTTTGAAAAATCCCATCAACAGGCTTACAGAGCCCGGCACCCCTATGCTGTTTTCCGTTCTTGCGGTGTTCGCGATCGCCGCATATTTCTTCAACCCTATTCTCGGATATATTGAGGGCGGCCTGGTCGCGGTTATAATCATTTACACACTGCTTATCAACAGGCGGCGCAGAAAGCAGCTTCAGGATTATATTGAGTCGGTCACCTACGATGCGGAGACGGCTAAGAATGACAGTCTTGTCAATTTTCCGCTGCCAATGGTCGCAATTAAGCTGGACAACTCCTCAATAGTATGGGGCAACCGCTTCTTTTTCGACCTTTTCGGCAAAAATTCGCCGAGATTCGACTCCCGGCTAACTGACTTTGTGCCCGGATTCAAGGCAAAATGGCTCACCGAGGGCAAGCAGCAGTGCTCAGAACTTATGGAAGTCAACGGCCGCCGCTACAGGGTTTACGGGAACATCGTCCGAAACGAAAACGAAAGCACTCTCGACTTCATGGCAGTGACCTATTGGCTTGACGTCACCGAATACGATCAGACAAAGCAGGAGTATGAGGACACGCGTCCGGTCGTTGCGATAATAGTATTTGACAATCTGGACGAAATAGCCCGAAACCAGCCGGACAGGGTTAAAACAGAGCTTCAAAACATGGTCGCGGACAGAATTGAAAACTGGTGCGTTGATATGGGCGCAATCCTGTGCCGATATGAGCGGGACAAGTATCTTTTCGTCTTTGAAAGCCGCTATCTGCCCATATTGAAAAGAGAACGTTTTTCTCTGCTGGACAGGGTTCACGAGGTAATAAGCCCAGTCGGAATCCACGCCAGTGTCAGCATCGGAATAGGCATTGACGGTGAGGATTTTGAGGAAAACTACAGCTTTGCCCGGCTCAGCGCGGACATGGCGCTGTCCAGAGGCGGAGATCAGGCGGTTATCAAGAACCGTTTCAATTTCGAGTTTTTCGGCGGACGCGGCGAGGAGGTTGAAACCAGAACAAAGGTTAAAAGCCGTGTTATGGCCAACGCTCTGTCAGAGCTGATAAAAATATCCGACCATGTGATGATAATGGGTCACCACTTCGGGGACATGGACTGTGTCGGAGCGGCGGCCGGAGTTTTTTGCATTGCCCGCAAGCTCGGCTGCAAGGCAAACATCATAGTTGATGAGAGCAATAACGCTGCGGAACGCCTGATCGGAATGCTCAGAGCCACAGCCGACTATGCCGGCGCCTTTATGACGCCGCAGGAGGCGATGCTGCAGGCGGGCAAAAACACCCTGCTGGTCATTGTTGACACAAACAGGCCCGAGCAGGTTGAGGATCAGAGCATTCTGCTGGCCTGCAACCGGGTTGCAGTAATCGACCATCACAGACGCGCGGCAACCTACATCCAAAACGCTATTTTTTCCTTTATCGAGCCATATGCTTCGTCAGTCTGCGAGCTGGTTTGTGAGCTTATGCAGGAGCTTGTCGGTCAGGACGATATTCTCAGGGCGGAGGCGGACGCCCTCTTGGCCGGAATAGTTATGGACACTAAAAACTTCACCCTTCGCACAGGTGAAAGAACCTTTGACGCCGCAGCATTTCTGCGCCGAATGGGAGCGGACACCATCGCCGTTAAGCGCATTTTACAAAATGACATGGACGATACGGTGGCAAAATACGGGATTCTGCAGAATGTTCACAGATACCGCGACAATATCGCGGTCGCGGTCATGGAAGAGCAGCAGGACAGAAGTGTGGCGGCGCAGGCGGCCGATGAAATGCTCAACATAACGGGTATTCATGCCTCCCTTGTGATTTATCCCAACCAAAACGGAGGGCTTAATATCTCTGCGCGCTCAATCGGTGATGTCAATGTCCAGGTGCTTCTTGAGGAGCTTGGCGGCGGCGGTAACAAATCAGCGGCAGGAGCTCAGCTTGAAAACACTTCACTGAAAGACGGGGTGAACCGGCTGTTTGCCGCAATTGACAAGTATTTTGAAGATTAAATAAATGAGGTTTGCGCTATGAAAGTAATTTTCTTGACCGATGTAAAAGGACAGGGCAAAAAAGACGAATTGAAAGAGGTTTCCGACGGCTACGCCAGAAACTATCTGATACCTAAAAAAATGGCACTTGAGGCGACCACAGACGCGCTTAACAAGCTTAAGCTCCAGGAAAAGGCCCGTCTTGCGCAGCTTGCCAAGGACAAGGCCCTCGCAGAAGAAATCAATAAGCAGCTTGAGGCAATTGTGGTCAAAGTACCTGCGAAAGGCGGAGAGGGCGGAAAGCTGTTCGGCTCAGTTACCTCCAAGGAGATAAGCGATGCGCTGAATGAACAGTTCGGTATAGCGGTTGACAAAAACAAAATTGTTCAGTCAGAGCCGATAAAGACCTTTGGCACGCACGAGGTAAAGTGTAAGCTTGGATTCGAAATTTCAGGTACAATCAACGTAATAGTAACCGAAGAAAAATAACTCTCCCAAACAAGGAGAAAGATATGAACGAGCTTTTTGAGCAAAAAGTACCCCATAGCTCTGAGGCGGAGCAGGCTGTTCTGGGCTCAATGCTCATTGACAGCGACTGCATTCCGGACGTTCTCCAGAAGGCGAGGAGTGAGGACTTCTTCCTTGAGAGCAACAGGGATATTTTCGAAACGATTTTTAATATGTACTCATACGGACGCACGGTGGATCCCATCACGGTGCTGGATCAAATGCGCGTCCGCGGCGTTTCGCGGGATAATTCTCAGGCTTACCTGATGGAGCTCATGCAGGTAACGCCGACCGCCGCAAACGTGCTCAAATATGTGGATATCCTGCGTGAAATGTCATTGCTGCGCGGCCTTTCCGCCGTGGGACGCGACATTACCGAGATGGTTTCCGAGGGCACCGGTCAGGCGGACGCCATGTTGGAGGCCGCTGAGAGAAAGATCTATTCCCTGCGCCAGGGCAGAACCATCGGCGGGCTGATGAAAATCGCAAATGTTGTTCAGGACGTATATGAGCAGATTTCCCGCATCAGCATGGAGGGCAACCCGATTCCGGGCCTTTCCACCGGACTGACTGATCTTGACAGCAAGATACTGGGTCTGAACAAGGGCGACCTTATCATTATCGCTTCCCGCCCCGGCATGGGAAAAACAAGTATTGCGCTGAACATGTCCATGCACGTGGCAAAGAACTATGACAAGTCGGTCGCCATTTTCTCACTGGAAATGGCCAGAGAGCAGCTTGCGATAAGGCTGCTTTCCGCCGAGAGCTTTGTAGACAGCAAAAAGCTGCTCACAGGCAGGCTTTCAAACCGCGATTGGGAGGAGCTCGGAAAGGCGGCCTCTACCATAAGTGAAACCGGCATCCTTATAGATGACAACCCCACACTGACGGTTGCGGAGATGAACTCCCAATGCCGCAGGCTCAACAATCTCGGCCTCGTGGTAATTGACTATCTCCAGCTCATGCAATCCTCCGGCAGCGGCAAGAGCTACTCCGGAGAAAACCGCCAGCAGGCTGTCAGCGACATGAGCCGCATGCTCAAAGTTATGGCGAAAGAACTCAATGTGCCAGTAATCTGCCTGTCACAGCTCTCACGAGCAGCGGAAGGGCGGAAGGAAAATAAAAGGCCAATGCTCTCAGACCTGCGCGAATCGGGTGCTATCGAGCAGGACGCAGACATCGTCATCGGCCTTTTCAGAGAAGGCTACTATGACGAGGAGTGCGTCAACCCGAACGCCGCAGAGGCGATAGTACTGAAGAACCGCCACGGTGAGCCCGGAACGGTAAATCTCATCTGGCAGGCGGAATACACCCGCTATGTTTCGGCGGATAAGAGACACGATGAAGAAGATTATTGATAAGGTCTCCGATTTCAGTAAAAAACTGGATCTATTTCCGAGGGGCGGAATCGTTCTTGCGGCTGTTTCCGGCGGCAAAGACTCAATGGTGATGCTGGATATACTCATGCAGCTCAGAAACAGTTTCGGCTTTGAGCTTGCCTGCGCCCATTTTAATCACCGTCTGCGTGCACAGGAGTCGGAGAGGGACGCCGGCTTTGTGGAGTCCTATTGTCAGAATAATAAGATTAGTTTTTTTCTCGGCTCGGGAGATGTTTATGCACTTGCAGCGGAAAGCGGCACCGGAATCGAGGAAGCCGCGCGCAACGCCAGATATGCATTTTTGCAGGATACCCTCATCGACATTTCCAGAGAAAACTCCCGCGATGTCAGGATAGCTACCGCCCACACGGCGGACGACAACGCGGAAACATTTCTGCTTAATCTTTCAAGAGGCAGTGGCCTGCGCGGACTGTGCGCAATTCCGCCGGTTCGCGGCAAAATAATCCGCCCGATGCTGGATGTTACGACCGGAGAGGTCGTGGAGTATCTGCGCGAAAACGACATTCCCCATGTGGACGACAGCACAAACCTTGAGGATGATTACACGCGCAACCGCCTTCGCCACCACGTTATTCCCGCGTTGCTGGACATTAACCCCGCGTTTATGGAAAACGCCGGAAGGGCAATTTCGATCCTGCGTGAGGATGAGGACTTTCTGCTCTCTCTGGCAAGGGCTTTGGTCTCCGAAAACGAGCTGGAGGGTGAGCTTCCGGCGGCAACGCTTGCAGAGCTTCCAAAACCCGTTGCGGCAAGAGTAATAAAACTCATGGCAGACAGGGAGCTTTCCCAAAAACATATTGATGCGATCCTTTCCATCGCCTCCGGAGAAGACCCGCACGCGGCGGCGGATATTCCCGGAATGCGCGTTCAGCGCAACTATGACAGGCTGTTTTTCGATTTGGACGATGCGCAGCTTTTTGAGCCGCAGGTGCTGAAAATCGGTGAAACACTCCACATAAAGAACGCTCAAACACGTATTATTTCAGAGTTTTTGCCTAATTGCGGTGAAATTCACAATTCCGACAACACTTTTTTCTTTAAGAATGATAGCATCTGTGGTAATATTGTTGTCGGCGCGCGCCGCGATGGTGACGAAATTCGTTTAGCGGGCAGGGGCTGCACCAAAACACTGAAGAAGTTATTCAACGAATCCCGCCTGAACGGCGTGGGTATGAGGAAAATTCCTGTGCTTCGGGATGACCGTGGCGTTATTGCCGTCAGCGGCTTCGGCTTAGCCGAGCGCTGCCTGGCCAAACCCGGGGACGACGTTATCTGCGTGAGCATTCAAACAGATAATCCTCCGCTGCAATACGCGGACTAAATAGATAGAAATTGTGGGAGAATCAATTAATGAAAGACGACATTCTCAAAGTCCTGCTTACCGAGGAGCAGATTGCGCAGCGCGTGCAGGAGCTTGGGCAGGAAGTCACCGAGCGCTTTAAGGGCAGGGAGCCGCTGTTCATAGGCATTTTGAAGGGCAGCTTCGTGTTCATGGCCGATTTGATGCGGCATGTTAATTTGAGGAGTTCAATCGACTTCATGGCTGTGTCTTCATACGGAGCAGGGACAAGCACCTCCGGAGCTGTAAAAATCAACAAGGATCTGAATGAGGATATCGAAGGCCGTGACGTTATTATTGTGGAGGACATTCTGGACAGCGGCGTTACGCTCAACTATCTGCGCGGCTACCTGACAAACCGGAAACCGGCGTCAATCACGATAGTCACCCTGCTTGACAAGCCCTCGCGCCGCAAGGCAGACATTGTAGCCGATTTTTCAGGCTTCTCGGTGCCGGATGAATTTGTTGTAGGCTACGGCCTCGACTATGACGAAAAATACCGTAACCTCCCGTTTATTGGCGTTCTTAAACCGGAGGTCTACTCTTAAATAAACCCCGCAAAACATACAGTTTAGGTTAAAACGAGGAAGTGAATTAAGTTTGACAAAAAGAAGTCCAAAACAAAGCAGAGATATGTGGTTTGCCGTCCTGATAATCGTGTTATTGCTGGGAGCGGTCTATTCGCTCACGCGCACAGATAATACCGGCAAGGACCTTGTATACTCTGACATTATAGATTTATTCAGAGAAGAGAAGGTCGATTCTTTCGGTACTATCGGCAACGAGCTGCATCTGGTGCTCAAGGAGGAACTTGACGGCAAAACTGAGTATGTCTATGCGCTTGCGTCCGTAACATTCTTCAGGGAGGATTTAGGCGAGCTTATCCAGGAGCAAAAAGACGCCGGAATACTTGAAGAATTTGAATACGCGCCCACTCCGGACCCGTCTATTTGGCTCGGTATCTTCCCCTATCTGATGATAGCGGGCGTTGCCGTTTTCCTTTGGATTGCCATGATGAACATGGCAAAGCGTGCCGACGGAGCGGGCGGCGGAGCAATGCGCTTCGGCAAGGCCCGTGCCCGTTTGGGAACTGAGGAAACCAAAAAGGTCACCTTCAATGACGTTGCCGGCTGCGACGAGGAGAAGGAAGAGCTTCAGGAGGTCGTGGAGTTTTTACGCAATCCGACTTCCTTTAGTCAGATGGGCGCGCGCATACCTAAGGGCGTTCTGCTCGTCGGACCTCCGGGAACGGGTAAGACCCTGCTGGCAAAGGCCGTTGCGGGCGAGTCCGGCGTTCAGTTCCTGTCTATTTCCGGCTCCGACTTTGTTGAGCTTTATGTCGGCGTCGGCGCTTCCCGCGTGCGTGACCTGTTCAAGCAGGCAAAGGAAGTTGCCCCAGCTATTATATTTATTGATGAAATCGATGCTGTCGGCCGTCAGCGCGGCTCAGGGCTGGGCGGCGGTCACGATGAGCGCGAACAGACCCTGAACCAATTGCTGGTCGAGATGGACGGCTTCGGCAACAACTCGGGCGTAATAGTTATGGCCGCGACCAACCGCGCGGACATTCTGGACAATGCTCTGCTGCGCCCGGGTCGCTTTGACAGAACGGTTTATGTCGGCATGCCCGACAAGAAGGGACGCGCCGCTATCCTGCGAGTACATGCCAGAGGCAAGGCTCTGGGTGACGATGTCGACCTTGACAGCATTGCACGAGGCACACCTGGCTTCTCAGGCGCCGACCTTGAAAATCTGCTCAACGAGGCCGCCATTCTGGCAGTTCGCAGAGCGAAAAAGTTCATAACACAGGAAGAAGTCAACGAAGCCATTTTGAAGGTCATCGCGGGCCCTGAAAAGAAGAGCCGTGTTATGAGCGAAAAGGCCAAGCGCCTTACCGCCTACCACGAGGCAGGCCACGCGGTTGCCGGACGCTTTATGCAGGATATGGACCCGGTTGAGTTTATTACCATCATCCCGCGCGGCCCAAGCGGCGGCATGACCGTTTATCGTCCGAGCGAGGACAAGGAGGAATATACCTCCCGCGGAGAGATGTTTGCGAACATCGTTGTATGCCTTGGCGGACGTATCGCGGAGAGCATGATACTCGATGATATTTCCACCGGCGCTTCGGGAGATATCCACAGCGCCACGGAAACTGCCAGAGCGATGGTGATGAAATACGGCTTCTCCGAAAAGCTCGGCCCGATATCCTTTGACAGCTCCGAGCACAGCCTGTTCATCGGGCGCGATTTCGGCACTATGAAGAGCTATTCTGAGGAGACCGCCGCACTTATCGACGAAGAAGTCAAACGTATCTTCGACGAGGCCGGCGCAAAATGTGTGGAGATCCTCGAGGAGCATAAGGATCTGCTGGTTGCCACAGCGGAATACCTCATCGAGAACGAATCCATGGACGGTGCTCAATTTGCCGCGCTTTGCGAAACGGGCAGCGTTCCCGAGCGCATCGAGGCTCCTATCGAGCCGCGTGAGCAGCAGCCCAGCGTTGCGCCCGGCGGCGAGGAGGACAAAATCGAAAGGCCGCTTGAGGCGGAGCTTTCGGAGGAAAACATCAGGCCGGGCACGGGCGACAATGAGGAAAAATCCGTGTTCCGCGACTCTGACGCAGAATAAAAAAACCCAAAATGGCGGGCAATGCCCGCCATTTTTGAGAGAAATCCAATGAGAGCGGGAAGAAAGAATGAAACTTGGAATCGTAGGCTTGCCGAATGTCGGCAAGAGCACGCTTTTTAACGCCATAACAAACGCAGGAGCTGACAGCGCGAACTATCCCTTCTGCACAATCGACCCCAACGTGGGCACTGTCGCCGTCCCTGACGAACGGCTGGATTTTTTGGCGCAGCTTTACAGCCCGAAGAAATACACCCCTGCAATTATCGAATTTGTTGACATTGCGGGCCTTGTAAAGGGCGCGTCGAAGGGCGAGGGGCTGGGCAACAAGTTTTTGAGTAATATTCGCATGACGGACGCTATCGTCCATGTTGTGCGTTGCTTTGACGATGAGAATGTCATCCACGTTGAGGGCGGATGTGACCCGCTTCGGGACATTGAGATTATCAACCTTGAACTCATAATGGCGGATATGGAAATGGTTGAGCGCCGCATTGACAAGGCCAGAAAGGCCGGCAAGGGAGGCGACAAGCGTTTTCTCCACGAGGCGGAGGTAATGGAGGGTCTGCAAAAGCATCTCGATTCGGGAAAGAGTGCGAGAATTTATGACTGCCCACCCGAAGACAGGGCAATTATCGCCGAGAGCGAGCTGTTGTCGCTAAAGCCGGTTATTTACGCGGCAAACCTGGACGAGGCGGGATTTGTCGCCGGCTTTGAGAGCAATAAATACTACGGACAGGTTGAGGAATATGCCAAAGGCGAGGGCTCGTTAACGCTGCCCATCTGCGCCAAGGTCGAGCAGGAGATCGGCGAGCTGGACTCCGACGACAAGCAGCTTTTCCTCGAAGAGCTGGGCATGAGCGAATCCGGACTTGACAGACTTATAAAATGTTCCTACGAGCTTTTGGGGCTGATATCCTTCCTGACCGCAGGAGCGGACGAGGTGCGCGCATGGACAATAAAGCGCGGAACAAAGGCACCGCAGGCTGCCGGGAAAATTCACACCGATTTTGAAAGAGGTTTCATCAGGGCGGAAATTGTCGCATTTGATGATTTGAAGGCCTGCGGGACTCTTGCCGCCGCAAAGGAAAAGGGGCTTATCCGCAGTGAGGGCAAGGAATATATTATGCATGACGGCGATGTAACGCTGTTTAGATTCAACGTTTAGGAGGCAACAGGGTGGAAGAGCAAATCATTGTAGTCAAGGGACTGAACAAGACCTTCAAGCTCTCTGCAAAGCAGCAAAAGCTTGAGAAGACAAAGACAAAAGTAATTAAAGCAGTAGATGACCTTTCCTTTACCGCAACTAAGGGCGAAATTTTCGGACTTCTCGGTCCGAACGGCGCGGGAAAGACAACAACTCTGCGAATGCTGGCAACGCTCATCAAGCCGGATTCAGGAGATGCGGTTCTCGACGGCGCCAGCATTGTGAGCCAGCCGGACGAGGTGCGTTCAAAAATCGGCTTTCTCACGAGCGAGCTGAAGCTGGAGGACTTTTTCACGCCGAACTACCTCTATGACTTCTTCTCATCGCTGCACAATGTTAGCGATGCCGTACGCAATGATCGAAAAAGCTACATATTCAAAAAATTCGGTATTGACGTTTTTGCGGAGGTGAAGGTCGCAAACCTCTCCACAGGTATGAAACAGAAGGTTTCTCTGGCTGTTTCCCTTGTGCACGACCCGGATATAATTATTTTTGACGAGCCCACAAACGGCCTTGACGTACTCACGGCAAAAGTTGTCACAGACTACCTGCAGGACCTGAAAAACGAGGGCAAAACGATTATTGTTTCCACCCACATTTTCAGTCTTGTGGAGAAGGTGTGCGACAGGGTCGGCATAATAATCGACGGAAAGATGGTCGCCTGTGACACACTGGAAAAGCTTTGTGACGGGAAGAATCTGGAGGACAGGTTCTTCGATATTTATGCGGCAGAGGCGGGTGAAGCGGTATGAAGAAAAAAAATAATATAATCACCATCATAAAAAAAGAGCTTGCCCGTTTTTTCGGGGACAAGCGGATGGTCTTTACCACGGTTCTCATGCCCGGCCTGCTGATTTATGTGGTTTATTCCTTCATGGGCGGAGCAATGGGAGATATGTTCGGCGTTGATGAGGACTATGTGCCCACGGTAAATGTCGTCAACATTTCCGCCAGTTTTGAGGGCTTTACAGCGGGTGTTCCGATGGAAATCACAAAAATCAGCGAGGCAGAAATACCTGATGCCAAGGACAAGCTGGAGAAAAAAGAGCTGGATCTGCTGGTCGTTTTACCAGAGAATTTTGATGAAGACGTAGCTACATACTCAACAACCATGAGCAGGTTGGCTCCGCAGGTAGAGCTCTATTATAACTCCACCAGAAACGAATCTGCCGCGGTATTTTCCACGGTTTCAGAGCTTTTCAACCAATATGAGAGTTCTCTGGCAAATAAGTTTGATGTCAACCCGGGCGAAGAGCCCTATGACATGGCAACCGAAAAGGATGCCACAGGTTTCATGTTCTCCTCAATGCTGCCCCTGCTGCTGATGATCTTCCTGTTCTCCGGCTGTATGGCAGTCGCTCCGGAATCCATCTCCGGCGAAAAAGAGCGCGGAACAATCGCGACCATGCTCATTACGCCGATAAAGCGCAGCGAGCTGGCAATCGGCAAGATTGTTTCACTGGCGATTATTTCGCTGCTTGCGGGCGCTTCCAGCGCACTGGGAACCATGCTGGCGCTGCCGAAGCTTATGGGCGGCGCGACAGAGGGAATGTCCGCCGCGTATTACAGCGTGACCGACTACCTGTACCTGGCGGCGGTTATCCTGTCCATCGTCCTGCTGTTCATTTCACTTATTTCCATCATTTCCGCCTATGCAAAGACCATCAAGGAAGCTACGACAGCCGTTATGCCGCTTATGATCCTTGTTATGATCGTCGGCGTTACCGGAATGTTCAGCGGCGGAGCCAAGGAGCAGCTTTATTTCTATGTGATTCCTATTTATAACAGCGTTCAGTGTATGATAGGAATTTTCTCCTTTGAGGTTAACGCGCTTCACGTTCTTGTTACGGTTGGGGTGAACATATTGCTGTCTGTGGCCTTCGGTTTCGTGCTGACCAAGATGTTTAACAGCGAGAAGTATATGTTTAATAAGTAAGCTCCCGCATAGCGAAAGAGGCTGCCATAGGGCAGCCTCTTTTATGTTGTTCAGACTAGGCTCTCGTTGCTTTGACAGTCTTTCTTATCGCGCTTATGCAGCTGACAATTGTTATAGTAATAACTACCACACTGATAACTATAACGACTGGATTCCCGGCGGGATTTCCCGCAAAGCTGAGGATGTCCAGCTTGCCCCAGGTGGTGCTATTTACATACGCGGTGAATTCATCGCTGAACATAAACGGGCGGGTTATCAAATAAAGCCATATGCCCATGCCGACGAGATTACTGACAACTGTAGCGCAGCAGGTAAGGATATCCCACTTTGGATGTAAGATTTTAATGATACACTCAGCAACACCTAAGCCTGCAGCGACAGCAATCGCGGGGATACAGGCATTCAGGAATTCCGGGCTGAAAATATTGTTTATCTGGGAATCGCCGGTTCTGATGAAAACGATAAAGGGAATATCAGCGGTGCATGCAGCAATGGCAAAAAAGGCAAAAACAAGTGTTATAACCAATTCAACTACGTTGTCAGTCAGAGGTATCCCCGCCCTGTTTTCTGGCGGAATCTCCGGCAGCTTATCAAGCATCCATTCATCTTTTTTGTTTTCTTTCGCATTTGTACCGCATCGCTCAGCGATTACAAAGCCAAGGGTCGTCCAAACCAGAACCTGGAATAGAGCAGAAATGCTAAGGGAAATACCGTTTGCGATGATACTGCTGATAAAGTCACCGGCATCTGCTGCGTTCGCCTCTATTGATTCAATAAGGCCGAGAGCCATGCCAACTATCAGCAGAACGACCCCTACAATCGGAAGTACTATCCTGAGCGCCCTGATATAGTAGTCATACATTGCCGGAGAAATCAGGTATCTGGGGTTCAGGCGGTATTGTTCCGCCAGCTTTGAAGGTTTTCCCAGTTCGTACAATACTGCGCGGATCTCTTCCTCACTCGCGTCGTCCGGCAGCATGTCGTAGATGTTCGCCGTCAGCTCGCGTCTTACTTCATCGCGGTCCTTTTCCGGTAAACGGCGAACAACGTCATATACATAGCGTTCAATTAAGCTGCTCATTTTTTCACTCCCCCTCGCAAATATCGGCAATGCTGCCCTGCATCTTGTTCCATTCGGATAAGAGCAGCTCAAGAGTCTGTTTTCCATGGCTGCTGATCGAGTAGTATTTTCGCGGACGGCTCTCGGATGTATCCCAGTCGCTCTTAAGAAGCCCTTGTGTTTCAAGCCTTCGCAGTAAGGGATAAAGGGTATTTGCCTCAATTTCTATTCCGTGCTCTTTCAGCTCCTGCAACAGTGAATATCCGTAATAAGGCTTCTTCAGCGCGCCGAGCACCACAATGGTCAGACTCCCGCGGCGAAGCTCTGTAATCAAACTTTGCTGTAGTTCCTGCTCAGACATATTATTCACCTCAGCTGCATTATACTGTGTGACACACAATAATGTCAAGAATAAAATATTATATTATTCCAAACAAATACACATTCCAAGCGTCCAAGGTTTGGCGGCCGCGGGAGCTTCGCTCCCAGCCGACCCCTTGAAGAGAGGTTTCTTTTCTCGCAAGAAAAGAAATCCCTCTTCACTCCAAAGAAAAGAGACCCAAAGGGAGAACCCTTTGGAAACCCCTAAATAAACGCTTCGCTCTGTCCTCACGTGCCGCTCCGCGGACAGGAACGCCGCTGCCTTCGGAGCGCGGCTACATAAAGCAACGGGCAACAAGTTTTCTTCCGCACCAACTGCAGCAAGCGATTCAGGGGCGCAGTGGTAACCTGCCCGGTGGCACGTGAGGCAGTAAGCGAGCGGATGGTTTGCATGCATTTGCGGAAGTGCACCAATTTTCTTTTGGAGATTCATAAGAGGTCTTTTCTTTTTGAAAAAGAAAAGACCTCTTATGCCCTGTGCGGGTAGCACGCCTGCCCGGCGAGGGCCCTCCGCCCGGTGGGCGGAAAACCATCGTCCCCGCCTGGTGGGCGGAAAAATCATGCCCCTCGCCAGTTAGGCGAATTAACAAAAAATTGAAATATATTTCTATTCAGAAAGATGAAAGGCCAGTCCCTGCCGGGG
>JAVBMI010000016.1:0-28993 GCA_031552685.1 Oscillospiraceae bacterium
GTATATGGCTATGGCCATTTACTAGTTGGTGTTTTTAACGGTGAGGGTCCACCCGTTCCCATTCCGAACACGGAAGTTAAGCTCACCCGTGCCGAAGATACTTGTCTGGAGACGGACCGGGAAAATAGGTCGATGCCAACATACTTAGAGGAAACTGCTTTTGTAGTTTCCTCTTTTCTTTGTTCCCCACATTTTGCTTGCCTGTTTACATCTACTGGGGTAATATTGTGTTTAGAGAGATATGAAAAAACGACTTGACCTTTACAGGAGGCATTATGGATATTAAAATCAGACCGATGGAGCAGGATGACTGGGGCGAAGTTATCGAAATATATTTTCAGGGCATTCAAACCAATATGGCTACCTTTGAAACGTCCTGCCCCTCATATGAGCTGTGGGACGCTGCTCATCTTGCCTCCTGCCGTCTGGTAGCCGAGGTCGATTACTCCGTTGTCGGCTGGGCGGCGCTTCTTCCCTATTCTCCGAGGGAGTGCTATGCTGGCGTGGCGGAACTGAGTATTTATATCGATGCCGACCACCGCCAAAGCAATGTTGGCGAAACCTTGCTGACAGCCCTGATAGTGGAGTCGGAAAAATGCGGCTTCTGGTCACTGCAATCGGCAATTTTTGAGGAAAATCTCGCCAGTATCAGGCTCCATGAAAAGTGCGGCTTCCGCAAAGTCGGCTACAGGGAACGCCTAGGCAAGGACCGCTTCGGTATGTGGCGCAACGTAGTGATTATGGAGCATCGGATCCAGACCGACATTGCAGGCGGTTGCGATTGCGACATGGCAAAGGGCGGTTCATGCAGCTCGTAAATTGAAAAACTGTGTGAGTTTATCACAAAAATAAGCAGAGGCCAAAGGGATTTTCCCTTTGGCCTCTTGCTCTTCATTTTGCAAATTTGTCTCGCTGCCAGACTGCAAGCTCGTCACAACGGTTGTTAAATTCGTTGTCTGCGTGGCCCTTTACCCAGTGAAAAGTCACTTTGTGGGTTGCCAGCAGAGCATCCAGTCTTTGCCAGAGGTCAATGTTTTTTAGCTCGCCGCCCTTGCGCTTCCAGTTTTTCGCCTTCCAGGAAACCAGCCAGCCTTCATTTATTGCCTTTGCAATGTACTGGGAGTCGGTAAATAAATCCACGGCACAGGGCTCTTTCAGAGCTTCGAGCGCGGAGATAGCGCCCATGAGTTCCATGCGGTTGTTGGTAGTCTCTCTCTCTCCGCCTGACAGTTCCTTTTGCGTTTGTCCGTATTTCAATATCGCGCCCCAACCGCCCGGGCCGGGATTTCCGGAACAGGCGCCGTCGGTGTAGATGATAACTTTTTTCATAAAACCCTTCGTTCCCTGTAGAGGGAGCCCGAGGGGGCAAAGCCCCGCTCAAAGTTATATCGCATTTCTGATCCAGACTTAATTTTAGATTAGAAATCCGCAGAGCCCACGGTTCTCGGGTGAGGCAGAACATCACGGATGTTTGAAATCCCCGTGAGATACATTATGAGACGTTCGAAACCCATTCCGTAGCCTGCGTGACGACAGCTTCCGTAACGCCGGAGGTCGAGGTACCACCAGTAGTCCTTGGGATCAAGGTTCAATTCCGTCATGCGTTTCTCGAGAACTTCCAGACGCTCCTCGCGCTGGGAACCGCCGATTATCTCGCCCACTCCGGGCACAAGACAGTCCGCCGCGGCTACAGTCTTTTCGCCGTCGTCCAGGCGCATGTAAAAGGCCTTTATCTCTTTTGGATAGTTTGTAACAAAAATCGGTTTCTTGAATATCTTCTCCGTCAAATAACGCTCGTGCTCGGTCTGCAGGTCGCATCCCCAATACACGGGGTATTCAAACTCGTCCTTATGCTTTTCGAGAAGCTCCACGGCCTCAGTGTAGGTGATTCTGCCAAAATCGGAATTTGCGACTAAATCAAGACGCTCCAATAGTCCGGTATCAATGAAGCTGTTGAAAAACTCCATTTCCTGCGGACATCTCTTCAGAACCTCGCCGATGACGTATTTAATCATTTCCTCGGCGTTGTCCATGTAGTCGGTCAGGTCGGCAAAGGCCATCTCCGGCTCAATCATCCAGAACTCTGCGGCATGGCGCTGGGTGTTGGAGTTTTCCGCACGGAAGGTGGGTCCGAAGGTGTACACATCGCCGAAGGCCATCGCAAAGTTTTCGGCGTTGAGCTGACCTGAAACGGTGAGGCTGGTCGCCTTTCCAAAAAAGTCCTCGCCGGAATCGACCTTGCCGTCTTCGGTTCGGGGGAGATTATCCAAATCAAGCGTGGTAACTCTGAACATTTCGCCCGCGCCCTCGGCGTCGCTGCCGGTAATGATGGGTGTGTGGACATAGACAAAACCGTTTTGCTGGAAAAACTCGTGAATCGCCGCCGCGGTTACGCTTCGAACGCGAAACACTGCGGAAAAAAGGTTGGTTCTGGGTCGTAAATGTGCGATTGTGCGCAGATATTCCACGCTATGGCGCTTTTTCTGCAGGGGGTATTCCGGCGCGGAAACGCCCTCGACCTCAATCGTTCCCGCCTTCAGCTCAAAGGGCTGCTTTGCCTCCGGGGTAAGGCTTAGCCTTCCCCGGACGATGAGCGCGGCACCTACGTTCTGGCGGGCAATTTCGTCAAAGTTTGAAAGTCCGTCCTTCTCGAAAACGACCTGCAGGCTCTTTTGACAGCTACCGTCGTTTAGCTCGATGAAGGCGAAGTTCTTCATGTCGCGCAGGGTACGGACCCACCCGCAAACCGTTATCTCTTCGGCGGTATAGGCCGCCGCACCACTGTAAATTGCTGAAATCTTTGTCCTTTTCATGCGTTTTCTCCAATCGCAAAAGTTGAGAATACATTAGTTTAGTCGTTTGCAGAAGGCTTTATTCCTCGGAAACGGTTTCCCCGCCGTCCAGAGCTTCGCCGCTAAAATCCTCGTCTGCCTCGGCATCTGCCTCTTCTTTGTCGGTTCGCGCGATGGAAATAACTCTGGTGTCATCGCCAAGACGCATCAGACGCACGCCCTGAGTCGAGCGGCTGAGAACGGAAATACCTTCCACAGGCATGCGGATAATGGTGCCGTCATCTGAAACAACAAGAATATCATCCAGGTCGTCAACCACCTTGATATCCGCAATCTTACCTGTTTTTTCAGTGCAGTTATAGTTTTTCAGACCCATACCTCCGCGCTTTTGCGGCGTTCCGTCACCACCGCGCAGGTATTCTTCAAGCTCAGTTCTCTTGCCGTAGCCCTTTTCCGTGACGGAAAGGAGCTTGCCGCCCTCGCGCGCTCTCGCCGCGCCAACGCAGTAGTCGCCCTTGCGAAGGCGAATGCCGCGAACGCCGGTGGCGTCACGACCCATAGGCCGAACATCGTTTTCATTGAAGCAGATGGCCATGCCGTCATGCGTTGCGATCAGGATGTTCTGCTCACCGTCGGTTTCCCTTACGGAAATAAGCTCATCACCCTCGTCCAGACGCAAGGCGCGGATGCCGACGCTTCTGATATTCTTCAGGGCGTCCGCACGCAGGCGCTTGACCGTTCCGTCGCGCGTTATCATCACAAGGAAGCGGTCGGCGCTCAGCTCACGCAGGTGTATCATGGCGTTGACTCTCTCACCGCTTTCAATAGGCAAGAGGTTAATGATGTTGGTGCCCTTGGCGGCGGGGCCGGCCTCAGGAACCTGATATCCCTTCTTGCGGTAGACCCTGCCCTTGTCGGTAAAGAACAGGATATAGTCGTGGGTCGAGGCTGTGAAAACGGTGTTTACAAAATCCTCCTCACGCGTGGACATTGCTCGGCGGCCGCGTCCTCCGCGGCGCTGGGCGCTGTAAACCGAGGCGGCAACACGCTTGATGTAGCCGTTGTTGGTGAGGGTGTAAACACATTCCTCCTCGTCGATGAGGTCTTCAATATCTATCTCGTCCTCAACGTCCTGAATCTCTGTGCGGCGCTCATCACCGAACTTGTCCCGAATCTCTGTGAGCTCGGTTTTAAGAAGCGCGGTGAGTTTTTCCTCGCTGGCAAGCAGTTCGTCAAAGTAGGCGATCTTGTCCTGAAGCTCCTTGTATTCGTTCTCCAGCTTCTCGCGGTCAAGGCCCTGCAACGCTTTCAGACGCATGTCCAGAATCGCCTGTGCCTGGATATCGTCAAGCTCGAAACGGCTCATCAGACGCTCTTTGGCGTCGTCATAGCTCTCGCGGATTATTTTGATAACTTCGTCAATATTGTCCTGAGCGATTATAAGACCCTGCAGCAGATGCGCCCGCTCCATCGCCTTGCGGCGGTCGTACTCGGTGCGCCGTACTATAATTTCTCTCTGGAAGGCGAGGTATTCGTCCAGAATCATGCGCAGCGTCAGGATTTTCGGCTGGCTCTGGTTGTTGATCAATGCCAGAGTGTTAACCGCAAAGGAGCTTTGCAGCTGTGTTTGGGTGTAAAGCCGGTTCAAAACCACCTGCGGGTTCGCGTCCCGCTTGAGCTCAATCACTATGCGCATACCGTTGCGGTCGGACTCATCGCGCAGACCGGAGATCCCCTCTAAACGCTTTTCACGAACCTGCTCGGCAATATTTTCAATCAATGTGCGCTTGTTCACCTGATATGGCAGCTCGTTAACGATGATACGGATTCGGTCGTTAGCGTATTCCTCCATCTCCGCCCTTGCGCGGACTACAACACGCCCGCGTCCCGTTGCGTAAGCTGAGCGAATGCCGCTTCTGCCCATTATTATTCCCCTTGTGGGGAAGTCCGGCCCTTTTACATGCTCCATCAGGTCGCTCAGCTCCGCCTCGGGGTTATCCAGAATGCAGATGCAGGCGCCTATTACCTCTGTAAGGTTGTGGGGCGGAATATTTGTAGCCATGCCGACCGCGATTCCCGAGGAGCCGTTTACCAGCAGGTTCGGGAAGCGTGAAGGCAGAACTCTGGGCTCTTTTCTTGTCTCGTCAAAGTTGGGATCCCAGTTGACTGTGTCCTTTTCGATGTCGCGAAGCATCTCGTCGCATATTTTCGACATTCTAGCCTCGGTGTAGCGGTAAGCCGCCGGGGGGTCGCCGTCCACGGAACCGAAGTTGCCGTGTCCGTCAACGAGCATATAGCGCATGGAAAAGTCCTGCGCAAGACGCACCAATGCGTCGTATACGCTCTGGTCACCGTGCGGGTGATAACGTCCCAGAACGTCGCCGACACAGGTGGCGGATTTCTTAAAGGGCTTGTCGCTGGTGAGATTGTCCTCATACATTGCGTACAGTATGCGCCTGTGAACCGGCTTGAGGCCGTCGCGAACGTCCGGCAGGGCGCGGCCGACGATTACGCTCATGGCGTAGTCGATATAAGAGGTCTGCATCTCGCTGACCAGCTCTGTGTGAATAATCTTTTGATCCGGATACATTATATCCTCGGGCTTATAATCCTTGGCCATAGAAACAGCACCTCCTTAAATGTCAAGATTGACAACGTATTTTGCGTTGGCTTCGATAAATTCCTTGCGCGGCTCCACCTTCTCGCCCATGAGGATGGTGAAAATCTCGTCCGCGCGGACGGCGTCGTCCATTGTTATTTGCTTTAGAGTGCGTGTTTCCGGATTCATGGTCGTGTCCCACAGCTCGTGGGGGTCCATTTCACCAAGACCCTTGTTGCGGCTGATGTCAACCTTGCCCTTGCCTTCCGGCCCGCGCATCTCTGCGGCAATAATGTCTCTGTCCTTCTCGTCAAAGGCATAGCGGATCTCCTTGCCGCGCTTGAGATTAAACAGCGGCGGCATTGCGGCGTAAACATAGCCGTGGTCAATCAGCGGACGCATGAAGCGGAAGAAGAAGGTCAGAAGCAGCGTGCGGATATGACTTCCGTCAACGTCCGCGTCCGCCATGATAACAACCTTGTGATAGCGCAGCTTCGAAACATCGAACTCCTCGCCGATTCCCGCGCCCAGCGCGGTGATAACAGGCATGAGCTTGTCATTGCCGTAAACCTTGTCGGCTCTGGCCTTTTCGACGTTGAGCATCTTGCCCCAAAGCGGCAGAATGGCCTGAAAACGGCTGTCCCTTCCGCTTGTGGCGGAGCCTCCCGCGGAGTCTCCCTCAACGATATAAAGCTCGGTGAGCGAAGGGTCACGCTCGTTGCAGTCGCGCAGCTTACCGGGGAGGGTTGAGCCCTCAAGCGCGTTCTTGCGGCGAATGCTCTCTCTTGCTTTTCTGGCGGCTTCCCTTGCGCGGTTGGCAGTAAGCGCCTTTTCGAGAATAGCCCTGCCGACGGCGGGATTCTCCTCTAAAAACTGCTCCAGCTTGTCCTGCATAACGGAATCGACCAGCGTGCGCATGTCGGAGTTGCCCAGTTTGGCTTTTGTCTGGCCCTCAAACTGGGGATTGACCAGCTTAACGCTGATTATCGCCGTCAAGCCCTCGCGGCAGTCTTCGCCGGAGAGGCTCTCGCCCTCCTTGAGAAGTCCTGTCTTTCTGCCGTAAGCGTTCAAAACCCTTGTCAGAGCGGCCTTAAACCCGGTTTCGTGCATGCCGCCCTCGGGAGTGTGGATGTTGTTGGCGAACGAGACTAAAATCTCGTTGTAGCTGTCGTTATATTGAAGGGCGATCTCCGCCTCAGAGTCCTCCTTGTCGCCGCGAACGTAAATTACATCGTCGTGGAGAGGGGTTTTGTTGCGGTTAATATAACTGACAAACTCGCGGATTCCGCCCTCGTAATACATCTCGTCGCGCTGCTCTTTGCCGGGACGCATATCCTCGGTCGAAATGTGCAGACCTGCGTTCAAAAAAGCCTGCTCGCGCATGCGGATATGCAGTGTTTCATAGTCGTAAACCGTTTCGTCGAACATTGTGCTGTCCGGTTTGAAGCGAACAGTAGTGCCCGTTCTGTCGGTTTCGCCCACCACGGTCAGCTCACTTGTAATATCGCCGCGTGAAAAAACGATGCGGTGGATTTTTCCGTCTTTATGGACATCGACCTCCAGCCACTCGGAAAGAGCGTTAACAACTGACGCGCCCACACCGTGAAGACCGCCGGAGACCTTATATCCCCCGCCGCCGAACTTGCCGCCGGCATGCAGAACGGTATAAACCGTTTCAACAGCGGGACGGCCTGTCTGTCCCTGAATGTCGATGGGGATGCCGCGGCCGTTGTCCGTAACGCGGATAACGTCGCCCTCCTCGATAACAACCTCTATCTTCGAGCAGTAGCCCGCCAGAGCCTCGTCAATGGCGTTGTCCACAATTTCATAAACCAGATGGTGAAGACCGCTGGTGGAGGTTGAGCCGATATACATACCCGGACGCAGCCGGACGGCCTCCAAGCCTTCAAGTACCTGGATTTGTGATGCGTCATATTCTTCTATGATCTTTCCCGTAATGTCAGACATTTGATTCTTCCTTCCGATTTTACTGCTGATATTCCTTGTTTTGTTATTCCAAACTGATAGTTTCCGCCCGCTTGAGCAGAGTGGAGGAGGCAAGCTGCGACAGGTAAAGCTCCTGTCCTCCCTCGGGCTTCGAGCACACCACAAAGGATTTGGGCAGGTCATCGCACACGTTCATGACTTGTCCCGCCTTCTCCGCGGCGGATAAATACGCCCGGGTTATATGTGAATATGAGGCGTTGTCAAGGTCGCAAACCATTATTACGTCCTTCTTCGCCACAACTACGTTTTTTCCCAAATGAAGATACATCTTTTATTCCTCGGATTGTTGGTTAATTTAGTGCAAGCGTACGAAATTCACGGCGGGGTCTTCCTTGTGCACAGGTCTACAAACAGCAAGAGTACGAGGCACACGGCGCAGCTCATTCACCGGCGCTTATCCTCCCGTCCTGAACCATCAGCACCCTGCCGCCGGTTCGCTTTTTTATCTGCTCGTCCTCGCAGCAGGTTATAAGCGTCTGCCCGCCGCCAATTCGATTGAGCACATATTCCTGCCGCCGGGAGTCCAGCTCGCTCAAAACATCGTCTAAAAGGAGAACCGGATTCTCTCCGGTATCCTCACAGGATATCTCGCGCTCGGCCATTTTTAATGACAGGGCTGCGGTCCTGGTCTGGCCCTGAGAGGCAAACAGCCTAGCGTTCACTCCGTTTATTTCAATTTCAAGGTCGTCCTTGTGTATGCCGGTCAGCACGTTTCCGGAGGCAAGCTCGGCTTCGCGGTGCGCCGCCTGATGCTCGCATATCTGCCCGTATATCCGGCCGGCATCGGCAAAGGGGTCATCTACCGTGCTGACGGTTTTATAAGCAATATCAAGCCGTTCGCCGCTTCCGGAAAACTCGCCGTGGATGGGCGCTGCGGCACTGACAAGCCGCTTGGCATATGCGGCGCGGTAGCGGATTATCCGGGCGGAGCAGCGGTTGAGACTGTCGGAAAATTCGTCCAGCGCGTCAAGCAGGGAGGGTTTCTCGCGCCAGTCGTTCAAAATGCGGCGCTTGTGCTCGTACAACTTGGCATATTCACTGATCAGTTTGCCGTAATTGGGCCGCAGCTGTGATACGGCAATATCCAAAAAACGGCGGCGCTCTTTTGCCCCGTCCTTGATCATGTTCAGATCATCCGGGCAAAAGAGAACCACACGAAGTGTTTCTGAGAGCTCTGACGCGTTCAGGCGCACACCGTTGCAGAAAATCTGCTTCTTTGAGCCGTTGCCAAAACGGATATCCAGCGTTTGCCGGCGGTCGTGTGAAAAAATTTCGCCGGTCACCCGCGAGCTTTCCGCGGAAAATGATACCAGCTCGTTGTCGCTGCGCGTTCGAAAGCCGTGGCCGCTGCTGAGCAGAAAAATGCTCTCGAGCAGATTTGTTTTTCCCTGGGCATTTGCGCCGGAAATAACGTTAATATCAGGAGAAAACTCTACAACCTGCTCTCTGTAATTGCGAAAATTCTCCAATCGAACGCTGTCAACTCTCATTTTTTATATCCGCACCCTGCACGAGCAGAGTTTGCCCTAGGGCGCTCACCTTGTCTCCATGGCGGAGCTTCTTGCCCCGCATAGTGCATATTTCATCATTTACCCGCACCAAGCCCTCCTGAATGAGGGCTTTTCCCTCACCTCCGGAGCTTACCACAGACGCAAACTTCAGCAGGGCGTCCAGCCGGATAAATTCGGTGTTTATCTGTATTGTTTCAGCTTCCTGTGCCATAGTTTACGCCTTCAGCCTGACCGGCAAAATCATGTATAGGAATTTATCGCTGCCATCGTCCGGGATGATTACACAGGGGGAAGCTCCCGTGTTAAGGCAGAACAGCAACTCTTCCGCAGGGGCGGCCTTGAGCGCATCCAGAAGATAACGGTTATTAAATCCAATTTCCATGTTTCCGCCATCGCCAATAAATTTGCAGATATCTTCGCCCTTACCAAGCGCGGTTACGCAGTACATACTCAGCTTTCCATCGCCGAAAACACAGCGCAGAGGGTTTTTTATTCTGTCGTCTATAATGAGTGACACGCGGTCAACCGCGCGATGCAGCTCGCTGCGGTTGATTTTGAGCTTGTGGTTAAACTCTGTCGGAATTGCTTTTTTATAGTCGAGAAATTCACCCTCCAGGCGGCGGGTTATGAGAACATAGTTGCCCACTGAGAAAGAAATGTGCTTTGCTCCCAGAACGATTGTAACCGCCTCGTCCACATCCCCGCACATTTTTTCCAGATCCTGCAGTGCTGTGCCGGGAACTATGAAACTGCAATCCGGCATGTCGGAGGCCTCCAGCTTTTCACGGCGCATGGCAAGGCGGTACCCATCGACAGAAATAACTGTCAGCCGGTTGCTGTTAATGTCGAACAGTGCTCCTGTGTACACCGGCCTGGACTCATTGTCTGAAACCGCAAAAATAGTCTGGTTTATCATTTCCTTCATTATTTTTTGCGGAATAGAAACAGACTTCTGCTGCTCTACAGCAGGCAGCTCCGGATAGTTTTCCGCGTCTGTTCCCATTATTGAAAAGTCCGCATTTCCGCAAACTATACGGGTCATATTGTTTTCATCACTGGAGATTGTTACGATTTCCTCCGGCAGGCTTCTTATGATACTGTCAAAAAGTCTTGCGGAGAGTATGACAGAGCCGGGCTCTGAAATATCGGCGGCGAACTTTGTATAGATTCCCTTTACAAGGTCGTAGCCCGTAATCTTGACGCTGCTTGCCGCTTCAATAAGCAGACCCTCAAGAGCGACATTAGGGCTTTTTGTAGCCGCAGCCCGGGATGTTGTGGCTACTGCTGTCTGAAGTAAGTATTTTTCACAGGTGAATTTCATATTGGTTTCCTCCCACATTTTTTGCTTTATATAAGTCAGATAGAAAGATAGATAGTATATTAAGATAGTAGTGGTAGTATTAGTAAAAAAATTTGTTGAAAAGTGGTTAGAGACTTTGGAATTACTGAATACATACTGTTTAGAAAAATGTTCAAAGGCTGATGGGTTTTTACAGCAGGGTGTTGAGAAATTTTTTGAGCTTCAGTTTTAAACATATTTCAACAGGCTGTTATAAAAAATGTAAATATCATTGTTGAAAAGTTACTGACCGTGTGTTGTGTTTATGTTGCTCGTAATATCACGCACTGTAATTCCCATCTGCGGATCCCGTTCAAGCTGCTCCTCTACCTTCCGGATAGAACTGAGAACTGTTGAGTGGTTGCGGTCCTCATACTGCTCGCCGATATCCTTGAGGGAGAGGTTTGTAAGACTGCGCATCAGATACATTGAAACCTGGCGGGCGAGAGCTGTGTTTTTTGAACGGCGCTGACCGCGAAGATCCTCTGTAGTCAGGGAATAGTAGCGGGCGGTTTCCTCGATGATAACATCCGGAGTGGGAACATATGCCCCGATGCGGATAATGTCCTTAACGGCCCGCTTTGCAGCGGCGACATCCACCTCGTCGTTCAAGATGGAATTATATGCCGTGAGCCTTTTAACGACGCCCTCTATTTGCCGGATATTGGATTTTATTTCATCTGCGATATATTCGACTACCTCGTCCGGCAGGGACATGCCGAGCTGTGCTGCCTTGTTGCGGATAATCGCCATGCGCGTTTCAACGTCCGGCGGCTGGATGTCGGCCATCAGGCCGCCTTCAAAGCGGGTGCGAAGACGATCGTCCAGCTTTGTCATCTCCAGAGGGGGGCGGTCCGAGGTAATAACGATCTGATGCCCGGCTTCGTAAATGTTGTTGAAGGTGTGGAAGAATTCTTCCTGCGTCTGCTGCTTTCCGGCAATAAACTGAATATCGTCTACAAGAAAAAGATCGACATTTCTGTATTTTTTGCGGAAGTCCTCCGCTGTTCCTGCCTGAATGGACTGAACCATCTGGTTTGTGAACTCGTCACCCTTGACATACAGCACCTTTGTGGAGTGGTCCGCCTCATGGATGCGCTGACCGATTGCGAGCAGAAGATGCGTTTTACCAAGGCCGGAGTTGCCGTAGATGAAAAGAGGGTTATAGGCCTTTCCCGGGTTCTCGGCAACGGCAATGGCGGCAGCGTGTGCAAATTTGTTGGAGTTTCCTACAACAAAGCGGTTGAAAGTATAACCCGCTATTTCAGGGGGGGAGTCGTCCGGTTCATCGCTGACCTCGTAGTCGTCAATTTCGTCCCCGGCAAGAATGAGAAGCTCAAAGGGGGAGGAAAAAAGCTCCGAAAGAGTGGTGACAATGGTCGGGGAAAAGCGCTGTGAGATGATGTTGCGCTTAAAATCGGTTGAAGTGTGGATGACCAGAGTGCTCTTGGTAATTTCAACAGGCCGGCAGTCGGAAAACCATGTGCTGATGGAGGTGCTCGTCAGTTCATCAGACAGGCTGTCCATCACGGCGCCCCAAATATCTTGAAGTGAATTCATGAAAAGGCTCTCCTTTTGGAAAGACGTTTTTGTTTTTGCAACAACTAACTAATTATATCAAATTTTTACCACAAGCACAATAGAAATATTATATATAATATTAATAATGTATATACTCCTTTCAAGCATAATTGCTTGCTTTCGACAAAATTTTGCGGTAGTATTAGGCGGGGGAGTTTTTGGCTGAGAGCGGCGTTCCCCAATACCTTTTATGAGAGCAATATGCAAACCTTAACAAAAGCGATCTTTACCGACAAAAACCTGGGCCTCCTCCCGCAGTACGTGGAAGGGGGCAGTTTGCCTGCCCTGATTATCGGGCCGAACGAGACGGTGAGGTCGAACCTTGCCGCGGCAATGCGTCTGGAAACCGGCAGACCGGTTTTCATTGTCTGCCCTGACGAGACGGCAGCAAGCCGCATAAAACGCGATCTTGAGTTGTTTTTAGGAGAGCGTGCAAACCTTCTGTGCGCGAGAGATTTTAACTTCTACGGGGCGGACGGCGTTTCCCGCGAGAGCGAGCAGGCGCGGCTACGCACCCTTTTTGAGCTTGCTTCCGGAAAATCGCCTGTCACCGTGTGCACGGCCTCAGGACTTATTCAGCGAACACTTCCCCCCGCCGCATTAAAAACGGCGGCAGTAGAGCTTCGGGACGGCGGCAGCTTCCCTCCTGAGCAAGCGGAGGAGGCCCTGATTAACTGCGGGTATACACGCGCGCCGCAGGTGGAGGGCCACGGGCAATTTTCACGCAGGGGCGGAATACTGGATTTCTTTTCACCGGCGTATGACTATCCGGTGCGCTGTGAATTCTGGGGAGACGAAATTGACTCCATGGGCTTTTTCGACACGGACAGTCAACGCAGGACGGAGCCGCTGAAATCCTGTGAAATTCTGCCCGCCCGAGAGGTTTTGCCAAACTTGGGAGAGGGCGAAGTTCTTCCCGAAAAGCTGTGGGCGATAATTAAGAACGCGGAAAAGCGCGGACAGACAAAGCTGGCGGAAACTCTCCGGGAGGATGCCGAAAAACTGTCGGAAAACATGTCTCTCGCCGCGGCGGACAGATATGCAGAGCTGATTTTTCCAGACTTTACGACGGCGATAGATTACATACCCGGGGATGCTCTGGTTTTTCTGGACGCTCCGCTCAAGATCGCAGACGCCGCGGGAGCGTTTTTCAAGCAGCACGCCCAGGATTTAAGCCTACTTATAGAAAGCGGCCTTATCTACGGCAAAACCGCGCACTACTTCCTTCCGTGGGAAATGGCTGCCGGCAAGCTGAACGACTATGCCGTGATAATGGCGGAGAGCTTCACCCAAAGCCGCTATCCGCTTGAGCCGAAAAGTCTTATTTCCGCGCTTGTCAAGCAGCTGCCCTCCTATGGCGGCAGCGCGGAAACCGCGATTGAAGATGTTCGCCACTATGCGGGCAGAAAGTTCAGAACAGTAGTTCTGGCTGCGGACAAGCGCCGGGCCCAGATGCTCTGCGACAGGCTTGTTGCCGCCGGAATAAGCACCTCGCTGGACACACAGCTAAAAGAGCTTCCTGCGCAGGGAAGCTGTCTTGTTTCCGTCGGCTCGCTCACAACAGGCTTTGAATTTCCTGATGCGGAGCTTGCCGTTCTGACTGACACGCAGATAATTTCCGGCGGGCTCCGCAGGGGAAAAAAGAAAAAATCCCTCAGAGACCGTCAGGGGATCGAGAGCTATTCAGACCTGTCCGTGGGCGATTTGGTCGTTCACGAATACCATGGGATCGGCCGCTTTGCGGGTATTTTCAAAATGCCGGTGGACGGCATAGACAAGGACTATATAAAAATCTGCTATGCGGGTACTGACAGTCTGTATGTCCCCGCGACACAGCTGGATTTGGTGTCCAAATATATCGGCGGAGGTGAGGATCGCCCGATCAAGCTCTCAAAGCTGGGCGGCACGGACTGGAACCGCGCTAAAAGCCGCGCGAAGGCCGCGGCGAAGGACCTTGCAAAAGGCCTTATCGGGCTTTATGCCGAGAGGCAGCGGCAAAAGGGCCACGCCTTCGCGCCGGACAGCCCGTGGCAAACGGAGTTTGAGGAAAACTTCGGCTATGTCGAAACGGATGACCAGCTTCGCAGTATCATCGAAATCAAGGGAGACATGGAAAAAGAGCTGCCGATGGACAGGCTTCTCTGCGGCGATGTGGGCTACGGCAAAACCGAGGTTGCCCTGCGCGCTGTTATGAAGTGCGTGCTGGACGGAAAACAGGCCGCTATACTTGTTCCGACAACAGTTTTGGCGCAGCAGCACTATCAGACGGCGATCCAGCGATTTTACGGATTTCCGGTGGAAATCGAAATTCTCAACCGCTACCGCACGCCTGCCCAGGTGAGGAAAACACTTGAAAACCTCAAAACAGGCAAAACGGACCTTGTAATCGGAACGCACCGCCTGCTGCAAAAGGACATTGTTTTTAAGGAGCTTGGCTTGCTGGTCGTGGACGAGGAGCAGCGCTTCGGGGTGTCACACAAGGAGCGGCTAAAGGAAATGAGCCGTCAGGTAGACTGCCTTACCCTTTCCGCAACTCCGATTCCGAGAACACTGAATATGGCACTTTCAGGACTGCGCGACATGTCAACGATTGAGGAGCCGCCGCAGGACAGGCAACCCGTTCAGACCTATGTTATGGAGCACGATCCGTCAATTGTCTGCGACGCCATCAGGAGAGAAATCCTTCGCGGCGGGCAGGTCTACTATGTCCACAACAGGATTGAGAGCATTGAGAGAACGGCCTCGAAGCTGGCCAAAATGCTGGAGGACGGAACTGTTTCAGTTGCCCACGGACAGATGGACGAGGAAATGCTCTCCTCGGCGATGGAGAGTGTGGTTTCGGGAGAAACGCAGGTTTTGGTGTGCACAACCATCATCGAAACGGGCATTGACATTCCCAACGTGAACACTCTTATCATCGAGGATGCGGACAAGCTCGGGCTGGCGCAGCTCCACCAGCTCAGGGGCCGCGTCGGGCGCTCATCGAGAAGGGCAAGCGCCTACCTCACCTTCAAGAAAGACAAGGTGTTGACCGAGGTTGCCGAAAAGAGACTGTCCGCTATACGGGAATTTGCGGAGTTCAACTCCGGCTTCAAAATCGCAATGCGCGACCTTGAGATACGCGGCGCGGGAAATCTTCTCGGAGCGGAGCAGAGCGGTCATCTCATCGATGTCGGTTATGACATGTACCTCAAACTATTAGAAGAAGCGGTGCTGGAGGAAAAGGGTGAAAAACCGAGGGTACACACGGAATGCAGCGCCGATTTATCCGTCTCCGCCAACATTCCGGACAAATATGTTGAAAGCAGCGAGCAGCGCATGGATCTCTACCGCAGAATCGCCCTGATCCGAACGGAGGAGGAGGCAGACGACCTCACAGACGAGCTGATCGACCGCTTCGGGGACCCGCCGCCGCCCGTCAACGCGCTGATACACGTTGCGTTGCTTCGAGGAGAGGCGCAGAGCGCCGGAATTAGAGAGATTTCGCAGAAGTCGGGCTATCTGCGCTTCACGCTCTCTGACTTCGACATGGAGATCGTTTCTGCCCTGTACGGGCAGCCTGAGTACAAGGGCAGGGTGAAGGTTGAGCCGCAGGCAAAGCCCTGTCTCAGCCTCAGACTTCGCTCAAATAAGCAGATAATTGAGACGGCGCGGGGCTTTGTGCGCGACTTCAAGGCAGCGCAGATGCAAGAGGCCGGGCGCGGCACGGAAACATAATGTTTACAAAATGCGTCTTGCTCTTGGGTAAAATTAATGTTAATATCCGATAATAATGCAATATGGCGGTTGTCGGGATTTTGACGACTGTTAGCAAAAAGCAGATTAGGAGAAACGAATGAAAAAAAAGACAATAGCTCTTGTCCTTGCGATGGTTTTATGTCTGGGGCTGTTTGCAGGCTGCCAAAGCAGCGAGCTGCGCAGCTACTCGGACGAAACACAGGAAACAGAAGAGACCGCTGCCGGAACAGAAACTGCGGTAAAGGACTATGCGCCGGTTTATGCGACTTACAAACCGGACCAGCTTATGCTCACTGTAAACGGCATAGATATCACCTGGAGTGAGCTGTTCTACTGGTATTACAATATTGTGAGCCAGATCGACGCTTATGCCGGCGGCATAACGGACTGGGACGCGGCCTCGCTTTTCGACAATTCGCAGACCTACCGCGAGTATGTTGTCAACTCGACTCTCGAAACAATAAAGAGCTATTGCTCCATTGAGAGCAAGGCCAAGGAAATGGGCGTTTCACTTTCGGCTGATGATCAGGCTCAGCTCGACGCTGTGTGGCAGTCAAATGTTGACAGCTATGGTCAGGGAGATGAAGCCAAGTTTATCGAATATCTTGAGGGTGTTTTCCTGACGAAAGAGGTATATGACCACATCAATAGTGTCAATATGCTCTACACCGCGCTGATGCGGGAGATGTTCGGCGAAAAGGGTGAGAAGCTCACCGAGGAGGAGGTTCTGGAAGATGCCGCGGACGAGGGCTATTACCGCACAAAGCATCTGCTTTTGAAAACGGTTGACGATTCCGACTCGCAAAACAAGATTCCCCTGGCGGATGACGTAATAGCCGAGAAAAAGGCTGCTGCCGAGACGCTTTTGGCAGAGCTGCAGGGTATTACCGACCCCGCCGCGCTGGAAGCCCGCTTTGACGAGATGATGGCAGAGCACGGCGAGGATACCGGCATGGCTATCTATACAGACGGATACACCAAATTGCCCGACGGCAGCTTTGTTGCCGAGTATGAGACTGCCGCGCAGGAGTTGGGAGAGAACGAAGTATCCGGCATCGTCGAGTCGAGCTACGGCTATCATATCATCTTAAGATTGCCGCTGAAAGCAACTGCCGTTGTTGAATTTGGCAGCACCGCGGAGGAGGCTTACACTCTTGCGTTTATGGTGGCAAACGAGCGCTTTTCCGCTCTGGCTGAGGGCTGGATGAATGATGCAAAAGTAGAGCCTTCCAAGGACTATGAAGAGATGGACATCGCCAAGGTTTTTGCCAACGTAAAAACTGTTGAAGCGAAAACAGAAGAATAGTAAAAGACCTGCATTACGGGCAAAGTGACACAGAAAAACATTTGCTTTTAAGAATCGGCGAGGATAAAACCTTGCCGATTTTTTAATTGTTTTTTAAAGCGGGGACCTGCTTGCTGCGTAGTCTTATTCACTTTTATTTTGCAATATAAAAGTGAGCGTGGTATATTCTAAAAGTCAGTAGTCGAAGAAAACATATGGCTTGCAAATGAAAAATGGGCAGGATCAAATGAAAAATAATTATTCAAACAAACGAGAGCTTATTTCAAAAATATTTATATATGTTGTTTTTGTTTTCTATATACTCTTACTGATCAAAATATTGTTCTTATCAAGGATTTCGCTTTCGGAGTTATTTAACAATCAAAGAATTGTAAACAGGTCGATAAATCTGGTTCCTTTTAAAAGCATATCAGCGTATTTGTTCGGAAGCCTTGATGAGGTAAAAAGATTCGCCTTTGGTAATGTGGCCGGCAATATAATTACTTTTATACCGCTCGGGCTATATCTGCCTTTTCTCAAAAAAGATAAAAGAGTATGGATCAATCTGTTGATCGTATTTCTGGTAAGCTTATTGACTGAAATTATCCAGGGGGTTTTAGCCATTGGAGCATCAGACATTGACGACATTATTTTAAATTGCCTTGGCGGATTAGCCGGAATTTCAGGATATAGGCTATTGTTGGTTATACTTAAAAGCGATAAAAAAGTATGTACAGCGGTCACCATTCTGTCGGCAATAGGGTTACCTGTTATCCTGTATTTGCTGTTTATGATTCAAATGGCATACTAGATATTTTTTACCGGACAACAGGCATTCTCTACAGCCGGGCTACTAAATAAATGAAAACAGGAAGAACCACCTTGTCCGATGGTTCTTCCTGTTTTCTTATGCTACAACGTAATAAGTCAGGTCGTTATTGCTTATTTTATTGTTGCCAGCAGTTCGCCTGCCTGCACTGTTTGACCTGGCGCAACCAGCACTTCGCTGACCGTTCCGTCCATTCTTGCAACTACGCTGGTTTCCATCTTCATCGCCTCGACAACGGCGATAACCTGATTTTCAACCACCTTGTCGCCGGGCTTTATTCCGACCTTGGTAACTGCGCCCGGGATCGAAGCGCCGATTTGGCTCTTATCCTCCGGGTCGGCAAGCGGAATGAGCTTTGCGGTTACCTGAGCGTTTTTGTCGGGAACCGCTACCTCTCGGCGCATTCCGTTGAGCTCAAACTGAACGTTCCTTGTGCCGTCGTCATTTGCGTCACCCAGCCCGATATACTTGATAACAAGAGTTTTGCCGTCTTCAATGTTGATTTTATTTGTTTCACCCAGAGCCATGCCGTTGAAGAAAACGTGGCTGCCCATGCGGGTGAGATAGCCGTATTCCTTGCGGTGGCTTCGGTATTCCTCATATACCTTCGGGTACATGCAGTAGGAGAGCAGGCCGCGCATATTGATCTCTTCATCGGGGACAAAGCGCTTTACTTCCTCGCGGACAGCGTCAAAATCAACCGGCGGCAGAATTTCGCCGGGGCGGCAGGTGATGGGTTCTTCGCCCTTGAGAACAACTTTCTGCAGATCCTTCGGGAAGCCCCAGGCGGGCTGGCCCATCATGCCCTTGAAGTAGGATACAACAGAATCCGGGAAGGTGAGAGATTCGCCGCGCTCAACAATATTTTCCGGAGTCAAATCGTTCTGAACCATGAAGATAGCCAGGTCGCCGACCATCTTGGAGGAGGGGGTGACCTTTACAATGTCGCCGACCATCATGTTGACGGTGGCATACATTTCCTTGACTTCCTCAAAGCGTTGACCGAGACCGAGGGAAACCACCTGCGGCTGCAGATTGGTGTACTGACCGCCGGGAATTTCGTATTTATAGATGTCGGTGACGGGAGATTTCAATCCGCCGTCAAAGTTCGCGTAACGCAGACGCACATCGGCCCAGTAATCGGTGAGCTTCTGTATCTCGTCAAGTTTGAGTCCTGTGTCTCTCTCATTGCCTTCGAGAGCCGCTACCAGAGCGTTCATGGAGGGCTGGCTCGTGAGCGAGCTCATAGATGAAATGGCGGTGTCAACTATGTCAACTCCCGCTTCCGCAGCCATCAGCAGCGTTGCAACCTGGTTTCCGCTGATGTCGTGGGTGTGCAGGTGGATGGGCAGGCCGATTTCGTTCTTCAGCGCGGTTACCAGCTTTTTCGCCGCATAGGGTTTGAGCAGGCCGGACATATCCTTGATGCAGATCATGTGCGCGCCGCGCCGTTCCAGCTCCTTGGCCATATCAACGTAGTATTGGAGCGTATATTTGTCCTTTTTATCGTCCATTACATCGCCGGTGTAGCAGATGGTCGCCTCGCAGATCTTACCCTGCTTTATGACCTCGTCCATGGCAATTTCCATGCCCGGGATCCAGTTGAGGGAGTCGAAAACGCGGAAAACGTCAATCCCGCCCTTGGCCGCCTCCTGAACAAAGGCGCGGATAACATTGTCGGGATAATTGGCGTAGCCCACGGCGTTTGCGCCGCGCAGCAGCATCTGGAAGGGAATGTTCGGGATGCGCTCGCGCAGCATATCCAGCCGCTCCCACGGAGATTCGTGCAGGAAGCGGTATGCCACGTCAAAGGTCGCGCCGCCCCACATTTCAAGGGAGAAGCAGTCGTTTAAAATTGAGGCTGTGCCCTCGGCACCCTTGGCCATGTCGCGTGTGCGGACTCTGGTGGAGAGCAATGACTGGTGCGCGTCGCGCATGGTGGTGTCGGTCACCAGCAGCTTCTTTTGTTCCAGCACCCACTTTTTTACAGCGTCCGGTCCCTGGGCGTCGAGCATCTGTTTGAGCCCGTCGTGCGCTGGAGCGGCCGCCTGCGGAAAGCGAGGAACGTTGTACTGCTTTCGCTCTGCATCAGGGTTTGAAACCTGAATGTTTGCTATATACTTGAGAACACGCGTGGCTCTGTCGCGGTGCAGGAAGAATTCGAACAGCTCCGGCGCATCGTCAATGAACTTGGTGTGGCATTTTCCCTCGTGGAAGGCGCGGTGGTTGAGTATGTTGGTGATGAAGGGGATGTTTGTTTTCAGGCCGCGTATCTCCATTTCGTTGATGGCCCGGCGTGAACGCTCACAGGCGCCCTCGAAGGTGTTGTCAAAGCAGGTCACCTTTACAAGCAGAGAGTCGTAGTAGGGGGAAATCTCCGTACCGGTGGCGGCGGCACCGCCATCCAGCCTGACTCCAAAGCCGCCGGCAGAACTATACATGGAAATCTTGCCGCAGTCGGGAGCAAAGTTGTTGGAGGGGTCTTCCGTGGTAACACGGCACTGGATCGCGTAGCCGTTTGTCTTTACGTCCTCCTGTTTCTCAAGGCCGATCCGCGGCGTTGAAAGGCCCTCACCCTCAGCAATAAGGATCTGCGCGCGAACCAGGTCAACACCCGTAACAACCTCCGTTACGGTGTGCTCAACCTGAATGCGCGGATTCATTTCAATAAAGTAGTGATTGCCTTCGGTATCAACCAAAAACTCGATGGTTCCGGCGTTGGTGTAACCGACGCTTTTCGCAATTTTGACGGCATCGGCGTGGAGTCTTGCAAGAACAGCCTTGTCTACAGAGAAAGCCGGAGCAAACTCAACAACCTTCTGATAGCGGCGCTGAAGCGAACAGTCGCGCTCGCCCAGGTGCATGACGTTTCCGTGCTCGTCCGCCAAAATCTGAACCTCGATGTGCTTGGGCTGAACGAGGAATTTTTCGATGAATATGTCGTCGTTGCCGAAGGCTTTTTTCGCCTCGCCCTTGACAAGTTCGAAGGCTGGCTTGACCTCCTCCGCCGAGTTGCAGCGGCGCATTCCGCGTCCGCCGCCGCCGGCAGCCGCCTTGAGAATGATGGGAAAGCCATAGCTGACGGCTTTTTCGAGCGCTTCGTCCCCGTCCCTGAGCGGCTCTGTAGTTCCGGGAATTATAGGCACGTTGCAGGCCAGAGCGATGCCCTTTGCGCTGAGTTTGTCGCCCATTTTGGCAAGAACCTCAGAGCTCGGGCCGATGAATTTGATGCCCGCATCCTCGCAGGCGCGGGCAAAATCAGCATTTTCAGACAAAAAGCCGTAACCGGGGTGAATGGCGTCCACACCGCGGCGCTTTGCAAGGTCTATTATTGAGGGAATGTCCAGATACGCCCCCAGAGGGCTCTGATTTTCACCGATAAGATATGCCTCGTCCGCCTTTGTACGAAAACGGCTCAGGGTGTCCTCTTTTGAATACATCGCAACGGTGTGCAGACCGAGTTCCTTGCACGCGCGGATTACCCGGATTGCGATCTCCCCCCTGTTTGCGATCAGAACTTTTGTAAATTGTCTTGTAGGCATGGCGCAGACCCTTCCTTTGATAAAAGCAGTGTTTTGCAAGAATTAAAATTCAAAATTGCATTTTAGTCTATTTATTATACTAATCCCGGCAGACAAATTCAAGAGATTTCCCCGTTATTCCCGCAATTCGCCAGACCAGACAAAGAAACATTCCCGACACTGCAAAAAAACCGTCAAAAGTAATAATCTAAAGCGCCGAAAACGTACGGACGTTTGGTGCATGCCCGTACAGTTCCGGCGCAAAACTTGCTTATTATCCCAGAAAGCGCTGATAATCAGCAATTTTTGTTGCAATTCTTGTTTTCGTTAAATTGCCATGTAAACCAGGGCTGTTTTTGCCGTTTTCCGCGGCGGTACTCCCCCGGAACTTCAATCAGAATGATGTCGCCGCCAATTCTTCTGATGCAATCCCAGGGTATGATATAGTCCTCTTCCCTCCAGAAAAGACCTAAAAATTTGCAGCGTCCCGGAACAATAATTGCCAAAATTGTTCCGCAGACAATATCAAAAAGCACATCGCAAACGAAGCCCAAGCGACAACCGTCGCAAATATTTACCACTTCTTTGTAGCGAAAATCCTGAACGCGGCACTCCAAAGAAAACACCCCCATAGTATTGCTCTGATTACTCAATACTATGGGGGATGCCGCTTGTCTTATTCCATGCCAATACCTTTTTTAATATGGGTTAGGGCGTTTTTTTCCAATCTGGATACCTGCGCCTGACTGATTCCGACTTCGGAGGCAACCTCCATCTGGGTTTTTCCGTCGAAAAACCGAAGCGCCAGAATCCGTTTTTCCCGCTCATCAAGCGAGGAGACGGCTTCAGACAGAGTGATTTGCTCGATCCAGGCATCATCAGTGTTTTTGCTGTCTCCGATTTGATCCATGACGCAGAGGCTCTCGCCGCCGTCAGAAAAAATCGGCTCGTATATGGAGATCGGCTCAGAAATTGCGTCAAGCGCGAAGTAGACCTCCTGCCGGGATATGCCTAAAACGTTTGCAATCTCCTGAGCGTCCGGCTCGCGCTGTGTTTCGGCAGTCAGCTTTTCCTTTACCTGCAGAGCGCGGTAAGCGGTGTCTCTCATGCTTCTGCTCACCCGAACCGAGCTGTAATCACGCAGATAGCGCCGTATTTCTCCTGCTATCATCGGAACGAACATACCGTGTTGAAAAAAATAATCCGCAAGGCCGTGTATGCTCCAGAAACCGGCAGGGTAAAATGAAAGTGAATACAGGCCCGTGCAATATGATCCGGATCCGCTTTGGGGCTCGGGCTAAAGAAGGAGCAAGGCTGTGGACTATTTGAAAAACGCGAAAAAAATTATGGTGGACGGCAGACAGCTGTCCTTTATCCGCTGCGACAGGGACGGAAACGAAATTCCGCCCGAGCGTCTGGCGGAAATGAATTTTACGAATTCCACCATCGATGAGCTTGTAACCGGCACTGCCATGCGCATCGGGATGGAAACAGACTCCGGAGGCGAATATACTCAGGGCTTTACCTCGCTGTAAATGCGGGATAGAACAGTATGGCAAAGTCAAAAATGCAGAAACTCAGTCAGGAAAAAAAGCTTCTCCACCTCGCTTTATATCTGCGCGTATCAACGGACAGGCAGGCGGAGGAGGGCTATTCCATTGAGGTGCAGAAGGAAAAGCTGGAAGCCTTTACAAAAACTCTTGACGGACAGGTCAGCTATGAGTTTTACATCGATGACGGTTTTTCCGGCGCGTCCCTGGAGCGTCCTGCCATGCAGCGCCTCATAGCGGACACCGAAAAGGGGATTTTAACACATGTTTGTGTCTATAAGCTCGACCGACTGAGCCGTTCTCAGAAAGACACGCTGCACCTGATAGAGGATATTTTCCTTCCGAACAACATCGCCTTTGTGTCAGTTCAGGAAAGCTTCAACACCGCTACTGCCTTCGGCAGGGCGGTTGTTGGCATTCTGTCTGTTTTTGCCCAGCTTGAGAGGGAGAATATTTTCGAGAGAACGCGCAGCGGAATGCAAAAGCGGGTGGAAGCGGGATACTGGCCGGGGGGCGGGGGCACGCCCTTCGGCTATGATTATGACCCGGAGCAGGGAATACTGATCCCAAACAAGGACGCGGAAACGGTGCGGCAGGTGTACGAGCTGTATCTGCAGGGCTTTTCCTTGCAGAGCATCGCCGATATGCTGGGACTTAAATATGAAAAGCTCGCCTCACAAATTCTAAGCCGAAAGACGAATATGGGGTTAATCGAATACAACGGAGTGGAATATAAGGGCCTGCACGAGCCGATTGTGTCCACGGAAATATTTGAGCGCGCAATGGCGCTCAAGGCTCTGCGCTCGGAAAAGAGGCTGGTAACGACAACGCCGCACCTGCTCTCCGGACTTGTTTATTGCGGTGTTTGCGGCGCAAAAATGCGCTACCAAAAATGGGGCAAAGCGGGCTACAAGCTCGTCTGCTACTCCCGTCAGGTATCAAAGCCCTATCTTGTGAAGGACCCCGGCTGCGATAACGAGTTTATCTGGGCAGAGGACGTTGAAACAGCGGTTATCTCAGACCTGTTTTCCTTCACCGCGCAGGAAATCAGCGCCCAGGGCAGCACTATCAGGGAGAGCGTTTCCCCGCTTGAGCTTCTTGAAAGAAACCGTGAGGACACACAGCAGCGCCTGAGACGGCTCTATGATCTGTACGCCAGAGATGGCAACGAAATCCTGCTGCAAGCCGTTAAAGAGATGACGCAGGAGCTTGCGGACGCTGAAGAAAAGCTCCATGCAGAACGGGAGAAGGGACGCGACTTCAAGGCTGTGAACATCGCCAGAGAAAAGCTCAATAATGTGCGCAGCACTTGGGAGTATATGGACGAGCGCGAAAAAAGAATGCTCATTTGCTCTGTGATACGCAAGATAACGGTCACTCATTACTCGGTGAGGATTGAATATAAGCTGTAGCATTATTCCGTGCGTCCCCACGCATGGACGGGCTTTTTCCAACACACCGTGTTGAGGTGACATCTGCAAGCGTCCCACGCTTGGGCGACCGCGGGAGCTTCGCTCCCTGCCGCCCACATATAAGGGGGAACCGGTTCTTGCAAAGAAACGGTTCCCCCTTATGATCCCCTTCCGAAGAAGCCCAAAGGGAGACCCTTTGGAAACCCCTATGAAAGCCATTAGTGCAAGCAAGCAATGCGCTCGCTAACTACGGAACGTGCCACAGGGCAGGCAAACACTGCGCTACAGAATCGCTCGCTTCGTCGGAGCAAGCTACATATCGCTGGTTTCCGGCTAAAGCCGAAAAGCCACGCATTTCGCTGTTCCTCCTCTTTCGAACAAGACCCACTTCGTTGGGCTCTTGTTCGATTAAGACGGTAGAAACGGAGGTGAGAGCGGGGCAGGCACTAAATATTACTCCAGTTTGTACAATCTAAGAGCGGGCGAGCAGATTATTGTTGTCCACTCACCCGCTTAGAACCTTTAGTGTAAGACGTCCACGCAGCGTCTTTTTCTCTTTCGAATTGTTAAAACGGTTTCTCTTTTTGACGCAATCAAAAAGAGAAATGGTTTTGACGTGGAAAGGCAGGGCACAGTGTGCCCTGCCGCAAATCCCCCACCCCATGTGGGAACACAAAAAAACCAACATGCTATACCTTTTTCCTTGCAACTCCCACAAAGACAACCAGAGGCAGCAGGCCGAAGCACACTATGCCGTTTCCGATTGGGGCGATAACGTTGGAAATATAGGAAAGACCATCGGAGTTGCGCGTCATAAATATTCCGAGGACATATTCCGCCACAACAACAACCCAAATTATCCATCGACCGTCTGTAAAATCGAATAGTTTACGGTTTTCACAGCTTTCGGGATTGAGTTTGAAGATCAGACGCAGATTATTTATTATAATGAATAGAAGCGTTGTGGTGAGAGTGAAGTCAATTATCACCCAAAGTGCAAGTATGAGAGCCTCAATCCTCTCCACAATATTGAAAAAGGAAAGGCTGCTCACCATTGAAAAGAAAGGAAAACTCGTCTCAGAAATTAGCTTTGGGCCGAAAACTCCAATTGTAATTACGCAAAGGAGCAGGACAATTGAAATTATTATTGCCATAAACACAAGAGCGGTTTTTGTGCGCTTCTCTTTTTGACGGATGCGTCCCTCAAGAAACCCTAAGAACACAGAAAGGGCCAGTACCTCCGCAACGAATGGAACACCGGAAAGGACCTGAGGAGTTTGCTCCAGTATGAAAGGAGGCAGAAAAGCGGTGTTAATATCAAACATAGCCACAACGAGGATAAAGATAAAAATAAAAAGCAAAATCGGAAGAAAGACCTCTGCGGTTCTGGAAAATGAGCGCAGTCTGCTAAGTGCGGCAAAAGTCGTGAGTATCAAGAGAACCGCAACGAAAATATTTTCCGAACTGAAAGGGTAAGCCGAAGAAATATATCTGTCAGCTGCGCTTCTTACAGTAAAGGCAAGGTAAAATATTAGCCACAGAGTGAAAGCCGCTATTACAGCTTTTCCTACAAAGCTGCCTAATGATTTTATTATTAGCTCCCCGAAGCCCTCGTTATCCTGAGCTTTCTTGAGAAAGCGGCTGACGATGAGAAACAGAATGAACAGCGGCACGGTTGAAAGCAGCACGGAGAGCCAGGCATAGGACCCCGCCCGTTCAGTGACTTCACGAGGGAGTATCCGGATTATCGGAGAGAGCATACACAGAATCCCAAGACAGAGCTGCTGCCATCGGCTGATGGTGTTCTCGTGTTTCATCTAATCCCCCTCTTTAATTACGAAGTTTGTCCCCTCTGTGTCATAGCTGCCGTATAGGTCAAGCTCAACGTTTACTACAATTTCTGCCTTTTCAAACGCGGCAGGAAAATCTTCAACACGGTACATTTGCTTTGCGTAGTTTTTTTGCAATATCCCCTTCAGCCCCATGAAATCACACTTCAGCTCTTGTGACTTTTTTATGGCGTTCACACAACGGGATTTGATTTCCTCTGAGACTGCGTCTGAGAAGGCCTGTTCAAACTCTTCCTTGCTCATTGAGTATTCCTGTGTCAGCTCAAGAGTTCTGCCCGATAACTTGAGATCCAGTGTCAAGCGCTCAATGCTGTTGTCTGGTGCCCAGTCAGCCGTGAGCTCTGTCTTGCAGCTTTTGTTCAGATAGGTTGCCAATACATCCTTTTGGATTTCAAGATGAAGGGTTGCAAACTCAGAATTTCCCGTAATCAGATTTACTCCGTTGGACACGTCCTCGTCGAGGTATCCTTTCAGCTCTCCTTCGCTGAGAATGGCAAAACCAACAGGAATTGTTACGACTTCGCCGGTTTCCTCTCCGAAAAGGGAGTCTTCACTCGGTACCGCCTCAACAGCGCAGACCAGCGCTCCGCCGTATTCCGAGAGAGAGGAGGCAATCTGCCGGCAGGTAAAAGGATAAGATTTGCCAGCAGCTTTCACATTTTGCTCGGCAGAGGCGAGAGCCTCGGTCACGTCATAGTCCTTGCTGCCTGATTTGGTGACAAGTGTTTTTGCTGTGCCGCCCTTGACAATAAACATTGGCATATCAGCTCTCATTGGTGCGCCGCGAATGAGGTAGTCCAGATATTGGGGTATTGACTTTTTTGCAGCATCTTCACCAAAGACTGTGTATTTCGTGTGGTGAAAGTACAGAGCCTCCTTTGTTGAGAAAGTTTGTATCGCCTCTTCTCCCGAAACATAGCTTTCTCCCGTGCGGGATATTATTACTGAGGGTTTGCCCTGGAGACCCGCACCGGTGGAAATGCTCAGGGTGAATTTGCCCTCATGTCCGTCAATACCAAGTGTCTGAGCAAGTTGGAGGGTGGAAATCTCCCTGTAGTTCGTGTATATCGATCCGCCGCTGCACCCCGAAAAGGAAAGCAGCATACCCGCAGAAATAAGGACAAACAGCAGACGTTTTGATGTCGATATTGTTTTGCTCATTATTTTTGATTCCTTTTGTCAACAGTATTCAGGCTCGGGTCACGCATCTTGTCATTATATAAGGGTTTTCTGAAGACAAGTCTGAAAACACCTGCCGGTCCGCCGTCTGCAAGGGGGCTGAGAAAGGCAAGTCCAAAGCTGTCCACATTACATAGATGGCAGATAATCATTACCAGCCCGGCAATTATTCCGAAAAGCCCAGCAAACAGGGCGCAAATAACCATGCAGAACCTCCACAGCCGGAGCACGGAGGCGAGGTCCTGACTCGGCATCGTGTATCCGGTTATGCCGGCGGTTGCAACAACGATTACAGCGATGGGTGAAATTACCTTTGCCTCAACCGCGCTTTGCCCCACAATCAGCGCGCCGATAATGCTTATAGTTTGGCCGACTGGGTTAGGCAGACGAAGACCGGCCTCCTGTAAAATTTCGAAGGCGACGAGCATACCGATAATTTCGACTCCGGTGTTAAAGGGAACATCCTGCTTGCTTTGTATAATGGACAGCAGAAGCTTTATAGGTATCATCTCCTGATGGTACATGGCAATAGCAACATAAAGCGCCGGTGTTAATACTGTAACGACCATTGCCAGATAGCGCATCAAGGTCAGAACAGAAGCAACCATGAAATGCTGTGAGCGATCCTCGGGAACGCGCATAATTTCAGAGAGCGTGCAAGGCAGAAGAAAACCCAGCGGCAGCCCGTCCACGAGCAGGCCGACACGTCCCTCAAGCAGCGCCATTGCAAAGCGGTCGGGCCTCTCCGTATATGCCACCTGAGGAAAAGGAGACCGGGGGTTATCGGAGATATATTCCTCGAGATTCGCGGTGGCAAGAAGACCGTCAATGTCTATTTCGTCAAGCCGCGTTTGAACCTCCTTTATGAGCCCGGGGTCGGCAATGCCGTCCATATAGGCAACAGCGACATCGGTGCCGCTGCGCCTGCCGACTACAGTTTGAATGAGTTTCAAGTCAGGTGTTCGCAGCTTTCGGCGAACCAGCATGGTGTTCATTCGCAAGCGCTCTATGAACGAGTCCTTCGCGCCTTTAACAGCCTTTTCCAGCGTTGGCTCCGAAATACCGCGCTGTACAGGTGATCGGCATTCAAAGACGATAGCGGACTTATCTCTGTCAAATACAATTACACAAAAACCCTTAACAAGTAAGCCGACAACGTTGTCAAGACTATTCTCCGACCGGGCGGAATTTGAAAAAACAGCTCCGCTGAGGATTTGCTCTATACATTCTTTAACTCCGTCGCAGCCTGAAAGCCGGCGGTCATCGGTGAGCGGACGAATGACATTCTGACTGACAAAGTTGCTGTCTACCAGCCCGTCTATAAAGAACATGGAAACTTTCCCCGCGCTGTTTCCTCCGACAGAAAGTTCGCGCACGGTCAGATCCTGACAGTCGTTGTAAATTTGTTTCAGCGATTGTGCAGTTAATGGCATGTCGTACTTTATGTCAGGACGCGGGTGAGGCCGGGATTTTATTTTATTTATAAGTGATTTGAGGTTCAAAACGCTTAACACCTCCGCATTGAATTGTTCAGGTTACAGTATTCCCCAGATATAAGCTATTATTACTGCTACAAAATGCGATTAGACTCCAGGAAAACCACAACATTTTGTGGGCAAAAAAGCTAAGATCGGTTTAGAGAAAATCGGGTCAAAAATAGGCAAGAAAGTAGTTGACAAGGGGTGAGCGGAGATGGTATTATAACGGAGCACCTGCGAAAGGGTGCTAAAATTGACGCAAAAAAGGGCAGATGTGAGATAGAAATATCTTGACATAAGTTTGAGTAATGTGTTAGTATAA
>JAVBMI010000028.1:0-19298 GCA_031552685.1 Oscillospiraceae bacterium
ATCGCGCAGACCAAGTCCTGCATCCACCCGGACCTTGGCATTTATATGAACCGCAACTCGTCGATTAATAACCTCATGCTGCATATTATCCGCGCAATTACAGGACGCTTCTGCGTCGAGGGCGGGCAGGTCATTCCGGCCTATCTGTACGCCGCCGGCAGCAACACGGATGAGCGCAATCCCAAAATCACCCGCACCGCAAGGCACAAAATGTTCCCCATTTACGGCGTTTTCCCGCCTGCATTGTTTCCGGACGAGGTGCTGGGTGAAAATCCCGATCACCTGCGCGCCTGCATAGTAAGCGCCTGCAATCCGCTGCGCTCTTATCCTGACACGCTGGCCTATGAAAAGGCGTTTGCCGCGCTGGATCTGTCGGTTTGCATCGATGTTGCCTACAACGAAACGGCACGGGTTTGCGACTATGTTCTGCCCTGCCTCAGCTACATGGAAACCTACGACACCATTTGCTTTAACTACTCCTTCCCGGAGCTATACTTCCAGATGCGCCAGCCGGTGCTGGAGCCGCTGTCCCCCGAAACGAGGGAAGGCACCCACATGATGCTGGAGCTCATCCGCGCCTGCGGATTTATGCCTGAGCTGCCGGAGTCCCTTTACGAAGCGGGCAAGGGCGGTATCACAGCCTTCTGCATGGAGCTCATGATGTTCATTCAGGAGAACATGGAGCTTGCCAAAATGATGCCGGTTATTATCGCGGAAACGCTCGGGCCGATTCTCGGATCATACAATCAGGCGATGATAGTCGGTCTGCTCGTCGGCGCGGGCAAGGCCTTCAAGGCCGGCGCTGCTGCGATGGGATTTCCGGATGATGATCTGACTCAGCCGGAGGCTCTTTTTGAAGATATCCTCAAGCATCCGGAAGGACAGATCCTTGCGAAATTTACCTGCGACAACTGGCGTATGCTCAAGAGTGAGGACAAAAAGCTCAGCCTCCACATCGAGGAGCTTGACGGGCAGTTGAAAAACGCCACCATCGAAAACGAAACAGAGCGGCTAAAGCCCTCGGCTGAATTCCCGATGTTCCTGCATGCCGGTTTGCACCACGAAACGGTTATCAACACAATCCTGCGCAACCCCGAGTGGAACAAGGGCCGCGATGCGGACAATATGTTTATCAGCGAAGCGGATGCCAAGCGCCTGGGCCTTGCAGCGGGAGACAGGGTCAGGGTGACCACCAAAGCCTCCAGCGTTGAAGTGCCTGTTGAAATTGACCCGCGTGCAGCGGAAAACTTTGTTTATATCCGCCACGGTAGAGGACTTGTTTACGACGGCGTCAAGTACGGCGTGAACGTAAATGAGCTCGTGTCGGCGGAGGATAGGGACGAAATGTGCACCCCGATGCACCGCCGCGTTCCCTGCCGTGTGGAGAAGGTATGAAATTCGGAGCCGTAATCCTCGCCGGAGGCGAAAGCCGCCGCATGGGAACCGATAAAGCTCAGCTAAAACTGGACGGCAAGACCTTTCTGGCGCGTATTGCCGGAGAGCTCTCAGATTTTGATGAACTCTATGTTTCTGTTGGCGAGAACAGGAGTTACCCCATCGAAATTCCCCGCGTCACAGATGTTTTTTCGCGCTGCGGGCCGATGTGCGGGATCCACGCCGCCCTTTCGGCCTGTCAGTCTGACGCGTTGCTTGTTGTTTCCTGCGACTTGCCGCTCTATAGGCGGGACTTGGGAGAAAAGCTTGTTGAGGCTATGACACCGGATTATGATGTGGTTATCCCGAAAACGCCGGACGGCAGGCAGCACCCGCTTTGCGCTGTTTACAGCAAAAGTTGTTTGCCGGTGTTCGAAAGCGATCTCAAGGTCGGCGGCTTCAAGCTAATGCGCGCCTTGGAGCATCTGAGTGTTAAGTACGTTGAAGTGGACGATCTGGAGGGCTGTCTGACAAACATCAACACCTGTGACGATTACAAGAAATTAGTAAATCCGGCGAAGCGTCAGACGATTCTGGCAATAGCGGGAGTGAAAAACTCAGGCAAAACAACGCTGCTTGAGCGCCTCATTCCGGTTTTGAACGCACGGGACGTGCTCACTGCGGTGATTAAGCATGATGCGCATTCCTTCACTCCGGACACCCCGGGGAAGGACACCTTCCGCTTTTTTCAGGCAGGAGCTCTCGGCACGGCCATCTTTGACGGGGAAAAGTTCAATCTTTCCCGCAGAGTGACAGTTTCTGAGCGGGAGCTTATCCCGATGTTTCCGGAGGCCGACCTGATAATTTTAGAGGGCTTCATTAAATCGCAATACCCGAAAATTGAGCTGGTGCGTCAGGGAAATTCCGAAAAGCCGATATCAGATCCGAACACCTGTCTGGCATACGTTTCAGCACTTGACTTGGAAACAGAAAAGCCGATTCTTCACCCTGACGATATCGAAAGTATTGCGGACTTCATCTGCGGATTTATGCGGTTTTCAACACTCGGTGTTGAGGAATGACGTTGTTTATTTCCTGCTACCCGCAGGGGGCAACTCATAATTAATTATTTTGCGCTTTCCGCGCAGGAGCAAATCATCTATTATTTATATTACCTGCTACCCGCAGGGGGCAAAAGAGGGCTTTCTTTTAGAAAAAGAAATGCCCTCTCTTGACTCTCCTAAAGAAAATATGCGCGTTTCTCACGTTAAAGGTTCTGAGCGGCGCGGTGTTACACTTTTGTCTGCTCGCCCGCTCTTAGTTTGATAAACGGGAGAACTGTTTAGTGCATACGCCGCTCCCGGTACGGCGTATCTCCCGTCTTACCCGAATGAACGCCCAAGGAACTGGGTTTCATTCGGAAGAGGAGGAGCGACGAAATGAATGAGCTTTGCCGTTTACGGCGAAGCGAAGAATATGGAGTCAATTCCGACGAAGCGAGCGATTTTGTGGCGCAGTGCTTACCTGCCCTGTGGCACGGGACGCAGTTAGGGAGCGGATTGATTGCTTGCACTAACGGCTTACGGTGGGGTTTCCAAAGGGTACTCCCTTTGGGCTTCTTCGGAAGGGGATCATAAGGGGGAACCGTTTCTTTGCAAGAACCGGTTCCCCCTTATATGCGGGTGCAGGGCGCAAAGCGCCCGCGGCACCCCAATGTGGGCATTGGAGAAATATGTCTGCGCGAGTAGACGAATACAAATAAACTACTACTCTTTAATCCTCAGTTTTTCCTTTGGCAGATGTTTTAACAGGCATTTTGCCATATCCGCAAGATTTATCGGCTTTGACAAATAGCCGGTGAAGCCGTTTGCAAGGAACATTTCCTCAGAGCCGGACACTGCATTTGCCGTGAGCGCGACGATTGGAACTATTTCGTGCCTCCCGCCCATGCCGCGAATAAACAATGTGGCCTCAAGGCCATCCATCTCAGGCATCATATGATCCATTATTATCAGGTCGTAGTCGGCTTTTTTGACTTTCTCAATTGCCTGCAAACCATTGCCTGCCGAATCGCAGGTGATGCCGAAGCCATTGAGCATCGTAGCCGTTATCATAACGTTGATGTCGATGTCGTCCACAACGAGAACCTTTGCGCCTGAAGCGTCAAAATCAGGCGGAAGCGAGTCTTGTTCCGCAATATCGGCTTCTGTTCCGGTTGCCAGCGGCACGGCAACTGTAAAGGCCGAACCCTCGCCGTATACACTCTTAACCTCGATCGAGCCGTTCATAAGCTCGCAGAGCTTTTGCGAGATTGGCAGACCCAGACCGGTTCCGGTTACTTTTTTGTTCTTCACCTTGTCCAGCTGCTCAAAAGCCAGAAACAGGCGAGGCAGATCCTCATCCCTGATTCCCAGGCCGGTGTCTTTAACGACAAAGCAAAACTGACCCACATCATCCAAGAAGACGCTGAACTTGATGTAGCCGTTTTCCGTATATTTAAAGGCGTTATTGAGAACATTGGTTAAAATCTGGCGCAGATGCTTTTCATCGCCGTAGATCACCTCCGGCAGGTCCGGGTCAAAATCGCAAACGAATTCAACATTCTTTTTTGCAAACATGGTCTTAAATGTTGTTGTCAGATATTCGAGCAAATCACTCATGCGGAAGTAGTCGCAAATAATATCCACCCGGTTGGCTTCGATTTTTGAGAAGTCCAAAATATCGTTTATGAGATTGAGCAGAACATTTGACGAGTCCTGAATATTTTTAAGATATTCAAGCATTTTACCTTCCGGAGAAAGACCCATCATCAAATCGGAAATCCCGATAATCGCGTTCATGGGAGTTCTTATCTCGTGGGAAATCGCTGCAAGAAAGTCCGACTTGGCGTTGTTGGCTGCCTCCGCCTGCCGCCTCGCGGAGATAAGCTCCGTAACATCGTGGAACTGGAGCATTGCCCCCTCCAGAGCTCCGTTTTCGTGGAACATAGGGGTAAAAGTGACTGTATAGCTGCGATAGTCCCCCCTGCTTCCAATGTCAATGTGCATATCCAATCCCACAGGCTCCCTGTTTACGATTGCACTCTGAAAAAGCCGGCTCATTCTTGTCAACTCATCGACCGATAAATAGTTGATAAATACGGACTCGAAGGTTCGCATACTTACAAGGCCGTAGTTTAGTATCCCCGCGCGCTGCAGGAAGGAATCAGAGCAGTTGACAAATCTCCTCTCCGTATCGAAAAGAATAATAAAATCAAGACTGTTCTGCATGAGCAGGTTCATATATTTTTCCTGCAGGCTTTTTTCCTTTATGATAACTTCACTTAATGTTGTTCGAGCCGTCTGAGTCTGGCTGCTTCTATCAAGGATTCCCTCAAGTGAGGCCATTTGGCGTTTTAACTGGCGGTTTTCCTTTTGCAGCTGTTTATATTCATCTTCCAGGCTCATTGGATTCACCTCCATGCCATATTTTTGCCGGAACAGTAAATGCTATATGACACAGGCCACTATTGTGTCGTTGTGAAAGCGGTTTTTCCGGTTTCCATCGGTGTCGGAAACCGGGCAAATCTCGCCGCCCGAATACGCCACAGCAAACGGCAGCTTCTCGCCCAGAGCCTCGCTGACAGTCTCCAGCTCGTCCAAACTCTGAACACCGAGGGCATAGTTGCGGCCGATACAGGAGAACGAAATAACAGCGTTTGCCGATGTAATCGAGTCTATTTCTTTTATAATGCTTTTTGTGGTTTCGATGACGTCCGCGTAGTCAAGAGAGCCGATAGAGAGCGTTGAATTCACAGGCATAGTGCCGCCGCAGACCGCATATCCTTCCGGAGTCTGCGCAAAGATGGCGCGGGTTACCGGCACCGTGCCGTCGTTAAAATCGACAACAAAGGGGATGGTGCTCGGTCCCTCAATTTGACCGTTTTTTGTCAAACCCAGCGATTCCATGTACCGGATAACAGGAATGTCATTTACGCTTTTAAGGATATTATCGGCCGAGTCTGTAATAATTGCCTTCTGCTTCAGTGTTTTTTCTGAGGCGAGCGAAGCGATAAGGAACCGGGGCTCCACGTTCCCGCCGACAAGAACCGCGGCGTAGGAATGGGAATATGCCTCTCCGTTGAAAATGGTCTGCGACTGGCTGTAATCGCTGGTGTGGTCCACGGCGAGAGTGCCAAAGTTCGGCAATCCGTTTGAAACATCATTCAAAATGCTGAGAAAAAGCTCGCCGCTGACATTGTAAATGAGCGGCGCAAAAGAAATCATGAACACAGGCTCAGTGTTGAGCTTCTCCAGTGCGAGCTTGTACATGCTCCGCAGCGGCTGATCCTGTTCTTCGGAGAGAGCTGTGGATACAGCGGCGGAAAAAGCTATGTCATCGCTGGTGAGAACCAACAGAGACAGCTCCAAGTGTCCAAAGTTGCCGTTTGTGGCGCTTCCCATGGTCGTGCATCCAACCACATCGAAGGGCAGCTTTTCGCAGAGCTCCTTAACAACACCTGTGTCGATAAACTCTGAGTAGCAGGTGAGGATTCCAAGCGAGTTCTTAAGCAGCTTGTCAAGCGGGATTTTTTCCAGAATTTCAGAGACAGCAAGGTCAACCTCATCTATTTCCCGCGTGTATGCAGTGTAAACTTTCATCATAGTTTTGTCCTCTTTCAGTAAGAATTGGGGTTAGTGAAGAAGCATTTCTACTTGTTCAGACTACCATAATTTTACTGCAGGGTCAAATAAATTAAAAATACAAAATTGTGAAAGGGAGCGGCCAAAAAGCAGTTCAAACGGCAACTCTGAAAAACCACATATTGAGCTGATGGAACCCTTGTACAGCAAAAAGTCCTGAGAGAAATCTCAGGACTTTTTTTATTCTATCTCATATTGATAATCCTATTTTGCCCAGCCAAGACTGCGGTCAACCGCTCTGTGCCAGTCTTCCAGCAGTTCCTTACGCTTTCCGGGGGACATCTTCGGAACAAATTCCGTGTCGCAATGCCAGAGCGCTTCTATCTCCTGTGTGCTGCTCCATACTCCCGTGGCAAGTCCCGCCAGATACGCCGCTCCGAGCGCCGTTGTTTCGCGGATCATCGGACGGCGCACTTTCCCATTCAGGATATCCGCCTGGAACTGCATAAGGAACGCATCGCGGCTCGCCCCGCCGTCCGCCTTCAGCTCCGCGAGGCGAATACAAGTGTCCTTTTCCATGGCGGCAACCAAGTCAGCTACCTGATACGCGATCGACTCCTGGGCAGCGCGGATAATGTGCTCCCGCTTTGTGCCGCGTGTAATGCCCAAAATGGTTCCTCGGGCATACATATCCCAATATGGCGCGCCGAGGCCTGTGAAGGCAGGCACAAGAAAGACCCCGCCGGTATCGGAGACTTTTTGAGCGTAATATTCAGCATCGCAGCTCTCGGCAAGAAAGCGCATTTCATCCCGCAGCCACTGAATAACAGCGCCGCCGACAAAAACGCTGCCCTCCAGGGCGTATTGGATTTGTCCGTCAATCCCGATCGCAATAGTCGTTATCAGCCCGCTAACGCTCTGGCAGGGCGTGTCGCCTGTGTTCATCAGCAGAAAGCAGCCCGTACCATAGGTACTTTTCGCATCCCCGGGCCTGAAACAGCACTGTCCGAAAAGTGCAGCCTGCTGGTCGCCAGCGATTCCGGCGATGGGTACTCTCTCACTGCCGATGTCTGTGTAGCCGTATATTTCGCTTGAGCTGCGCACCTCCGGCAGGATTTCCTCCGGGATATCCAGAGCATTCAGCAGAGTTTCGTCCCAGCAGCATTTTTGTATGTCAAAGAGCATCGTTCGGGAGGCGTTGGTGCAGTCGGTAATATGTGCGGCGCCGTTTGTGAGCTTCCAAAGCAGCCAGGTGTCAACTGTGCCGAAAAGTATCTCGCCCCTTTTGGCACGTTCACGCGCATCGGGCACATTATCCAGAATCCACTTGATTTTTGTACCGGAAAAATATGCGTCGGGAATCAGTCCGGTAACGTTGCGGATATGGTCGCCAAGCCCGTCCGTAACAAGCGCGTCAACGATATCCGCCGTTCTGCGGCACTGCCAGACGATGGCGTTATAAATGGGGCGGCCTGTCTTTCTATCCCACAGTATGGTGGTTTCACGCTGATTGGTTATGCCGATTCCGGCAATTTCATCGGCATTAATACCCGACTGGGCGATGACCTCCATCATTACCGCATACTGGCTCGACCAAATCTCCATCGGGTCGTGCTCGACCCAGCCCTCCCGGGGATAAATCTGAGAAAACTCCCTCTGAGCGATGCCTATGATATTCTGCTCTCGGTCAAACAAAATCGCGCGGGAGCTGGTTGTGCCCTGATCAAGGGCAAGGATATATTTTTTCATTGCGCGGCCTCCTTTGTGTTGAAAGCTCTTGTGGTAACAATGCCGGCGTCAAGTCCGCAGACGTTTTTAATAACAAGTTCTCCGAGCGCGACAGGCGCTTCAATAATAACGTTATCAAGCTCACGCATCACGTCGAAAATGATTTCCTTCGGAATCGGACGGTCTGTTTTCACCGGACAGCGGGAAAGCTCACCGCCTGTCATTCGCACCGTGCTCGTGAGAGTTCTGACAGGTGCGCTCGTTTCCTGCTTGCCGTATATTTCGCCGCGCGGGCAGGAATGCCCAGAAACTTCGCCCTTTGCATCAACCGTTAACAGACAGCCCTTGGGGCAGACAATGCAAATCATCTCGCCCTCGCCGGAGGGGGGAATTCCCTTGCGCTCGGTCTGAATTTTCTTTTTTTCTCCATCCGTGTTCCCGTTTGCGCAGACTCCCAGAACATAGTTCGCGGCGGCGCTTCCGGCAATCTCCGCCTCAAGGGTGACAAAGTCGACCAAATCGTGGACATGTGCCACGTTTCCGCAGACAAAAACACCGGGAATGCTGGCGGAGCAGTCCCCGCCCATAAGCGGAGTATTGGTTTTGGCATCCATCTGTGCGCCCGCGCCGCGCGTCAGCTCGTTTTCGGGTATCAGCCCCACAGAGAGCATCAGCGTGTCACAGTCAATTTCAAACTCGCTGCCCGCAATCGGCCTCAAAGCCTCATCTACCTTAGCGACAGTCACTGCCTCAACTCGGTTCTTGCCGTGGATTTCCGTAACTGTGTGGGACAGATACAGCGGAATATCATAGTCGTTGAGGCACTGGACTATGTTCCGCGTCAGACCGCCGGAATCCGGCATTATTTCGATGCAGGCAAGAACCTCGGCGCCCTCAAGCGTCATGCGCCGCGCCATAATCAAGCCGATGTCGCCGGAGCCGAGGACAACAACTTTTTTTCCGGTCATATGACCTTCGATATTCACATATAGCTGCGCCGCTCCCGCGGTGAGTACGCCTGCAGGCCGTGTGCCCGGCGTTCCGATCGCGCCGCGTGTGCGCTCCCGGCAGCCCATGGCGAGAATAATCGCCCTCGCCCGCTCGGTGCGATATCCGCAGGCTTTGCCCACCATCGTTACCGTTTTCTCAGCGGTAAGTTCCAGCACCATAGTGTCGCACAGAACCTCAACGCCGGTTTCCGCCAGCATCGCGATATACCGGGCGGCATACTCCGGGCCTGTCAGCTCCTCCTTGAAGCGGTGCAGTCCGAAGCCGTTGTGAATGCACTGGTTGAGAATCCCGCCGAGAGTATTCTCGCGCTCGACCAGCAGCACTTTTTTCAGACCCTGATTCCAGGCCTGAATGGCAGCCGCAAGGCCTGCGGGGCCTCCGCCGATTACAATCAAATCATACATGGCTCTGCCCTGCCTTTGTTTCGCCGGAGAGCAGCCACGAGCCGGCCTGGTCCTGCATGATTTCCTCCGGCGGCACGCCGAAGCGCTTTGAGAGCAGCTGTACGATTCTGGGCGCGCAGAATCCTCCCTGACAGCGGCCCATGCCCGGGCCGCAGCGGCGCTTGACACCGTCCACGCTCACGGGGGGAATCGGCGTTTCGAGGCAGTCGAGAATTTCGCCCTCGGTAACAGTTTCGCAGCGGCAAACCACCCTGCCGTAGGCAGGGTTTTCTTTGACTATCGCCTCGCGTTCCGTTTCGCTCAGCTCATGGAAACGCAGTCTTTCGCGGCTGTCGATAAAATCTGATTTGAGCGTAAGTTCGAGTCCCGCTTTTTCGAGCAGCTGCGTAATATATTCACCGATTGCGGGAGCGGCGGAAAGTCCGGGAGAGCAGATTCCGGCAGCGTCAATAAAGCCCGGAGCGGCCTCGCCTATGACAAAATCTCCCGCATCCGCAATGGCGCGAAGACCCGCAAAGCTGCGAATAGTCTGGCGAAAGTCAATGTCCGGCACTGAGCGCCTCGCCGTTTCTCGAAGTGTTTGAATGCCCTTGGCGGTAACAGTAGTATCGTCGTGAGCGGACAGCTCCGCCGTTGGTCCTGCGAGGAGATTGCCGTGAACCGTGGGTGCCACCAAAACGCCCTTGCCTCCGGAGTTCGGGCACTGAAATATAATGCGGCTGACACGGCTGCCCTCGGCCTTGTCCAGCAGGTCGTATTCCCCGCGGCTGGGCAGTATCGTGAAGCTGTGCTCCGCCGCCATATTGTGGATGTCATCGGCAAAAATTCCGGCGGCGTTCACAACAAAGCGTGTCTGGAACTCGCCAAGGTTTGTGGACACGCTCCAGCCCTCTGTGGTTCTTGATAGTCCTGTAACCAAGGTATTTCGGTGCAGCTCGGCGCCGTTTTTTACAGCGGTTTCCGCCAAAGCGAGGCAAAACTCCCAAGGGGAAACTATTGCCGCCGTTGGTGCGTAGAGCGCCGCCACAACTTTTTCTGAAACATTCGGCTCAAACTTTTGTATCTCTTCGCCGCTGAGCATTTTCAGCTCCGCAACGCCATTTCTCTGTCCCCTTTTCAGCAGCTCGTCAAGCGTTTTTCTGTCGTTCTCATCGAAGCCCAAAACCATTGAACCGCAAGGATTATAGGGGACATCCAGCTTTCCGCAAAGTTCCCTGGCAAGCTCGCTGCCGCGCACATTCAGACGCGCCATGAGTGTACCCGATTTCGGGTCATATCCGGCGTGGATAATGGCGCTGTTGGCCTTTGTCGTGCCGCAGGAAACGTCGTTTTCTTTCTCAAGAAACGCTGTTTTTATATTGTATTTGGCAAGGTAGTAGCCCACCGCCGCACCGGTGATACCGCAGCCAATGATAATTACGTCATATTTTTTCATTGAGAGTCCCCAACAGTTTTTTCTTTATTATAGCCGTTTTGGCATCTTCGCGCAATCCCCGATTGTATCCGCGGCTGCGTCACGAACCGGCAAGGACGTTGTTGACATTTTTCTTTAGCCGTGCTTAAATATAATTATCGTAAAACAATAATTATGGAGAAAGCGTTATGAGGCAAAAACTGTTTTGGATTTTGGGTATAGAGGCCGTTGTGTGCGTAATACTCTGTATTCTGCAGCACTCCTTCAGCGGATGGTTCAGTTCCTTGATGGCCTTTCCCTTTGAGCAGATAGGTGTCGGACTTCGGGCGCTGTCGCTGAGCGGAACGCCCGGAAATATCGCCGCGATCGTTATCTATTTGGCAGTGTGTATTTCACCCCTGATATATTGCCTAATGCGCAGAAAGCAGCGTTCCGCTGCTGACAGTGTTTTGCTGCTCACGAGCCTTCTGCTGTTCGTTTGTATGTACTTCATGATTAACCCTGCGAAAATGCCGGGTATGCAAAGTCCTGATGCCGCGCAAATAGGCAAGGCGGCACTCGGCGCTATGGTCTACATGACGCTGATACTCTACCTTGTGCTTAGAATGACGCGAGGATTTTCTGATGAGAAAAAGGGTCTGCGCTACCTCGGAATAATTCTCACCCTGTTCTGTGTGGTACTGGTTTTTTCAATTTTCGGCGCGGGACCGCAGGCAATAATGCAGAATATGCAAAAATTTAACAGCGAAAACGCAGTCACTTCTGACAGCTTTGGCCTCGTATACGGCGGAGCGCCGGAGCTGGCTTTGAGCCGTACTTTCATTGTGCTGCAAGGATTATCAGCCTTGCTGCCGAATGCCATGGAGCTGCTGATCATCTTTTCCGCTCTGGGGCTGATAGCGCAGTTCAAAAAAGACGCCTACGGGGCAGGGGTCGGAAAAGCCGCGGCGAAGCTCAGCCGGATTTGCCTGATTTCGGTCATATCGATAATCGTCGCGCAGCTTGCTGTCAACTGCCTGCAGCTTCTGATGGGCGGACAAATCCTGTCTGTTAGCTTCACCGCCAACATACCGCTTGATACCCTCGCTATCGCCCTCGTCACCATGCTGCTGGCGAAGTTTTTTGAACGAAGCCGACAGCTCAAGGCTGACAACGACATGATAATTTAGCGCTATGGCAATTAGAGTTACACTTGACGAAATATTAAAAAGCCGCGGCATGACGTCGAAGGAGCTTTGCGCCAAAATAGGGATAACCGAGGCAAACCTCTCAATTTTGCGCAGTGGCAAGGCCAAGGGAATACGCTTTGCAACGGTGAATAAAATCTGCTACCATCTGAACTGCGATATTGGTGACATTCTGCGGTTCGACGGTGTTTTGGAGGAGGACGACGATGAGGAATAAACGGTTTTTACTTTTGATTTTGTCCGCCCTTATGATAATCGGCCTGAACTCCTGTCAGCTTGCCGTGGAGGACGGCAGCCCGGAAAAGGGCGCGGACAGACTGATAGGCTTTTTTGTAACCCGCGAGTATTTGGACCTGTTTGACCACGATTTATTTATCAAAGAGAATATCGGCGAGTTTGTCAAAGACGGAGAAGTGGCTTTGAGCGAAAGCGCGAATTATCAGGGGCGGCTGTATGCGAGCTTGGCGGAGGATGGCGAGACAGGCAAATACGTTTTTGAAGATCTCGATGGAATTGCCTTTTATTCCCCCACATATGACATGGAAAATTTCAGCCATATTGACATTGTTCAGGGTGAGGAAATATGCGATGCTAAATGGAACTGCGGCTCTGAGACCAAGCTGGAGGCAACAATTTATGTCGTCGCCTCCGAGGATTCAGGTTCCGGGTCGCAATCAGATGGAAACAGGTCTGTTTATTACTTCAACCACGTGTATCAAAGTGCCGACGGCAGTGTTTATCTCACCACAGGTCCGGGTCTGTCGGGTAATATGACCGATGGCGTCGCGATGTCACAGTGGATGGAAGAAAAATACACCGAGACAGTGAACGGCGAGACAACGGAGTACAGCGTTGAGGTTCGTATAAATGTCGAGGGGAAAAACGCGCCGAAAGAAATAATCATCGCCCAGATGGACGGCGAGAACAGGGAAATTTCCCGTCAGCAATTCGCTCCGGAGGCTGTGCCGGAGAGTCTAAAGCTCCTGCCGGAGACAGAATATTTAATTGTTGAAACCCGCGGCACGGATTCCGAGGGCGGGATTTTTGCTAATCGGGAAATAATCCGAAAAGACGAACCTGGCTTCAGCACCTTTTATGCCCGTGATGACGGAATCTGCGCCGCGAAATGGGTGGAGATTCTTAGGCCGTGAGCTTGAATAACGCCCTGTGATGTGATAGAGTTATCCTACAAACAAGCTATTCTAAAGAGGAGGCGCAATCATGAAATCACTTACTGATTTTTATACACTCAGCAACGGGGTGAATATTCCCTGCGTGGGCTTGGGCACATGGCAAACGCCGGACGGTGAGGTCTGCGTAAATTCTGTTATTGAGGCAGTGAAGGCCGGCTACAGGCACATCGACACCGCCGCGATATACGGCAATGAGGAGGGCGTGGGCGAGGCTATTGCCAAGTGCGGCCTGCCCCGCGAGGAACTTTTCATAACAACAAAGCTCTGGAACACTGACCACGGCTATGAGAGCACCCTTAACGCCTTTGACGAGAGCATGAAAAGGCTGGGACTCGACTATCTTGACCTGTATCTGATCCACTGGCCGAATCCGATAATGTTCCGTGACTGCTGGGAGCAGAAAAACGCGGAGAGCTGGCGCGCCATGGAGGAGCTTTACAGTGCAGGGCGCATCCGCGCTATCGGAATAAGCAACTTCTGCGTGCGGCATATGGAGGCACTGATGAAAACGGCCAAAATCACACCGATGGTCAATCAGATTTCGCTCTCTCCCGGGCTGACGCAGGACGAGATCGTGGACTATTGCAGAGCGCACAATATTCTGCCGGAGGCATACAGCCCCCTTGGCACTGGCAAGGTTTTCGATGTGCCGGAGATGGCGGCTTTCAGCAAAAAATACGGCAAAAGCATCGCCCAGATATGCCTGCGCTGGAGTCTGCAGATGGGCTATCTGCCCCTGCCGAAGTCTGTTACTGCCTCCCGTATCGCAGAGAACGCGCAAATCTTCGATTTTGAACTGGAGGAATCCGACCTCAGAACGATAGCGACCCTGACAAACGGCGTTGTTAAGGCGGGAGATCCTGACAAAATGAACTTCTGAGTTATACCTTTAACGGACACAGGGCTCTCTTTTCAAATGAGAAGAGAGCCCTGTGTCCATGTGCGTATTAGTAATCAGTTTTTAAGGTATTTGTGCAAAACCTTATTGACCTCTTTCAGGTCTATGGGCTTTGCAAGGTGGGCGTTCATCCCCACAGACAGGCTCTTTTCAACATCCTCACGGTAGGCGTTGGCGGTCATCGCAATGATGGGAACCTTTCCGGCATCCGGCCTGTCAAGAGCGCGGATATGCTTTGTGATGTCGTATCCGTTCATATCGGGCAGGTGGATGTCCATAAAAATCAGGTCGTAGAAATCAATCGGAGAAGATGTGAACAGGCTTATTGCCGTTTGACCGTCCGGCGCCTCATCCATAACCAAATTGGCGGGAGAAAGAAGCTCTTTAACGATTATCCTGTTTATCGCGATGTCTTCAACGAGAAGCACCCGTTTGCCGGTAAGGTCGGGCATGGGCAAATCTTCATCCACTTCCGGTTCGGCCATTTCGCACAGGTCAACTATAAGGTTAAAGCTAAAGGTTGAGCCCTCGCCGGGGACACTTTCAACATCAATGGTGCTGCCCATCTTGCTGACAATGCTCTGGCTTATCGGCAAGCCCAGCCCCGTGCCGCCGTATTTGCTTGAAATGCTGGCGTTCGCCTGTTCAAAGGCAGTGAACAGCTCGGGGATTTTTTCCTTCTCGATACCCAGACCCGTGTCGCTGACAGAGAAGCGGATGCCTGCTTTTTCCTGCGTGAGCTCCTGATAATCAACGTTGAATGTGACACGGCCCTCCGGGGGAGTGAACTTTGCGGCGTTGCCAAGCAGATTCAGAAGAACCTGTCTCAGACGCACCTCGTCGCCTATGAAAACAAGGTTCGGAACGGAATCTGCGTTTGTGGAAAAGCTGATACTCTGATCCACACATCTCTGACTGATGATGTTTGTCACCGAGCCAAGAAGTTTTTTTAGCTCCGTGGGCTGCATATCGATCGTAAATTTACCGGCCTCGATTTTTGACATGTCCAGTATGTCATTGAGCACATCGAGCAGATGGGAGGAGGCAAGATTTATTTCATCCAGCGTTTGCCCGACCTTTTTGGGATCCTGTATGTTCGCCCGGGCGATAGCTCCCATACCGGTTATGGCGTTGAGCGGGGTTCTTATTTCATGGCTCATTCTTGCCAAGAATTCGCTTTTCGCCCTGGTGGCGACCATTGCCGCCTCGGTTTGCACCTCGAGCAGCTCTGTCCGGTTTTTAACGGCTTCCTCCAGACGCCCCCGCTCTTTCTTGACGCGCAGGATATAAGCCAGTGCAATCAGCAGCGCTGTGAAGAGCAGCAGGGAGATTGCAACAATATACGGAGTGCGGGAGTTGACCATCTTTAGCCGGTAGTCAAAGGTTTTCTGAGACCACGCGTTTACCGTGCGCTCAACATCGATGGTATTCTGCGCCTTGCTGACGATTGAGCACAGCATTTTGCTGTTGAGGTTGAACCCGAAATAGGAGTCCTGCGTGTTCGGGAAAATCAGGTTTGCCTTGAACCCGGGAATCTCCATATAGTTTGAAATAGTCAGCAGCAGGTTCTGCGTAAGCATAATATAATCGACATCGCCTTCAACCAGAGCGTCAATGGAGTCGCGCGCAGTCGGGTAAATCACAAGATTCTGATTTTGAGGGAACAGTCCTCTGAACACGGATTCATATGCAGTTGACTTTGCTACGCCCACTCTGATGTTGAGAAGTTCACCGATAGTAAGGTCGGGAAGACCTTCTCTTGAGAGCAGAGCATAGTGGTCGACCGAGAAGGGATTTTCCGCCCAGAGGAAGCGGCCCTCACGGTCAGGGCTCTTTAAAAATTCAACGATCAGCTCGGCTCTGCCCGTTTCCAGCATGTTGAGCATATCCGACCAGCTGTCACTCTGCTTATTGATGGGCTCGAACTCAAGACCGGTCAGCTCGGAGATTTGATCCAGCAAGTCGATGGACACGCCCTCAAATTTTCCTGCCGCCTCGTTATAGTAAGAGTACGGGTAGTAGTCGTAGTTTGCAACAATCGGGATTGCCTCGCCTGAAGCGGCATGGCTGTTGATATAGTTAAGCTCCGCTGCAGAGAGTGATTTGATGAAACGCGCGTATTTATACTGCACAAGCCCCTCGGCGTGAAAGGCTTTAAGCTCATCATCCGCATTTGAATCATTGGCAAGATAGAGGTTAAGTACTTCAATAATGGGAGCAAGCTCCGGATTGGCCGTGGAAAACGATATGGAGTTGAAAACCGTCGGATTCAGGATTTTCTGCTCAAGATCCGAGTACTTTGAAAATAGATGATAAAATGTATTATCAACTACAATACCGTCTGCCTCATCGTTTGAAAGCAGCTCAACAAGACCTTCAACACTGTTTGCATAAACAGAGTCAAAGGTTTTGCCCTGACTTGCATATACAAGATCCTGTGTTGCCGAGCCTTCAAAAAAGGCGTAGGTTAGACGCTTTGTTTCCGAGATAGGACGATTTTTGTTGAAAATAACACAGAGGTAGCGCTGAGAAATCGGGTCGCTCATGTTGTAAAGTTTCAGACGCTCGGGTGTAGTTGAAAAGTCCGCAGTAAAGCTGATAAGGTTTTTATTCAGCAGCTGATTCAGAGTATTCCAGTTGAATATCTCAACCTGAAAATCGAAGCCGAACATTTCGCTGAGCTTGCCGCACAGCAGAGTGGCAAAGCCGCCAAGCTTGCCGCTCATCAACGGAAAGGCATCCTCGCTCTCAAGCATTCCGCAGGTGAGCTTCGAATATTTTGCCCTGAGGGCTTCAACGGCCTCTATCTGCTCCGCGGTAATCCCCGGAATCCTTTTGTATGGGTACATATCGTCCTGCGCGCTTGCCGGCACCATTGGAAAAAGCGTCTGCAAAAAAATAATGCAGACTATTAGAACAGATATGGTCTTTAATTTGATTGCCTTGACCATCAAACAATCACAACCTAACGGTGTTTTTTCGAGGTTACAAAATAACGGCGGTTTGTCATGCGATAATTTGCTTTATATTAACATATATTTACAGTTCTGTATAGATATAGAATTAATTATTTTTTTGGGGGTAAAAAGGCGTTTTTTTATAGAACAATGTGCCTGTGCGTGTTATATTTGAGGTAATTCTTACAATACGGGGGAATGACATGGAAATCTTGCTGAAGAACGGAAAAATATACGATGGTACCGGAGCCGATGCTTTCACCGGCGATGTACTTATCAAAGACGAACGAATTGCCGCTGTGGGCAGGGGCATTTCAGCGCCGGAGGCTCAGGTAATAGATTTAGGCAGTTTGTCCGTCGCCCCGGGCTTTATCGACGCCCATTCGCACAATGACTGGTACGCGGTGAAAAATGAACCGCTCAAATATTTTGAGCCCTTTGTGCGGCAAGGCATAACATCCCTTGTCGCGGGCAACTGCGGCATGAGCGCGATGGTGTATCCTGAAAGCTGCACATATTTGGATAAGATTGGTGCGGGCCTGTTTTTTCTTTCAGATGCGCGGAAATCGCTGAACACGGTTGAGAAATACTTCGAAGCTCTCGACAATAATATGCCCTGCAATTTGGCGTCTCTTGTGGGGCACGGCTCGGTAAGGGCAGGTATTGCAGGCTATGAAAACCGTCCGCTGACAGCGGACGAAATGACAAGGCTGCTCGAAACCTTGGAAAATGCCCTGCGAGAGGGAGCGTGCGGCATTTCGCTGGGGCTCATGTATGAGCCGGGGATCTACGCGCCTTATGAGGAGCTTGTCGAGGTTGCCCGACTGTGCAAGAAATATGATCGCCCCATGACTGTGCATCCGCGGGCAAATTCTTCGGTTTCCATGTCGTATCCGGAGCTGCTCGGCCGTTCCCACCTCCTGCGCGCGCTCGATGAGCTGGCTCAGATTGCGAGAGAAACGGGCGTGAAGCTGCACTACTCCCACGCAATTTTTGTCGGCACGCGCTCGTTCAGGTGCAAGGATGAGGTGCTTTCAATATTGCATGGCCTGCGGAATGATGGCATAGACGCTTGCTTCGACATTTACATGGAGATGGAGGGGGTGTCCGTCATCACGGTAATTATGCCGCCCTGGTATCAGGCTCTCTCGCCGGAGGAAAAGCGCAAGCCGTTCAACAAGCTGAAATTCCACGCCCTGTGCACGGCGAGCAAAATGCTGCTCGGCTTCGGTTATGACGACATAATGATCGCGTCAGCGGGCTCGGGAAACGAGCGTTATGAGGGCAAAACTGTCCATCAAATTGCAAAGGAGCTTGGAAAGAGCGACTTTAACACCTACATAGAGCTGTGCGAAGCGAGCGATTTCAAGGGACGCGTGATCATGCGCAAATACAGTACTCCGGAGATTATTTCTCAGCTCAGCCGCGACGAGCATGTGCTCTACATGACCGATTCCTGGGTGGAGGAGGGCGGAGTTCAAAACCCTGCAATCTACGACTGCTTCCCCAAGTTCCTGCAGGCCTCGCTCAAGGGCAGCGGCGACACTATGCCGAATACCGTGCGCAAGATGAGCGGAGCAACCGCCGACCGCTTTGGACTGAAGGACAGGGGATATCTGCGGCAGGGTATGTTTGCAGACGTCACGGTTTTTGATGAGACAGAGCTTTTAAGAGCAAAACCCGATCAATCAAACTCCTTCGGGATCTCGAGAGTTTTTATTAACGGTAAGGCAGTGCTTGCGGATGAAAAGCTAGATAATGAAGCTTTCCGCAGCGCGGGTAAGGCGATGAAGGTCTGATTCTTAATTGAAGAATAAAAAGGATGTGTGAAAATGTTACACATCCTTTTAATTTTGCAGGCTGCCGCCCAATTCTTCTGCTTCCAGCCATGGCTCATCCTTGCGTCTGCGGGAATTGTTGACTGTAGCACAAATGCGGAAAGGCCTTATACATGGCTTCGCTCCTAAAGCAACTCAAAGTTGTTTTTTCTGTAGTCGATCAAGCCCTCGCTCTTCATTTTCATCAGCTCGTGCGAGAGGGCACTGCGCTCCACGCACAGGTAATCTGCCATTTCCTCACGGCTGAAGGGAACGGTTATTCGCTTCCCCTGTACACGGGCGAGAGTGCCCAGATAGCTTAGCACCTTTACGCGTATGGAGCGCGTGCGGATCAGCTCTACACGGTTTTGCAGATATAAGTTTTTTCTCGCGATCAGACCCAGCATGTTTTCGATGATTTTACTGTGGTGAGCGCAGGCGTTGCCGCAGGGCTGCAAAATCCGCGAGTATGGCAGGAGCATTACTTCGCAGACCCCGTCCGCAATGACAGTGACAGGGCTCTCCTTTACTCCGGCGCAGCAGAGAGCCTCGGCAAAAAGCTCCGTCGGTGAGAGCGCCGCCAAAAGCGTTCGGCTGCCCTGGGCATCGTCCCTGACAATTTGCAGTTTTCCGGACAGGAGGATTCCTATTTCCTCCGGCTTGTCACCGGCGAGCAAAATGGTCTGCCCGTTT
>JAVBMI010000002.1:0-28115 GCA_031552685.1 Oscillospiraceae bacterium
AACTGCCGCCCTCGCAAATGCTTACATTGGAGATCTCCGTTTGAGGCCTTCTTTCAGGTTGCGTTGCACTTGATTTGACAATTCAAGGGTGAGTTAAGAGAGGGGTGTTCTTTTCGTAAAAAGACACCCCTCTTTTACCCCGTGCGGGAAGCACGCCTGCCCGGCGAGGGCTCCGCCCGGAGGGCGGGAATAACCAAGCTCCGCCCGGAGGGCGGAATAATAACCCTGTGCGGGTAGCACGCCTGCCCGGCGAGGGCTGGGAAAACCCTGTGCGGGTAGGCGCAAAAAAATAGATTTAACTTTGAATAAATAACTTTCAATTTTTTGCAGAAACTATACTGCAGCAAAAATTCAATAAGAAGGGAGTAAGCAAAAGTGAAAGACAAAAAAGAACAAAAACGATTGAAAAATCTGAACAATATGCGCCTTCCCGGCGGATTGGCTGTGTCCAGTACCGAGATGACAGGAATGATACCCGCGATACCGGAGGGCAATGAAAACGCATATTCCGATATGTTCGGCGAAATAATGGGTGTGCCCACCAATATGATCGATCTGCCCGACGAGGATTTCAGTCAGGCCAAGATGCCACAGGCATAGGAGAAGAACATGAATAATAATATCGGCGCTGATATGCCCCTGGGTCTGGGCATGGCAATCGCGCAGAATTCGAAGGCCCTGGACCAGTACGCTTTGCTTTCTGAAACACAAAAAAGCGCGGTGCTTGAAGGCGCGCGCAGCGTGACCTCAAAAAAAGAGATGAAAAACTTCGTTAGCGGAATTGCTGAAGGCAGGTTTAGTTAAGCAATGAAAAGCAGTTGATTGAAGCTCAATCAACTGCTTTTACTTATACTTTTTTACCCAGACCAAGTCGTCTTAAATGTTCATCAGCGGTTTCGTGTACAGCGGAGAAATCCACAAAGGGATTATATATGCCCTCCATTTTGTCGTGATAAGCTTTCGCCTCGGAAAGCGCGTTTATGGCCTCACTTCGAATGGCAGCCGACAGTTTTTCGTATCTCAGCAGCTCACTTTTCTGCTGTTTGTTGATCGCGGCCTCACCCTTTGGATCGAGATGAACTTTACGTGTTGGGGGCAGCGCGGCAAGGGCAGAGGTGGAAGCGACAAAGGCCAGCGAAACGCCCGGAATCAAAACCGCTTCGGGCAGTTCCGGAGTCAACGGGTCAGGGCAGATAATAATTTCATAACCTGTGTTGACCGCAGATTCAGCGATGTTCCTGAGCATGGGCGCCGAAAGGCCCAGTCTGCTCTCAAGAATAAATACCCTGCCGCAATCCTGCGTTATGCTGTCCTTGAAACTGCATATACCCTGACAGGTGCAGGCAGACAAAAAGCGGCGGATGATTTTTCCGCCGTCACGGTGCTTTGTTCCGAGCTCGCGCTTAACAATACCGTCAATGCGGCGCTTTGCGTCATTCGTGGCTTCTTCTGACGGCATATTCCGCATCCAGCCGCGCTGCAAACTTCCCGCTGCACTCAGAAGCGAATACGCTTTTCTGTATTTCAGTGAAATAATGTTTTGCATCTCCAACAGTTCATCCTTGTGTTCAGATATACTGTTTTTATCGTAAAACTGTCCCAGGTCAAGGTAGGCAGAGTCGGCGGCCGCCATGTGCACATCGGTCACATGGGGCGCGGTGCCGTCCATATATGCTGTTTTGAGTTGCGGAATATAAATCGCGTCAAGTGAGTTCGGGTCCCCCGAGCACATGACATATTCGACAGCGTAGCCGGCTTTTTGCGCGGCAGCGCCAATTTTTCTCATAAAGCTTGATTTGCCGCAGCCCGCTCCGCCCTTTATCACCCACAGAAAATCACCCTCATTGTAGGAAACGAGGCCGTCGTATAGTGAATAGAAACCATCGGCAGTGTTACCGCCGAGGAAGTAATATTTGCTTTGCCGGTCGTTCATTGAATCAGTCCCTTCGCATAACTTTCGATATACATTATGCGCAAAAGAAGCGTTTTGACTATAAACGAGCACTTGCATACATATATAAAACCCTCTCACGGAGGTGTGAGAGGGTTTGTGCTATATAGTTACCGTACCTTCAAAAATAAGACCTGCGCTTCCGGTGAGAAAAACCGCATCCTCTGTGTAGTTGACAACCAGTTCACCGCCCCGCAGCTTGACAGTAACGTCTTCGCCCTTATCGCAAAAGCCGTTCTCACACGCGGCAATAACTGCCGCGCAGGCTCCCGTGCCGCAGGCAAGCGTTTCGCCGTTGCCGCGTTCCCACACACGCATTTTCAGAGTGCTGCGGTTCACAACACGCACAAATTCCGTATTGACACGCTGCGGAAAGAGCTGGTCGTGCTCAAACAAGGGGCCGATTTCGTCAACATCCACGCGGTCAACACGATCAACAAACACCACACAGTGAGGGTTGCCGATATTTACACAGTTGATCGAGTAGCCGCCTCCGGCGACCTTAACAGAGCGGTTGATAACCTTTTCACCGTCCAAATTTACAGGTATTGCAGCCGGCGCGAGGAATGCTTTTCCCATATTAACACGCACAGAGCGGACAACGCCCCCGAAGGAATAGAGCGTAAGTTCGCGGACGCCGCTTGCAGTTTCGATTGTCATTTCCATCTTCGGCACAATTTTTTTATCATAGAGATATTTTCCCATGCAGCGAATACAGTTTCCGCCGATCATGCCCTCGGAGCCGTCTTTATTGAAAACACGCATTTTTGCGTCGGCAACATCGGATTTTTCCATCAGTACAATGCCGTCGCCGCCTATGCCCCGGCTCCTGTCTGTCAGCGTAATCGCAAGCGATTCGGGGGAGCTGATAGCGCCGTCAAAATTCTCAAAGAAAATGTAATCGTCGCCGCTGCCCTGCATTTTTGAAAACGGCAGAACCTCGCGCTCGGTGCGCATATGAGCGATGTCAACAAGCTCAGTGTTCCACTCCGTGAAGCGGCTGGCGAGCATGTCGGCAAGTGCGTTTGCCGTGTCCAACGAGGTCAGGCAGGGGATGGAGAGCTGAAGCGCGCGGCGGTTCAGACGGATAAAGTCGTCAATATATCCGGGCTTCGCCTCGCCCGTTACTATCAGATAAGAGATTTTACCGCTCTCCATCAGCTCCATCACCCGGCTGTCATGGCTGAGCTTGCCCACAATTTCAACGTCCACGCCAAGACGGGATATTTCTGCGGCATTGCCGTCAGTGGCGTAGAGCTTGAAGCCCAGTTCGTCCAGCTTGCGTGCAATCTCTACAATTTCGAGCTTGTCGCGCCGGTTGACGCTTATCATAACTCCCGCGTCGCCGTTTTTCGGGGGCGGAGTGAGCTTGAAACCCGCTGCGAGCAGTCCCTTGAAGAGCGCCTCTTCGAGAGTTTTTCCAACGCCCAGCACTTCACCGGTCGATTTCATCTCGGGACTGAGCGAAGAGTCGACCCCGCGCAATTTTTCAAAGGAAAACACCGGGACTTTTACCGTAACATAAGGCGGCTGCTTGTAAAGTCCCGTGCCGTAGGAAAGATTTTTGAGCGACTCGCCCACCATTACACGGGTGGCGATATCCACCATTGGCAGTCCGGTGACCTTGCTAATATACGGAATCGTGCGCGAGGCGCGGGGATTGACCTCAATCACGTACAGTTCGCCTTCGTAAATCAGGTACTGAATGTTGACAAGTCCTCGCGTATTCATTGCCAGCGCCAACCTTGTGGATATTTCAATGATGGTAGTGAGCATTTTGTCGCCGATGCTGTAAGGCGGGTAAACGGCAATACTGTCGCCGCTGTGCACACCCGCGCGCTCTATGTGCTGCATGATGCCGGGTATAAGCACATCTTCACCGTCGCATATTATGTCAACCTCAAGCTCAGTGCCCATCATGTACTTATCCACGAGCACAGGATTCTCAATCCCCTGAGCGAGTATCAGTTCCATATACTGACGCACATTTTCTTCCATGTGCGCAATGGTCATGTTCTGCCCCCCAATAACATAGGAGGGGCGCAGCAGAACAGGATAACCGAGGCTCGCAGCGTCAGAAATCGCCTCGTCAATAGTTGTTGCCGTCAGACCCTTTGGCCTGCGGATATTAAAGCTCTCAAGCAGGGCGTCAAACCTTGACCTGTCCTCGGCAAGGTCGATGCTTTCCGCGGAGGTCCCCAGAATGCGGATTCCGGCGTTGGACAGGCCGTGGGTGAGGTTAATCGCCGTCTGTCCGCCAAAGGCGACAACAACGCCGTACGGCTGTTCAACCTCTATAATGTGCATTACGTCCTCAAGGGTCAGCGGCTCAAAATAGAGTCTGTCGGCTGTGTCAAAGTCTGTTGAAACAGTCTCAGGGTTGTTGTTTATGATGGAGACCTCGTAACCCATATCTTTAAGGGTTTTTACGCAGTGCACACTGCTGTAGTCAAACTCGATGCCCTGACCGATACGAATCGGCCCTGAGCCTAGAACGATAATGCGCTCCTTCTGACCTGCTATTAGCGGGCGTGCCTCGCAGTGTTCGTCAAAGGTGGCGTAGAAATAGGGAGTCTCCGCGGCGAATTCCGCGGCGCAGGTGTCAACCATCTTGTAGACGCAGCGGGCAGGCAAGTCAATCACAGCGCCGGATATGCGCTCCAAAGCCTTGTCAGTATAACCATAGTACTTGCCCAGTCGATAGTTCTCGTCAGACAGACCGTTTGCAGCAAGGTTGGTTTCAAAATCTGCAAGATTTTTGAGCTTGTTCAAAAACCAGCGGTCAACGCGTGTCTTATCGAATATTATGTCAACTGAAACATTTTGCTTTAATGCAGAAAAAATGGTGAACAGGCGCCTGTCATCAACTCGCTCAAGTGAGGTGATTATGTCAACCATATCATCTGTTTTCGGATTCAGCGTATCAAGACCCAGCTCCGCGCCGCGCACAGCCTTCATAATGGCGGCTTCAAAGCAGGGAGCAATGGACATCACTTCTCCGGTGGCCTTCATTTGCGTGCCGAGAGTTCTGTCTGCCCCGACAAACTTGTCAAAGGGCCATTTGGGCAGCTTGCAAACAACATAGTCCACCGTCGGCTCAAAGCATGCGCTGGTTTTTCCGGTGACATCGTTGCGTATTTCGTCCAAAGTATAGCCCAGGGCAATTTTAGCCGTGACCTTGGCAATAGGATAGCCGGTTGCCTTGGAAGCCAGCGCGGAGGAGCGGGAAACTCTGGGGTTGACCTCGATAACGCTATATTCAAAGCTATCCGGATTCAGGGCGAACTGGCAGTTGCAGCCACCCTCTATTTTCAGCTCCTCTATTATATCCAGAGAGGCTGTGCGAAGCATCTGATATTCCTTGTCCGACAGGGTCATTGCCGGAGCGACAACTATGCTGTCGCCGGTGTGCACGCCAACGGGGTCAAAGTTTTCCATACTGCAAATGGCTATGGCGTTGCCCGCCGCATCGCGCATGACTTCAAACTCGATTTCCTTCCAGCCGGCAATATACCGCTCAACCAGAACCTGTGTGATAGGGGAGAGCATCAGCCCGTTTTTGGCTATAACCCTAAGCTCCGCCTCGTCGTATGCAACGCCGCCGCCACCGCCGCCAAGCGTAAACGCGGGACGAATTATAACCGGATAGCCGATCTCCCGAGCTATCTCGACCGCTCGCTCAAGGTCAGTCGCAATGTCTGAGGGAATACAGGGCTGACCGATTTTCAGCATGGTATCGCGGAAAAGCTGCCTGTCCTCGGCCTTGTCGATAGCCTCCGCTGATGTTCCTAGCAGACGCACGCCGTGGGATTCGAGATAGCCGTCCTTGGATAGCTGCATTGCGATTGTCAGACCTGTTTGCCCTCCCAGGGAAGCCAAAATGCTGTCCGGCTTTTCCTTCTCTATAATACGCTTAACCGTGTCGGCAGTGAGCTGCTCAAGGTAGATCTCATCCGCTAAAGCAATGTCCGTCATAATTGTAGCAGGATTTGAATTGACAAGCACCACATTGATTCCCGCGTCCTTCAGCACTCGGCAGGCCTGATTTCCCGCATAATCGAATTCGGCCGCCTGACCGATTACAATCGGTCCGGAACCAATAACCAGAACTTTTTTTATACTCATATCTCTCGGCATTAAAGCTCACCTCCGTCCATCAACTGTAAAAAACGCTCAAACGCAAACTGCATGTCCCTCGGCCCCGCATGCGCCTCCGGGTGAAACTGCAGTGAAAAAGCGCGGAGGGCGGGGTAGGAAAGTCCCTCACAGGTACCGTCATTCAAGTTTACATAACTTTGCTGCGCGATGCCCGGATCGAGGCTTTCGGTCACAACCGCATAGCCGTGGTTTTGAGATGTTATATAAACTTGACCGCTTGAAATCTCGCGCACAGGCTGATTGCCGCCGCGGTGACCGTAGCGCAGCTTCTCTGTTTTGCCGCCTGCGGCAAGCGCCATGAGCTGATGACCGAGGCAGATGCCGAAAACAGGGACCTTGCCCAGCAGCTTGCGGATTTTTTCAATGCACTGAGTGTTCTCCGCCGGGTCGCCGGGACCGTTTGAGAGCATAACTCCGTCCGGCTTAAATGCAAGAATATCTTCCGCGGGTGTGTTATGCGGAAACACCGTGACATGACAACCGCGAGCATTTAGCTCGCGGATAATGTTTTCCTTCGCGCCGTAGTCGAGGAGCGCAACGGAGTATTCTTTTTCGGCGGATACAGCGGGGGAGACGAAAACTTCCTTTGTTGAGGTTTCGGCAACAACGCCCGATACAATGTAGTTTTTGATGTCAAGAGAAACGACATCCGGACGGACATCGCAAATCTTGGCGTTCATAACGCCTGCCTCGCGGATAATCTGGGTCAGCTCCCTTGTGTCAACGCCGCAAATACCCACAACTCCCTGCGCTCTGAGGAATGAGTCCAAATCACCCTGGCTGCGGAAATTTGAGGGGGTTTTGCAGAAATCGCGCACAACCACGCCCTTGGCGTGGCAGCAGCAGCTTTCAAAATCTTCAGGAATGATCCCGTAATTGCCTATCTGCGGGAAGGTGTGCATAATAATCTGCCCGGCATAGCTCGGGTCAGTCAGAGTTTCAATATAACCAACAACACCGGTTGTAAAAACAAGCTCGCCCAAAGCTTCACCGGCGGCTCCGAAGGCCTCGCCCTCAAAAACACGTCCATTCTCCAAAATAATATACTTCTTGTTCATAATCTATTTGTTCCCCATTAGCTTGACCAAAACGGCCTTCTGTGCATGTAATCTGTTTTCTGCCTCGTCAAAAAGCTCATTGGCATGAGCCTCAAAAACCTCCGCGGTAATCTCTTCGCCCCTGTGTGCGGGCAGACAGTGCTGAACCAGCGCATCACCCTTGGCGACCGCCATTACAGCGTCGTTGATCTGATAGCTCGCAAATTCCGCCCTGCGTTTTTCAGCCTCGCCCTCCATACCCATGGATGCCCAAACGTCGGTGTAGAGCACATCAGCGTCCTTTGCGGCTGCCAAAACGTCTGTTGTGCAGACAAACTCCCCGTTTTCAGCAGCCCACTTCATAATGTCCGCGTCCGGCTTGTGAGCTTCCGGACAGGCGACCGCAACGCTCATGCCCATCTTGACGCAGCCGACTATCAGACTGTTCGCCATGTTATTGCCGTCGCCGATGTAGCAGAGCTTTAGCCCCTTGAAGCTGTGCTTGTGTTCTCGGATCGTCATGAGGTCTGCGAGAACCTGACAGGGGTGCGCGTAATCCGTCAAGCCGTTTATGATGGGTATGCTGCCGAATTTGGCAAGGTCTTCAACTTCGCTTTGTTTATATGTGCGGATCATTATGCCGTCCAGATAGCGCGAGAGCACGCGCGCGGTATCCTGTACAGGCTCACCGCGGCCAATCTGAAGGTCGTTTGATGACAGAAACAGCGCGCTTCCTCCAAGCTGATACATGCCGACTTCGAAACTGACACGCGTACGCGTGGAGCTTTTCTGGAAGATCATGCCCAGAGTTTTGCCCTTGAGGAGCGGGTGCTCGATTCCGTTTTTCTTTTCATACTTCAATTGGTCGGCCAGATTCAAAATGTCCGTGATTTCCTCCGCCGTCAGGTCGGAGAGCTTGAGTAAATGGTTCATTGTTTGCATACCCCCTTTAATATATCTATAGCTTTTTCAAGCTGAGAAAACTCAATGTTCAGCGGCGGCAACAGGCGCACCTTATTTTTAGCGGTGAGCACCAAAACACCCTGCTCCATGCACAGCGAAAGGATATCCGCCGCCGGTTTTACGGTTTCTATTCCTAGCATAAGACCCAGACCAGTAACTGAAAGTATGCCCTCTGCTGCATCAAGCTGCGCTTTGATAAATTCGCTCCGGCTGCGAACGGACGCCAGCAGCTCATCGTTCAGCCGGGAGAGAATGCTGATTGCCCCTGCCGCGCATACGGGATTACCGCCGAAGGTTGAGCCGTGTGTTCCGGCGGAGAGAGTGTCCTTAGCCTTTTCGCCCATCAGGCAGGCCCCGAACGGGAGACCTCCCGCAAGACCCTTTGCTGTGGTGAGGATATCAGGTGTAACGCCAAACTGCATATATGCAAACAGGCTACCCGTTCTGCCGTTGCCGGTTTGCACCTCGTCAATTATCAGAAGAATGTCGCGCTCTGTGCAGAGCTTTGAAACAGCGGAAACAAAGTCTTTTTCGAGCGGGTTTACACCGCTCTCGCCCTGAATCAGCTCGAGCATCACGGCGCAAACGCTGCTGTCGCAGAGCTTTTCCATCGCGGCAAAATCATTTGCCGGAGCGTATTTGAAGCCCTCTAAAAACGGTCCGAAGTGAACGTGCATAGCCTCCTGACCCGTAGCGGAGAGGGCAGCCATTGTTCTGCCGTGAAAACTGTTTTCGAGCGTGATTATGGTGCTGCGCCCGTCACCGTACTTATCATGTGAATATTTTCTGGCGCACTTGATAGCGCACTCATTGGCCTCCGCTCCGGAGTTGCCGAAGAATACGCGCTTCATACCTGAGCGTTCGCAGAGCATTTGCGCGAGCTGAACCTGCGGCTCAGTGTAGTACAGGTTAGAAAAATGCTGCAGCTTATGGAGCTGCTCCTCCACGGCTGCAACCCAGATATCGTCACACACTCCAAAGGTGTTAACGGCGATGCCGCTGCCGAGATCGATATACTCTTTTCCGCTCTCGTCAATTATGAGTGCGCCCTTGCCGCTGACGGCAACCAGTGGGTTGCGCCTGTAGGTGCCCGCGATATATTCATGATCGAGTTCCTTAATCATCACACACCTCTAAATGAACATTGTTCCGCTGCCCTCGTCTGTGAGAGTTTCAATCAAAATCGAGTGAGGGACACGCCCGTCCAGAATAAACACCCGCTTCACACCTCGGCGGATCGCCTCAATGCAGCACTCGACCTTGGGTATCATGCCGCCGGAGATAACACCCTCGCGCATGAGCTGAGGAGCTTCGCTGACATGAATCTCCTTGATAAGTGAGGAGGGATCGTCCCTGTCACGCAGAACGCCCGCGATATCCGTCATGGAAATCAGGCTCTCTGCATGAAGTGTTCCGGCAATCGCGCTGGCTGCAGTGTCGGCGTTAATATTGTAGCAGTTGCCCTGCTTGTCGAAGCCCACGGTTGAAATTACGGGTATATAGCCCTTGTCCAGAACATCAAGAATCGCTGCGGGATTGACCTTGGTAATCTCGCCCGCAAAGCCCAGTTCATCACTGATTTTTTCAGCCTCAAGCATTTGACCGTCCATGCCGGAAATACCGATTGCCTTGCCGCCCATGTTGCCGATGAGCGTTACGAGATTCTTGGAAATCTTTCCGGCAAGCACCATCTGCACGACTTGAGCGGTTTCCTCATCGGTCACTCGAAGGCCGTTTATGAACTCGCTTTTCTTGCCGATTTTTTCGAGTGTGTCACTGATTTCCGGACCGCCTCCATGAACCAGCACAACCTTTATGCCTATTAGGGAGAGAAGAACGATGTCACCCATAACGGCGCGCTTGAGCTCCTCGCTCTGCATCGCGTTGCCGCCGTACTTCACAACGAGAATTTTGTCTGTATAGTTCTGAATGTAAGGCAGCGCCTCGATCAGCACCTTCGCCCGCTGAGCCTTGGAAATTTTTTCGTCCATGGAATCGGCCTCCTTGAAATTATGTCAACCAATTAAGTGCGGTAATCGCCGTTGATTTTGACGTAGTCATAGCTTAGGTCGCAGCCGTATGCCGTAGCTCTTGCATCCCCGTCGCCGAGAATGATGTCGATGACAATATCGTCGCAGAGCAAAATCTGCTTGGCCTTTTCCTCGCTGAAATCCACTCCCGCGCCGTTTTTGCAAACCTCAAGCTCTCCTGCTTCGGAGATGAAGCTCAAAGCAACCTTGCTGACATCAAGCTGCGCTTCCGCATAGCCGATGGCGCAGAGTACTCGCCCCCAGTTGGCATCGGCGCCGAACATCGCGGTTTTAACCAAAGGAGAACATATAACGGCTTTGGCTATCCGCCTAGCGTCATCCACGGAATTTGCACCTGAAACGCGGCATTCAAGGAGCTTTGTAGCACCCTCGCCGTCCTTGGCAATCGCCCGGCAGAGCTCAACGCTCACTTGCATAAGCGCGGCAGTGAAAGCATTGAAATCCTCGCCCTCGGCGTATATTTCGGGGTTGCCGGCAAGACCGTTGGCCATAACCAGCATTGTGTCGTTAGTAGAGGTGTCGCGGTCTACACTAATCATGTTAAAGGTGTCCTCAACGCAGTAACTGAGCGCTTTTTGCAGCATTTTCGGAGAGATGGCAGCATCAGTCGTGACGAAAACGAGCATGGTCGCCATGTTCGGATGAATCATGCCGCTGCCCTTTGCGATGGCGCCTATTTTGCAGGGCTTGCCCGCCAGCTCAAAGGAGAGTGCATATTCTTTTTTCACAGTGTCTGTGGTCATTATAGCCTCGGCAGCGTCTGATGAATTGTTGCCGAGCGACAGCAACAATGCGGGCATTCCCAGCCTCATCGGTTCAAGACTCAATGGCTGACCGATGACTCCGGTGGAAGCCACACACACGTCATTTGAAGGAATATTTATGAACTCCTCAAGGAGGTCGCACATTCCCTCGGCAATCTCAGGGCCGTTGGCGTTGCAGGTGTTGGCATTGCCGCTGTTGGCGATGATAGCCCTTGAATAGCCGTCTTCAATATGCTTTTGCGTGACGGTTATCGGCGCGCCCTTGACAAGGTTTTGCGTATAAACACCGGCTGTCGCTGCTGGAACGCGGCTGACGATCAGCGCAAGGTCCTTTTTCCCCTTGCTCCTGATTCCGCAGTTGATGCCGCCCGCTACAAACCCCTTTGCAGCGCAGACACCGCCCTTGATCTGCTCCATGTTATGTCAACCCCCGCTTCATTTGATTAAATGAATTAATAAAATAAGATGTGTTCACTTATGTCAGCCAACGATCAAACCTGTTTCCTCTGGAAGACCGCACATAATGTTAAAACACTGCACTGCTGCGCCGGAAGCGCCCTTGCCAAGATTGTCAAAGCGGGCGCTCAGAAGATAGCGTCCGTCATCACCGGTGACAAAAATCTCCATATCGTCCCTAAAGGCGAGCTCATCAGAATAGAGAGCAGCCTGCGAGGCGTCAGATACGCAAATCATTTTGCTTTCCGAATAGTGCGCTTTAAATATTTTGCGAAGACCGTCCGCATCAATATCCCGTTGCAGCTGTGATGCCGAAAGCGGGACAGTTACAAGCATTCCGGCATAGTAATCACCCACAACGGGCATAAAAACCGGTGGCTTTTCCAGCCCGCATATGCCTGTCATTTCCGGCAAATGCTTATGATTTTGCTCCATGCCATAGAGCTTGGTGCTGTTAAATTTAGCTTCCCTGTCAGCGTTCTCGTACTCCGCAATCATCTGCTTGCCGCCGCCGCTGTATCCGGTAAGGGAAGTGCAGCTTAAGTCGGCGTCAGAGGGGAGAAGACCCGCTGCAATCAGCGGATAGACAAGAGCGATGAAACCGCTGGCATGGCAGCCCGGAGAGGCCACGCAGTTCCCGTGGGCGATTGCGGCTCTGTGCTTCGCTGACAGCTCGGGGAAACCGTATGCCCAGGTTGGATCTGTCCTGTGCGCGGTCGAGGTGTCAATTATTCTGGCTGAGCAGCCTTTTGCCTGCTGCACCAGCTCTTTTGCGGCGTCGTCAGGCAGGCAGAGGAAAACAAAGTCTGAAAGCCCGATCAGGCGCATGATCTCCGCCTTGTCCTTGCGCAGAGCCTCGTCGATTTCCATAAGCTCAACGTCTTTGCGCTGCGACATGCGCTCTTTCAGCCTCAGCCCCGCTGTACCGGCAGAGCCGACAATAAATACTTTTACCATACAATCACCAATGAATAAATATTCGCATATTATGAATATTATACTATCAATTGACTAAAATATCAAGCTAAATTTCCATCCTGACTGCAAAAAAATCCAGACCGATTTGTCTGTTTGTTTGTGCATTCTTACAGTCGGGAGTATTAACAAAACAGCCCGAAAAAATTCCCCATTGAAGCGAGCCTTCAATGGGGAATGAAATTCACCTGTTATACTATTCGGCGTGCGCCGACATAATGGTTGAGATAATAGCTGGAGCTGAGATCGCTGATAACTACACTGCCCGAGCCGGAACTTGCGTGGATAAACTGGCCGTTGCCTATATAGATGCCAACGTGACCGATGGAAGACGAAGAAGAGGTTGTGAAGAAAACGTTGTCGCCCACCTGAAGATTTGCTTTTTCAACTGCAACGCCGTTATCGTAGAGACTGGCGGCCGTCCTGTTTGTGGAATATCCGCATTCCTTATATACATAGTATACAAGTCCCGAGCAGTCAAAGCCGGAAGCTGATGTTCCGCCCCAGACATAGGGTACGCCCTGATATTTCATCGCCGCGTCAACTATTGCCTGACCATCGGATGAAGCTGCGTTGGAAGGAGAATGAAAGTCGGACTTGCCTCCGTTGAGCGAGAAGAAGTCGCTGTGAACATAGCCTGTGACGCCTTGGTATTCAACCTTGTACCATGCGACGGAAACACCGATAACATTCATAGAGGTCCCGTGCTGATAGGTGCCGATGATTGAGGCTCCGAGGTCGGCAGAGCTGCGCATGCGCACGTCACTGCCGCGGATTGTGCCGGTGCCGAAGCTGCCGTCGAGTGTTTCGCCGAAATCAATGTACTGTGCGGACATATATCCAACAGCCCCGCGATGAACTACCTTATACCAATCGCTGCTGGTTTTTTCTGCAACGACTACAACTGTGCCCTGAGCAACAGATGCGTAGATCGAAGCGCTTGTGTTTGGCGCTGAGCGGAAGTTAAGGCTGTTTGTTGCAACTGTACCGCCGCCGATACTTGCGGCAAGGGCTGAAACGGTTAGGGCTGATGCGGTTAGTACACCTAGGATGAGGGTTTTGACGAGGGTATTCTTGTTCATGATTTTCCTTTCTGACTTATCGTCAGTGGGGTAGATCCTGCCGGATTTCCTGCCTCAATTTGAGCTTATTGGGCAAGCGCGCGGTCAAGCCAGACGGACGCAACATCCATCGCGGCGTAAAGGCTGTCTTTTTCACTTTTCTTGACAACTCTGTCTCGGCTCTTGAGGTCGGGGTCTGTGAATTGGAGCTGGACTGAAACCTTTGTTGCCACATCAAGGTCCTTCACCTGCTTGGATTCGAGTACCTGAAGAAGGATAATGTACTTGTCGGCCATGCTGCCGTAGTAGATCATGTTATCCTTGCGGCGAAGGGGGTGACCCTTGTACTCCAAATCAATCTTTTTTTCTGCTGCCATTAAATCATTCCTTTCACGAGCGCCGTGACCATAAAAAACTCAAATTGACCGAATTGTAACATATTGTTTCTTATTTGTCAACGGCAATAAGCGGTCGAATTTTGCAAAACCCTTGAAAATCAAGGCAGTTGCGGCTATTATAAACAAAATTTACCCTCAAAATTTTGAAAATAATCAGTAACTATTTGTAATACTCAGCGGCTGAGGCAAAGAGCTGCATATCAAAACAACCCTCAATGTTTTGATAAAGACCTTTTCCGATACGCTCGGAATGACCCATTTTTCCGAAAATCCGGCCATCCGGTGAGGTGATACCCTCAACAGCACTAATGCTGCCATTGGGATTATACTGTATATCATAAGTTGGATTGCCCGAAAGGTCAACATATTGCGTTGCGATTTGGCCGTTTTTCATCAATTCGGCAACTAAATCGTCGCTGGCCATAAAGCGTCCCTCGCCGTGGGAGATGGGAACAGTGTAGATTTGAGAGGGGTCCGCCTTCATCAGCCAGGGGGATTTGTTGCTGAGGATACGGGTGCGAATCAGCTTTGACTGGTGGCGGCTGATAGTGTTGAAGCTGAGCGTCGGTGAGCTCTCGTCCGGCTCTGTGATGTGGCCGAAGGGCACAAGACCGAGCTTTATCAGTGCCTGAACACCGTTGCAGATGCCTAGCATCAGTCCGTCGCGTCTTGTGAGCAGCTCCTCTACACCGTCGCGGACCAAGCCGTTGCGGAAAAACGAGGTTATGAACTTTGCACTTCCGTCGGGTTCATCACCGCCGGAGAAGCCGCCGGGAATTATTATCATCTGCGATTCACTGATTTTTCGCGCAAAACTTTCAACAGACTCGGTAATCGCCTGCGGCGTAAGATTGCGAATGATGAAGCACTCAGCGTCAATACCCGCGCGCTCACAGGCTTTGGCGGTGTCGTATTCACAGTTCGTACCCGGGAAAACCGGAATTAGAGCCTTCGGTTTGGCAAAACTTGTGCGGGGCCGCGGATATCTGTCCTGCCGAACAGCAGGGGCGGAGATGAGCTTGCCGGACTGCGAAATGTTACAGGGGTAAACCGGTTCTAGCTTGCCCTCATAGACCGCCTCAAGCTCTGTGAAACTGACGCATTCATTGTTAATTGTCAGAGCAGCCGCGTCAGTGGTTTTGCCTAGCTCTTTTCCGCAATGCGTATTGTCGGTCATTTCAAGGATGAAGCTGCCGTAATTGTAGGCGAAAATCTCACTGACGGAAACGCTCCGGTCAAAATCGAAGCCAAGACCGTTGCCAATGCACATTTTGTATACGCCTTCGGCAACGCCGCCAAAGCAGGCAGTCCAGCAGGCACAGACCTTCCCGGAGCGAATGAGATTCGTGACGGTATCAAAAACAGACAGCAGGGAAGACGCAACGGGAATGCCGCGCCCGTCGTACTCCGGGGAAATAAGACAGACCCTGTGGCCCGCAGCCTTGAACTCAGGGGAAACAACGCAGTCTGAGGTATCTGTCGTAACGGCAAAGGAAATCAGCGTTGGCGGTACGTCCAAATCCTGAAAGCTGCCGCTCATGGAATCCTTGCCGCCTATTGCAGCAACGCCAAGCTCCTTTTGAGCCATGAACGCCCCCAAAAGCGCCGCGAGGGGTTTGCCCCAGCGCTTTTCGTCAGTGCCGGGCTTTTCGAAATATTCCTGAAAGCTCAGATAGACGTCCTCAAAGGCAGCTCCAGAAGCAATCAACTTTGAAACAGATTCGACAACTGCCAGATAAGCCCCGTCGTACGGGCTCTTTTCGCTGATATAGGGGTTGTAGCCGAAGGACATAAATGAGCAGGTTGAGCTGTCCCCGTGTTCGCGGCTGATTTTGTGTACCATGGATTGAATCGGGCTGCGCTGATACTTTCCCCCGAAGGGAAGAAGAACAGTTCCCGCACCGATAGTGCTGTCAAAACGTTCAGAAAGTCCGCGCTTCGAGCAAACATTTAAATCAGAAAGCAGCGCCTTCATCCCGCCGGTGAAGTCAGACGGAACAGCTCTTGCAAAGGGTTCAGATGCCTCCGGCTCTATGCTGATATGCTTCTTTGCGCCGTTGGTGTCCAGAAATTCACGTGAAATATCCACAATAATCTTTCCGTTCCAGCGCATGAACAAACGAGGCTCGGAAGTCACAGTGGCAACAACGGCAGCCTCGAGATTTTCCTGTGCCGCCAGTTCAAGAAATCGGTTAACATAATAATTTTCAACAACAACTGCCATGCGCTCCTGCGATTCACTTATGGCAAGCTCCGTTCCGTTGAGTCCGTCATATTTTTTGGGAACAGCGTTGAGGTCAATATCCAGTCCGTCGGCAAGCTCACCGATCGCCACAGATATGCCGCCCGCTCCAAAGTCATTGCAACGCTTGATCAGACGGGAGGCCTCCGGATTGCGGAAGAGCCGCTGTAGCTTGCGCTCCTCGGGCGCGTTGCCCTTTTGAACCTCAGCCCCGCAGGTCTCCAAGGAGGAAAGATCGTGCGCCTTGGAGGAGCCGGTTGCTCCGCCGCAGCCGTCGCGGCCTGTGCGCCCGCCCAAGAGGATAACAACATCCCCAGGTTGGGGTCTTTCGCGGCGGACGTTTTCGCAGGGGGCAGCAGCAATAACAGCGCCGACCTCCATGTGTTTTGCGGCATATCCGGGATGGTAAATCTCATCAACTATGCCCGTTGCAAGTCCGATCTGATTGCCGTAAGAGCTGTAACCGGCAGCCGCGGTGGAGACTATTTTCTTCTGCGGCAGCTTGCCCTTAATTGTCTCGGTTAGCGGAGTCAGAGGGTCCGCAGCGCCTGTTACACGCATCGCCGCGTAAACGTAGCTGCGGCCTGAGAGTGGATCGCGGATTGCGCCGCCGATGCAAGTCGCGGCTCCGCCGAAGGGCTCAATTTCAGTGGGGTGGTTATGGGTTTCGTTCTTAAAAAGCAGCAGCCAGTCCTCGGGTCCGTTTTCCGCTTCGACCTTAATCTTTACAGTGCAGGCGTTTATCTCTTCGCTCTCGTCGAGTTTACATAACAATCCGTTGGCTTTGAGCATTTTCATTGCAATTGTGCCGATATCCATTAGACAAATCGGCTTGGTACGGTTGAGTTTCTCACGTGTTTTAATGTATTCATCCCAGGCGCGCTGATGCGCTTCGTCCTCAAAACTAACGTCGTCTATCACGGTGTTGAATGTAGTGTGACGGCAATGGTCCGACCAATAGGTGTCAATCATTTTTATCTCTGTGATTGTCGGGTCGCGGTCCTCACTGACAAAGTAATCACGGCAGAAACGCAGATCGTCAATGTCCATGGCAAGACCGTGATACCGCACGAAATCGGAGAGAAGGCTCTCGTCCAGTGTGCGGAAACCGTGAAGCACTTCAACCTCGGAGGGAATGTCATAAACAGCCTCCAGCGTGTCATATTCTTCGAGACTTGCCAGACGGCTCTCCACAGGGTTTATCACATAGTTTTTGATGGCATTAAGCTCTGATTCAGAGAGAATACCGGAAATTATGTAAACCTTTGCCGTGCGCACTATCGGACGCTCACCCTGAGAAACTATCTGAATGCACTGGGCGGCGGAGTCTGCGCGCTGGTCAAACTGTCCCGGGAGATATTCAACAGCAAACACAACGCTGCCTACAGGCGCGTTGATTTCAGCCGATACTTTGTCCAGCTGCGGCTCGGAGAAAACAGTTTTTATGCAGTTCTCAAAGAGCTCGGCGTCAATATTTTCAACATCGTAGCGGTTGACAATCCTCAGATCAGCCAGCGCCGGAATGCCCAAAAAGCTCTTGATGTCATTAAGCAGCGCCCTTGCCTCAAGGGCTTCGGACGGCTTTTTTTCAACATACACTCTATAAACCATTTTTACCTCCGAAAATGAAGTCAAAGTTGAAATAATTATGCGAGAAGAGCACGCTGTCCGATGTCGCGGCGATAGAAAGCGCCTTCAAAACTGACTTCCTCAGTGACGGCATATGCCCCGCTGATTGCCTCTTCAAGCGTATTCGCTCTCGCTGTTACTCCCAGCACCCGACCGCCGTCGGTTTTGAGAACACTACTTTCCAGCCTTGCTCCGGCGACATAGATTTCAACATCATCAGGGCAGGTTTTCGGCAGTGTTATCGGGAAGCCTTTTTCGTATTTTTCAGGATATCCGCCGGAAGCAACAATTACGCAGCAGGCTGAGCCTTTAGAAAAGCGAACGTCAGCTGAATCGAGAGTCGCATTCCGCACAGAAAGCATTATGTCAACCAAATCAGTTTCCAGCAAGGGTAGCACCACCTGTGTTTCAGGGTCGCCGAAACGGCAGTTATACTCAATTACTTTCGGGCCGCTAACGGTTAACATAAGACCAAAATAGAGACAGCCTTTGAAGGTTCTCCCCTCGGCGTTCATTGCCTCCATGGTGGGCAAAAATATGGTTTTCATGCACTCGTTCGCAATTGCGACGGTGTAATAGGGATTGGGGGCGATTGTGCCCATGCCGCCAGTGTTGAGACCCTTGTCGCCGTCCAGTGCGCGCTTGTGGTCCATGGAGGAGACCATCGGGATCATGGTTTTTCCGTCAGTAAAGGCGAGGACAGAAACCTCCGGCCCTTCGAGAAATTCCTCAACAACAACTGAGCTGCCGCTATCTCCAAAAACCTTTTCCTCCATCATGGAACGGACCGCGGCCCTTGCCTCATCTCGTGTTTGTGCGATGATAACGCCCTTTCCCAGAGCCAGACCGTCTGCTTTGACTACAACAGGGATTGGGCATGTTTCAAGGTATGTCAGCGCTGCGGCCGAATCAGTGAACACTTCATACGCCGCGGTTGGGATATTGTATTTCTTCATCAGATTCTTCGAGAAAATCTTGCTGCCTTCAATTTCTGCTGCCTTTTTGTCCGGCCCGAAGCAGGGGATGCCGGAGGCCTCCAGAGCGTCAACCGCTCCTTGAACCAACGGATCGTCCGGCGCGACAACCGCCAGGTCGATTTTGTTTGTAACTGCAAAATCAACGATTGCGGGAATATCCTTTGCTCCGATATCAACACAAGTTGCATCGGCAGCAATGCCGCCGTTACCGGGCAGACAATAAATTATGTCAACCTTAGGGCTCTTTTTCAGCTTCTTTATTATGGCGTGCTCGCGTCCGCCGCCGCCGACAACCATTATTCTCATAAATTATCTCCTTGAATCATCAATGGTGGAACAGCCGCATTCCGGTGAAGGCCATTACCATGCCAAATTCGTTACACTGGCGGATAACATCATCGTCACGGACGCTTCCGCCGGGCTGGGCAACGTAGCTCACACCGCTACGGTGAGCGCGGATGATGTTGTCACCGAAGGGGAAGAAGGCGTCACTGCCAAGGGAAACGCCGGAGATTTTAGAAAGGTACCCACGCTTTTCTTCATATGAGAGCTTTCTGGGCTGCTCCTTGAAGAACTGACGCCACATGTCATCGCCGCGGACATCGTCCGCCTCCTCGGAGATGTAGATGTCTATGGTGTTGTCACGCACCGCGCGGGGGACATCGTCAAGGAACGGCAGCTCAAGCACCATCGGACTCTGGCGCAGATGCCAGTTGTCCGCCTTGCCTCCGGCCAGACGTGTGCAGTGGATTCTGCTCTGCTGGCCGGCCCCCACACCGATTGCCTGTCCGTCAACTGCGAAGCAAACGGAGTTCGACTGTGTGTATTTGAGTGTTATAAGGCTGACTATCAGGTCGCGAACAGCGGTTTCGGGCAGGATTTTGTTTGCGGTCACAATCTCCTTAAGCGGTTCGCGGTCGATTTTGAAATTGTTGCGGCCCTGCTCGAAGCTGATACCGAAAACCTGCTTGATTTCCTGCTGCGCGGGAATGAAACCGCGGTCGATCTGAATTATATTGTAGGCGCCTTTTTTCTTTTCCTTAAGGATTTCCAGAGCTTCAGCCGTGTATCCGGGCGCAATTATTCCGTCAGAGACCTCACGCTTGATGATGCTTGCCGTCACTTTGTCGCAAGTGTCGGATAGCGCGATCCAGTCGCCGAAACTGCTCATGCGGTCAGTGCCTCTGGCTCTGGCGTAGGCACAGGCGAGAGGTGAGTCGTCCAGACCTTCAATGTCGTCCACAAAGCAGGCGAGTTTCAGAATCTCCGGCATCGGCGTGCCGACAGCGGCGCTGGTTGGCGAAACATGCTTGAAGCTGGTGGCGGCACACTGACCTGTGGCGTCGCTCAATTCTCTAACTAGCTGCCAGCTGTTGAAGGCGTCCAGCAGGTTAATATAGCCCGGTCTGCCGTTCAGAATTGTAATCGGCAGGTCGCTGCCGTCATGCATATAGATGCGGGAGGGTTTCTGGTTGGGGTTGCAGCCGTATTTGAGTTCAAATTCCTTCATCTGTTTTTCCCTCCTGATTATTCTTGTTTATTACCCGCGTTTCCTCCGCGCCGGTTGTCAAATCCGTGTAACTGACATAGAGAGAAACCTTGTTGTCAGCATTCAGGCTGCTCCAGAGAAGCTCAGAGAATGCATCGATGTCGCGGTCGATAAATACCGCCTCCGGCTCGCCGGAGAAGCTGGGGATCGGGTTGCCGTTGCCGTCATAGGTGTGGATAAAATGCCCCAAACCGTTGATGGGAGCATATGAAAAAGTGAAGCGGTTGCAGCCGCCGCCGTTGGTGTCAGCTGATTTAAGGATGCTCAGCTTGTATGAGAATTCGCCGCCAAAGTCCAGAAGTCCGCTGACGCGCGGGGTAAAGTTCGGCTCGTCGGGCTCAAAGCAGCGTGTTTCAAGCGCTGCTTCAAAGCTCCCGCCGCGTGAGAGAAATTCACAGACCGTGTCTGTCTGGTCGCCGTTTGTTACCACTGTTTGACCCGCTGCCTTTCGGACGGGGGAGTAGATGATAAGACTCGGATCGGTCATTTTCGAGGGGTCGTGCGCCTGTGTCCGGATGCCGTCTCCGGTCTTTACAAAGACGCGGTTGCGGCTGTTTTCGCTGCGGCCCATGATAAAGTATGCAAAGACTGCGGACTTTCCATCGCTGCTTTTGCCGATCACAATACCGCGCCCGGGATATTCATTTTCGCGCAGGATCTCACTGATATCGCGGGGCTTATTTCCCTTTTCCATAGTCATCGCCCTCTTTTAGTATTTTTTGCGCGACGAGTTGCGTCGCCTTGGGAAGCAGCTTCCACTCGGCCTGCTCCATAACGCGCTTTTGCAGAGTTTCAGCCGATTCGTTCTTTCTGATATTAACGGCCTTTTGGAGAATAATCTCCCCGCCGTCAGGTATTTCATTAACAAAATGAACAGTCGCTCCTGTGACTTTTACACCCTTTTCCAGAGCTGCCTCATGGACGCGAAGTCCGTAGAAACCTTCCCCGCAGAAAGAGGGGATCAGCGAGGGATGAATATTTATAATGCGCTTCGGCCATCTGGAGACAAAATCCTCGGAGAGAATAGACATAAAGCCCGCCAAAACTATAAGGTCGATACTGTTTTTATCAAGCTCAGACTGTATCCTTTTTTCGAAATCCGCCTGTGAGGCGCAGTCCTTTTTTGCAACTACACTGGAGGGGATTTTCGCTTTTTTTGCTCGCTCAAGGGCAAATGCGCCCTCTTTGCTGGAGATCACAAGCGCAAGCTCCGCAGATGGCAGCTCTCCGCGCCTTTGCGCGTCAATCAGCGCCTGCAAATTTGTACCGCCGCCGGATACAAGCACGGCAACTCTTGCCTGAAGGCAGCGGGGTTCGACTCCCGCTGCCTTCAGCATATTGACACCCCTTCGATGTTCCGGGAAATCTCACCCATAACATATGCATCAACGCCGTTTCTCCGCAGGACATCGCAAGCCCTGTCCGCATCAGATGCCGCAACAGTGGCGCACATGCCTACGCCCATATTGAAGGTGTTGAACATTTCGCGCTCCGGGATGTTTCCGGTTCTGGAAATCAGATCAAAAATCGGGGGAATTTTAAGTGCGCTGCGGCTGATTTTCGCGCCGAAGCCCTCCGGCAGCGCGCGCGGGATGTTCTCGTAAAAACCACCGCCTGTAATGTGTGAAACGGCTTTAACATTAACCGGTTCGAAGAGCGCCAACATGGGTTTTACATATATTCTTGTCGGAGTCAGCAGCGTTTCGCCCAGACTTGCGCCGCCCAGCTCCGCGCATGGAGCGGAAAGGTTCTTGTTTTCGATGTCAAGCACCTTGCGCACAAGTGAAAATCCGTTGGAGTGAACGCCTGAGGAGGGCAGGGCTATGATTGCATCTCCCTCGGCAACCGAGTTTTTGTCAAGAATTTTAGATTTGTCAACAACACCCACGGAGAAGCCCGCAAGGTCGTATTCATCAATGGGGTAGAAGCCCGGCATCTCAGCGGTCTCGCCGCCGATAAGGGCGCAGCCGGCCTGAACGCAGCCTTCCGCGACACCGGCGACAATTGCCTCGATTTTTTCCGGAACATTTTTGCCGCAGGCAATGTAGTCCAGGAAAAATAAGGGCCTTGCGCCGCAGCAGATAATGTCGTTGACGCACATAGCAACGCAGTCGATGCCGACGGTGTCATGCTTGTCCATCATAAACGCGAGCTTTAGCTTTGTCCCGACGCCGTCAGTTCCGCTGACCAGCACGGGCTTTGGAGTTTCTGACAGGTCCAGTTCAAAAAGACCGCCGAAGCCGCCGATGTCGGAAACGGTGCTGCCGGCCAGCGTCCGGGCGATATGCGCCTTCATTAGTTCAACAGCCTTATATCCGGCAGTGATATCTACTCCGGCTTCCTTGTAGCTATCGGAAAAGCTCTTCATTCGTCGCCGCCCCTTTCGCTTAGTTTTGTTTCAAAGCGTGATTTAGAGGGTTTTTCAGGAGTTCTTGTGGGATAGCTGCCGTCAAAGCAGGCGGCGCAGTATCCTGAGCACTTATCGCAGTTACCCGTCAGCTTTCGAACCTTGTCCACGCCCAGATATCCCAGACTGTCCGCTCCGATTATTTCAGTAATATCTTCTGTGGAGTAATGACAGGCGATAAGATGTTCACGACTGTCAATGTCAGTGCCGTAGTAGCAGGGATTAAGGAAGGGTGGAGAGGAGATGCGCATATGCACTTCCTTTGCTCCCGCCTGACGAAGCAGATGCACCAGCTTTGCGCTTGTAGTACCGCGAACTATTGAGTCGTCAATGAGAACAACTCGCTTTCCGGCGACAACCTCGGCAACCGGATTGAGCTTGATTCGAACCTTGTCCTCCCTGGATTTCTGCCCGGGGCTAATGAAGGTGCGGCCGATATAGCGGTTTTTAATAAGACCGATGCCGTAAGGAATGCCGCTCTCTTTTGCAAATCCTATTGCGGCATCCAGCCCGGAGTCGGGAACACCAACAACAACGTCCGCCTCGACAGGGTGCTCCTGAGCGAGAAAAGCTCCTGCGCGAACCCTCGCGGAGTGGACACTGCTGCCCTCAATGACAGAATCGGGGCGGGCAAAGTAAATGTACTCAAAGACGCAAAGGGTGGGATCGCACTTGCCGCAATGCTCCTTTATCGAGCGAACGCCGTTTTTATCAAAAACGAGCACCTCGCCGGGAAGCAGGTCGCGCTCAAGCTCCGCGCCAACAGCATTGAGCGCGCAGCTTTCGGAGGCGACCACATAGTCGCCGTCAGGCGTTTTGCCGTAGCAGAGAGGGCGAAAACCGCGCTCATCGCGGGCGGCGATCAGCTTGCTGGGGGACATTACCAGCAAAGAATATGCGCCTTCGAGTCTGCTCATAGCTTTGCAAACAGCTTCCTCAATAGAGCCTGAGCAAAGGCGCTCCTTGGTGATAATATATGAGATAACCTCGCTGTCGGTAGTGGTCTGAAAAATGCTGCCCTGCATTTCCAGATCTTCCCGCAGCTCGGAGGAGTTAACAAGATTTCCGTTGTGGGCCAGAGCCATGCGGCCCTTAATATGGTTTATCACAAGCGGCTGGGCATTGCTGCGGTCGTTGATGCCGGTCGTTCCGTAACGGCAATGGCCAATTGCGATGTTGCCCTCGCCGAGATGGGCGAGAACCTCAGGAGTGATTACGTCTTCAACAAGGCCCACATCTTTGAACGACCTGAAAATACCGTCGTCATTTACTGCTATTCCGCAGCTTTCCTGCCCTCTGTGCTGGAGGGCGAAAAGTCCGTAGTAGCTTGTTAATGCCAGGTCCTGTGTCTGCGTTGAAAAAACCCCGAAAACTCCACATTCTTCATGTAAACTGCTCATATTTCCCCCAAAAAACCTATTTATTATACTTCTCTTCAATTCCGCGGTTTTTCTCCAAAACCTTTGTCATGTTTTCCTTGCGGGCTTCCTGAAGCCTTTCCGCCAGAGCTTCATCTGAAACGGAAAGTATCTCAACAGCAAGAAGGGCGGCATTTTCCGCTCCGTCTATAGCGACCGTCGCAACAGGTATGCCCGAAGGCATCTGTACAGTCGAAAGAAGGGCATCCAAGCCGTCCAAAGTAGATGATTTTATAGGTATTCCGATAACAGGAAGTGTGGTATTGGCTGCGATTGCACCTGCTAGATGGGCTGCCTTTCCCGCGGCTGCAACGATTGCGCCGAAGCCTTTTTCCCTGGCACTGAGGGAGAATTCGGCAGCTTGCTCCGGAGTGCGGTGGGCAGAAAAAACGTGCACCTGAAAGGGCACACCGAAACGCTCTAGCGTTGATATTGCTTTTTCTACTACGGGCAGGTCACTGTCGCTTCCCATGATGAGAGCCACTTTTTTCATCACTTCACCATTCCTTTGTCGAAAAATCTTTAATTTGTAAGTTGTTTGCCGAAAAAAATCCGATAAACAATATATCAATATTTTAAACTATTACAAATATCGGGTCAAGCGAAAGCAGCCTTTTCCGCTCAAAAAATATATATAATTTTTACAAGTTATTAATTGAAATTATGTACAAAACCGCCAGAGAGATAGCAACACTTACGCAACGCTCAAAAAAGAAGAAGAATTTTGTTGATTTGAAACCTTTTTGTAGTATAATGTATCTCGTGAGTAACGGTAGCTGTGTTATTCACTCTATTTTTGCCTGTACCAATTGGAGGTCAGTTATGAAGACAGATGTTGTAATAGTCGGAGCCGGTCCTGCCGGAATATTTACGGCTCTTGAAATGATAAGAGGCGGCAGCAGGAAAAAGATCGTCATGGTTGAAAAAGGCGTTTCCATCGAAAAGCGAAGCTGCCCGAAAGCCAGAACCAAGGTCTGTGTAAACTGCCAGCCCAACTGCCACATTACCACCGGATTTTCCGGCGCCGGCGCTTTTTCGGACGGAAAGCTGTCACTCAGCTATGAGGTCGGCGGCGATTTGCCGACACTCATCGGCGAGGAGCAGGCGCAGGATTTGATTCATTATACGGACGGGATATACCTGGAGTTCGGTGCCGACGCAAAAATTGAGGGCATCGGGAACACTGAGGAAGTCAAGGAAATCAGAAAGCGCGCTATTCAGGCGGGCTTAAAGCTCGTTGATTGCCCGATCCGTCACATGGGAACTGAAAAAGCGCAGGACATCTACCTGCGGATTGAGGAGTATCTCATTGCCAACGGCGTTGAGCTGATGTTCGGATACGAGTGCGACAATGTCTTGCTCGACGGTGACAAATGCCTTGGCGTAGCTGTCCACAAGGGTGCAGAGAGTCACGAGATATTCGCGGAGCAAACCGTTATTGCCACCGGCCGCCGCGGTGCGGACTGGCTGGAAAAAATCTGCGCGGAGCACAGCATTGCCCATCAGCCGGGAACGGTTGATATTGGAGTTCGCGTAGAGGTTCGTAACGAAGTTATGGAAAAGGTAAACGAGGTGCTCTATGAGTCAAAGCTCATAGGCTATCCCGCGCCGTTTAAAAACAAGGTGCGCACCTTCTGCCAGAATCCCGGCGGTTTTGTGAGTCAGGAAAACTATGACGACAACCTCGCCGTGGTTAACGGACATTCATATAAGGACAAGAAGTCCGATAATACAAATCTTGCGATTTTGTGCTCGCACAACTTCAGTCAGCCCTTCAATCAGCCGATTTCATATGCACAAAAGGTCGGGGAGCTTACAAATATGCTCGGCGCGGGACACATTCTCGTGCAGCGCTTCGGGGATATCCTTGCCGGTAAGCGCACCTGGGAGAAGGAGCTAAATCAGTCCAATCTCCGTCCCACGCTGCCGGATGCCGTTGCCGGTGATATAACTGCGGCAATGCCGTATCGGTCGATGATGAATATCATCAACTTCATCCATGCTGTTGACCATGTTGTGCCGGGCTTTGCTTCAAATGAAACCCTGCTGTACTCTCCTGAGCTTAAGTTCTATTCCAATCGCGTGAAAATGGATAAGGACCTGAATACAAACGTACACGGTCTGTATTGTTTAGGTGACTCCAGCGGCTGGACACGCGGGCTTATGATGGCTTCCGTCATGGGGGTTCTCATGGGGCGCAACATTGTGAAAGCGGAATAATTACACGACATTATTTCTAACATCCTCCACGCGGGGGGGGATTTGCGGCAGGGCACTCTTGTCCTTTTGAATAGCATACTTTTCAATTTCTGATTGTTATTTATCATTTTCCCTGCTCCCCGCAGGGGGCAATCCGTTTTTAATTATTTTGCGCTTCCCGCGCAGGGCAAAAGAGGGCTTTTCTTTTAAAAGAAAGGCCCTCTCTTGACTCTCCCAAAAGAAAATTGGTGCGTTTCTCACGTTAAAGGTTCTGAGCGGTGCGTGGAGACGCGAAAGTCTGCTAGCACGCTCTTAGATTGTACATACGGGAGAAATGTTTAGTGCATACGCCGCTCCCGCTGCGGAGCAGTGAGCGATTCTGTGGCGCAGTGCTTACCTGCCCAGTGGCACAGAGCGCAGTTAGCGAGCGGATGGTTTGCTTGCACTTATGGCTTCCGGCGGGGTTTCCAAAGGGTACTCCCTTTGGGCTTCTTCGGAAGGGGATCATAAGGGGGAACCGTTTCTTTGCAAGAACCGGTTCCCCCTTATACTGGCAGCAGGGCACGTAGTGCCCGCGCACTCCAAGTGTAGGACATTTGAAATGATAATTGTTTTGTAGCCACCCAATCGTCGGACACTTGGAACAAAGAGCCGTTTCGTTCATAAATCAAAAAGCTTTCTTCTTTTTGAAAAACAATAATCCCAGAAGCATGATTGCAGGAAAAATGATCGCTGCCAGTATGCCTGTTTTCAGGTTGTCGTCAAAAGCTCCGGAAATCAGACCCACAAAGGTAGGCCCGGCGGCACAGCCGAGGTCGCCCGCCAGAGCGAGGAAGGCAAACATCGCTGTCCCGCCGCCTCTTATTGAGCCGGATGCTATGCTGAGCGTTCCCGGCCAGAGAATGCCGACGGAGAGTCCGCAAAGTCCGCAGCCTATAAGACTCAGACCTGGCAAGGGAGAGAGCGAAATGAGCAGATACGATATGAGACACAGGACGCCGCCCATAAGCATGAAATTCCTGAGCTTGATTCTGTGACCGAGCTTACCGTAAAACAAACGGCTAAGCCCCATCATTACGGCAAACATCATCGGTCCGGCAAGGTCTCCGAGCGCTTTCGAAACGCCCAGCCCGCTCTCTGCAAAAGCGGATGCCCACTGGCTCACTGCCTGCTCGCTGGCTCCGGCGCAGAGCATAAGAAGCAGCAGAAGCCAGAATATCCTTTTTCCCGCGAGCGCCTTGATGGGAAGGGCTTTTTCGCCGTCCTTATGCAGCGGGGCTATAGGTACTTTGGTGAAAATCAGGGCGTTTACCAGCGGCACAACGGCCCAGAAGATTGCGAGAATCCTCCAGTTTTCAATGCCGAAAAGAGCAAAAAACGCCGTAGATATCAGCACCGTTGCAACTTGCCCCCAGCTGTAAAAGGAGTGTAGCAGGCTCATGGTTTTTTCCTTGTTTTCTGTTGGACAGGCTTCAACCATGGGGCTGACTATTACTTCAAGCATACCGCCTCCGCAGGCATAGACGGCAACTGAGAGAAGAAGCCCGATAAAGGGGTCGGCAAAAAGCCCGGGGAGAATAGTCATCGCAACGAGCCCAAGCGCCGACATTATGTGCGCGGTTACCATAGCAGCCCGGTATCCGATTTTGTCCACAAAGGTAACAGAGACAAAATCAACAAGAAGCTGCAAGCCAAAGTTTATGGTCACAAGCAAGGTTATTTTAGCAAGCGAAATGTCGAAGCTGGACTGAAATGTTAAAAACAACAGAGGAGCAAAGTTGTTTATGATAGCCATGACCACATTACCTACAAAGCAGGATCTAATGGTTCTGGAATAATTATCTTTCAATACTGATCCCTCGGTTTTCTTCTATTTTCAT
>JAVBMI010000021.1:0-9461 GCA_031552685.1 Oscillospiraceae bacterium
GACAATTCAAGGGTGAGTTAAGAGAGGGGTGTTCTTTTCGTAAAAAGACACCCCTCTTTTACCCTGTGCGGGTAGCACGCCTGCCCGGCGAGGGCTCCGCCCGAAGGGCGGAAAACCATCGTCCCCGCCCGAAGGGCGGAAGAAATCAAGCCTCGCCCGAAGGGCGGGAAATAACCGTCCCCGCTTGGAGGCGAATTACAAAATAAATATTCATTCAGAAATGCGTAAGGCCTTCCCAAGCATGGTAAAGTTTGGAATAATACCGCTACTGCGCTACTTTTCCGAAAGCAAGCATCTTTTCAGGCTCGGTAACGATTATGTCCGGATAGTTTACATCAATGCTCTGAAGTCTTGTTCCGCCGACACGGTCGCGCAAACGCTTGAAATAGCAGGTATTCTCATACATAAACACACCCACATCGCCGTGCTCCAGCTTTGCCTGACGGCTGAGCCACACAATCTGTCCGTCGTGGTAATCGGGCTCCATACTTGCACCGCTGACGCGCACGCCAAAGTTTGCTGATAACGGAACTTCGCTGCCCACGGTAACAAGAGTATAGTCCTGCGTGTCAAGAAAACGGCCCGTTCCCTTCGTCGCTTCCAAGTCGTAGACAGGAAGCTCTCTCAGCCTTGAGCCTCTGGGCTCCGGAGCGTTGGGCTCATCATACTCTCCGCTGTCGCGGATGAAGGCCGCATACTCAGCAATTCGCTGCCTTCCCTCGTCGTTGACGCCGCTGAAGAGCTCGTTGCTCTTATTGAGAAACACTCCGCCGATGTCGCCGATTTCCAGAATATCACAGACGACCAAAAACTGAATAGCGTTTGGTATGGACGTACCGCTCTCCCACTTGGAGACGGCCTGATTTGTAACCTTAATGCCCCGCTTGTCCAGCAGCTCTGCCATCTGTTTTTGGGAGATGCCCTGCTTCTTTCTGATTGAGCAGAGCTTTGTGCCTAAGTAACTTGCCATTTCGCATCACCTCATAATCAGTATAACTTGCAGCTATCCTATTTGCAAGAATATTTTGATTAAATTATCCGATTAAGAGATTTTTGTAGAAAAATGTCGACGAGTACCTCTTTTAGGCAAAATCAGTTTACTTTTTCTGACAAAACACTTGCGCGCGAATTATTATACGGTATAATTAATATAATGAAGAGATACATAAAAGAGATAATAAATAGGAGGAACATGATGAAGAGGATTAAGCCTTTATACATAATTCTGGCAATAATCATCCTGTCCGTCAGCATTCTGGCAGTGTCTGCTATAGCAGACGCAGGTAACTTTTCCGGGGGCTCCGATTACGGCGGAGGCGGCGGTGGCTGGAGTGGCGGCGGAAGCAGCGACTGGGGCGGCTCCGGCGGCGGTGACTTCTACTATATTGGAGGCGGCTCCGGCGGCGGCGTATCTGTTTTATGGATTGTCGGCATCTTGTTCTTCCTTTTTTTCACTTTTATGATCATTAAAAGAAAAGGCGCTGGAAGCGCTTCAGTTTCAACCGGCGTTCCAGTTGCGCCCGTGAATCTGCAGCCGATTTCCTCCCTGCGTGACAAAGACCCGAACTTCTCTGAGGCAGCCGTCAAGGAGAACATCGCCAATCTCTATGTCCGCATGCAGAATGCCTGGCAGGCCAAGGACTTCGAGCCTATGCGCCCGTATATGACCGACTCGCTTTATAACCAGTTCGCACGACAGCTTGACGAACTCATTCGTGCAAAGCAGACCAACTTTATCGAGCATATAGCCGTGCTTGACGTCACGATAAACGGCTGGTCTGAGGACGAGAGCAACGACAGCATCGTTGCAACGGTCACCACAAGAATTAACGACTACAATGTTGACGACAACACAGGCCGTGTCGTTTCCGGCTCCAAGACCGCCGAGAAATTCATGACCTACCAGTGGACGCTGATTCGCTCCAAGGGCATGATAACTCCGGAACGTGCCGGCGAAGGCAGCGAGCAGACCGTCACAGTCCACTGCCCGTCCTGCGGTGCGCCGACCAACATCAACCAAAGCGCCAAGTGCGAATACTGCGGCAGCATAATCAATGCAAAGGATTACGACTGGGCGATTTCCGCCATCAAGGGCATTTCACAGCAAACGCGCGGCAACTAAACCTTGCCTGTTGATTAAACAGAAACCCTTTTGATAAGAACAGGCTAACGCAAAATCCCCGAAACGCAAGCGTTTCGGGGATTTTTTTGTGTTTATTTTGCAGGAAGCGGTTCTCTGCTCAGAGCCCGAGACTTCCAAGATTCAGTCCTCCGGTAAGTTTTGCCATGCCCTCGCTGGCGCTGCTTTCCGCCTTGCGAAGGGCCTCGTTGACTGCAGCGACTACCATATCCTGAAGCATTTCCACATCCTCGGGGTCAACCGCATCGGGCGCGATGGCCAGCGAGACGAGCTCTCTCTTGCCGCTTACAACCGCCGTTACCACACCACCGCCGGCAGTGGCTGTGTACTCCGCTGTTTCAAGCTCCTCTTGCATCTTCATCATTTCCTGCTGCATTCTCTGGGCCTGCTTCATCATATTCATGTTCATGCCGCCACCGCCGCCCATCGGGCCGCCACGGAAATTATTTCTTGCCATTGTCGTTCCTCCTGTAGATATGTTTTCTATTGAAATTCTACGTTCCCGAACTTAGAAAGTTCATCGAGCTTTCCGGATTTATCAATCTTTGTTTCCTCAATTATGAACGGACCCGTTCCGCCGATCAATTGTGAGAGCGCCCCGCTTATGATTCTTCGGGCGCCGGAGTTGTTCTCCAGCTGACCCTTTTTGAAGGCGCTGGTAACAAATATAACCGTTTTGCCGTCCCTCAGCTTTGCATCGCCGTCTGACAACAGCGCAAACATTGGCGGCGGCATTTCACTCTTAAATCTTGCGTACAGCGCGGGCCAAATATCTTCGTCAACGAAACTCTTGTCCGGCGCCTCAGCAACAGCTTCATTCTCGGCCTCAACGGAATCAAGCCCGACTGTATCTGAATCGGATATAGCAGTATCCTTTTCAGACACTTCCTTGTTTTCATTATCCTCAGCAATTAAGTCGTCTTTTTCCCCGCTATCATCGCTTTGAATTGCCACGGCTTCAGAGAATATAGGTTCCTCCTGAGAATGCACAGGGACAAATTCACCATCCTGCAAGGCTTTTTCGAGCTTTGCAATTCGCTGTGCAAGTCTTTCAGGTGTGTCCAAAAGCTGTGGCTCGCACAGCGAGATTATGCACAGCTCGGCCTCAATTTTTGGATCTCTTCCGTCGCGCAGCTTGCCGATACTCTCCTGAATCTGCTCCAAATACTCCATCGCCTCGCCCGATGACAGACTTGCCCCCAGCGAGTAAAGTGTGTTGTCGTCAAAACCGCCGGAAATAAGCTGCTTTCCGTTTTTCGGAGCAACCTTGAGCATCATCACGTCCCGCAGGAGCGTGCACATTTCAGAGAGCAGTGTTGCGGGAGCTTTTCCGTCTCTCCACAGCGTTTCGAAAAGCTCAATCGCCCCGCTTGTCTGCCCTTCAGCGATGTGAGAGAGCAGCCTTGCGATATTATAATTTCCGGCAAGGCCCATGGCGGACAGCACACTTTCAGCGGTCACCTTATCGCTGCCGGAGCACTGGTCGAGAAGCGATAAGCCGTCGCGCATCGAGCCGTCCGCAAGACGGGCTAAAAGCTGCGCCGCGTCTTTCTCTAGCGGTATATTTTCCTGATCAGCCACATACTCCAAACGTCCCGCGATTGCTTCCGGCGCAATGCGCTTGAAGCTGTACCGCTGGCAACGTGAGAGAATCGTGGGCAGCACCTTGTGTATTTCCGTAGTCGCCAGAATGAACACCAGATGCTCGGGCGGTTCTTCAAGAATCTTTAATAGCGCATTAAAGGCGGACGTTGTGAGCATATGTACTTCGTCGATGATATACACACGCTTTTTCACGCTCGCCGGTGTGTAAACCGCCTCGTCACGCAGTGCCCGGACGTTTTCAACTCCGTTGTTTGACGCGGCGTCAATCTCCACAACGTCCATAACCGAGCCGCTTTCAATTCCGATGCAGCTGTCGCACTTGTTGCAGGGATTGCCGTTTTCGGGATGCTCGCAGTTGAGTGCCCGCGCGAGGATTTTCGCGCAAGTCGTTTTGCCCGTACCGCGAACGCCTATCATAAGGTAGGCGTGGCTGGTGCGGTTATTAATGATTTGGTTTTTCAGGGTTTCGGTTACCTGCTCCTGACCGACAACGTCGTCAAAGGTGCGCGGCCGCCATTTTCTGTACAACGCCTGGTACACGAAATCCCCTCCTTTTACTATGTATCTCCCGTCCTGCTCGCGGCAGAGCCCAATGTAATGGTTCTGACGAGAAAGGGGCAAAATCCCTCTCATTTTCCGTCCACTCGAACGAAAGCCCAACGTAGTGGGTTCCGTTTGAAAAAGGAGGAGCAATGGATGCGAAGTTTGCTCCGACGCCGTCGTGGCTTGTGACAAGACTGCACACCCACCTTTGAATAAGCACATACATCCGTTACCGGAGCAGTTAGCTCGGACCCGGCTGCCTCGCGGCACACGGAGATACCCGCTTAATGCTGCTCGGTTCCCCGCCTGACATGGTTCACAGGCTTCCGTTGCGCAAGACCGGGCCGTCAACACCACTTACTTCGGTCAGACAACACATATGCTATCCTGGGGTGGGAATTCATCCCTGCTGTAGCGGATTGCAGGTTACAGGGCACCGCTGGCTCCCCGACTAGTGCAGCCTTGTCACCGGCCACGCCCAGTTATTCTACACTAATTATACCTTAATATCAAGTCGGACACAAAAAATCTTTTGACAAAAGAAAGGCTTATGCTATAATAATGTCTATCGTCCGCCTCGCGGCAGCGCCCAACGAAGTGGGTTTCGTTCGAAAGAGGAAAAATCCCCCGCATTTTCCGTCCTGCTCGAACGAAAGCCCAACGAAGTGGGTTTCGTTCGAAAGAGGAAAAATCCCCCGCATCTTCCGTCCTGCTCGAACGAAAGCTCAACGAAGTGGGTTTCGTTCGAAAGAGGAGGAGCAACGGAGCGTACGAGCTTTGCCGCTTGCGGCGAAGCGATGTATGCGGAGTTTGCTCCGACGACGACGGGCTCGTAGCTTAGCTGGTAAAGCGCCGCGTTCGCAACGCGGAGAGCGTGGGTTCGAATCCCATCGGGTCCACCAAATCTTATCTAAAAAAGACCGGCTCAGCCGGTCTTTTTTAGTATATTGGGGATTATTGTCGATATTTTCGTACAAATGTGAATGTCTTAAGATGCTAAATTAGGCGCTTAAGACCTCTGTCGATGTGGAGAAGATTCAAAAGAGTACATTGATTTCTATAACTTCCGCCGTCCCCAGATGAGGTTAGGTGGATCTGCTCGTATTAACTATTATCTGGTGCACGAAAAATCTATGTTATTCAAGGTGGGGACTCTGTTAACTTTTTCAGGATTACCTCAAACCATTCCCTTGTATTTGGACAAAAGTTTTCACCTGACTAAAACTGAATTTGCATTGGATATGCAAAGGCTTCAAAAGATGCCACAGAATCAACGGTCACATCATCCGGCAGTGAAAAAGAGTGTGCTTCAAATCCAATCTTGTCCCCAGCTGCTAATGTTTCGACAATTGTCGTGGTGGCAACACCTACAGGGGTTCCGTTTGAATCTTTTAATATGATAACGACAGAAATCATGCTTTCGTCTTTGCCAGAGGTATTCTCTATGCGTCCTAAAGCTTTAATTCCCATAAAAGACTCGGCGGTGAGTTGTACATCAGACAATGTATACCTAATTAAATCAACCGTTGCCTTCTTGACCGAGATGCGCGGCACAAGGACCAGTTCCCCCTCAATGGGATTGTCTAATATTGTTTCCTCATACATGTATGCTTTTTCTCCCGGAGCAATTACTGTTGGATAGGTGGAGACGTAGTTTTGGCTTTTGAGCAAGGTCCCATCAGAAGTTTCCAAATCGTATGACGCGCTTCCGAGATACAGGTTCGAAGTCCCAGTGTTGCTGATTTCCACAATTGCTTGTACCCAAGTCGACCCAATGCTGTCTGCATATGTTTTCACATTGGAATATGTAATCTCAAAATCAACATCTTTTTCTTGGGTATTGGCATCACTAGTTCCTTCGAGGTTTGGCGGCTGGCTGGTGTTAACGTTTGAGGGCGTACCGCACCCCACCAAAGACAACGCAACGACAAAAGCTAACGCGATAAAGATAAGCTTTTTCATTAAATTCCTCCTCAATAATACTGTTTTGATACAATTATAGCAAATATCAGTACGAATGGCAACAGAAAGAAGACCCCATTCTAAACCACAAAAACGCGGGTACGGTTCACTTGTCTTCAAAAAGAGCTGATTGAACGCATTGTTGTACATGAGTGCGTAATAATTGATGGCAAGCGCCACCAAAAAGTCTATAATTACTACAAGTTAATTGGTTTTGCCAATATATACATTCTGACAAAACAACTTGTTGGAAAATGACTGGAATTCTTTGGGAGATATGTTATACTTTAAGCAGCATCCGGCATCAGCATAAAATAATGTTCAAACAGAATGTTAATCCCCGGAACGCTTTGTAAGGAGAATTCTATGTATTATTCAACTACATATCCCTCCCCGGTCGGCATCATAACCCTCGCCTCGGACGGAGAAAAACTTGTCGGTCTGTGGTTGGAGGGGCAAAAATATCATGGCGGAGGCGTCTGCGAAGCTATGACCGAAAAAGACCGGCTGCCTGTGTTCACGGCGACGAAAAAGTGGCTGGACAGGTATTTTGCCGGCAAAAAACCTTCGATTGCAGAGCTCACGCTCTCTCCTGCCGGCAGCGAATTTCGTCAGGGCGTCTGGGACATTCTATGCAAAATTCCTTATGGCGAAGTAATTACATATGGCGGCATCGCTAAAATAATGGCGGAAAAAAGCGGTAAAAAGAGCATGTCCAGCCAAGCAGTAGGCGGAGCTGTGGGCCACAATCCTATATCCATTATTATCCCCTGCCACCGGGTAGTGGGTGCAAACGGCAGCCTGACAGGATATGCAGGTGGCTTAAAGACAAAAATCAAGCTTCTTGAATTAGAGGGCGTTGACATCTCCAAATTCTCTGTTCCCAAAAAGGGTACAGCACTGTGAACCCTGCCTTGGGTTTGTCACGGCAGAAGGAGCTTTTTATGAACGAAAAAATCTATGAGTACGATGCGATTATCTGCTCCTCCGGTGGGGGCGGCGCGTATGTCGCGTTCCCGTACGATGTCCGTGCAGAATTCGGCAAGGCGCGCGCAAAGGTACACGCGACATTCGACGGAATGCCGTACGATGGCAGTGTTGTGAATATGGGTGTTAAGAATGCGGACGGGTCGGTCTGCTATATCATAGGCATTCTGAAAGCGATCCGCGCAAAAATCGGCAAGCAGCCGGGTGACAGTGTCCATGTTACGGTCGAGGAGCGGTAATAAGTAAAATACAATTAATAAAAAGCGAGAGTTTTGTGGTAATAACCACGGAATTCTCGCTTTTTATTTGATATAATACGAAGTATAAGGCAACATAGGCGAAAGAACGATTTTTAAGGAGGAAATATAAATGGAAAATATGTTTTGCTTTCAATGCGAACAAACCGCAAAAGGAAGCGGCTGCACAATTTCGGGCGTTTGCGGAAAGAAGCCGGAAACCGCCCATGAACAGGACGTTTTGACCTGCGAGATGATCTCACTAGCGACAGCGATGGAAAAAAAGTGCGTTGACTGCGCCCCTGCAGTTGATCTGCTGGTAGACGGGCTGTTCACAACTATAACAAACGTCAATTTCGATGTTCTTAAGATCGCCCGGCTGATAGCCGAGATCAGAACAAAGCGCGAAAAACTTGAGGGCGGCCTCGTAATAGCGCCCGAGGACTTGTTCCACGGCGATGAGAATACCGTGTCCTTGCGCTCTACCCTGCTTTTCGGTCTTCGCGGCATGGCGGCATACTCTCACCACGCCCGTGTTCTGGGACACCGCGAGCCTGAGGTTGACGGCTGGTTCGTCAAGGGCATGGCGTCCCTCGGCAGGGAGCACTCTGTTGATGAGTGGCTGGGTCTTCTTATGGAATTCGGCGGCGCAAACCTCAAATGCATGGCGATGCTGGATACGGCAAACACCACCGCGTACGGCAATCCTGTCCCGACGCAGGTGCCATTAAAAATTGAAAAGGGCCCGTTCATCGTTGTCACGGGGCACGACCTGCACGACCTGAAAATGCTGCTTGAGCAGACGGACGGCAAGGGCGTAAACATCTATACCCACAGCGAAATGCTGCCCTCCCACGCTTATCCGGAGCTGAAAAAGCACTCTCAGTTGAAGGGTAACTTCGGAACGGCCTGGCAGAACCAGCAGAAGGAATTTGAGAACATCCCCGCACCGGTTCTCTTTACTACCAACTGCCTGATGCCCCCGAAGGAGAGCTACGCAGACCGGGTTTATACCACCTCTGTTGTCCAATATCCCGAGATGAAGCGCGTTGAAGCGGATGAAAACGGATGCAAGGACTTCAGTGCCATGATTGAGCAGGCAATAGCCCTCGGCGGTTACGCAGACGATGTTCAGATGACCGGAATCAACGGCGGCGAATGCGTTACAACCGGCTTCGGCAGGCAGACTATTCTGGACAATGCCCCTGCTATAATCGACGCGGTCAAGGCCGGAGCGATCAAGCATTTCTTCCTGGTTGGCGGCTGCGACGGCGCAAAGCCCGGACGCAATTACTACACCGAGTTTGTGAAACAAACACCCGATGACACCATCGTTCTGACCCTCGCCTGCGGAAAATACCGCTTCAACGACATGAATATAGGCGAGATCGGCCCGTTCCCGCGCATTCTCGACATGGGACAGTGCAACGATGCCTATGGTGCGGTTCAGGTGGCGCTCGCGCTTGCAAACGCTTTCGACTGCGGTGTCAATGAACTGCCGCTGACACTGGTGCTCTCGTGGTATGAGCAAAAGGCCGTCTGCATTCTGCTTACGCTGCTCTCGCTAGGAATAAAGAACATTTATATCGGGCCGAGCATCCCCGCGTTTTTCTCAGACACTGTATTGAATGTACTGGTCGATAAATTTGCGCTTCATCCCATCACTACTCCGGAAGAGGATATGGCGGCAATTCTCAGAAAATAAAAGTCTTTCTATACTTTATTTAGTTTTTCCGCCCTTCGGGTGGAGCTTAGCTTCTTCCGCCCCTCGGGCGGAGCCCTCGCCGGCCAGGCGTGCTACCCGCACAGGGAGCAATCCATTATTATTTTTTACCTGCTACCCGCAGGGGGTAAAAGAGGGGTGTCTTTTTACGAAAAGAACACCCCTCTCTTAACTCACCCTTGAATTGTCAAATCAAGTGCAACGCAACCTGAAAGAAGGCCTCAAACGGAGATCTCCAATGTAAGCATTTGCGAGGGCGGCAGTT
>JAVBMI010000017.1:0-40313 GCA_031552685.1 Oscillospiraceae bacterium
CCATGAAGACACTTCCTTTTACCAGTTATTGACCGCGTGCTCACAAAAAGCTATGAGATTTTCAAATTCAATCGCCTGACCGTCGGGCAATACCGCCTTGCCGCTGAAATTGCCGAACACCTGATGGATCCGGTTGTTAACGAAGAGCACTTTTGTTATCTGGTCGTTGTCATACAGCGGATTCATGGTCATTTCCAAGCGGCCGTCGCCGCTGGAAAAGTGCCAGGGTGCCATGTAATCTTTCTCATCACGCTCGACAATGAGATGCTCCAGCTTGTGGACGCGCCCGTTCCAGAAAAACATATTTTCCGTGGCATGTGTAAGGTCACCAAAGCCCCAGCCTATATTGAAGCCGAAGCGTCCGCCCTCAAGCTGAGCAGCGCCGTTGCCCCAAAACCACTCCTGATGGAAGGGCCACACTCCGCGTCCCCAGTCCAGAATAGCTGTTTCGCCTCCGGTGGCGACAACTTCTCTCTCTCCAAAGCGGGCATGACCGGTAACGCCGTAAAAATGCGCCTTGCAGTTGAGGTAAAACTGCCCCGGCTTGTCAAAGGGCGTTGCTATTACCATTGCCTCGTCCTCGGCTATATGCGGAAGAGTCATCTCAATATCAATCGGCTCTTTGCCATTCTTTGCAGTCAGCTTCAGAACGCGGCAATCCTCCCGCGTGTCGTAGGATATCGCAAAGTCCTTTCCTTTTCCGCAGAGCAAATGCGGCTCGTTCGGGTCCAGCGGCATGGGCATTTTTCGCATCGGCAGAGGGCGCATTTTGGAAAAGTCGTGCCTTTCTCCTGTTTTGACTGAGAACAGGTGAGCAGCAAAGTTGGCCATATACGACACATGGCCGATGGTCATTTGAAGAACCCACTCCCCCAGTGCGAGCTGGTAAAAATCCCACTCCTTCAGGCCGAAGGGCTTGCCTGCAGCGTGCTCCCGGTTAAATCTGAAATGCATGCTTTTGGCGTAGCCCGGCTGAATTAGATTCCCCTTTTCATCAAGTAGCGTCGTCGGTGTTGTTATCTCCCTCTGATTCATTCGCTTCTGCCTCCTTTGGCTACACGGCGGCGATACATTCGCGCGGCAAAAACCAGCGGAATGAAGGTGAGCACCGCAAGCACCGCCGCCCATATGTATATTGATTCGGTCGGGATGTTCTCAGTGATACCGTGCTCGTTGACAACCGTGCCCGCACCGGTTTTGATGATGATGTTTCCGATTACCGTTCCTATTATCATGGGGATCAGGGTAAAAAAGGCCACCCTTACGCCCTCAAACTGCCCTCGGCTCTCCTCGGGATATAGCTGCTTTACCCACATTGTCATGGACTGCACCACCAGAACATAGCCCGCACCTGCCAGGAACACCGCGGCAAACAGCGGAAGATTCGTAACGGAGAAAACGGCGCCGGGATCAACACTGCCGGGACGGATGAAAAAGCTGAGCATCAGCAGTCCCAGAATATTAATCACAACTGCCGCGCCCGCGACAAACGGCGTTTTGTTTCGATTGATGAACCCTATCGCCGGAATGACTAGGATAGATGCCAAAAGCAGGGAGATTCCCTGAACAAGCCCCATGCTTCCCGCGTCAAAGCCCATTCGGTATATCATCCAGTTGCCCATGTGCACAAAATAAATGTTGAACGGGATGAAGAACAGCATGGTGGTTATGCAGGCCATTACAAGCTCTCTCTGTGAAAAGAAGCCGCGGAACTTGAACACGCTGAGAAACTGCTTCCCAAAGGAGCCCTGACGGCTTGGCTTCAGGGTCGGTGAATCCTTCATGAAAATAAGCGAAAATATGCCGATGGCAATGACGAAAAGCCCCATCGCCCAGAACAGACGCTGGTAATTGTCATTGCTGCCGATAAGCATGCCGCCCACTACCGTGCCCACAATTGTCCCGATTATTGGCTGGATAGCCAGAACAGCACCGACCTGCCCCCGGTTCTCGTTTGTGGTCATGTCGTTGCTCCACGCGCTGTAGCTGGCGTCGTTACCCATGGAACCGAAAAAGCTCATCACATCGTCCGCCAGAATCACGACTACCGCAACCCAGACAGAGAGTTTCGCCCCCGCGCCCACTGCGCCGGTAGCCATGTACTCGGTAAGACCGAAACCGATTGTCAGAACACCCCACACTATGTAGCCGATAGATACAAAGCGGCGGCGGTTGCCAATGCGGTCAGACAGTGTGCCGAACAGAAAAGTGGATAGTGTGCTCACCAGCGCGCTGGAAATAACCATCATTGTGATGATGTTGGAATCCTTGGCAATCTTGGCGTAGACAAAGGTGTTGAACCATTGGTTTTCAATGTTCCAGCAGAGCTGGCCGGCAAGACCCAGCCCCCACATCAATATCCAAAACCGCGCCTTCCCCATTCCGCTTTTTCTCTTATCCACTAAAGCACCTCCCGATTAATTGAGAATACTGCCTGAATCGTAACATGAAAAGTTTTGTGCGTCAATTGAGGCACAAAAGCGTTTGTGTTAATCAACAAATCCGCAAGTAAAAAATGTGTAAATCATTGAAATTTAACATTTATTTAATATTTTGCTTGAAAATTTAGGGAAAAACAGATACCATAAATATGACGTATGGAAACGTTTCAACCAGGGAAAACTTTTCAATCTATATGGAGGGAAAATAATGAAAAAGAATTGGATCGCACTAGTCCTTGTTCTTGTTGCAGTACTCGCTCTGTTTTCAGGCTGCGGCCCCAAGGAAACAGAAGAAAGCGCACCACCGATCGAAACATCAAACACAGGGCCGGTTGAACCGGTGGAAGAAGGAAAGGTCTATTACCTCAACTTCAAACCCGAGCAGGATGAACAGTGGCAGGCTCTTGCAGCGAAATACACCGAGGAAACCGGTGTTCCCGTTACTGTTGTAACTGCAGCTCAGGGCACTTACGAGACCACTCTGATGGCAGAGATGGGAAAGAGCGATGCTCCCACCCTCTTCCAGGTCAACGGTCCCGTAGGTCTGAACAACTGGCGCGACTACTGCTTTGATCTATCCGGAACAAAGCTCTATGCCGAGCTGACCAGCGACGACTTTGCACTTATTGAGGAAGACATCGTTTACGGTATCGCCTACGTTATTGAAACCTACGGCCTTATCTACAACAAGCTCCTCCTTGAAGAAGCGGGCTACACCCAGGACGACATCAAGGGTTTTGAAGATTTGCAGAAGGTTGCAGAAGACATCACCGCCCGTACAGCGGACCTTGGCTTCTCCGCATTTACCTCCGCTGGCATGGATTCCAGTTCCGACTGGCGTTTCAAGACACACCTTGCCAATCTGCCCCTCTACTACGAGTATGAAACCGAAGGCATGGAGGGCACAACAATAAAGGGTACATACCTTCAGGCTTACAAGGCCATTTGGGACCTCTATATCAACAATGCCACCTGCGCCCCCGGTGAGCTCTCTGCAAAGACCGGTGACGATGCTGTTGCCGATTTTGCCAATAGCAAGGCCGTGTTCTATCAGAACGGCACCTGGGCATATAACGACATCAAGGGCATTGGCGACGAGAACCTCGGCATGCTGCCCATTTATCTGCCTATCGCAGACACCGGCAATCAGGGACTGTGCACTGGCTCCGAGAACTACTGGTGCGTGAACAGTCAGGCTGACGAAGCTGACATTCAGGCAACTCTTAACTTCCTGTACTGGGTTGTTACCTCTGATGAGGGTACAACTGCTCTTGCCGATGACATGGGCTTTGTTTGCCCCTTCAAGCAGGCTAAGGAGTCCACCAATCCGCTGGTTAAGATTGCAAATGAGTACATCGCCGAAGGCAAAAAGTCCGTAGACTGGTGCTTCCCCACCATGCCTTCCGAGGAGTGGAAGAACGGCGTCGGTTCTGCTCTGACCGCATATGCGGCGGGCACCGGCAGCTGGGAGGACGTTGTAACGGCCTTTGTAGACGGCTGGAAGACCGAGTACGAACTCACACACAGTTAAATATTTCCAACTGAATTATTGGGGGAGCTCCCGCTCCCCCAATTTTTAAATAGCTCTGCCTGAACAAAATGCGCCCACGCCATTCTGTGCAGAAAAATGGGAGGAACCGGCAAAATGGAAAAAGCAATTAAGAAATACTTCCCCATATTTGTTATCCCAACATTAGCCGCCTTCATTATCGGATTTATTGTCCCGTTCTGTCAGGGGCTTTATCTGTCGTTCAACTCATTCACCACTGTGAAAAACGCGTCCTGGACCGGAATAGGAAACTACGTTAAAGCTCTTACAGACAAATCCTTCATCGACTTTGACATAAAGGCCATATTCAGCCTTGAATCTTCATTCTGGTTCACGGTGGTTTTCGCAATTTGCGCGACTGTCCTGATAAACCTTTTTGCGTTTATGGTCGCTCTTTTGCTGACCAAATCCTTTCGCGGGACCAATGTTTTCCGCTCAATATTCTTCATGCCGAACCTTATCGGCGGAATCGTTCTGGGCTATATCTGGCAAATATTGCTCAACGGCGTGCTGTCTATTATTGGCCAGCCGCTGCTTGCTCTGAACACCACAGCCGGATACTGGGGACTTATAATTCTCATGTGCTGGCAGCAAATCGGTTATATGATGATCATTTACATCGCCGGTTTGCAGAATATTCCCGGCGACCTTGTAGAGGCAGCCACGATAGACGGCGCTTCAGCTTGGAAAACCTTGACCAAGATAAAGCTGCCGATGCTGATGCCCTCAATTACCATATGTCTGTTTTTATCAATCACGAACTCATTCAAGCTATTCGACCAGAACCTGTCTCTCACGGGAGGCGATCCGGCACACAGCACCGAAATGCTTGCTCTCAATATCTATAACACCTTCTATGCCCGCGCAGGGGCACAATGGAAGGGCATCGGCCAGGCAAAGGCCGTAATTTTCTTTATCCTCGTCGTTGCCATAGGTCTTTCGCAGCTCAGGGCGACCCGCTCCAAGGAGGTGCAGCAATGACGAAAGGCATGAAACGCAATTCCATCGGCGGTTTGATTTTAACTATCGTTGTCGGTCTCATCTGCGCGATGTATATGTACCCTATTGTCATGATACTGCTCAACTCTTTTAAGGTTGAAACCGCAATCACAACTTCCGGCGCCTTTGAGCTGCCGACAAAGGAAACCTTTGCCGGATTTGCCAACTACATTGACGCGATTAACTCCAAGGGCTTTCTCAAGAGCCTCGGCTACAGTCTGTTTATAACCGCATCCTCTGTCGGGCTCATTCTTCTTTGCTGCTCGATGTGCGCGTGGTTTATCACACGCGTGCACGGCTGGTTTTCGAAAATAATCTACTTTTTGTGTGTTTTTTCCATGGTTGTCCCCTTCCAGATGGTGATGTTTACACTCTCGCAGACCGCAGATACACTGAAGTTAAATTCCCCCTGGAACATCTGCATAATCTATCTGGGCTTCGGCGCGGGGCTTGCCGTTTTCATGTTCAGCGGTTTTGTAAAATCAATACCTCTGGAAATTGAAGAAGCTGCAATGATTGACGGCTGCAACCCTGTTCAAACTTACTTCAAGGTTGTTTTTCCCATCCTGCGGCCGACAATGATTTCGGTCGGAATTCTGGAAACAATGTGGGTGTGGAACGACTACCTGCTGCCGACACTTGTTCTTGACATTAAGAAATACCGCACCATTCCTATGCTGATCCAGTATTTCAGAGGAAGTTACGGCAGAATTGAAATGGGTCCGATGATGGCGTGCATAATGCTCACGGTCGTGCCGATCGTGATAATCTATCTTTTGGGTCAGCGCCATATAATCAAGGGCATTGTTGACGGGGCAGTGAAGGGTTAAGGCACAGTCTGTTATTGTCAAAAAAGATATAGTTTTGTCAAATACCTTAATGAGGAGCTTCTCAATGACAGTGAAAGACATCGCACGGCTGTCCGGGTATGCCGTAGGCACAGTTTCCCGCGTACTCAACAATCAGACAAATGTCTCTGATGCGGCCTATGAAAAAATCATGGCGGTTGTGAAGGAAAACAACTTTAAGCTCAATAACAATGCCAAGTATCTTAAGCAGCAGGCGACAAGCGGTATCGCAGTCATCGTCAAGGGTATGCACAACATTCTCTTTGCATCTGTTCTGGAGCGAATTCAGATTTTGATGAATGATAACCGGCAGCCCATTTTCACCTACTATATCGATGAAAACGACAACGAAATTGAGCAGGCGATGCGCGCATATCAGGAGCGTCTGCCGCAGGGGATCATCTTTCTGGGCAGTAATCCGGAGAACTTTCGCACGGGCTTTTCACGGATAACCGTGCCCTGTCTGTTGCTGACCAGCTCCGCTGCAAATTGGGGCTTTGACAATCTCTCCAGTGTCAGCATAAATGACTTTGATGCTTCGCGTGAAACCGTAAACTGGTTGATTTCGCTGGGCCATCAGCAGATCGGGATTATCGGCGGTGAAATGGAAACCTCACTTGCCGCCCGGCAGAACGGCTGTTTGGAAGCCTTTGCCGATCACGGTCTGTCCTTTGATATGGACAGACAATATTCTGTTGCGCGTTTCTCCATGTCCAGCGGATATGACGCGATGTGCCGGCTTCTGGAAAAGATGCCAAAAATAACGGCAGTTTTTGCCCTGTCGGACGTACAGGCGGTTGGAGCGATAAGGGCGCTTCACGACAAGGGACTGCGGGTGCCTGAGGATATTTCGGTAATCGGTTTTGACGGCATTGAGCTCAGCCGATATGTTCACCCGAAGCTGACTACAATCAAGCAGGATGAACTGCAGTTGGCGGACTTGAGCGTGGAAATACTTCTCCGGAACATTCAAAGCGTCGGCATGCCTGTTCATGAGTGGGTGCCTCACGAGCTGATAGAGGGAGAAAGCGTTAGGAGGATATCCTCGGCTCGCGAAAAAAAGCCAAAAAAATAATTCTACCGAAAAGAGAAATTCAAAGTGAGAACAAGCGGTATTCTTATGCATATCACTTCCCTGCCCTCCCCTTACGGTATTGGTACGCTTGGGGCTGAAGCGAGGAAGTTTTCAGATTTTTTGTCTGACGCCAAGCAGAGCTGGTGGCAGATTCTTCCCATCTGCCCCACCAGCTTTGGTGATTCGCCGTATCAGTCATTTTCGGCTTTTGCGGGAAATCCATATCTCATCGATCTGGACGATCTTGCAGCCGACGGTTTGCTGGAGCCATCAGAGTTCGCACAGTATAGCTGGGGCGATGACCCCGAGTCGGTAGATTTCGCGCTGCTTTACCGTCAGCGTTACCCGGTTCTGCGAAAGGCTAGTGAGCGGCTTTTACAAAAGTCAACTGAAGAAATGCAGAGCTTTTTCAGCGAAAATGCGTTTTGGCTTGACGACTATGCCCTGTTTATGGCGCTGAAGGATGCACATGGCGGCGCTCCGTGGAAGAGCTGGGAAGCTCCTTTACGCAATCGCGAGCCTGAGGCGCTTGAGCGGGCAAGCCGGGAATTTAACGCTGACATCGAATTCTGGAAGGCAGTACAGTTTCTTTTCTTCCGCCAGTGGCGGGCTTTAAGAAGCTACGCAAATTCACGAAATGTGTGCATTATAGGTGACTTACCGCTATATGTCTCCGCCGACAGCGTAGACGTGTGGGCCTGTCCGAAGCAGTTTCAGCTTGACGACGACCTTAATCCGATAGAGGTCGCCGGCTGCCCGCCTGACGGTTTTTCTGCCGATGGGCAGCTTTGGGGAAATCCGCTTTTCGACTGGGACTATATGGATTCTCAGGGCTATGATTGGTGGGTACGCCGAATAGATTACCAGTGCAAAATCTATGACATGCTCCGCATCGACCATTTCAGGGGCTTCGACTCATATTACGCAGTGCCCAGCAACGCTCCCAACGCCAAAGACGGTCATTGGCGCATCGGACCGGGGATGAAGCTGTTCAAAGCAGTTGAGGAAGCTATCGGACGGCAGAGTATTATTGCCGAGGATCTTGGATTTCTAACCGATTCAGTCCATGAGCTGCGTGATTCCACCGGCTTTCCGGGGATGAAGGTTCTTCAGTTTGCCTTCGACAGCCGGGACGACAACAACTCGACCTACCTGCCGCACAACTACCTGCCCCACTGTGTGGCATATATTGGAACCCACGACAACGACACCGCCCGCGGCTGGCTGCGAAGCGCTTCGCCGGAAGATGTGAGCTATGCCAAAAGCTACCTGCGGCTGAATCAGGCGGAGGGCGAGGTTTGGGGCATGCAGAGAGCTCTCTGGGCAAGCCCTGCCGACATGACGATTGCCCAAATGCAGGACCTGCTGGATTTAGACAGTCCGGCGCGCATGAACATACCTTCAACCGTTGGAGGAAACTGGAAGTGGCGCGCTTTGCCCGGCTTCGATTCTCCGGCTCTGGCACAGTCTCTCAGGCATGAGATGCAGATATATTGCCGTTTGCCTTCAACGAAATAGCGCGTTTGCAAAGGAAAAGAAGAAGATAATCGCAAAGGTGAAAACCATACATGCGCTTCAAGGGGCTGTCCGTGTAGACAGCCCCTTGTTTTAGTGATATATTGGTTCAGCAGAATATAAAATCAGAATATTTTTATTATGGATTTTTTTCTAAATTATGGTATAATTTTACAGATGAAAAATTCATTTGAAGAAAGGCAGAAACATTATGCGCTTATTAACACGGTCGGATTTTGACGGACTTGCCTGCGGCGCACTGCTCAAGGCGCTCGGCCTGGTGGACTCCTGGAAGTTCGTTCACCCGAAAGACATTCAGGACGGCTTGGTTGAAGTTAACGAAAACGACATCATGGCAAACATCCCCTATTTACCGGGCTGCGGCCTGTGGTTTGACCATCACTCCAGCGAAAGTGAACGTCTTGGCGACAAGATCGATTTCAAAGGCGAAAGCAGGCTCGCGGACAGCGCGGCCCGCGTTATCTATGATTACTACAACGGCAGGGAAACGCTCCCCCAGTTTGCGGAAATGATCGAGGCTGTTGACAAGGTCGATGCCGCGAAACTCACGATTGATGAGGTTTTGAATCCCACTGGCTGGGTGATGCTGGGCTTTCTGATGGATCCGCGCACAGGGCTCGGCCGCTTTCGCGACTTCCGCATCAGCAACTATGCCCTGATGGAAGATTTGATGGATGCCTGCCGCACGCAAAACATTGATGAAATTCTTACAAATCCCGATGTGCAAGAGCGTATGCAGCTCTACAAAGAGCAGGATATTCTCTTCCGCGAGATGGTTGAAAAGCACACCGTCATACACGGCAACGCAATCGTAACTGATTTGCGAGGTGTGGAAACTATTTATGCCGGCAACCGCTTTGTGGTTTATTGCCTGCATCCCGAGCAGAATATTTCGCTTTGGATTATTGACGGCCGCGGAAAGCAAAACTGTCCCATAGCCGTAGGTCACAGCATTATCAAACGCACATCAAAAACCAATGTCGGCGCGCTGATGCTCAAGCACGGCGGCGGCGGACACCCGCAGGTAGGCACATGTCAGGTGCCTTATGATGACGCGGACCGCGTTATCGGTGAGCTGATTGCATCAATTAACGCAGACGGCTAAGACAGGGCAGCCAATCCCGCACAAAGGGGGGGTAGCAAATTGAAAACCATACTTGTAATTTTCGGCACCAGACCGGAAGCGATAAAAATGTGTCCGTTGGTGAAAGAACTGAAGTCGAGAAACTCTGTGAAAACCCTTGTCTGCGTAACCGGACAGCACAGGCAGATGCTCGACCAGGTGCTTCACGCCTTTGATGTCGTGCCCGATTATGACCTCTCGGTCATGAAAGAGCGGCAAACGCTCTTTGATATCACATCAAATGTTCTGCTGAGTATCAAAGACGTGCTCGAGGAGGTCAAGCCCGACATCGCTCTGGTGCACGGCGATACTACCACTTCCTTTGTTTCGGCGCTGGCCTGCTACTATCTGCAGATACCGGTAGGGCATGTTGAGGCAGGGCTGCGGACAAATAATATTTACTCCCCGTTTCCGGAAGAATTCAACCGTCAGGGCGTTGGGTTAATAGCAGAGTACCACTTCTCCCCGACCGAGGAATCAAAAGCAAATCTGCTGCACGAGGGCAAGTCCGCAGAACACATTTATGTCACCGGAAACACGGCGATAGACGCCTTGAAAACTACAGTCCGAAAGGACTATTCGCATCCGCTGATAGACTGGGCCTCAGATTGCCGCCTGATTCTGATTACTGCGCACAGGCGGGAGAACATCGGCGAACCGATGCGGAATATTTTCAGGGCGATAAGGCGCGTTCTCGATGAGATGAGCGATATAAAGGCAGTTTACCCCATCCACATGAACCCGGCTGTCAGGCAAATTGCTAACGAGGAGCTCGGAGACTGCGACAGAATTAGAATAATTGAGCCCCTTGATGTCCTTGATTTCCATAATTTCATGGAGCGCAGCTATCTTATTCTTTCAGACAGCGGCGGTGTTCAGGAGGAGGCTCCCTCGCTCGGAAAGCCTGTTCTGGTGCTCAGGGACACGACCGAGCGTCCGGAGGGAATCGCCGCCGGAACGCTCAAACTGGTGGGTACAGATGAAAATGAAATTTACAAGGCCTGTAAGACCCTGCTGACTGTGCCCGCAGAATATGAAAAGATGGCTCACTCAGCAAATCCCTACGGCGACGGATTCGCGTCCCGCCGGATAGCTGACATCCTTGTTGGCTGCTAGAGCAATTTTGAATCAAATAAAATCACCTGCAATCAAATGATTGCAGGTGATTTTTCTTTATCTATTCCTCATCAAAGAGTGCTGTGGAGATATATCGCTCTCCGGTGTCAGGTAAAATGACCACTATCGTTTTTTCCTCATTCTCCGGCCGCTTGGCAAGTTCAAGGGCAGCGCAGAGCGCCGCGCCGGAGGATATCCCCACCAGCACGCCTTCTTTGCTGGCAACATGTCTTCCGGCTGTGAGAGCGTCCTCATTCGCGACAGTTATTATCTCATCATAAATCTGCGTATTCAAAATCTCCGGCACGAAGCCCGCGCCGATGCCCTGAATCATGTGCGGTGCGGCATCACCGCCCGAGAGCACGGGTGAAGAAAGCGGCTCGACTCCGACAATTTTTATTTTGGGATTCCGGCTTTTCAGAAATTCTCCTGTACCTGTTATCGTGCCGCCTGTACCAACCCCGGCAACTAAAATATCCACTTCCCCACCGGTATCCTGCCAAATCTCCGGACCCGTTGTCGCGCGGTGTATAGCCGGGTTCGCGGGATTGACGAACTGACCGGGAATAAAGCTGTTTTCTGTTTGCGCCTTCAGTTCCTCCGCTTTCGCTATCGCGCCCTTCATGCCAAGCGCGCCCTCTGTCAGAACAAGCTGTGCACCGAAGGCACGAATCAGCTTGCGCCGCTCGACCGACATGGTTTCCGGCATTACAATAATCAGCTTGTAGCCCCTCGCCGCGCAGACCGCCGCCAGACCTATACCGGTGTTGCCTGAGGTCGGCTCAATAATCACAGTGTCAGGCTTAAGCTCGCCGCTTTCCTCCGCTGCATCCAGCAGGGCTTTCGCAAGTCTGTCTTTTACAGAGCCAGCGGGGTTGAAATACTCCAGCTTCGCAAGCAGGCGGCAATTCAGGCGCTGTTCGGCCTCTATGCGCGTCAGCTCAAGAAGCGGAGTGTTGCCGATCAAATCTGTGATTGAACTATAGATATTTGCCATGGTCGTTTCCTCCGTTTTGAAAAGAGTTAATCCATCGCGCTGTTTCTCGGCTTGCGCATGAATCTGTCACCGCTGCGCTTGAATCCATACTGTTCGTACAGTCCGTGGGCATCGTTTGTCGAGAGTATCCCCGTAAGATTTTTGAGTGTTTCATTTGTTACAACGCTTTCCACGAGCTTTTTACCTATGCCCAGACCCTTATACTGCGGATCGACCACAACGTCGCACAGCCAGTAGATTGAAACATAGTCAGTCACTGCCCGCGCAAAGCCTATCTGCTCGTGTGTGTTGCTGTCAAAGGCGGAAAAGCACACAGAGTTCTCAACAGACTTTTTAACCTCCTCGGAGGTACGTCCGGCTGCCCAATAGGTCTTCTCCAGTAATTGGCGGATTTTTTCAATATCAATATTTTCCGTTCCTGCTTCTATGTAGTATTCAGGCATATGTAATCCCCTTCCGCGCGTGGTATTTGCTAATATAATACCCCCTGCCGTTCTGAAATTCAAGAAAACTTGAGATCAACGCAGAACACATGCCAAACAAAAAGACCTCCGAAATCGGAGGCCTTTTCGTTGAGAGATTTGAAAAAGGAGTTTAAGGAGTTTGAGTTACCAAATGGATTATTTATCTTGATGGCAGATACCGGCGTTCGGACAGCCGGCGCAGCCGCAAGAACATGATGATTTGTGGTTTTTCTTATCCCTGACGAGCTTGATGACAACTGCAACAAACACTCCCAGAATAACAGCTCCCACGATTATTGACGGCAGATTGTTGGATATGAACTCTATCATACCAACACCTCCTCCTTATCAGCCTGCTTGCTCAATGTGTGCTCATACGGATTTTTTCTGAACAGCATATACAGCGCAAAGACCAGCAGCAAGAGCGCAGCGCCCGTTCCAAGTGTAAAAGCATTGGTGTTAATGAAGGTGCCAAGCTGATAGGTTATAAGCGAAACGATGTATGCGAATACGGTGAGATAGCCGATTGCGCCCCAGGTCCACTTTGCGCTGTTCATCTCCCGCTTTATCGCGCCCATTGCAGCGAAACAGGGAGCGCACAGGAGATTGAAGAGCATGAAGCTGTATGCTGAGAGCGCCGTGTAGTCCAAAACTAGACTGGCCCAGAAGTTTGAACCGTCTTCCGCGGCCTCAGCGACGCCGTAAAGCACGCCAAAAGTGGACAGAACGTTTTCTTTAGCTATCAGACCCGTAAAGGTTGCAACAGCCGCCTTCCAGTTGCCGAAGCCCAGGGGAGCAAATATCGGTGCAATGAAGTTTCCGATGGAGGCAAGCAGGCTGCTGTTGTTGTCTTCCACCATGCGGAACACTCCGTCTACAACGCCGAAGGCCTGCAGAAACCAGAGTACTATGCTGGAAGCGAGAATAACAGTTCCCGCCTTTTTTATGAAGCTCCAGCCGCGTTCCCAGGTGGCACGCAAAACATTGGAGGCAGCCGGAACATGATATGGCGGAAGCTCCATAACGAAGGGGGTCGTTTCACCGGCGAAAACCTTAGTTTTTTTCAGGATAATTCCGCTGATAATAACTGAGGCAACGCCGATGAAATACATGGAAACGGTTACCAGTGCGCTTCCACCAAATAGGGCCCCTGCGAACATAATTATTATTGGGAGTTTGGCGCCGCAGGGAATAAAACTTGTCGTCATTACAGTCATGCGGCGATTCTTTTCATTTTCAATTGTACGGCTGGCCATAATGCCGGGAACAGAGCAGCCCATACCGATGAGCATAGGAATGAAGCTCTTGCCTGACAGACCGAAACGGCGGAAAACCCTGTCCATGATGAAGGCCACACGGGACATATATCCGACGTCCTCAAGCAGCGCCAGAAGGAGAAACAAAACAAGCATCTGCGGTACAAACCCGATAACTGCTCCAACGCCGCCGATTATTCCGTCGATCACAAGGCCGATTAGCCATGGGGCAACTTTCATAGATTCAAGCCAAATCGTCAGGTTGCCGGAGATGAAATCCCCGAAAAGCACATCGTTAGTCCAATCGGTAGCAAACGCGCCAACCGTGCTCATAGCAATATAGTATACTGCAAACATTACAAGCGCAAAAATGGGAAGCGCCAGAATGCGGTTTGTAACAATGCGGTCAATCTTGTCTGAAGTACTCAGACTGAACATTCCGCGCTTTTTCTTAACCGCCTTTTCAACTACTTTTGATATGTATGTGTATCTCTGGTCAATGATGATGCTCTCAGAGTCATCATCGAGCTCGCGCTCGCAATCGGCTATGTGGCTCTCGATATGATCAATATCCGCCTTTGGGAGGTCAAGCTCTTTCAAAACCTTTTTATCCCGCTCAAACAGCTTGATCGCGTACCAGCGCAGCAGATTCTCGTCGACCTTGCCCTCCAGAACTTCCTCTATATGGGCAATTGCGTGCTCAACGTTGCCGATAAAGATCGGCGGAGCCTTGAATTCCCGTTTTTCGGCAGCAAGAGCCGCCGCCCTTTCAGCTACTATCTTCGAGCCCTCGCCTTTAAGTGCCGAGGTTTCTATTACCTCGCAGCCAAGCGCTTCGCTGAGCTTGTCGAGATCTATCTTATCACCGCTTTTGCGGACGATATCAATCATGTTTAATGCCACAACAGTGGGTATGCCAAGCTCCAGCAGCTGGGTCGTCAGGTAAAGGTTGCGCTCAATATTGGTGCCGTCAACGATGTTGACGATAGCGTCCGGCTTCTCTGTGACGAGATAGCTGCGCGAAATCAGCTCCTCCGGCGAATACGGCGACAGAGAATAAATTCCAGGCAAATCCTGAATAATAACTTCTTTCTGGCCTTTGAGACGTCCCTCTTTTTTCTCTACAGTTACGCCCGGCCAGTTGCCTACATACTGACTTGACCCCGTCAAATCGTTGAACATTGTGGTTTTGCCGCTGTTTGGGTTGCCGGCAAGGGCAATCTTAATATCCATCCTTCTCTTCCCCCGTTGGTTAGTTGTCCTTAACTCTATCCCGTAAAATTATGTTTAACTACACAACCTCGATCAGCTCCGCATCGCACTTTCGCAGGCTCAGCTCATAGCCGCGCAGGTTTACTTCAAGCGGGTCTCCCAAGGGTGCGACCTTGCGGACATATATTTGTGTGCCGCGGGTAACGCCCATGTCCATGATTCTGCGGCGCAGCGCGCCCTCTCCGTGGAGCTTGAGAACAGTTGCGCTTTGCCCCACCTTCACATCTCTGAGTGTTTTCATCAAATCGCCTCCTCAGACGCAATAGTTAGTCATCTTTAACCAAGTTCAGTTTAACACGACTAACTGCTCTGTGTCAATACCCTGATTTATATTTTTTTCGATATGAACTGACAAACTCCTCGCGCGATGATACAATAAGGATACAAAGACGATGCATTCTCATCTGAGAGCGAGTGGGGGTTGAATTATGATAAAGATACTTATAGTTGAAGATGAGAAGCCGATCAATGACCTGATTGAGATGAATCTGTCCGAAGCCGGCTATTCCTGCCGCTGCGCCTATGACGGCATGGAGGCTGCAAATATTATTGAGAACGAGCGTTTTGATCTTATTTTGCTGGATATCATGCTGCCGGAGGTTAACGGCTACGAGCTTTTGGAATACATTAAGCCGCTGGAAATGCCGGTAATTTTCCTGACGGCGAAGGGCAGCGTTGAAGACAGGGTAAAGGGACTAAAGCTGGGAGCGGATGACTATCTGGTAAAGCCCTTCGAAATAGTAGAGCTGCTGGCAAGAGTTGAAACTATTCTGCGACGTACGGGAAAAACGCAGACCGAGTTTAAAATTGAAGATGTTGTCATCGACACACGCTCACACATAGTTAAACGCGGAAATCGCGAGATTCCTTTGACGAACAAGGAATATGAGCTGCTGCTGCTCTTTGTGCGCAACCGCAACATCGCTCTTTTCAGAGAGTCGCTCTACGAGCGCGTATGGGAGAGCGACTACATGGGCGATTCGAGAACGGTTGACCTCCACGTTCAGCGGCTGCGCAAAAAGCTGCACTGGGAGAACAAAATAAAGGCAATTTACAAGGTGGGTTACAGGCTTGAAGCATAAGGCAAAACAAAACAGCTTTCCACTGGATATATTTCTTTTTTCCGCGGCAATTATTGCGGTGGTTATTTGTGTTGGAACAAGTGTTGTAAAGCGCTACACAGACTTTAGTTTTATCGGCGGCGGCACATACATTTTCCTTTTTTTCCTGGTATCAATTGGCGGCGGACTTCTTGTCGCCCTTTTTTCTGGAAAACACGGCGGAGCAAGTTCAAGCGAGCTTGAAGCCGGCAGAAAAAAGATTGACGAGCTTGAGCAGTCTCTCTCTAATCTTCAGGAGCTCACAGACCGGCGCGAGGAGTTTATCGCCAGCTTCGCGCATGAGCTGAAAACCCCGCTGACGGCGATTATCGGCTATGCTGATATGCTGCGCTCCAAGGACATGGCGCCCAAGCCGCGCTTCACGGCGGCGGGCTATATTTTCTCTGAGGGAAAGCGTCTGGAGTCGCTGTCGCTCATGCTGATGGACATTATTGTTGCGGGCAAGCAGACTATAGAAAAGAAGCGCTACGACACCGCCTACTGGCTGCGCGAGGTGGCAGCTGTCACCGTTCCTTCGGTAACGGACGACGGCATGAAGCTTGAAGTATATTGGGAAAACGGCGAGGTCATGCTTGAGCCCGATTTGTTTAAGACGCTGCTTATCAACCTGATCGACAATGCTCGAAAAGCCAGCCACAAGGGCGATACTATAGAGCTCTTCGGCAGGGTCGAGGAAGACGGCTACTCCTTTTATGTCCGCGACTACGGCCGCGGCATGAAGAAGGAAGAGCTCAGCAGAATTACCGAGCCGTTTTATATGATTGACAAATCCCGCTCGCGCTCTCAAAACGGCGCGGGTCTCGGGCTTGCTCTCTGCCAGAAGATCGCGGAGCTGCATGAAACAAAGCTGGAATACACCAGTGAGGAAGGCCGCGGCACCACCGTTCGGATTCATCTGAAGGGGGGTGCTCCGCAGTGAGCGCAAGAGTCAAAAACATCATAAAAATTGCCGGCACCTTTCTTCTGATCGCAGTATGCGCGGTCGTGCCCAACTTTGTTCCTTTCGCGGGAGGCGGTTTAAATAACGACCCCGTTTCTTATACAGAACCGCCGATTTCTGCCGTGAATCTGCTGACAGACCCTGATGCCAAGATAGAGCTATACAATAAGTATTCCCAAGACACATCTCACCACGGCCAGCTGTCTTCGAATGAAATTGACCCCGACGATCTGGATGCGTGTTACACGATGTTTGGCACCATATCCGAAAATTTTGATATTGACCGAGGCGAAGATTTCAAAATGGTGGCAGGCGGCGAGCTTTTCTACACAATCGCAGATGATAATGGCTCGTACATAAGAGTTGTGGAATACTACCGGCAATGGGTGGGTGATTGGAGCAGCTGGCTAAGAGTTTACACAGATGCAGACACGCAGGAAATATATTATGTTTTCACCAGTTGTGACACGCTGAAGAATTTCAATAAGTATAGTTTCGATAAGTTGCCCAATTCCAACAGCATTGCCCTTCTTCTCGAAAACAATAACCTAAGCATGATAGACGAGCACCGCAAGCTACTGGAGAACAAGGAGATCCCCGAAGGCAGCATATACAGCTATTACAGAGCTGACGGCTCTGTTGTCTCCTATTTTATAGACGGCTCGACAAGTATGAACCCTGACAGCCAGTACGGAATTTTTGACTACAAGGTCTATGCACAGCCCGGCAGAGCAGAATCTTTCTATCAAATGAACGAAGCTGAAAACAAAACTATTGATTCGGACAAGATACCCTAATGCTGCAAATTTGATGGCTTTTTTTGACAAAAGTGATGCAAATAATAGCGAATTCTGATGCAAGCGCCCCGTAGTATAAAGCTACGGGGCCTTTGTGCTCCGATACTACTAAGGAGCGCTGCAAATGAAAAAGTTTATAACAGTCTGCCTGATAATCCTGATTTTTGGCGGAATAACCGCCGGTATACTTTCCGCAACGGGTGCGGGATTCGGACAGGAAAGCAATGATACCCCCGTTTCAGATGTCGGAGGCCTAATAAATAAAGACGGCCTGCCGGACATTGACATCAGCAGCTGGGAGTACAAGCTTGTTGACTTTGAAAACACTATCCCGCCGGATTTCAGCGTGAACACCGCGGTGAACTCCGACGGCTACCTCTTTGACGCGCGGGCGGTCAACGCCCTGGATGAGCTCCTGAAGTCAGGCCGCAGCGAGGGAATGCAGCTGGTTTTGACCTCCGCCTACCGTTCACACAGCTACCAGCAAATGCTCTTCGATGACAAAGTAAGCAGAGTGATGTCTGAGGGCAATTACAGCCGCGGACAGGCTGAAACACTCGCGGCAATGCAGGTCGCTGTCCCCGGCACCAGTGAGCACCAGCTGGGTCTTGCCGTCGACATTGTCTGTGAGTACTACAACATTCTTGACGAGGGCTATGCCGAAACCGCAGAAGCTCTCTGGCTGCTGGATAACTGCGCAGAATATGGCTTTATCCTCAGCTATCCGGAGGATAAGCAGGAGCTTACAAATGTCATTTTTGAGCCATGGCATTTTCGCTATGTGGGCGTTGAAGCCGCCACATACATAATGGACAAGGGCCTCTGTCTTGCAGAATTTTTGGAGCTGTACCAATAAATATCCCATCCCCCTTCCATAGTCCGAATACGCCCATCCTGCAAATGGTTGGGCATTTTTTTCTTTATTATGGATAGTACTCGTGCTATAATGGCTTAGGAATACTTATCATATAATTGGATATTACAATGGAATATGGGGAGGTTATGTTTTGAAAGTATTAAAAGGAGTTTTGAAAGCTTTGCTCATACTTGTAGGCGCTGTCCTCGTTTTTGCAATTTGTTTCGTGCTGTATCTTACAATTACAGAGTATAATCCCGATCCGGAGGAGATTCTCACAGTATCTGTTTCAGATATCAGTAACTCAAATACTCTCTCTGCCGGAGATTCTTTGAGTGTTTTAACCTTCAACATCGGTTATGGCGGCCTTTCCGAAACTGAGGATTTCTTCATGGACGGCGGCGAGGGCGTTCGCCCGGACAACAAGGCTCTTGTTGAGGAGAACCTGACCGGAATTACCGGAATCATCGACGACGCCGATGCGGATATCGTTCTCATTCAGGAGATCGACCAAAATTCCAAGCGTGGCTACGGCATTAATGAGTTCTCGCAGATTGTCACCGACACAGGATACTATAACAGCGCTTTTGCCAACAACTACAAGTGCAACTATGTACCCTTCCCCTGGCCGACTATCGGCAAGGTTGACAGCGGCGTTTCGATTCTTAACAGCTTCGAAGTTTCGCAGGCAAAACGCATCAGCCTGCCTGTTCCTTTCTCGTGGCCGGTTCGCGCGGCGAATCTCAAGCGCTGCATGCTTGTTGAACGCCTGCCGATTGAAGGCTCAGAAAGCGAGCTGGTGCTGATAAACGTCCATCTGGAGGCCTATGACGACGGCGAGGGCAAGGCCGCACAAACCAGGCAGCTCCTTGAATACATATATGCAGAATATGCAAAGGACAACTATGTGCTAGTGGGCGGAGACTTTAACCACCTCTTCCCCGACAGGCCGTTTGAGCTGCTTGAGGACTGGTTCTGGTGCCCCCCAAGTCTTGAGGATGTCGCTCTGGAAGAGGGCTGGAGCCTCCACACCGGAGATAACGCGCCGACTTCGCGGCTCAACAACAGGCCATATCTTAACGACCCGAACCCGCAGCTATACTATATAGACGGTTTCCTGCTTTCACCCAATCTGCTTGTAAAATCCGTAAAGACAGTTGACGCGGGCTTCAAGTATTCCGACCATAATCCGGTATACATAGAGCTGATTCTGGGCGAGCCGATTATGCTATTCTAAAAAACTACGAAGACTACCATATAGCTGCCCTCAAAGCTGAAATAATTACAAACCGGCTGCTGTGTATTGACCTGTACACAGCAGCCGGTTCATTAGGGAAACATATGGCGGTTGAGTTATCGAATTAAATGGCGATTAATTTTCCGGGTTCCTATTCTTCACTTATTGAAAGCAGCCTTAACTCTGCCCGAATCGCAGCCAGGTTGCTTGTAACCACAGGGATGATTTCTCCTTTTCAATCATCGGCATCCGCGAGAAAACTCTTTACATCTTCCAGGGACGGACTCTTTCCGTCCCTCACAAAGCAAGAGGCAACCGCGCAGGCAAAAACCCCTGCTAAAACCTCATCGAAACCGTTAATCAACGCGAATGACAAACCGGAATTGAAATTGTCGCCTCCGCCTACCGATATTCTCGGCTCGTTTACGAAAAATCCCTTAATCACACGTGACTTGCCTTCTCCGGCAACAGCACAATAATCGTGACCATGGATATATACAAGGTCTGCATTCAGGCAGCGCAGCAGTAAAAGTGCAAGCTCCTGCATATTTTCACTGTCGCATTGCAGACAGCATCCTATCTGGCGTGCTTCTTTCTCGTTGAAGCTCCAAACGACTCTGCGATAGTCGCCGCACCGGTTGACTACATCAATGACCTGCCTGATTTCATCGTTTGCTTTTTTTGAGCAGTCTGTCAGATCGACAAGCAGCAACTTTGACATGTCTGCCGCCTGCTTTTCCCAGATATTTTCCAAAACCCCACGCCAGATATCAGTGGCACAGTGCATCTCCGCCCAGTTAAGGAATCCTACCACATCACTGTCTCTAAACAACTTGCACAGAGTGTCGTTCCCAAGCAGCTTTTCCACTGTCCTGTAGTCCAGTTCCTCTGCTGCCTGCATATCAGAGAGCATGACCTTACCGTCATCAAACTGCAGAGCGCTGCAGCTTCCGGCTTCACCAACACTGTAAAGTCTGTGTCCGATATCCTCAAAAAGCCTGTGCGCCCCAGGCAAACCCATAGTTCCAATGCAGCTTACCTGCGCGCCAAGGAGGCTGAGACTTCCTGAGAGATTTGGCATATTACCGCCATAGCGCTTTGAAATCTGCCGAACATCAATAGCGCAGCTCAAACCCGCGGACGAGCTTATGTACTTGCCAAACTCCTCAATAGTTGTGAAGTATTCGGGCGTTCCCTCGCTATCGACACGTTTTACCGGACGAAGAATCGTATCAATCGCCGCGTCAAAACCGATAACGGCAGTTTTTCCGCTTTCTTTAGGGAGCCTGTCCAGCAGTTGCATGAGTTTCTTCTTCTGATGCAGGTCGTTCATCATTTCACCTCTGGCGTTATTTTTCAATACCCACCCATCGCTTCTCAACGGCAGAGGTCACAATGGCCTCACAAATTCTCATCTCTCGCAGACCATCGGAGAATGTAGCATACTCGGCGCTTTTTCCTTCACGGACATCGTTATAGAATGCCTTGAAGTTACTGTAAAAAGCATCAGGAAATCCCTCAATGTGACCGCCGGGATAGCCCACTGCCGTGTTTGCGCCTGCCTCCAGAAGCGAGGGATCCTTTACGATGGAACTATTGTATCGCAACCTGCTCCCAAGCCACAGCTCGTTTAGCGCCTCACTGTCAAAATAGAGCGCGCCATCAGTACCTGCTACAGATATAGTCATCTGATTTTTCCGGCCGGCATACATCTGGGAAACTATCATATTGCCTTTCGCGCCATTGTCAAATTCCATCAGCACCTGGGCAAAGTCCTCAGTGTCCACCTCAAACTCCTCGTATGCGTTGGCAATTTCAAGTTTGTTTAAAAAGGTTTCCACGTTATTGAGAGGTTTTTTGCGCTTTTTATGGAAGGTTGCAAAGTCAGCTAAAACCTTTTTAATTTTCAGGCCGGTGACAAATTCGACGCTGTCGATCCAGTGAGAGCCAATGTCCGCAACCGCACGTGATTTTCCCGACTCCTTGTTCTCCAGACGCCAGCTGTAATCCGTGTCAAGAAGTAGCCAATCCTGAAGGTATCCGCCATGAATGGACAAAATGGTACCCAGCTCATCCTTTTTTATCATCTCGCGCATCTGGCGAACCATCGGATAGTAGCGGCAGTGGAAGTTAACCGCGTTGACCACTCCCTTTTCAGCGGCGAGTTCAACAAGTTCCTGACCCTGCTCAACTGTGAGAGTAAAGGGCTTTTCACACAGGACGTTTGTGCCACGCTCGATTGCATATCTTGCAATCTCAAAATGGGACACATTGGGGGTGCAAATATGTATAACATCAGGCTGCTCTTTGTCAATCATCTCTTTGAAATCGTCATATGCGCCCTGAACACAAAGCCGGTCAGCAATCTCCCTGCAGTTGATAGTATTACAGATTGCCGTAACCTCAACAAATCCCAACCTCCTGATTGCCTCAACGTGTGCAATGCCAATAAAGCCTGTGCCGATAACACAACTCCGCAGTTTTTTCACCTTCTGTCCTCCTGTGCGTTTTTTATACACTTCTCGCCGCCTCAACTATCCAGCAGATTCTTTCATTTGAAACGTCGGGGCTAAGTATACAGTCGCCGCCTATGATAAGCCCGGTCTTCCCGAATTCTTCTATCGCATCTAAGGCGACCTTCTGTATTTCTTCTTTTGACGCGGTATAAAGAATACCCTTATAGACATTATCGTGCTGATGCAGACTTTCGAACCCGCCTATGCAACAGCGTCCTCCAAAGAATTCACGCCCTTCTTTCAGAGTCATTTCCTCAACGTGAACCGCCCAGTTGATGGCCTTTGCAGGATAGTCCTTCCACAGTTCCATTCGGTTTCTCTCTCCGGCCCAGCCGCAGCAATGCATAATGTTGTTCTCTGAAGCGCGGTTAACCGCATCAAGGACATACCTGTCGCTCGGCTCTATGACGCGGCGGTAATCTTCTTCGCTCATACGGGAGCACTCGCCGCCCTGCACGCAGTAATAAGCGCCGTCACAGCCGGCCTCGTTGATCAACAGCTCTCCCAGCAGTGCGTTATCCTGGGCAATTACATCAAGCGCATACTTAATTGCATTTTCATCTTCTTTAAAATGCTTCATTACCATCTCGTCCGAAGCGCCGAAGCGTATGGAGGAGAATGGTGCAAAAAGAGTGTAAAAGGTGCAGCAGTCTTTTCCGATTAACTCAACAACCCTTTTTGCTCGCCATACCTGATCCCTTATGTATGGATTGTCTGCGCCCACGGGCTTGATCTTATACCAATCGGCAGCTTCCTTAATCTCCGGCAGTGGATATTCAAAATAGCTGTCGCACATGATTTTGACGAAATCAATGTCAGCATCATGGAAATACTGGGCGTGAGCTTGCGCACAGGCCTCGCCCAGCATCTCTTCACCCTTGAAATGATACCAAAAGCTGACGGGAACGTGGTCTACGGGGAGCTTGTTCATAGCGTTTAAAACTCTTGTGCGTTTATCCATAGTTTTTTCTCCTTGAACGACCTGAGCAACAGGATTTGAAGCCGAAATATCAGGCGCATTTATTACTCAGGCATGACGAATTATTCCTTGTAATCTATATAGAGCAGTTCCAGTATCTCATCGTCCGGTCCGTAAACGAAGGCCGGTCTGTCCTCCCAGTGACACATACCATAGGCCTCGTGCCAGAAGGGCTTTATACGCTCTCGCGCACCTATGCTAAGACAGTATTCATACACCTCGTCAACTTCCTCGGCCGAGTTTATTGAAAAGCAGTATTGGAACATGGAACCCGCTGTGCGCATCCTTTCAATATCCGTTGGAAGCGCGCCTTTATCAGTCTCATTGAGCAGCAGACCGTTACCGTTTTCAAGTTTGAGCATAGCCAGACGTTCTCCGGTCTTTTCGTTTGTAAAAATACCTTGCAGATTGAACCCTAGGAGTGTATAGAACTTGACGGAACGTTCAATATCAGCAACTCTGAGGGCATTGTGATGAAAACCTTTTACTATACTTTCAGCCAAGCTCATTCAATTCCCCCCTGTCGTAAATGAAGCAAATGTGCTCGCCATCCGGACCCGCCACCGTTGCCTCGCGCATCCTCCAAACCCTGTCAACGCCCCAGAGTTTAACCTCGTGCGGTGCTTTAACGCCTGTTCCTCCTGATAGAAGAGCGTGGTCGTAGAGCAAATTCACGGCCCAATCATCAGTCACTTCAAGCGTGAAGCGGTAAACGCAGCCGGCAGACTTGGTGAAGTCTTCCGTGAGAGAGCCTTTGCCCTCAGGATACTCAAAGAGCTCCAGCCAGCAATCCTGTTGTTTTTTTAGACGGAGCAGGGATTTATGATTCTTCACTCCGTCGGGCCAATACCAGTCGTTTTCAACCTCAAAGCCGAGTTCTTTATAAAAGGCAACCGAGGTTTCCCAATGGCTCACGCATATCGCAGTGTGATGGTGAGCCAATTGCACCGAAAAAGCATTGCTCATAGCACTCTCTCCTTTCAGGAGCTATTTATTGTACATTAAATCCGGAAGGAAGGTAGATATCTCCGGGAAAAGAATCAGAAGAATCGTAACAATAGTCATGCATATCAGGAATGGCCAAGAGCCTGTAAAGACTTCTTTCATTCCTGTTTTGCCAACCTTCATCGCTACGAACAGGCATAAACCAAACGGAGGGGTAATAAATCCTATCTGATTCATCATTGTCGCGATGATAACAAACTGCGTTGTGTTGATGTCGTATTCTCTGAACAACGCCAGCAGAACTGGCGCGAGGATAATAACGACCGACCCGACATTCATAAAACAGCCTGCTATCAGGAACACTCCGCACAGTAACAGCAGCAGCACAATCGGTGATGAAATAACGCTGGTTACCGCCTCGAGCATCATTTCCGGAACGTGCGCAGAGGTCAGGTACCACAGCATTACTTGCGCGGTCGCAAGCAGGACGGTCATTGTTGCGGCGTTTACAATTGATGGTCCGAGCTGCCGGTAAAGGCTCTTGAGAGTCATTTCTTTATAAACAAACAGTTCAATAATAATTACATAGAAAGCTGATATAACCGCAGCCTCGGTGGGTGTTGCAAGTCCGCCGTAGATGCTGCCGAGAATGATAACGGGGAACATGAGCGCCCAGAAGCTGTGTTTTAGAACAAGGAACCTTTTCTTCATCGGCATTTTTTCTGAACGCGGCAGGTTCATTTTCTTTGCTGCAAAGGCAACATAAACGCTCATGAGGATTGCAGTGAGAAGCCCGGGAATTACGCCGGCCAAAAACTGCGCGCCAACCGAGTTTTGCAGCGCAACTGCCATTGTCAGCATAGGGATACTGGGCGGAATCATTACACCTAACGTTCCGCCACAGGCGATGATCCCCAATGAGAACCCCTTCGGATAGCCCGCCTCAATTAGCTTTGGCAGCATAAGCGCTCCAACTGCAACAACTGTTGCTATTGCAGAGCCCGTGATTGCCCCGAAGAAGGCGCTTGCCATGATGGTTGCTATACCGAGTCCTCCGGGGATATGCCCGAGGAAGGCATTGATGGAATCAACAATTTTTTGTGAGGTTTTGCCCTTAGCTGCCAAATCTCCGGATATGATGAAAAATGGGACGGCAAGCAGTATGAAGCTGTTTATTCCGCTGACCGCCTGCTGGGGTATAATTGAGCCTGCGAATCCGCTGCCCACGATGCCTAGTCCGGCAGCTACCAAAACAACATAGGCGACTGGAACGCCAATGATCAGAAGCGCTCCGAAAGCAATCATTACAGTTGTAACCATACTATTCTACCTCACATTTCTTTGAGGTCTGCTTCTTTGTATACGCCTGCCTTCATGTTCCTGATATTTTTAACGATTTCAAGAAGGAAGCGAACCCCGGTGGTGATAAACGCAAAGGATATGATTGCCCAGAACGGCCACATAGGCACAGAAACACTGTCCATCATTCTTTTAACGGCGTGAACATTTATTGTCCAAATCACTGCGTAATAGCTGATATACAAAAATGCGGCGCCGCAGATCAGGTTGGAAAGAATTTCAACCGCGTTGGCAAATTTGCTGGGCAGGATGTTTATCAAGGCTGTCATTCCGACATGGCCTTTAGCCTTGATGGCAACGCTGCTGCCCACCAGCGTTGTCGTCACCAGCATCATCCGCGAGAGCTCCTCGATCCAGCGGGAGCCCTGAACATTGAAAATTCGCAGGATAATTTCGATCATGATGAATATTCCGATAAAGCTGGTGAAAAAAATCAAAAAGTTCATCTCAACCCAGTTGAGAGCTTTAGTCAAGAAACTAAAGACTTTTTTTATCCCTTCCCAGAATTTCATTTCTACCTCTCCTTTTCTGCCGCGAGAAGCTCCGCAAGAGGAGAAATATCCTCCATTGTTTCAAGCGACTTGACATACTCAATAATTCTCTCAATCGTTTCTCTATCAGTATAAGGCTCGCAGCAACGCCTGAAGTGCTCGCATTCTTCTTCCATTGTAAAATTATTTTTCGGGTGGCCCTTTGGGTACCTGACAGTTTCCGAAATGCTCGATCCGTTTTTGAAACACACTTCTACTGTGGCATCGGGGAAAGAGCCCGTTCTAAACTCGTCAAAGCAGTCGAGAGTTGAAACCTCCGAACCAAAGAACTCATATTTCGAATTTGCAAATTCAATTAACTTCTCATTGTTGAGCATATCCTCTGAAAACCAATGACTTCCGGGAATATGCCGCTCATCCATGATATAGGTGGTCATACAGAAACCAATACTGAATTGCGCATCAAGACAAGTTCGAGTACTCTGCGCGTAGTTCGCGCAGATCATTCCCAGAATTGGGCTTACGCGTATCTTCTCTACCTCATCCGCATGGAACGGGCGCTTTTTCATTATATTGTCCAGGGCCTCCAAGGCCGTCTGCACCCACATGTTAGCAGGCCAGTGCTTGAGATATGTGGAGTTGATATACCATTGCGTGCCCAGATCCTTTACCAGCCACTCATACTCAAGCCGGTCAGACAGAAACTGCCAATAGGCAGAAGTCTCTCCTTCAAAACAATTATCAAGGTTCGAGAATCCTTTTTCAGTAACCTTTGCCGCGGCAATGCCGTTTCTGGCACAGAAGCCATGGCAAAAATGATAAACATCAGATTTTTTGTTTCCTTCAGAATGCCTGTTCGTAGGCACGATCGTTATATATTGACACGCACCGAAAAGCTGGTTGAATTTTGCTGCGTCCAGTCCGAGAATCTTTCCTGCGGGAATAGCCGAGGCGAAAACCTGCCAGCTTATCAGTCCCCAGCCATTTCCGGATTTCAGGTAGTCCTGTGTCGGCTGCACAGCCATTGCTATTCTGTGATAACCTTCAAAGCCGGTAACTACAGCGGTAAGGTAGTCTTTACCCGATATGTGCCGTTCCTCTCCAAGAGCCATCGCAACCGGGATAAGCCCTGCAGAGCCGTGTCCTGTCCAGGAACAATCCTCCCAGTCGAGCAAATCCGAAAGCGTTCCGTTTGCGAAGGCTGCTTCCTGCGCCGATGCCTTTTTCTTAGTGCGGCTTCCCCAAACGGTTGATTTTCCGCAGTCTCCCGCCTCCAGCGCAAGCTCAATCGGCTTTCTGGAATTGTCAAGGCCAAGGGACCCTATTGCTGCCGCGATTGTGTGCAGGGTCATCTTCTTTGCCTGCTCAAGAGCCTGCTCCGGAATATCCTCATATTTCACGGCTGCGAGAAAATCCGCTAGCTTTTGCGTGTTTGTTTGTGCCATATCCGCTTCCTCCTGAAGAAAAACTGTCGATTTCTTATAAAAAGCCCGGAGAGGCCAGCCTCTCCGGGCTTGCACCGTAAGAGAATATTATTATCTGCTATGTCAGCTGATTATGCCGAGTTCAGTCAGACCCTTCTTATAGGTCGCAAACAGGTCGGCTCCAACCATGCTCTCATATTTATCCCATACGCTTGCAGTTGCGTCTCTGAGTTCTGCGATGTCTTCTTCTTTTAGCTGATCGTGGCGGATGACTTCCACGCCGTTATCCGCGTATGCCTTATAGGCTGCAGCGTCTCCGTTTACAACTGTGTCATACGCTACTTTTTCAGCTTTCAGGCAGCCTTCCATAAAGTATCCGACCTCTTCTTCGGTCAGGGAGTCGAATGCTTTGTTTGACATAAGGAAGAGGTTTGCAGTCATGCAGTGGTTAAGCTCGACCGCATATTCTTCAACTTCATAATATCTGTTGCTGTAGCAGGTTGCAATGCCAACGTCCTCTGCCTGAACAACACCCTGCTGCATCGAGGTGTAAAGCTCGCCGAAGGGGATTGATGCGGTTGAGGCACCCAGGGCGTAGTAGATGTCTGCAAAGAGTTCTCCCGCCTGAACACGCAGGGTAATTCCGCTGAAATCGCTTAGCTTGGTAATTGCGTGTCCATTTGACTGCATTCCTCGGAAGGTGTTGCAGACAGCGTTGAAGAAGTGCATCTGTCCTTTAGCCTCAACGGATTCACGGATTGCCTTTGTCATTTCACCGTCATTCCAGCCTTCCTGACCGCAGAGCTTCCAGAAGGACTCAAAGCTGTCGAACGCAAAGGGCATGCCGTAGAGATAGAACTCCGGCCAATATGTTGCGGCAACGTTGTTGGAGATGACAGCAATGTCAAGGTCTCCCGTAATTACCTGATCGGACATATCATTTTCTGTACCGAGCAGCTGATTGGGGAAATACTCAAATGTAATCATTCCGTCTGTTTTTTCAGTCACATAGTCACACACGGCCTCAATGCCGGGCATGATTACATCTCCCTCCTGGCCTGAAGTCGGCCAGCCCACACGGAACACTAGTTTCTCCGTGCGTCCTCCTGTAGTTCCTCCATCGTCTGAAGTCTGCTCAGGGGTCGGGGACGTTTCAGTTTTTTCATCGCCGCCGTTTCCGCAGGCTACAAGCGCAAAAACCATGACCAATGCCAGAATCAATGCCAAAATCTTTTTTGTGGACTTTTTCATGATATATCCTCCTCATTATTTTTAACCACTATGTGGTTATTCACGTTTTTTACTTCACCTTAAAACTCAGCGCCCCTGTGGGACATATTCTCTCGCATGCGGGACGCATTCCCGCTTCCAGCCTGTCGATGCAGCCGTCACACTTACGCGCAACGCCGTCTTGGATCACAATGGCCTTTAGCATGCATGCCTGCGCACACAGTCCGCAGCCGCTACATTTTGCGCTGTCCAGCAGAACGAGTCCGTTTTCTCTGATGTCGAAACAGGCGCAGGGACAGATATCAAAACACGCCGGATCTTTACAGTGAATGCAGCCCTGCATTCTGTAAGAAAAAATATACTGCCCATCAACTTCACGCTCTGTCGGTGTCACCAGTCTGTATGCGCAGTCAGCGTTATCCATCCTGATGTCCTTTTCATCCACACAAGCCATGGTGCAGGCCCAACAGCCGGAGCATTTTTGGGGAATAAATGATACCACGCTCATAACGCATCACCTGCCTTCTCAAGCGCGCACGGAGTCGTCCGGTATCCGGGAAAACCGGTGTACGGGTCAAGCCGGTTTTCATCCATCAGGGTGTTAATGTCCGCCTCGCCAAAGCAATGAATAGCCTGAACGCTGTTTTCAGAAACCTTCGCTGTTAGCATAACCTTCAGGAAAACGCTGCCGCAGTCATTGAAAACCCGAACTAACTCCCCCTCTTCTATCCCCAGCCTTTTCGCCGTTTCCGGGTGTATTTCGGCTACCGGCTGAGGTCTCAACGCTCTGAGTGAAGGCACTTTGTGAAGTCTTGAGTTGAGGGAGTTGGGAACCCTTACTCCGGCGGTCAATATCAAGGGATACTTTGCCGTCTCCCGCTCTGTTATCGGAGGTGAATAGGTTGGTATACAATCATAGCCGTACTCATCGGTGTAATCATCCAAGAAGCTGGCATGTATTTCGAACTTTCCTGTTTTCGTGTTATAGCCCCTTCTTGTGTATGAGCCAAACTCATAGGGCTTATAATTCATAACCTGTACAGGAAGTTCATATTTCTTCAGTTCCTCTACTGTGAAGCCGGTGTCCTGAATTATATAGTCCACCCAGCATTCATGCCCCTGACGTAAAAGCGCATCGTCATGGTCCAGCCTCTGCGCGAGCTCGGATAGTATCTCCAAATCTGACCATGAATCTCCAACCCTGTCAACGACGGGCCTGCTGTAGTAGGCCAAACCGCCGGGATAGCAACGAAACTCGCTGCGCTCATATGAGGTGCAAGCCGGAAGAACAATGTCCGCGAGTTTTGCCGTGTCTGTCAGAAAAATCTCCGAGAGAGCAAAGAACTCCAGCTTCTCTTTAATTGCTTTTTCTATCTTGTCAGGCCTTGGGAACATCCTGTAATTCATTCCCATTCCAAAAATCGCTTTTATCGGATACTGCTTTTCGCCGTTTATGTACGCCGCAAGCTCGTTGCCCTGAGTCTCGTTGTAGAGCTGCCAGAGCGGAAACCTGCCCTCTCCCATGTTTTTTGTTTGTGGCTTTTGAGAGAGCATGAACTCGTGCTCTCTTGTTTCAAATCCGGCATAGCGGTGGTTGTATGTATAATAAATTGGGTAGTTGCCGCCCTTGCGGTCATAGTTTCCGGTTATTGCGTTCAGGCAGGTCATAGCCCTGTAAGTCTGAAAACCATTTATATTCTGGGTTATCGGACAAGCCGTTTCGCGAATACTGGCAGGACCGTTTGTGGCATAGAGCCGAGTTGCCTCCAGAATCTTTTGTACAGGTACGCCTGTTATCTTTGAAACCGTTTCCAGATCGAAGTTTTTTACATATTCGGCATACTCATCAAAGCCGTGAACATGCTCGCGAATATATTCCTTGTCGTGCCAGCCATTTTGTATGATTATATTTGTCATTCCAAGAGCAAGAGCTCCGTCAGTTCCCTGGTTAACCTTCAGAAAGACATCCGCAAGATTGGTCGCAGCCGGCGTCACCCTGGAGTCAACTATGATTATCTTCATACCCTCACGTTTGCGCCGCAAAATATAGGGTACCATAGGTGAATTCGAGTAGTATGGGTTGAATGCCCAGCCGAGGAATGTATTTGAATTGTCTAGGTCACAGTCAGTCAGCGATCCGGTTTGAACCTCCCATGCAAGATGCGTCGCTGTTTGGCAGGTGGAACCGTCAGCAACCATGTTGGGTGAGCCAAAAGACCAGGCAAGTCTGTTGAGAAAAGTTTTGCTCCACTTGCCGTAGCCATTCATGAACATAACCTGTTCCGGTCCGTGTTCTTTCTTTATTTCGTTGAGCTTATCTGCAATAATCGACAGCGCCTGATTCCATGAGATTTTCTCAAACTGCCCGCTGCCGCGTTCTCCAACACGCATGAGCGGTGTTTTTATTCTGTCTTCCCTGTAAAGGTAATCCTTGTAGGCAGCGCCTTTGGTGCAAATCTGCCCCTTGCTGTACGGGTGTTCCTGCCAGCCCTCGGTTTTAATGAGCTTGCCGTTCTTTACATAGGCTGAAACTCCGCAATGATGCTGCGGTGAGCAAATATCACAGGTGGTGTGCCTAATATCAATACCAGTATCCTGTCCGGGTATTTTGTTTTCAGAAATAACGCCCATATTATCTCCTTCTTCCGGAGCTTAGTGCTTAGGAACTATAAAACTGGCTTATATGATTTACACTAATGTGTATTGACTTGAGGACATCGGCTTCACAGCTCTCGAATGCCTTGTCCTCAATTTCTATACACACCGCCCCCTCATAGTGGACATCGTAAAGGGCCGACATAAATGCGCCCCAGTTAAGATCGCCCAGTCCCGGTACTTTGGGGGAATGAAATTTCGCCGGATAGCCGAACATGCCGTATTCATAGATTTTGTCCGCATACATCTTGATATCCTTGATATGCGCATGGAAAATACGGTCTTTAAATTCATAAATCGGTCTGATATAGTCCGCTCCCTGCAAAAGCATGTGCGATGGGTCATAGTTCAGGCCAAGATTTTTATATGGGATACGCTCGAACATCGCTCTCCAGACATGAGGGCAGCAGGCGAGATTTGTGCCGTCGGGCCATTCGTCTTTCGTATAATACATCGGGCAGTTTTCAATAGCGATACAGACATTTCTCTCATGAGCATATTCTACGATGGGGGTCCATACTTCCACCATTTCTTCAATGTTATCCTCGAAGTTCTTTGATAAATTGCGTCCAATAAAGGTCGTTACCATATTGATGCCCATTAACCTGGAAACGTCAATCAATCTGTAAATATGGTCAATGTAAACCTTGCGCTTTTCCAGGTCATGGTCCATCGGATTCGGATAATAACCCAAAGCGGAGATTGCCACGCCCCTCGCGGCGGCATAGTCCAGATAGTACTTTGCCTTCTCATCTGTAAGGTTCTCAACATCAATATGGGTAACGCCCGCGTAGCGCCTGAGCGCCTTACCCCTGGGCCAGCACATCATCTCAACACAACTCAGTCCCTCGGCAGCCACAACATCAACAACCTGTTCAAAAGTATAATCCGGCAAAATGGCGCTTGCCAGCCCAAGCATCAGCATTCTCTTTGCTCCTTCCGAAATGTAAACGTTTTCATTTGTTTCACAATTTGATTATACTTCCACTCCGTCGTAATTGCAATAATAAATTGCATATACTTGTATATTTTGTGCTATTTGCCCAAACGATGCACAGATAATTTATGTACTCTATAAAAACGACTTGAAATTCTATTAAATTATGTTATTATTTATGTAATCGATGACAATCAGCAAAAAGTGAAAGGCAGACAAAATGGTATCAATAAAGGATCTTGCAAACTTAACCGGATATTCAGTAGCAACAATCTCCCGCGTGGTTAATAATTCACCCATGGTTTCGGAAAAAGCAAGGGCTGAAATCGAAGAGGCCATCCGTGCCACAGGCTATCACCCTAACTTTATCGGCCGCAGCCTGCGCCTTTCGTTTTCGATGAAACTGCTCCTGCTCCTTCCCACCGCGGAGAACACCTTCTATGGGGACATTCTTCGCGGTATCGAGCAATCCGCCAGTGCGGCCGGATATCAGGTGGTTATCGGTGTGACCCAAAACAAGCTGGAGATTGAGAAGAAGTACATCGAAATGTTGACTTCCCGCCAGGTCGACGGGATGATTATCGCAAACACTAATATGGATAAATTTGATCTCAGCAGGATTTCCGAGTCATTCCCGATTGTTTTGCTTGCACATAGCATGGATGGTGCGAACGTTTCCAGTGTTACTATCGACAACCTTGCCGCCGCATACGACGCTACGAAACTTCTAATTGATCTTGGTCATACAAGCATCGGAATGCTGAGTGGCAGATACTACCGTAATCCCTCAATAGAACGCGAAGAGGGCTTCAAAAATGCTCTTAAGGATGCCGGTCTTCCGCTGAATCCAAGTCATTTGATTCGAACTGATTATGACTTCAACAGCGGCAAACTGGCCTGCAAAAAACTTATGTCCGGCAAGGCGCCTCCGACGGCAATCTTTTGTGTTGCGGATTCGATAGCAATTGGCGCCGAGCGCTATCTGCTGGACTCCGGCCTCGAAAATGTGGTGTCGGTAATTGGTTTTGACAATGTAATAGAAAGTGAATATTTTTATAATGGAATAACAACTGTGAACCAGCCGAAATACGACCTGGGCAAAGTAAGCGTTGATCTGCTGCTGAAAATTATCAGCGATAAGTCCGCTCCCCCGGAAACAGTTGTCCTCCCGCACTATCTCGTGGAGCGGGGATCTACCAGTAAAGCCAGGTAGCCGATTCATCCTCACTGCCAAAGGCAAGGTCCGCTTTCTGCAAGCCTGAGGTTCTTTTCTCAAATCAACAGCACATTTCGGAATCCAATAATTAACAAGATTTCGCGATGCGCAAACTAATTACGGCTAATATTCACCAAACTTTTTCGAAAAGTTTGGTGAATATTTTTTCAGCTAACTTCATCTTTTTGCTTGATTATCTTCACTATTTGTGTTAATATCCAATTGTAGCCCCGTGGCAAATGGAGGAAGTGAAAATGTCCACCCTATTGGAACTATCCGCCCAGTATCGGGCGAGCGGCAATGCCTGCAAAGCCAGACTTCGGGAAATGACTTCGAAGCTGGAAAAGGAAAAACTCAGACCGGAGGAGCAGATACGATTACGCAGAGAAATCACTATTGTTACCGCAATGACACGCGACTGTTTGGCGACAGCCAACTATCTCAAGCGGTATGACGAGAGGAGGCGCTGGTGTGAACGACGCAGAACTGAAACTTGAGCAACGTGCTCTTGTCGAGTTTATCAAACTGATCGATGTGGGCGGCAGTCTCGGCCGCCGGGCGATGAAGGTTGTTGATGAAGAGCTCACGCAACGGCAAAAACAGATGGTGCAGCTCTATTATATCCGGCAGATGAACATGCCTGAGATTGCTCTTGAGCTGGGAGTTAGTCCCTCCTGCGTGAGCAGAACTATCAGCCGGGGAAGGCAGCGGATAACGAAGTATTTAAAGTATAACGGCAGGGCTTTTTCAGGAGCTGAAGATGACTGGATTCAGTAACGACATAAATAAACTGCAAGAAGAAAGCCGCTCAAAAGAGCGGCTTTCAAGTATATTGACTTTACTATTTCTCATCCTTAGGGGTGAGCTTCTCATTATAGAACACGCTACGGTTCTTGCCGCTTTTCTTGGCGTGATACATCGCGATATCCGCATACTTAATAAGCACATCATGCGCATTCGAATGGTAGGGATAAAGCGCAATGCCAACACTCATTCCAACAGAGAATTCCTTAATGTGACGGTTGATCTGAGATTTTTGGAACTCCTCCAGCAGATTATCGCAGAACGCCATTGCCTGCTTCTCGGTTTCAATACCGGGAACTACAAGGATGAATTCGTCACCGCCTACGCGGGCGGAAATATTAAGCGGACCTGCGAGAGGCCTGAAAGACTTGGCGATCGGGCCGAGCCCCTGCAGAAATTCACCGATGCTCTTTAGCAGTGCGTCGCCTGCATCATGTCCGGCAACGTCGTTTACCAACTTAAAGTTGTCAAGGTCTATGAAGATCAGCGCATAGGGCAAATCTTCATTTTCCTTTTTCATGTTTCGCAGGAACTCGAACAAATACTGCCGGTTGGGAAGTCCCGTAACCAAGTCGAAGTGCGCCTGCCTGTACAGCTCATCCTGCATTTCGTGCAGCTTTTTAAGCAGATAGGAGATATATCCTACCAGTAAACAAAGAACGATAACCTGCACGGCGATCAAAACAGCGATGTTGGTATTGGAATCCTTGTAGCTTTGCTCAACAAAACGGTCTTCGATATCAACTGCAACAATTCCGGCAACTTTTCCTGACACAAAGATTGGAATCGCGCCGGTATGGAAGCTGCCGAATTCATCTTCCATATTGCTGATACCGGCGGTTTCATACCCTTCAAATGCCTCTGTGTGCACCGATGAGGGCGTATAGGCCTCAAAAAGTGAATTGTCAACAGTGTCGATATCCATGAAGAATACACATTCTCCGTCAACATATTTAAGACCATAGATATACTTTGCGCCGGTATTCTTCGCAAGATTCGTCAGCTCCGCTATTGCGGCTGAATATGCGGGGCTGCTTTCGATCTCGTCGAAGTCAAGATTAACAAGGTCATATTCGTCTGTGATCTCACGCACCGCCTGACAGGCTGAATGCAGCTGAGCTTTGATGCTGCCCTCAATAAGTTTTTGCATATCACGGGTGTTTTTCACCGTGATATAAATTGAAAACGCCAGAATCAGTACACAGAACGCGGATATAATTACCAGTACTCTTTTCTTCATGTTTTCTATTCTCCAAGTCATATCCACTTTTGCTCCCCAAATCTGAGACACTGTCAGATCATTCTTGTGTTGTTTTCTTCTTATTATAAAGTGTTTTCCAGATTTTTCAAGATAGTTTTTCAAAATAATAGCATCTTTGATATCCTGCATTGATTTATGTGTAACGACGTGCTATACTTTATCTAACAGTAAATGTTTGGAGTTGGGAAGATGCGCAAATAATCCTGCCGTTTTGAAAGCTGTTGTGGTGCTTTGGCATCACTTCTTTTCATGCCGCTGTGGGAAGATGCGCACTCTACAACCTTTTTGCTTTGCGACCGGGCTGAATGTTCTGTCGCCGCAAAACTGTGAGCTGCGGAAATGTGCTTCCCGCGGCTCACAGTTTTTTTGCAAGGAGGATTCATATGTCACAAATAAATGTTAACAATCTGACCTTCGCCTATGAGGGCAGCTATGACAATATCTTTGAAAACGTCAGCTTCGTTCTGGACACAGACTGGAAGCTGGGCTTCACCGGACGCAACGGCAGGGGCAAAACTACTTTTCTCAAGCTGCTTATGGGCGAGCACGAATACAGCGGAACAATCACCTCTGATGTGGTTTTCGAATACTTTCCATATGAAGTGCGGGATACGGACGCGCTGACAATAGAGGCACTTGAACAAATTGTCCCGCAGGAGCGTAGCTGGGAGCTGCTTCGGGAAATAAACCTGCTGGAGGTGCCGGAGGAAACACTTTACCGCCCCTTCTCCACGCTGTCAAACGGCGAGAGGACAAAAGTTTTGCTCGCGGCACTGTTCCTGAAGGAAAACAGCTTTCCGCTGATTGACGAACCGACAAACCACCTTGATATGCACGGCAGACAGCTGGTCGCAAAATATCTCAATTCGAAGAAGGGCTTCATCCTGGTTTCTCACGACAGGGTTTTTCTAGACGGCTGTGTAGACCATATTTTGTCCATCAACCGCGCGAATATTGAAATACAAAAGGGAACTTTTTCCTCATGGTGGCAAAACAAAGAGCAGCAGGACAATTTGGAACTCTCCGAAAACGAAAAGCTGAAAAAAGACATCTCACGCCTGCGGGAAGCCGCGCGGAGAACCTCAGACTGGTCGGATAAAGTAGAGAGCACAAAATATGGCACCCGAAATTCCGGATTGCGGGTCGACAGGGGCTACATCGGACACAAATCCGCCAAAATGATGCAGCGGTCAAAAAATCTTGAAGGCCGCCGGATAAGCGCGGCAGAAGAAAAGTCGAAGCTCCTGAAGAATGTCGAGGTGTCTGACAGTCTGAAGCTCTCACCTCTGGCATACCATTCCGAACGCCTGATTGGCGTACGTGAGCTCTGCATCTCATACGACGGACGCGCGGTTACTGAGAATTTGACTTTTGAAATTTGCAGGGGTGATGCGCTCGCCCTGTGTGGTAAAAACGGCTCCGGCAAATCCAGCGTTGTAAAACTGCTCTGCGGCGAGGACATCCCGCACTCCGGTCAGGCGCAGGTCGGCAGTGGACTGATCATTTCCTATGTGGCGCAGGACTTTGCAGGGCTTTCGGGCAGTCTGCGAGATTATGCCGGGGAGTACAGTATTGACGAGAGCCTGTTTCTGGCCATCCTTCGCAAGCTGGGCTTTGAACGCAGCCAGTTCGAAAAGGATATGTCAGACTTCTCCGCCGGTCAAAAGAAAAAAGTTATGCTTGCCCGCAGTCTCTGTGAGTCGGCGCACCTGTACATCTGGGACGAACCGCTCAACTATATTGACCTTATCTCGCGTATTCAAATAGAGGAGCTGCTTCTGGAATTCAGACCGACAATTCTGTTCATAGAGCACGACAGGGGCTTTGTAGATACTGTGGCAACAAAAATAATAGAGCTGTGAAAGGGCGGGCGTGCAAAGCTGTGTACGCCCGTCTTTTTCACAAAGCAGAGAAAAATAGTATAGAATGACCTGGTTATATTTGAAAATCAATCGCACTTATGCTACAATATTGTCAGATTTTTTCTCAGGAGGACAGCTATGAACATTGTTGTACTGTGCGGTGGTCTCAGCGCCGAACGCGACGTCTCAATCAGCGGCGGAATTCTTGTTGCGCGCGCGCTTCAGGAATCCGGACACAATGTTGTGCTAATTGACTCTTTCTTTGGTTACCCCGAGCCTTACGACAATCCAAAGGAGATTTTTACACGCCGCCACACCTTCGATAATTTCTCCGTTTCTGAAACAGAGCCCGATCTGGAGGCAATAAAGACCTCCCGTAAGCAGGATGATGACAGCGTTCTCGGTTCAAACGTCATCGAAATCTGCCGCGAGGCGGACATCAGTTTTCTTGCTCTTCACGGCGAGGAGGGCGAAAACGGCAAACTTCAAGCCACCTTTGACGTAATGGGCATCAGATATACAGGCAGTGGTTATCTTGGCAGCGCGCTTGCCATGAACAAAACAATCACCAAGGAGCTGCTCGCTCAGGCTGGAATCCCTACTCCGGCGGGAATAACGGTTTATGCCGGATGCTCTTGCTACGAAAATGTCGGCTTTCCCTGTGTGGTAAAGCCCTGCTCCGGCGGCTCCAGTGTCGGAACTTCGATAGTACATAATCTTGATGAATATAACTCTGCGCTGGAACTGGCCTTCAAATACGAGGACGCTGTAATAGTAGAGCGCTTCATCCAGGGCCGAGAGCTGACTGTGGGTATAATTGACGGCAAGGCCATGCCCGTTATCGAGATTATTCCTACCGAGGGCTTTTACGACTACAAAAATAAATATCAGGCCGGACTGACGCAGGAGCTTTGCCCCGCTCCAATCAGCGATAAGCTTACTGACAAGGTGCAGCGGCTGAGCGAAAAAGTAAACGAGGTTCTGATGATAGAGGCATATTGCAGGGTAGATTTCCTCATGGACGAAGATGAAAACCTCTATTGTCTGGAGGCCAACACCTTGCCCGGTATGACTCCGACCAGCCTTGTCCCGCGTATGGCACAGGAACAGGGAAAAACCTATGCACAGCTCTGCAACGAGCTTATCGAGGTTTCCCTTAAAAAGTATGAAGGGTATCTTTCATGAAGAATCTTACGCTTAAAAACATTGTTTCCGCCTGTGGCGGAGATTATCACGGAGACCCCGCCCTTCTGGAGCGGGAGATTTCCACAGTTGAAACCGACAGCCGCAAGGCTGTTGCCGGCTGTCTTTTTGCCGCAATCGCCGGTGATAATAGCAACGGGCACGACTTTATAAACTCCTCCTATGAGAACGGCGCGCTGTGCGCTCTCGCCCAAGAGATTCCTGAGGGCTGCAAAAGTCCGGTCATCGTTGTTCGTGACACTGTAGCCGCTCTGGGAGAAATTGCGGAGTTCTACCGCAGCGGCTTTAACATCCCGATCATCGGAATAACCGGCAGCGTTGGAAAAACGACCATGAAGGAAATGGTCTATTGCGTTGTGTCGCAGCGCTTTTGCACGCATAAAACCGAGGGCAATTTCAACAACAATCTGGGCGTTCCGCTGACGCTGTTTCAGCTCAATGACAAGCATGAGGCCGCTGTTATCGAGATGGGAATTTCGCACTTCGGTGAAATGGCTCAGCTTGGCAGGATGGTACGTCCGCAGTATGCGGTATTCTCCACTATCGGAAGCGCGCACCTTGAGTTTCTAGGGGATTTTGACGGAGTTTTAAAGGCCAAAACCGAAATGCTTGAATTCATGCCGGAGGACGCCGAGGTCTTTATAAACGGCGATGACCTGACGCTCAGAAAACTGACCTCTGACAAAAAAATAATTTCTTTCGGTTTATCGGAAAGCTGCTCCGTCTCGGCACAAAATGTGCAGAGTCTGGGTGCGGACGGCATTGAACTGACTATAGTTGCCGAAGGGCGCAGCTTCAACGCGAAAATCAATTCTTTTGGCCTGCAGCTTGTAACGGCCGCCCTTGGAGCCGCCGCCGTCGGCCTTGCCCTCGGCCTGACTGACGCTGAAATTACCGCAGGAATCGCGGCCTACGCTCCTGTCGGAGGGCGCAGCAGCCTCGAAAAAACGTCCAGGATCTATATTGTTAATGACTGTTATAACGCAAACCCCACCTCAACCGGTGCGGCACTGAAATCTCTTGTATCTCTCCCCGGGCGGCATGTGGCGATTTTGGGTGACATGCTTGAGTTGGGCGATACCGAATCCGAGCTGCACTATGAAACAGGCGTTGCAGCTGCAATAGAAGGAGTTGACCTGCTTCTCACAACCGGAGCGCTTTCTGAGATGACCTATGAGGGCGCAATGGAAACCGGCCTGCCTGATGCGCAGTACTATGGAACAAAGGAAGAACTCATCGCCGCCCTCCCCGCACTCATACAAACAGGTGACGCCGTTCTTGTGAAAGCGTCACACAGCAGGAAATTTGAAGACATTGTTGCGGTTTTAAGAGGCTTGTAAACTTATCAATTTACTATATTTTTGCGCTTGCTGAACATGCTGACTCATTTTCTAATTATTCTTTTTCGCCTACCCGCACAGGGTTATTTTCCGCCCCCCGGGCGGAGCTTGGTTTTTCCCGCCCTTCGGGCGGAGCCCTCGCCGGGCAGGCGTGCTTCCCGCACAGGGAGCAATCCATTATTATTTATTACCTGCTACCCGCAGGGGGCAAAAGAGGGGTGTCTTTTTACGAAAAGAACACCCCTCTCTTAACTCACCCTTGAATTGTCAAATCAAGTGCAACGCAACCTGAAAGAAGGCCTCAAACGGAGATCTCCAATGTAAGCATTTGCGAGGGCGGCAGTTGAGTTTTTGAACAGCCAGCGCGATTTTATCGTCAGCACAGGAAGTGAAATCGAAAGATTTTGGGAAGTATTCTCTGATCAGACCGTTGGTGTTTTCATTGGTTCCCCGTTGCCAGGGGG
>JAVBMI010000004.1:0-65768 GCA_031552685.1 Oscillospiraceae bacterium
GCGGCGCTGATGGATATCCGAATGAAGGACGCATTTCCGGCAATTCTCGGCGGTGTAATTGTAGCCGGGCTTTTGATAACAGGCTTGACCTATGGCTTTACAGCGGCAATAAGCTAGAAGAATTAGTATTTGAGTTCACAGCTTTCGCTATTTCACCGTAAAATGGGGTGAAAAGGGAGTGAAAGCTATGACGAGTATTCAGATAGCGGGGTTGCTTGTCCTTGTGGCAGCGTTTATGCTGCTGCTTTGGCGGATAAAGCATGTTTTGCTGAGCCGGACAATTGGCTGCGGCAGTACGAGGGTAACAATTATTGTCACAGCACAGGGGAATCCGGCGGAGCTGGAACAGAGCGTAAAAGGGCTTTTACGTCTGATTTCGGAATGTGAGATGAATCCCGGAACGGAAATAGTAATCAAGAATTCCGGTATGAACAGCCAGACGGCGGACATGGCGAAAATCCTTGAGAGGGAATACGAGGCGGTTTCAATATTAGAGTAAATTAACCACACGGAGCGGAAGATGGACTTTGACGACAGATACGGCGACAAATACGTAGAAATTGCAGGCACGGTCAAGGCAATTCTCTTTCAAAACGAGGAGAACGGCTACACGGCCGCAAGGCTGGAAACAACCGACGGCGAGAGCATAACTGCCGTCGGCTGTCTGCCGTGTGTGAACATTGGTGAGGAGCTGATCCTTTCCGGTGAGTATTTTCAGCACGCAACGCACGGGGAGCAATTCAAGGTTCTCTGGGCGCAGCGGCGTTTGCCCAGCGGGGCAGACGCGATTTTTGAGTTTCTGTCATCGCGCGCAATAAGGGGTGTAGGTCCGGCGACAGCAACGCTGCTCGTCACCCGCTTCGGCGACAAAACGCTGGATGTAATCGAAAAAGAACCTGAGAAGCTGGCGGAGATAAAAGGTATAAGTCACAAGAAGGCTATGGAAATATCAGAGGTTTTCAAGCGTCAAATCGCAATCCGAAGGCTGATGGAGTTTTTGGGAAACTACGGAATAAAGCCGATTTTCGCTATACGTCTATACCGTACATATGGCGACGACGCGCTGAATCTGCTGCAGGAGAATCCTTATATAATTTCCTACGAGAGCGTAGGGGCGACCTTTGCCGAGGCGGACAAATTCGCTCTCGACCTTGGCTTTGACAGCGATGCGCCGGAGCGAATTGCGGCGGCTGCAATGTTTGAACTCAAACACAACACCCGCAACGGACACTGCTTCATTCCTGAGGAGGTGCTCATATCCATAACCTCCGAACTGATAGATGTTCAGGCAGGCTCGATAGAGGAAGCCATTGAGATGCTGACGGAAAGCGGCGACCTAGTCCGTTCCAGCATCGCAGGCAGGGAGGCCTGTTATCTGGCTTCGCTATATGAAGCGGAGTGCTACATAGCTGACAAGCTTAAATCCATGGCGGAGGATAAGCCGGCGCCTGTAAAGAATATTAACGATATTATCGAAGAAATCGAAAAAGAGCAGGACGTTATCTATGCCGACCTGCAAACTTATTCGCTTAAAATCGCAGCTTCAAACCGGGTAATGGTGCTGACCGGTGGCCCGGGAACTGGAAAAACCACTACAGTTCGGGCGATAGTGTCACTCTTTGACAAGCTGGGTATCGACACGATTCTCACCGCGCCGACCGGCCGCGCGGCAAAGCGGATGTCTGAGCTTTCCGGCAAAGACGCCGTCACGGTACACAGGCTTTTAGAGGCCGCCTTCCCGCTAATGGGTGAAGAAACCGTATTTCGCAGGAATGAAGATGATCCCCTGGAATGCGGAGCGGTGATTCTGGATGAATGCTCGATGGCGGATATTACTCTGTTCCGCGCTCTGCTTTGTGCTCTGCCGCCTGACTGCAGACTTGTTCTGGTGGGTGATGCCGACCAGCTTCCGAGCGTCGGACCCGGCAATGTATTCAACGACATTATCCGAAGCGACATCGTTCCGACTGTAAGGCTTACGGAGATTTTTCGTCAGACCTCGGAGAGTCGAATTGTTTCCAATGCGCACACGATTAACAGGGGAGATTACCCTGATCTGAACGCGAACGGCGGCGATACTGACTTTTTCTTTTTGCGCCGTCCCAACGCAAGGCAGGCGATTGACACGGTTGTTGAGCTGTGTGCGTCAAGACTGCCGGAAAAGATGAACATTCCTGCAAGCGACATTCAGGTTTTGACTCCAACCCGAAAAGGTGAGTCGGGGACAAGAAATCTTAATGCGGTGCTGCAAGCGGCCCTTAATCCCCGGTCTAATGGCAAAAAAGAAAAAATCTTCGGAGATATTTTCTTCAGACAGGGTGACAGGGTGATGCAAATTAGAAATAATTATGATATAATATGGCGAAAGCCGCAAAAAATAGAGTTTTCCGGCGACGCCGGCGGCAGTCCCGTGCCGAAAACTGAGTTCACTGAAAAGTGTGAGAGCGGCACCGGCGTCTACAACGGCGACATTGGTATTGTCGCCGACATCGATACCGAAAACGAGATAATGACGGTGCTTTTTGACGACAGGCTCGCGACATATGGCTTCGATATGCTCCCCGAGCTTGAGCACGCCTTTGCTATGACGGTACATAAGTCCCAGGGCAGCGAGTACCGCGCGGTCATACTGCTCGCTCTGGATGGCTCGCCTCAGCTGATGAGCAGAAAAGTGCTTTATACGGCCGTTACAAGAGCTAAGGAACTGCTGATAATCGTCGGCAGCGACGGAACAGTTTTGGGAATGATAGACAACCACAAGGCAACGCGAAGGTTCAGCGGACTTCGCGCCAGACTGACGGAGTAGACAGCAACATTTCGTAAGGGAGGCTTAGTCATGAATATCTTCAGTGGAATTCTGGATTTACTCTTTCCTCCACGCTGCGCATTTTGCAGGAAGGTTCTTAAAACCCGCGAAAAGGGGATCTGCGCCTCCTGCATTAAGGACATTGCCCGTACAAAAAACGGCGGCGCGCAAAGCGGCGACTTCTATTCTGTCTGTGTTTCACCTCTGTATTATGAGGGAGCTGTTAGAGATTCCATTCTGCGCTTCAAGTTTAAGGAAGCGACACAGTATGCCGATATTTACGGCGAGCTGATGGCGCCCTGCGTCAGAGATTATTTGGCGGGCCGCTATGACCTTATAACATGGGTGCCGCTCAGCGAAAAACGTCTGAAAAAGCGCGGTTATGACCAGGCAATGCTGCTGGCAATGTCAACAGCGCTCAAATTAGACGACGTCGCGCTTGAACTCATCGTCAAGCAGGTCGATGTTCCCGCGCAGTCAGGCATCGGTGCGGTGGAAAAGCGCAGAGCCAACATCAGCGGAGCTTACACGGTTTATGACGAGGAGCTTGTCCGCGGTAAAAGAATCTTGCTGATTGACGACATAATCACCACAGGCTCGACTTTGTCCGAGTGCGCCAAGACCCTTCGGCTTTTCGGTGCTGAAGATGTTGTTTGCGTCACTCTCGCCAGAACAAGGTGAAAAAAAGTATTCATTATCCAATCCCGGGTTAAAAACCCCCGACAATCGACCATGGACATGATATAATATAGGATGCGGGTAATTATTCTCTTGCCACACGAACCGTGCTGAAAACTCTGCGACATGAGGTAGTTTTATATGGATTTTTTTGAAAGAGATATTGCGATTGATCTTGGCACTTCCAACATAATCGTCTATGTGAGCGGCAAGGGTATAAGCCTGCGTGAGCCCACTGTCGTTGCGATGGACAAGCAGAGCGGTAAGCTGCTCAAGGTCGGGGAGGAAGCGCAGAAAATGCTAGGGCGCACACCGGCGAACATCGTTTCGATTCACCCGATCAGCGCAGGCGTTGTTTCCGACTATGACATGACCGTGCGCATGCTCAAGGAGCTTATTCAGCGTGTCACATCTTTCAGCCTGTTTAAGCCGAGGATTATTATTACCGTTCCGGGCAGCATTTCAGGTGTTGAGGAGCGGGCGACCATTGATGCGGGCATAGAAGCCGGAGCGAGAAAGGTTTACCTTCTCGAAGCATCCGTCGCCTCAGCGCTCGGCAGCGGTGCGGATATTTCCAAGCCTGACGGACACCTTGTTGTGGACATCGGCGGGGGCACTACGGAAATCGGCGTTGTGTCCATCAACGGCGTGGTTGAGAGTGAATCAATAAAAATCGCCGGCGCATCATTTGACGAGGCAATCGTCAGATACATACGCCGGAAGCACAATCTTTTTATTGGCATGAAAACCGCCGAGGAGCTGAAGGCCAGCATCGGCAGCGCACTGCCCACGGAGGAGCCCGCGACTGAAGAAGTAAAGGGCCGCTGCCTTATGACAGGTCTGCCCAGAAGCGTCAAGGTTACAACCACGGACATAGCGGAGGCCCTGCTTGAACCGATGGAACAGGTGCTTGACGCAGTTCAGATAGTTCTGGAGCGCACACCGCCGGAGCTTGTGGCGGACATCTCCAAAAACGGGATTATCCTCACCGGCGGCGGAAGTCTTGTTCCGGGAGTTGACAGGATTATTTTTGCGAAAACCGGTATACGCGTCCGCAGAGTTGATGACCCTCTTACCTGCACGGCATACGGCGCAGGAAAAATGCTCGCAAATCTCAGCAGCATACCTGAGGGCATGATAAATCTCGCCCGCCGCCGCCAGATGACTTAACTTAAACTAAAAACAAAAGCGGTGGTTTTTACCACCGCTTTTTTCAGCTTCTCTTTTGAATCCAGTCGAGCACGTCCTTATAAACATCGTCTTTGCAGAAATCATTGACCAGCTCGTGCCGCGCCCCGCTGTAAAGTTTGAGTGAAACGTCTGAGAGTCCGGCGTCCAGATAGGCCTGGTATGCCTTCATAACGCCCTTGCCGTAGTCGCCGACAGGGTCGGCAGTGCCCGCAATCAGGAAAACCGGCATGTCCTTGTTGACCCGTTCGATATTCCTTTTGCCGGAAATGAATTTAATCCCGGAAAACATGTCGCGGAAAAAGCCGCCTGTGGGGACAAAGCCGCAATACGGGTCGTCTATATAATTCTGAACGACCTGTTCATCGGTTGAAAGCCAGTCCCAGTCAGTCTTGTTATTCTTAATTTTGTTGTTATAAGAACCGAAAGCGATTTTATTGATAAAGTCACTCTTAACGGCATGACCGTTTCTGCGGACATGCGATTTTGCAAGGGTGAGTCCGGCAGAAACCATCATCTGAGCCTGCTGGCCTGTGCCGCTGAGTATTACTCCGGTCGGGCCGTCGTGATAGCGTATAATATAGGTGCGGGCGACAAAGCTGCCCATAGAGTGCCCGAAAATAAAAACGGGCAGACGGGGGTAACGCTCAATCAGGCGCTCTTGTAGCTTGCGCACATCTCCGACGATTAACTCCCAGCCGCCGTTTTCACCGAAAACCCCTAATTCTTCATCATTGGAAATACTTTTGCCATGACCGAGATAATCGTTTCCCGCAACTACATAGCCCTTGGAGGCAAGGAATTTAGCGAAGTCGTCATAGCGAACTATGTGCTCGGCCATTCCGTGGCAGATTTGCACAATACCTACCGGGGTGTCGTCAGGCAGCCACTCCCGAACGTATATATCATTCTTTCCGTTGCTCGATTTAAAGTTGTATTCATTCATAATTGGCATTTTATCGACCTCCGATTATGTAATTTGAGGAACATTTAACAATACTATTCTATTCCAAGAGGCCGATTTCGTCAAGGCATGAAGTCGCTGCCGCCTAAATATCTAGCTCGATTATTTCAAGCCCCTGACGCATTGCGTAGAGAATGGTGCTCATCGTCCCGCCCGGCGCACCGCTGTACACGGCAATTATCATGGAGGAGCTGTCGACCATATAACGGTTTCGTTTCATCAGGCAGTCCGGGGTGAAATCATGCTGTACCAAAGTGAGGAAGTCGCAGTCTTCAACGAGGCGTGAATGCCTCTGGGCGAGAGCCTTTGTCCATGAGGAGGACTGACCCTCCCAGGGGATTGCGGCCTCGATGGTAATTTCTTTATGCTCTGCCCGCAGCGCAATAACAGCATCGCAGAAATACATGTCGCAGCCTGTAGCCATGCCGCAGATAAAGTGCCGGATACCCGAACGGTAGGCCGCCTCGACAGCAGCGGCAAGCCGCTCTTTAAGTTCAACACACCGGGGATCGTTTTCGTCACTGCGCCAGGGCAGCTTTTCAAGGCGGTGTCCGGTGAAACAGCAGCTGATGTTCTTATTCATAACTTCCTCCAAGTATTTGCAGCGATGACATTGGGAAATGGCGGAAAATGTCACCATTTGCAGTTTACTACTATCATGCCTTTATGTCAAAGCGAGGTCTGTCGAAACATGACGTGAAACATCTTTTTTTGCCAATGCACTTGCATTTTAGCAGAGCAGTGCTATAATGCTAACAGACAAGTGAATAGTGAACTTCAGGGCGGGGTGTGATTCCCCACCGGCGGTATAGTCCGCGAACAACGCAAGTTGCCGAATCGGTGAAATTCCGATACCGACAGTATAGTCTGGATGGGAGAAGTATATGTTTGGAGCGTGTTTTCGCTCCGTTCATCGCTTGCATTTGCAAGTTGTTTTGACGTCTGAGGTTTAACTTCAGGCGTTTTTATTTTAGGAGGAACGATAATGACAACTACAAGAAAACTGACAACTATGGCAATGCTCACGGCGCTCTCGGTCGTGTTTGCGCTGGTAATAAGGGTAATGATATTTGCGCCGCTTGAATACGATGCGGGGGATATCCCGACCTTGATAGGAAGCTTCCTCTTTGGGCCTGTTGCCGGACTGATAATCAACGCGGTCACCTGCATAATACAGGGCTTGACTGTCAGCTCGGGCAGCGGACCATGGGGCATATTCATGCACTTTGTTGCAACCGGAGTCTTCCTGGTTGCTGCCTCTCTGATATATAACCGCAGGAAAACCCTCAAAAATGCTGTAATCGGTCTTATTGTGGGCGGAATACTGGCAACTGCCGTTATGTTACCGCTCAACGTGCTTATCATGCCGCTGACCGGCGTACCTGTTGATGTGGTAAAGGGTATGCTGATACCCGTGGTTCTGCCGTTTAACGCAATAAAGGTTGTTATTAACGGCGCGGTGACGTTCCTTGTGTATAAACCTATTTCAAAGCTCGTAAAGGGAGAAGTGTTCGGGAAAAAGAAAGCCGAATAACTCATATTTGTCCACAATTTCGCATATCCTTCCATGAAAATAAATTGGAAGGGGTGCGCTAAATGGCAGATGAAGATAAGAAGCTGACAAGCTCCAATGCCGCGCCTGTTGCGGATTCGGCAGACAGCATGACAGCCGGCCCGCACGGGCCGATAGTGATGCAGGATCTGTGGCTGATAGAAAAAATGGGGCACTTTGACAGAGAAGTGATTCCGGAAAGGCGCATGCACGCCAAGGGCAGCGGCGCTTTCGGGAAATTTACAGTCACCCACGATATTACACGGTATACAAAGGCCGACATATTCTCGAAAGTCGGCAAGGAAACTGATGTATTTGTTCGTTTCTCAACCGTAGCAGGGGAGCGGGGTGCGGCGGATGCCGAGCGTGATATTCGCGGCTTTGCCATGCGTTATTACACAAATGAGGGCAACTGGGATCTGGTCGGAAACAACACGCCGGTTTTCTTTATCCGTGACCCGCTGCAGTTCCCAGATTTGAACCACGCGGTAAAGCGGGATCCGAAAACGAATATGCGCTCCGCCCAGAACAACTGGGATTTTTGGACAATGCTCCCTGAGGCGCTGCATCAGGTGACCATCGTCATGTCCGACAGGGGCATACCAGACGGCTACAGGCATATGCACGGCTTCGGCAGCCACACTTTCAGCCTCTACAACAAAGACAACGAGCGCTGCTGGGTGAAGTTCCATTTGAAAACCCAGCAGGGGATTAAGAATCTGACAGACCAGCAGGCCGCTCAGCTCATAGGTGTGGATCGAGAGAGCAGTCAAAATGACTTGTTTAACGCAATTGAAAAGGGCGAATTTCCAAAGTGGAAAATGTGTGTGCAGATAATGACCACAGAGCAGGCGAAGCACCACCGAGATAATCCCTTTGACATTACAAAGGTGTGGAGCCACAAGGAATATCCGCTCATTGACGTTGGCATTCTTGAGCTCAACCGCAATCCGGAAAACTACTTTGCGGATGTTGAGCAGGCAGCCTTCAATCCCGCGAGCATTGTACCCGGGATTGGCCACTCGCCGGATAAGCTGCTGCAGGGCAGACTCTTTTCATACGGCGATGCCCAGCGCTACCGCCTTGGCGTGAACCACAGGCAGATTCCGGTCAACCAGCCGAAAATCCCAGTACATGATTACCACAGGGACGGCAGAATTCGCGTTGACGGCAACTACGGCAGCACGACCTCCTACCAGCCGAACAGCTACGGACAGTGGATGCAGCAGCCGGAATACCGCGAGCCGCCGCTTCCGCTCTCGGGCGCGATGGACAGGTACAGTCAGTATCCGAACAGCAATGACTATTATCAACCGGGCGACCTGTACCGCCTGCTGACAGAAGACAAGCGATCTCTGCTGATTGAGAACACAGCCCGCAGCATTGATCCTGTAACGAAGAATATAAAATACCGCCACGCCTCACAGTGCTATATTGCGGACAAGGAATACGGAGAGCGAATTGCGCAAATGCTGGCTCTCAATATGGACACTGTAATCGACCTCGCGCAGATGGGTCGCATGGAAAGGCAGGCAGCCACCTCCGCGAGTGCGTGGAAATAAGATTATGTAAACCAAAAGCCGACACATTTCTGTGTCGGCTTTTGGTTTACATAATAATTAGTAGTTTTCTTTTTTCAGCTCGAAGAATGCCTTGGGGTGCGCGCAAACCGGGCAAACATCCGGGGCGGCATCACCGATGTGGAAGTGGCCGCAGTTGCGGCAGAACCATACGCGCTGTCCATCGCGGGCAAAAACAAGACCCTTTTCGATGTTTTCAATGAGCCGGCGATAGCGCTCCTCGTGGTTTTTTTCAATCGCCGCAACGCCTTCCATTTTTTCCGCTATCTCGGTGTAACCCTCGGCTCTGGCGACCTCGGCGAATTCTTTATACATGCTTGTCCACTCGTCATGTTCTCCGTCGGCGGCGAGGTGTAGATTTGTCATAGTGTCTGAAATACCGCCGTTCAGGTATTTGTACCAGAGCTTTGCGTGCTCCTTCTCGTTGTTCGCCGTTTCAGAAAAAATCTCTGCAATCTGTTCGTAGCCGTCCTTTTTGGCGCGGCTTGCGAACCAGTCGTATTTGTTTCGTGCCATGCTCTCGCCGGCCATCGCTGCCATAAGGTTGGCAAATGTTTTGCTGTCTTTGAATTCTGGCATTTGAATATCCTCCTAATAAAAAAATTCCCTTTTACATATTGAATTATACTATTATTTACCGCGATTGCAACAAGATATTGTTTTGTAAATCGCAGATAATAATTTCATAACAATTTGCCAATAATAATGGCGAATCTATTATGGAGGTTTCAATATGAAAAGATTTACTGCAATTATTAGTCTGGTGCTTATCTGCACACTGCTATTCTGCGGCTGCACAAGCAACAAGCCGGGTACAAGCCCGAAAGTGAGCCCGAATTCAAGCCCGGCAATTACTTCACCCAGTCCGGATACGACCTCGCCCGATGCCAGTGATATGATGCCCGATGCAGAGGACGGCATCATAGAAGATGACAATACAGCGGAAACTGACCGCGACAACGCAGCACACAGCCCGGAAACTTCACCGGAAGCCTCGCCTGCGGCATAATAAGCGCCGATAAAAGACGGATGCACTCTGCATCCGTCTTTTATTATGCTTTTAGCGTTTGAGCAAACGCCTCATATTTGTTTATTTTCTTGTCGCAATGTATGTGGCTTGAACCTTTTACGAGCAGATAAATCTTGATTTTAGGTTCTGTTCCCGATGGCCTGACAATGAAGGACGTTTCATCCTCCAACTCAAAATAGAGAACATTTGACCCTGCAATTGCTGTTGTGCCCACCTGGCCCAGACGGGGCACGGAAATTTTGCCGTTTAAATAATCTCGCTGCCGTACAATGTTTGTTCCGGCAATTTCGTTCGGCATGTTCTCTCTGAGGCGAACCATAAGCGCCTTCATCTTTTCAAGACCGTCTATGCCGGGCATTTCAAGATTCAAGGTTTTTTCCGTAAAGTAACCATATCTTTCAAAAAGAGCTTCGAGTGCCTGAAGAAGCGTTTGCCCCTTGTTGTAGTAGTGCGCCGCCATTTCAGCTATCATCATCGAGGCTGTAACGGCGTCCTTATCACGTACAAAATTGCCCAGCATATAGCCGTAGCTCTCCTCAAATGCCAGCAGATACTCATAGGAGTTTCCGTTTTGCTCATACTCGGCGAGTTTTTCCGCCATGAACTTGAAGCCGGTGAAGGTATCTTCAATGTGGATGCCGTTTTGCTCGGCTACTTCCCGCGCCATTTCAGTTGTTACAATTGTTTTAAGCGCGGCGGCATTTTCGGGAAGTGTTCCGGCGGCACGCTTTGCCGTGATAATATAATCCAGCAGCAGAACTCCCATTTGGTTGCCGGTGATGGTGTGAAACTCATTATCATCGCCACGGACCATAACACCGACTCGGTCGCTGTCCGGGTCGGTACCAATGATGAGGTCGCTGTGCTCTCTTTTGGCGAGCCCGATGGCGAGCTCAAAGCCCTCCGGGTTTTCAGGGTTCGGACTTCGGACGGTAGGAAACGCTCCATCTATAATCATTTGTTCGGGCACCGGAACGACGTGCTTTATTCCCAGACGTGAGAGTGCCTCCGGAACCAGAAAATGTCCCGCGCCGTGAAAGGGAGTATAAACAATCTTGAAACTGTCAGCAACTTTTTGAACAATGCCCGGGTCAATTGCCTGCGACAAAACCTCGCCAAGGAACAGCTCATCGGTTTCCTCGCCGATTATTTTTATCAGACCCTGTGCAACGGCATGTTTGCTCGGCATGCTCTGAACACTGTTGAAAATGTCTGTTTCGCTCATTTTTTGCGCTACCATCTCAGCATGCTGCGGTGGAAGCTGCGCGCCGTCAGACCAGTAGACCTTGAAGCCGTTGTACTCCTTCGGATTATGGCTTGCGGTTACGTTGATTCCCGCAGCAGCTCCGTAGTGCCTGATGGCAAAGCTCAGCTCCGGAGTGGGACGCAGTGCGTCAAAAAGCAAAACAGGAATGCCGTTGGCGGCCATAACGCAGGCTGCGGCCTTGGCAAAGCTGTCGCTGTCCGTTCTGCAGTCAAAGCAGATGACAACGCCCTTCTTCGCGGTTTCCTCGCCCTCCTCCAGAATAACGGAGGCGAAAGCCTGAGTGGCGTGCTTAACAACGTGCCTGTTCATGCGGTTAAGGCCCATACCCATAACGCCTCGTAAACCGGCGGTGCCGAATTCAAGGGGCGCGTAGAAACGGCTTTTTATTTCATCTTCGTTTTCGAAAATAGCGTTCAGCTCCGCCCATTCCGCTTCATTGAGCGCAGGGCTGTCCAACCAGTGGCGGTATTCCTTAATCGGATCAATCATTATCAGTATCCTCCAAAAGCGCCTTTGCGTCTTCCAACATGGATGCCGGAACGTAAACATTGACACCCGTGCCGCTCATACCCAAAACAACTTGTCCCAGAGTTCCGTTGTCCGGATATCTCTTTAGCGCGGGGATGCCATACGCTTCCAGCTTGTTGATCAGAAGAGCATCTTCCATATTTGTGGAGACGCAAAAGGTCAGAAGGGCGGCAATCTCGGGAGTTCCGTCCTCGTTCTTCGGCCAGTTCTGTACAAAATGGTTTTTTGGAGAGAGCGACCAGGTGGCTAGTCCGTCGCCGCTGGTGAGAGATTCTTCAAGAGAAGCGCCACAGATATCACAGTGGCTTACCCCCCTGCGATATTCGGTTTTACAGTTGGGACACCACATAGTTTATCCTCCTCATTTGTGATACTTGCGGCCCTCTCCGATCGTCATCGCGCGGTAAATCTGCTCAATGAGCATAACACGCGCCAGATGATGAGGAAAGGTCATTTTTGACATTGAAAGCCGAAAGGCTGACTTGGACTTGATTTCTTCTGCAAGTCCGTTTGATGAACCGATGACAAAACAAATTTTGCTGCTTCCGCTGCCTGCACAGTTTTGCACCAGCTCCGACAGGTCCTCACTTGATAGCAGCTTGCCCTCGATGCACAGGGCGACAACAAACGCGCCGGAGGGAATCTGGCGTTTTATCTCCGCAGCTTCTCTCGACAGCGCCGACGCAAGCTCCGCAGGGGAAGGGTTCAGAGGGAGCTTTTCCTCCGCAAGTTCGCAGATTTCAAGCGTGCAGAAAGCGGAAAGCCGCTTTGCATATTCCGATACGGCGGCTATGTAGTGCGGCTCCTTCATTTTTCCCACGCAAATCATCTTGATGTTTAGCATTTTGAGTATACCTCAAGCGGGACGTAAAGTATATCTTTTTCTGGCGCAACGTCAATGAGAATTTCATCTGCTCCGTGCTTCGCCAAGTATTCCGTAACAGTTTTGCGGGCGAGCAGGGGAGTGTTGTTTTCGCGGCTCAGGTGTGCGAGAACAAATTGCCTTGCTCCTTCCTCATAGAGTTTGAGCGCGAGGTTTGCGCAGGACAGATTTGAAAGGTGGCCGTGGTCGGAGAGTATGCGGCGCTTGAGGATTGCAGGATACGGACCGTCCTTGAGCATTTGCAGGTCGTGATTTGATTCAAGCACTGCCGCGTCTACTCCGCGCAAGCCTTCCAGCATTTCGCCGCTGATATGCCCGCAGTCTGTGCAGTAACCAATAGTTTTGCTGCCGCAAATGCGGTAGCCGACGCTCTCCGGCGTGTCGTGCGGTGTTCGAAAAGGGACGATCGATAAGCCGCCAAAGCAAGTGTCCGTACCCGGCGGCACTTCCTTTATATAATCTTCGACCCCCGCAATTGACCAACGCAGATGGTTGGCAACGGTGCGGGGGGCAACAATCGGTATTTCGTGGTGTTTAATAAATGTAGAAAGCCCACAGACGTGGTCTGTGTGCTCATGTGTTATAAGAACAGCGGAAAGCTGATCAGGACTGATTTCCAGAGAGGCAAGCGATTGAACAACGCGGCGGCAGGAAATTCCCATGTCAACGAGGATGAACGTGTCCTCATCCCGGATCAGGGTGCAATTTCCGGTGGAGCCGCTGGCGAGGGTATAGATTTGCATAGAGTTTCTCCTAGCCTGTGGTTTCAAAAATGCGTTCGAACTATACTACCTGGGGGACATCGAGCCTGTCTGGATCGTCCGGAGTGGAGATGCAAATAATGCTCGCGCCGAGCTGATTGAGCTTGCCTACAAAATCCTCATAGCCTCGCTCGATGTAAACAACATCCTCAACCACTGTTTCACCGATTGCACACAGGCCGGCGATAACTACAGCAGCGCCGGCGCGCAGGTCGCAGGCCACAACAGGCGCGCCTGTAAGAAACGGCACACCTTCTATAATCGCGGTTTTTCCGTCGACCTGAATCTCCGCACCCATTTTTTTCAGTTCCGAAACGTATTTATAGCGGTTGTCCCAAACGCCCTCTGTGATAACGCTTGTCCCCTCCGCAAGAGAAAGAACCGCGCAAATCTGCGGCTGCATATCGGTCGGAAAGCCGGGGTAGGGCTGAGTTTTGACATTGGCCCTAACAAGCGGCTGATGTCTGCGAACAATTACTGAATCTTCCAGATCGTCAACTTCCACGTTCATTTCCCTAAGCTTTGCGCTAATGCAGTCAAGGTGCTTGGGGATGACGTTTCTAATGCGAACCTCACCGCCTGTGGCGGCAACGAGAGCCATATATGTTCCGGCCTCAATCTGATCGGGTATTATGGAATAGCTGCCGCCATGCAAGTCTTTCACACCGTAAATCTTAATTGTGTCTGTTCCTGCTCCGCGGACATCGGCGCCCATGGAGTTGAGAAAGTTTGCAAGGTCAACGATGTGAGGCTCGCGCGCTGCGTTCTCGATAGTGGTTTTACCGTTTGCGGTTGTGGCGGCGATCATTGTGTTCATTGTTGCTCCGACAGAAACCTTGTCGAGATAAATTTTCGCGCCAACGAGTCCGCCTACCGGAGCCTCTGCCAGGACAAAGCCGCCTTTGACCTCAACTTTTGCTCCAAGAGCATTCATGCCCTTAATGTGCTGGTCAATCGGGCGAACTCCGAAGTTACAGCCGCCGGGCATAGTCGTTTTGGCAGAGCCAAAGCGTCCGAGCATAGCGCCGATAAGATAATACGACGCACGGATTTTGCGCATCAATTCATACGGTGCGCCGTCCTTGCGAACATTCGAACAGTCAATTTCGACAGTGGCCTTGTTGATCAGGCGGACCTGAGCTCCCATTTCACGAAGGATGGTAAGGAGCATGTCAGTGTCGCTGATCTGCGGCAGATTTTCGATTCTGCATATACCGTTGACCATCAACGCTGCGGGAATTATTGCAACCGCGGCATTTTTCGCCCCGCTGATTTCTATTTCACCATACAAGGGCTTTCCGCCGTTAATAACATATTTATCCAAAACAATAACACCTTTTACTTTATTTTGAGTCTGGTATTAAAGATATTTGCCGTAATGCAACGAAAATTAAACCTGCACCGGTTAACGGGGCAGTTTTCCTCTTTCGCTGCGATAATTCTCTTTAACTATATGTATGATACCCAGTGTGAAAGAAAACTACCTCACAAAACGGCAAAATAGCGTCATGAAAAAAATTGGCACGCTGATAAATTATTTTAACATAAGTGTCAAGAAATTACAAGAATAATTCTATATTATGGTAAACTAATGGTTTTTTAACCCTCAACATATAGTGGTTCGCTGGTTATGGCATCGAAGTAGTAGTGTTGATTGGAATTTGTTGTGACTCGCCAGACCGGGCTGAGAGTACACTCTCCGAGCAGATTGTTTTGCACACCCACAAGATAGCCGGAGTCCAAGTCTGTTATTCCGGTGCAGACGTCTCCCGAGAATTTGATATACTCCAAAAAACGCATGAGTATAGTGCCGCAATCGGGGTATTCGTCAGGGCTTGACTTGAAAGACACCTTGTCAAAAATTCTGCGACCGGAAATTCTGTCAATATTATCATCATTTATTTCGCAGTTAATCTGGCAGTTGAAAACAGTCTTTCCATCATATCGCACTGTCAGCGAAATATCGTCGGATGCTTCCGAGCCTGAGGCGCCCGCATCGCTGCCCTCGCAGTCAATGCCCATAGATTTGAGCAGGGAAACCGCAGTTTTTTCTGGGTCGCTGCCGGACGGAAAGGAGCTGTTTTGAAGCGAAATCTCAAATTCACCGGTGCCCCGGAACTTTGCATCTCCGCCGTTGCTTGAGTAAAGATATACGTCTCCGCCCTGGTCCTCTGCTTTTGACCGTCCAAAGAGGGGATTCAGAATTTTTTGTTCCCGAGCCAAGTCGCGCTTGAGCGTGACTTGTACAGGTACAGTGTCTTCAAGCACGATGTCCTCATCCAGGGGCATGCCGCGCTCCGACAGAATCTCCCTTATTGCATCCTCGCGTCCTTTATCGATCTGCCTGCTTTGTCTGATGTTGGTGACAACAATAATAAGCAAAAACACGTTCATTAGAACGAGGATGAGGATAATTATATTTTTTATCTTGGATTTTTCCACAGTGTTCTCCTAAACCGCTGTCCGTCTATTTCTGAGTCCAATTGCAGGAGGGCGCATTGGATAAATCGACGTATGCCAGAAATGTGTCCACACCCTTGAGCTGCGCTGTGTGGCAGGCAAAACTTTCCATCATGAAAGTAAAGTCTGAGTCCAAGAGTTCATATTGGCGGTAAATCAGCTCGGCGCGGACAATTTTTCCATCGCTTACCCGTATTCTTGCACACCACCCGTCGTTGGTTACACGAACCGGTATTCCGCTGATAAAATACCCGTAGGATAGCGTCACGCCGCCTGAGGATTCGTTCTCAACACCAATCAGACCGATTTCTGCGCTGCCGGCTTGAGTCGCTATGGTGCCGTTTATAATAACCGCAGCAGCGGAGAGGCATTCGTTCAGCGTTGGAGATTCATTTGCGCTTTCAACAGGCAGCCCGTATGAGCCGCTTGCTGTGAAGAGTATCGACCCGTTACTGCCAATGCGCAAACTTTTGGCTCCGTCTGTCCCCTCGCGGTAGACAACAGTTCCGTCGCTCTCTGAATGCTGAGAGCTGGCGCGCTGGTTAATGGTAAAAATATCAAAAGGAATGGGCGACTTTTCGGATGGCAGATTTATTGCTGAGGAAGCTATTCCCTTGACACGGGAATTCTCGCCGGTAAAGACGAAATAGGGATCAAGCTCGCTATATCCGCCGTCTGATTCGAAGGCAAAGCTGCCTTGAATAAGATCGCTGTCAGCAATTTTTTGATCGAGTGAGCCGCTGTCCATGGAAGTGCCGAGCTTATAGCAACCGCCGGAATCCTCGTCAAGAAAATATAGAACAACCTTTTTGTTTTCGTGGGAAAGGAGCAATCTGCGTACCAGTAAATCCTCAAGAACACTTGACGCCTCGGTACCCAGATATCGCGCAATCGCATCAAGCGGCTGCGGATAGAGGTAGTCAAAGAAAACTCCCGTTCCGGAGAGAGCTTTGCGCCATTGAGAGGTGTCGATACTCTCCATCTGCGTTGCACCTCCGAGTGCTTCTCCTAGCTCTGCCGTATAGGAGGCAAAAATACTTTGCTTGAGGGCAAAATCGTATTTGACAGCGTAATGCTGACCATCCTGCGAAGTAAGCATTACCGAATTGGGAACGGACGGCAAAAGCACAGAGTTACGGTCCGAGGAGAGATTGTCCTGCGAAGCGGGTTCATTGTCAAATATGCTTTTTAACAATTGGGCCGGAGAAAGGTCAATAGCTTTCAGCATGAGAAAGAATGCTGATGCAACCAGCACAACGATCAGAATCGTCTTCGCTGTATCTATGATTTTTGCCTTAGTCATCATTGGAGGGACCCTCCACTGGCAGGGTAAGGACGATGGTTGTGCCTTTTCCCAAAACGCTTGAAATCTTCAGGCTGCCCTTGTGCCTTGCGGCTATCTCGTTTGCGATCGAAAGGCCCAGGCCTGTCCCGCCGGATTCACGGCTTCTTGCCTTGTCCACACGGTAGAAGCGGTCAAATACCCTGTCAACCTCTTCACTTGGGATCCCGATGCCGTTGTCTTCAACCGATACTCTTACATAGCCGCCGGAGCTTTCAGCATAAACAGAAACTCTTCCGTTGTCTTTTGTGTATTTTATCGCGTTGGAAACCATGTTCATCAACACCTGTTCAATTCGAGCCCTGTCACCTACAATCTCAGGCAGCTTCGTTTTGAACTCGGTGGTGAAGCTGTGGCCTCGCTTTTGAGCTTCCAAAAGCATTGCGTTATAAACATCGTTAATTGATTTTTCAATAGAAAAAAGCTCAAAATTAAACTCAATGCTGCCCGCGTCGAAACGCGAGAGAGTGAGTAAATCCTGAACTATTTTTGTCATGCGGTCGCTCTCGGTGACGATAACACCGAGAAAATCATGCTGCATTTCATCAGAAACATCCGTTTCCTGGAGCGTTTCCGCATAACTGCGTATATTGGTAATCGGTGTGCGAAGTTCGTGAGAGACGTTGGCAACAAATTCCTTGCGCTGTTTTTCGGATTTGTGCAAACTGTCAATGTTTGTTTCCAACTGAGTAGCCATGTCATTAAAGGAGCGCGTCAGCACCCCGATCTCATCATTGGATTCAGACACCGGCTTTTCTGTGAAGTCACCGGCAGCAACCTTATTTGCAGCATTAGTAAGCTGCTGAATGGGAGTTACTATTGCCTTTGCAAGCAGCAGGCTGAGAACGACGGAAATCGCCAGTCCCACAAGCAGAGCCTCGGCGGTAATTCTGAACATTGACGCGCTAAGAGAAGTCACTGTACTTTTGTTGTCGATGATATAGATGATAAATGAGCCAGACGCTCCCGAAATAGGAATAGCAACATCCATGTATGCAGCGCCCTTGTCGTACTGATAACCCTCCTCACCCTGAATAGCAGTGAGAATATTCTGCGTAACAGAAAGGGAAGTTTCTGAGCCGGAGCCCTTATCCAGAACCGCCCCTGAAACTCCGCTGAGAATATAGAAATTGCGGCTGCGGGAGTCGATTCCCAACTGGCCGGTGTATGACTCAAGCAACTCCGCCATTTTAAAAGCGGCGTCAGGTTCATCCGCTGCGCTGTAAAGATTTCCCGCAAGCTCAATGTCTTCGAAGGCGGTTTCCATTTTTTCATAAAAGTCCGCGAGGTAAAAGTTTCTGATTGCGCTCATGAGAAAAGTGCCCACTACGGACATGAGCGCAATAATAAGAACGAGCATTATTAGCACGAGCTTTGCATATAAGCTTCTGTTCATCAAAACCTCCGAGATGCTTCCAAACTAATTCTCGCTGAAAAAATATCCAACGCCGCGCTTTGTCATTACATAGATCGGCTCAGCCGGATTGTCCTCGAGTTTTTCGCGGAGCCGACGCACGGCGACATCAACCGCGCGCAGGTCGCCGAAGTAGTCGTATTGCCAGACCTCGCTCATAAGCTCCTGCCTGGAGACAACGGCTCCGGCTCTGGAGGCCAGAAATTTTATCAGCTCATATTCACGCTGAGTCAGGTCAAGTCCGTGACCGGCCTTGAAAACAGTGTGACGCTGGAAATCGATGGCAATATCGCCGATACGCAGCACTTCCTCGGAGCTCTCCGCAGGGGGAGGCTCGGAACTGGCAAGCCGGCGCATGTTCGCGTTGACCCGGGCGGTAAGCTCGCGAATCGAAAAGGGCTTGGTTATGTAGTCGTCCGCTCCGAGCTCAAGACCGAAAACTTTGTCGGTTTCTTCTTCACGCGCCGTTATCATTATTATCGGAATATTGATGCCCTCGCCGCGAAGTGTTTTGCAAACCTCAAAGCCGTCAATATGCGGGAGCATTATGTCCAGCAGGATTAGGTCGGGGTTGTTTTCACGGGCAAACTTAAGAGCCTGCAAACCGTCATAAGCGCAGATCGTTGCATATCCGGAATTCTCAAGGTTGAATTTAAGAATGTCAACGATGGATTTTTCATCGTCAACAATAAGCACTGTTCTTTGCATTTTTCGGGCTTCCTTTCTATTTGTCCAGCAGGAACTTCGCTTTTAAAACTGCTATTACCGTTTTGGCATCGGCAATCTCGTTTTTCATCGCCATATTGAAAAGCTCGTCAATGTGAATCTTCTGCACGTCGAGGAATTCATGCTCATCCGGATGCGCCTGGCCGAAGCTGAGATCTCTTGCCATGTAAATATACAGCACCTCGCGGCAGAAGCCGGGAGAGGGATAGACTTTTCCGAGGAAGATATATTCACCCGCAGTAATCCCTGTTTCTTCCGAAAGCTCGCGGACGGCGCAGGTCATGGGCTCTTCTCCGTCCTCAAGTTTTCCTGCGGGCATTTCCAGCAGGTGTTCCCCGATTGGATAACGAAACTGACGCACGCAATAAACATTGCCGTCGTTGTCAACTGGTATAACAGTAACCCCGCCCGGGTGCTCGACAACCTCACGAAGGCTGTGCTCACCGTTTTGGAGCACAACTCGGTCAAGCCTTGTATTCGTGATCAGCCCCTTGTAGCCGTTAATGTGTTTATATAAAGTTTCAGTGTAGTCCATAGAAAAAACTCCTTGGTTTTCCAGTTATTCGGGGAAATGCCCGTATTATTGGGATTATAACACAGTTCGTTTCGGTTTTCCAGATATTTTAACTGGCGTTACAGCTCCGGCAGTTGTAGAATACCCTTATCTAAATACGCCCTATGGAGGCTCATATGGAAATACATATTGTTACCGAGGATTTTTGCCTGCTGGAATATGAAGACGGAGATGGACCGACGCCTGAGGCTCTGCAAGGGATCATTTTGCAGGAACTGATCGTCAAAGGTATAAAGCCCTGGCCGTCAATAGAGCTTGAGGAGCTTACATATAACAACAAATCGTTGATTTTTGCGCACCCGGTAAGAGTTTATATGCCCTCTTGGCTGTTAAATTATCCGCAATGATTTGTCCAAAAAATGTACAACTATTTCGTTGCTTAATCACTTGACAATCATGTTATAATCTAATGTGCAGCAAGTGTACAGCAAAGCGCGAAAGGAGAGTGTTTTTATGTCGCCGAGGACTGCAGGTGTTAAGCAGGTCGCGCAGAACCGCAAGGCGTTCCATGATTACTTTGTCCTTGAGCGTTTTGAAGCGGGAATCGAGCTGTTCGGCACGGAGGTCAAGTCGATCCGCGCCGGAACCATCAATCTGAAGGACTCCTTCTGCGTTGTAAAAGACGGGCAGCTTTATGTCCGCTCAATGCACATTTCCCCGTACGAAAAGGGCAATATCTTCAACCGTGACCCGCAGCGCCCCAAAAGGCTTCTGATGCACAAGCGCGAGATCAATAAGCTCGCCGCCCGCATCGCTCAGGACGGGCTCACGCTCATTCCGCTGTCGGTATATTTGCGCGACAGCCGTGTCAAGCTGGAGCTGGGGCTCTGCCAAGGCAAAAAGAATTACGACAAACGCCAGACCGAGGCAAAGAACGTCGCCAACCGCGATATGGACAGGGCGCTGAAGGAGAGAAATTCCTAAAGGGATTTGCTGCCTGATTATCATGAATCTATTTATCCTGTGATAATAGAATACGAAAGGAAAGATATCAATGTCAAACCCAATTGTAACCATTGAAATGGAAAACGGCGGAATCATCCGCGCGGAGCTTTATCCTGAGATCGCTCCCAACACAGTTAACAACTTTGTCACCTTGGCTAAAAAAGGCTTTTATGACGGCATTATTTTCCACAGAGTCATTCCCGGTTTTATGATTCAGGGCGGAGACCCCACAGGAACCGGCATGGGTGGTCCGGATTACTGGATTAAGGGCGAGTTTTCTGGCAACGGATTTGCTCTGAACACTTTGGCGCACGAGCGCGGCGTCCTGTCAATGGCACGCAGCGCAATGCCGAACAGCGCGGGCAGCCAGTTTTTCATTATGCACAAATCCGCGAGCCACCTGAATGGGCAATATGCAGCCTTCGGCAGAGTTATTGACGGCATGGACGTTGTTGATAAAATTACCGAGATTGAGACTGACTCGATGGATAGGCCGGTCGAATTTCAGCGCATGAAGACCGTCACGGTTGACACACTCGGTGTCGACTACCCTGAACCTGATAGGTTTGTCATGTAAAAAAACGGCAATACTTATATCAACTCTGGCTTCACAAGCCTAATCACCCTCTTTTATCGGAGGGTCATATGGGGCTGTACCGGTTTCGACGGGGGTGTGGAGGCAGGAATAGCGGGTGGATGCGCCTACCATCCATAAAATGGGCAACCTTATAAATTAAAGAACAACGACAACGTAGTTCTCGCTGCCGCTTAAGGCAGCCGTCTCCTCCGGGGGTGCCACGACCCGGATGTGAGGCGTCGACTAGTGGCGTCCGTGAGTGCTCAAAGCTTTGAGCGCACCATGAATAATGAAGCTACCTCTCCCGCGCGCGTGACGGCTTGCCGCGGATAAGAGGGAATTGGCGCAAGCCGGAATAACCGTCTGCACCCGGAGAAGTTCTTGTTAAAGTGCTTTCGGACGGGGGTTCAACTCCCCCCAGCTCCACCATTGCATTCCGAATACGAACCCTTCATCTGTTTTGTGAATAGTCTGTTCGGGATCGTGATTATGCGGGATCACAAAAAATAAACCCGCCAAAATAAAAAACCCCGAGATGGCGCGAAGCCCTCTCGGGGTTTTTTATTTATGCCTGCACTGGGCGAGGACAATCTGGCGCCGGAATTTGTTGACAGCAGTTGGTGCTGCCGGGGTAATGGACAGCTGGAAAGACTGTACACGATACGTACACGTTTTCGTTAAAAACGAAATGGGTATTAAACCCAGCCATTAGGTAATTAGCAAAGGCTGCAAAGCGGTACTAATCACTAGAAGTATATAAAAATGGGAAGTTCATTTTGATTCCAGCGCAACCCTAGCGGACTGATGGACTGAAAATATTGATTCTTCTTGTAATTTATAGGCTACCCTTAGCTTTTCCACGATACTATCCTGATTCGGCTTCTTTTCTCTGCAGAATTCCTTTACGTGTCAAATAGCAGAGGAGAAACATAGAATAATCCGAGAGTATTCCCCAGAAAGGAAAGAAACATCATGGCTTATAACGTCAGGGAACTTCTTGCCCGAATGATCCAGTGCGAAGCGGGCGGTGAGGGTGATAACGGCATGCGTGCTGTTGCAACGGTCATAATGAACCGTGTTAACGCATCTTACGGCGAGTACCAAAGAGTATGTCAGGGTGACCTGCGCAAGGTTCTTTTCCAGCCTTACCAGTTTGACTGCGCCCGTACAGAGATAGGCGGCAATATAAACATGCAGAACATTTACAATATGAACCCGGAAGCAATACACTTTGAAATCGCTGACTGGGCGCTCGGCGGAGGACTGCTGAATGCCGCCGGAGACAGCCTTTGGTATTTCAACCCCTATGCGCCGTGCATTCAAACATTCCCGCGCAACGGCAGCGGAACTTATCACACTTCTATTAATTCCCACTGCTTTTATCGTCCGACCGCGGCTTATGCCAACACTTGATTAAAGGAGAATGAAATGAGAAATCCATATATGATGCAGCAGGATACGCCATGCACAAGAGGGCTTGCGCCCTTTGACTACAGAACCAACAGCCGTCCGGAAGTTATTACATCGGAAGGAGAGTTAACAGTAAGAGGGGGCGCCACAACGGCAATCTCCGGGCAACCCACTTCAGGTACGCAGATGGTAATGGCCGAGGAGGGCGCGTTGGGAGTCGGGATACTGGAGCCGGAAACTCTGACCAATCCGATGTTCGTGCCCGGATATCTGAGAACTCAGATAGGAAAGATAATGCGGGTGGAGTTTCTGATCGGCAACCAGACGACAGACCGCGTCGGGCGCTTGCTGGAGGTTGGCGCGAGCTATATCCTGCTGCGTGAAATCTCCGGTGCTTCAACCATAATGTGCGATTTGTTTTCAATTAAATTTGCAAGTATAGTTAACGGTGAACCCGGCGATTGTGCGATTGTAATTGCATAAGCAAATAAATAGCAATGTTAGAGGGGCGCCTTCCGGCGCCCGTTATATTTTTTGTGGTAGAAAGAGCTGGAGCGTGTTAGAATACTAGTATAGAAGTGTGGCATTGTACTATGAGGAGGGACACAAAATGAAAACAGTTATCATCGGCGGAGTTGCGGGCGGCGCTACAGCGGGGGCGAGACTGCGGCGCTTGGACGAGGAGGCGGAAATAATCATTTTGGAGCGAAGCGCAAATGTGTCATATGCAAACTGCGGCCTGCCGTACTATATAGGCGGGGTAATTCAGGATAAAAAAGCTCTGACCCTCCAGACGCCTGAGAGCTTTCGTGCCCGCTTCAATATTGATGTGAGGGTAAGAAATGAAGTGACTGCCATTGACATCAAGGCAAAAACAGTAAAGATAATCCGCCTTGTTGACGGGTCTGAATATACGGAAACTTACGATAAGCTGATCCTTTCACCGGGCGCAAAGCCAATACGTCCGACAATGCCCGGAATTGAAAACGAGCGGGTGATGACCCTGCGCACGGTTGAGGACGCACTAAAGATACGCGGGTTTATTGATAAGCACAAGCCTTCAACCGCCGTTGTTGTAGGAGGGGGATTTATCGGACTGGAGGCCGCGGAAAACCTCATCGGGCTTGGTATAGACACAACTCTGCTGCAGCTTGACGATCAGGTGCTGCCCCCGCTGGATTATGACATGGCTTGTGAGGTGCACACCTATTTGAGGAGCAGGGGGCTTAAGCTGTGTCTGGGAAAAACGGTTAAGGGCTTCGAAGCGAATGAAAACGGCTTGTCGGTGCTGATTAAGGGTAAAGCACCAGTGTTCGCTGATTTTGTAATCATGGCGGTCGGCGTTGCGCCGGACACTGAACTGGCGCGTAACGCCGGCATCGCTTTGGGCGCAAAGGGCTCAATAGTCGTCAATGAGCGAATGGAAACGTCAGTTCCGGATATCTACGCTGTAGGTGATGCAGTTGAAACAAAGAACCTTGTAACGCAACAGACGGCACTTGTGCCGCTGGCAGGTCCTGCAAACAAGCAGGGAAGAATCGCGGCGGACAACATCTGCGGCAAGGGAAGCAGATACAGCGGTACTCAGGGCTCGTCAGTAATCAAGCTCTTTGATATGACTGTTGCTACCACGGGTATCAACGAAAAAACCGCCAAACAGGCGGGCGTTTCATATGACAAGGTGTTGACATATTCAGCCTCCCACGCCGGATATTATCCCGGCGGAAGGAACATGTCTATAAAGACCCTGTTTGACCCCGATTCGGGGAAAATTCTCGGAGCTCAGATAGTGGGTTTTGACGGCGTTGACAAACGGATTGATGTTCTGGCAACGGCAATTCGGACAGGAATGACGTCGGAGGAACTCACGGAGCTTGAACTTGCTTATGCGCCGCCGTTTTCTTCGGCAAAGGATCCGGTTAACATGGTCGGTTATGTAATAGAAAACATCCGCGACCATCTGGTTAAACAGTATCACTGGCATGACATTGAACGGGTGTGCACATCAGGGGCAACGATGCTGGATACCAGAACAAGCAGTGAATATGCCGAGGGCAGGATTCCGGGGACGGTAAATATTCCGCTGCACGAGCTCCGCGACAGGCTCGGAGAAATTGACAAGAGCAAGCCGGTATACGTCAATTGCTTTAGCGGTCAGAGAAGCTATATTGCCTGCAGGATACTTTCTCAAAACGGCTTTGACTGCTACAATCTCTCCGGAGGCTTCAGATTCTATGCAATAGTAGCTCAAAATGCCCAATACGATGAAAATCCTGTTGCGCCCTGCGGTATGAAGATAGAACGATAGCGTTTTGCTTTTGGATAATAAGTGTGATATTATTTTGTTAACAGCCAAGGAAGACAGTCAGGGGGGTGTGACCTTGTACAAGCTGGTAATTGTTGAGGATGAGCAGGACATCAGGAAGCGGATTGCAGGCATGATAGAAAAATCCGGCTGCAATTTTGAGACGATAGCCGAATATGAGAACGGAATCGACGCATATGACGGTATCATTTCCGAAAGTCCCGACCTCATTCTGACCGACATAAGAATACCGTATATTGATGGCATTGAGCTCGTGAAAAGAGTGCGCGAGGTCCTGCCTCTTGTTAAAATTATTATTATTACAGGCTACAGCGAGTTCGACTACGCCAAGGAGGCTGCAAACCTCGGCGTGGTAGGCTTTGTCAGCAAGCCCGTAACACTTGAAGATATTAAATCCCACCTGAAAAAGGCGGAAAGCGCGCTGGATGAGCAATACTTCACAGTCTCGAGCAAAACTCAGCTGGAGGCTTTCTACGAAAATGTTCTGCCGATAATAAAGGAAAATGACCTTTACCGCCTTTCAAATATGCGCGAGGTGTCGCCGGTCTTTGAAAACAAGCTCAAGTACAACGATATCAGCATAGATTTTCCCTATTTTGTCATGTGCATTTTTGACTTTGACGAGAGCGCCGAGGGCAATGTCGAGCGGATCGACCTTGCGTTTTCTTTGGTCAGGAAGTACGTGGGAGAAGATCTGGGCGACACTTACGAGTATGAGCTGTTCAGCCGTTACGAAAAACTCTGTCTCTTGATAAAGTCACATTCTGCCCCGGAAATCAAGGAAGTTGAGCTTTGCGTTGAGCGGATAATTCAACGCGTCGGCCGCTACTCTGACACGCCCCTGAGCGCGGGGATCAGCAGTGTTTTCAGCGGCAGCAAAGACTTTGCGGCAATGGTCAGGGAGGCTATGCGCGCGCTTGAGTTCCGCAGCGTAATGGGCGGCAGAAAAGTGTTTTTCTTCGGTAACTCGAACCAGTTGGCGTCAAAGCTGTCCGTAGACGAGAGTATGATTAAGGAGCTTAGCTACACCATGCGCTCTGCGACCACACAGGATTGTCTGGACGCGATTGACAGCATCAGAAAGAGTCTGGGCAATTCAAGGGACGCTCACTACTATGTGATGACCGGCATTCTGAACGCTTTGCTCAAGTCCTGCGATGACCTTGACGGGCTTTATAAACGCTATGACGGGCCGGATAATATTTACCGCCGCCTCTTCGAGATAAAAACCGACGAGGAGAAACTTGAGTACATCAAGGAAATGACCGTTGTGATACGAGGTCTGAACGACGAAGTAAAGGTAGACAGCGTTGAGCGCAACCTCAGAAAAGTAACCTCATACATAGAGGCAAACTATTGCGACCCGGACATCAGCTTTGAATCTCTGGCGGCAGAGGTGAACTTTTCCGTCAGCTATATCAGCGCGCTGCTGAAAAAGAAGCTCAATACCTCCTTTGTAAAGCTGCTCACAGGTCTGCGTATGGAAAGGGCAAAGGAACTGCTCTCAGATCCCACCCTCAAAATTATCGACGTTGTCGAGCAGCTGGGATATAACGATTCCTACTATTTCAGTCACTGTTTCAAAAAATATATGGGGGTCTCCCCGAAAGAGTTTAGAAGCAATGAACAGACTAAATAAGATCACCCGCTCCATGCCGGTCGGAACCATAATCATAACCGCCTGCATCACTATTGTTGTGGTGCTGGCGTTATTGCTGGTTCTTATTTCCTATACCAGCTTCAATATGGGCTTCGGTGAGGCAGTTAACACGCAGACCCGCGAACTCAGTGCGCAAATAGTCTATAACTACGAAAATTATATCGGCAGCATAATCGAAACCTCGAACACTATCCAGACAGACATGGATAAATACGACATGACTTCAAGTGATGATACGGAAAAGTTCTCGGACTTTTTGAGTGAGGTAGTCCACCTGAAAGGAGACATTGTAAAAGCCTCTGTATATGACTCCGAGACGCAGCAGTGTATCGCGTCTTCCGAGCCTGCAGAGATCGGTATGGGCTTTAATGCAATTGATATGGGATGGTATCTTGAGGCCGCCTCCGACCCGACCGTGCATGTCTTTTCAGTGCCGTATTCCGAATCAGAGGACGAGGACTACAAGGTCAACGTGAGTAAGCGAATAAAGTATCAAAACGGAAGTATGAGCGGAGTGCTGAAAATAGAAATCAGTTTTCAGAGCTTCATAGACCTTGTTGAAAAGTCGAACCTTGGCGAAAACGGGCATATTACGATTATCGACCCTGACTACAAGATTGTTTACACCTCTCGGCAGGGGGAAGACAGCGAACAGAAGGAAGTCGATGTAGTTCGCGAAATTGTTCTCGGTTCAAAGAACGAAGTGCTCAATGAACACGCTATGAGTGTGAATGTTGATACGCTCTCCGGCACGAAGTGGCGGATTTGCACATTCATAAATGTTGACAAGCTCACGGAAATTGAGCATAGCTTCCTTTCAACAACGATTCTTGTTACACTTGCTGTGCTTATTGTTGCAGTCTTGCTCTATTATTTTGTTGCCAGAACGATAACAAGTCCGATGAAGCAGCTTGAGGACGCGATGAAAAAGGTTGAACAGTCGGATTATTTCCGTCTGGAAAACGTGGATATCAGCGCCTCGAAGGAGGTTGAGGCGCTTACCAAACGCTTTAACAGAATGATGCAGAAAATCAGCGAGCTGATGAAGCGAGTTATTGCCGAGCAGGATGCTCAGCGCAAGAGCGAGCTCAAAGCCCTGCAAAACCAGATTAACCCGCACTTTTTGTACAACACGCTCGACTCCATCGTATGGCTCATCGAAAATGAAAAGAACAAGGAAGCGGGGGAGATGGTCGTTGCGCTCGCGCGGCTGTTCAGAATAGGTATTTCGAACGACAGCGAGGTTATACCGGTGCGCGACGAAATTGAGCATGTCCGCAACTATCTTCTGATTCAGAAAACCCGTTATGCAGACGCCTTTGAATATGAGTTTGATATTGACGGGGAAGCCCTGGATGTCAGTACAATGAAGCTGGTACTGCAGCCGATTGTTGAAAACAGTATTTACCATGGCCTGAAGAGCAAGGTAGACAAGGGGTACATTAAAATATCGGTTTTTATTGAAAACGGATATTTGAATCTGGCGGTCGCCGATAATGGCTACGGCATGAGGCAGGAAACCATTGACACCCTCTATGCCTCTTTTCAGGACGGGGTTGTCAGCAACAGCGTGGGACTAAAAAATATATACCAGCGCGTGATGATTTACTACGGCGGAGATGCCGAAATGCGCATCGAAAGCGAGCTGGATGAGGGCACAACAATTACGATAAGGGAGCCGCTGAACAGATATGAAAAAGAAAATACTTAGCGCGATTTGCGCGGCGGCGGTTCTTCTTTCGCTATTGTCGTTTTCAGGCTGCCATGAGAAAAAGAACAAAATCGCCTTCTTCATGTACGACGGCACCGATACCTTCATTTCGGAAATGATGGACTATATGACCTCAAACGTCCCCTTTGAAGCTGATGTTGAAGTTCGCGATGCCGGAAATTCCCAAGCTGTTCAGAACCAGCAGATTGTTGAGCTGATAAGCGACGGGTTTGATTTGTTTGTGATAAACGCTGTGGACAGGCTCGCGTGCAGCTCGATTGTTGAGAAGTGCTCCAAAGCCGATATACCGGTGATTTTCTTCAATCGCGAACCTCTTGAGGACGCTCTCGATGAGGAAGGTGCATTCTATGTGGGCGCGGCAGCCGACAGTCTGGGTGAGAAGCAGGCGGACATGGTGGCTGAGCTCTTTACTGCGGACTTCGCGGGCTCACAGTATGACCGGAACGCAGACGGAGTGATTCAGACCATTATCCTAAAGGGTCAGCAGGGACACCAGGATGCGGAGAAGCGCACCGAAAACTGCGTGAACAGGCTTAAAGCCCTGGGATTCAAGGTGGAGGTGCTTGCGCTGGAGGTTGCCAACTGGAGCCGCAAGGAGGCCTTTGACGCAACGGCGGGACTTTTTCCAGTTTACGGCGGGGAAATCGAACTGATATTTGCAAACAATGACGATATGGCTCTTGGAGCGATAGATTATTTGAAGCGCGTGGGAGTTTTCTCCACAAGAACCGGCTTTGTTCAGCCCTTTATTGTAGTGGGGGTTGACGGCACAAAGGTAGGGCTGGAGTCTATTGACAACGGCTTGCTGTACGGGACGGTAAATAACGATGCGTTCAAACAGTCAGATGCCATCATCACACTTGCGGAATATCTGATCGACGGCAAGAGTCTCGAGAGTTTTCCTTACGAAATTATTAACGGACACTATATATATGTCGATGGTGACATAATTACACGTGCAAACTTGGACAAATTCACAACTCGTTAAACAGAAACGAATAGAAAATTATATCTTATGAATAAAATATCCCATTCTTTTTAAATTTGAGAGTGTTATACTTATCTTGAAAATAGTATTGTTTTACTCTACTATTAATTTTATTAGGAGGAATAACTAATGAAAAAGTATCTTGCACTCTTGTTGGCGCTTGTTATGGTTCTCGCACTTGTGGCCTGCGGGACAACACCGCCGCCAGAAACGGATGACACAGCTACAGACCCCGGCACAGAAACACCCGCGGGCGGTGATGAAATCAAAGTAGACGTTTTCTGGTATACTTTTAGCGACACGTATCTGGCAAGCGTCCGCAACGCAATGGAAGAGCAACTTGCAACAATGTCTAACATCAAGGCAACCATGCATGACTGCGAAGAGGATCAGTCAAAGCAGACTGAAAAGATTCAGACCGCTATTACCCAGGGCACAGATCTCCTCATTGTCAACATCGTAACCACAGGTTCCGAGGAAGCCGCACAGAGCATAGTTGATCTGGCGACAGAAGCTGACCTGCCCCTCATTTTCTTCAACCGCGAAGTAAGCAACGAAATCGTTCAGTCCTATGACAAATGCGTTTTCGTCGGCACCGATGCTGACGAGGCCGGCGTTATGCAGGGTCAGGCAGTTGCAAACATGCTGATGGCTGAAGAGAACATGAAGGACGGAAAGTCCATCTATGACATCGACGGCAACGGCGAAATCAAGTACATTATGTTCCGTGGCGAGCACGGCAATGCAGAGGCATTTGGACGTACATATTATGCAGTATACACTGCAAATGAACTTCTGAAGGACAGCGGAATTAAGCTCGTTCCTTCTCCCGCAAACGAAACCAGCACACAGTATGACGACGACGGAATCTCCAACTACTTCCTGTATGGCAACTGGTCAGCAGCTACTGCGGCAGACCTTATGCGCACCGCTCTTGCAGCTAACAAGCTCGATGACGGCTCTATCGAACTCATTCTTGCCAATAACGACGACCAGGCGATCGGCGCAATCGAGGCAATGAACGAGGAAGGTTATAACACAGGAGTTGAAGGCGCCGGCTTTATCCCGGTGTTCGGCGTTGACGCAACCGCGGTTGCCAAAGAAGCTCTTGCTGCCGGCAAGATGAGCGGAACCATCCTTCAGGACGGTCCGGCAATGGCAGACGGCATTCTCTTCTTTGCTCAGAACATTGCCAACGGCAAGGGTCTGGCTGACGGAATGAATGAGCACTTTGACACGGTTGACCCCGGCGTCAACAAGGTTCGTATTCCTTATTCAATCGTTGCATAGTTTTTCAATCAAAGTTTTAGGATGCGGCGACCTCTAACCCAGGTCGCCTCATCTTTATGAGAACACAGTTACACGGCAAAGCACGGGTTCACCGGTTTTTGAGAGGGGAGCGCCCCCTGTGCGTTTCGCATTTTAGCAAAGGAGCGGCTATATGGAAGAGTATTTGCTGCAAATCAAAAATGTAAGTAAAGCCTTTCCGGGCGTTCAGGCATTGGACAAGGTCAGCTTGAACATTCGTCCGGGAACAATACACTCCCTTATGGGAGAAAACGGAGCGGGTAAGTCAACACTGATGAAATGCCTCTTCGGAATTTACTCCGCAGATGAAGGCGAATTCTTTCTCGGCGGAAACAAGGTCAGCTTTTCAAATGCAAAGCAGGCCATGGACAGCGGCGTTGCAATGGTTCATCAGGAGCTGAACCAGGTGCACACCCGCAGCGTTATGGAAAATATCTGGCTGGGCCGGTTTCCAAAGGGGATAACCGGAGTCAACCACAAAAAAATGTTCAACGCAACCAAGGCGATTTTCGATGAACTGCATATCGACATTAATCCTAAAGCAATCATCAGCTCTCTGTCAGTCTCACAACGCCAAATGGTGGAGATTGCGAAGGCTGTTTCGCATAATAGCAAAATCATCGTTTTTGACGAGCCGACTTCTTCACTTACAGAGGATGAGGTCGATCACCTTTTTGAAATAATCTTTGACCTGCGTGACCGCGGCTGCGGAATAATTTATATTTCCCACCGCATGAGCGAAATTCTGCGTATTTCAGACGACGTTACAGTGATGCGCGACGGTAAGCTCGTCGCTACAACGCCTGCTTCGGAGCTTACGACAGATATGATCATCACACAAATGGTTGGGCGCACACTGGACAATGTTTATCCGCCCAAGGACAACGTCCCCGGAGAGACCATTCTACAGGTTGACGGACTGACAGCAATGTACCAGAATATCAGGGATGTCTCCTTTGAGCTACGCAAGGGCGAAATACTTGGCGTTGCGGGCCTTGTCGGTGCGGGAAGAACGGAAATACTTGAAAATCTTTTCGGACTTGCTACGAAAAAAGCCGGAAAGGTTATAAAGAACGGCAAGGAGATTAACGTCAAGAACTCACGTCAGGCTAAGAACAACGGCTTTGCGCTTCTGACGGAGGAGCGGCGCGCGACGGGCATTTTCGGTGTGCTGAATATCCGCCAGAACACCACAATTGCCAATTTGAAAAGCTACAAAGCCCATCATCTGTATATCAGCGACAAGAAGATGGTTACCGATACCAACTGGGCAATCGAGGCGTTGAGCATTAAAACGCCCGGCCAGAAAACGCCTATCAGCTCGCTTTCAGGCGGCAATCAGCAAAAGGTCATTCTCGGCCGCTGGATGCTGACAGAGCCTGACATCCTTTTGCTGGATGAACCCACCCGCGGCATTGATGTCGGCGCGAAATACGAGATTTATCAGCTGATGATCAATCTGGCAAAAACCGAAAAGTCCATAATAATGGTTTCCAGCGAGCTGCCGGAGCTTCTCGGAGTCTGCGACAGAATATTAGTGATGTCGGGCGGACTGCTCACCGGTATACTCGACGCAAAAGAAACCAATCAGGAAGAAATTATGGCTCTTGCAGCAAAATTCGTCTAGAGGAGGCAGATTATGAAAGACACGGAAAATAAGCGTTCCGGCAACGCCCTGACTCTGCGTTGGAACAGCTATAAAGAGCTTGATTCAAGGGGGAAGAGGAGTTGGTGGGGCGACTTCTTCGTAAAGAACGCAATCTACATAATAATTGTTCTCCTTGTTATCTACGTACAGATTTACAGCGTTCAAAGCCCAAGTATGACAAACTCGTTTCTCTCCTTCAAATCGATTATGGATATCATTAAACGCTCGGGCACAAGTCTGTTTTTGGCTCTGGGCGTCGGCGGCATAATCGTTCTTACCGGTACAGACCTTTCCGCGGGACGTATCATGGGCTTTACCGCCTGTGTTTCCGCATCACTGTTGCAGCAGCCGGTTTCAGAATATACTGCCAAGATGTTTCCGAACATGATAGCCCCCCCGATCATCATAGTTGTGCTGCTTTCTATGGCAATTGGCGCGTTGGTCGGATTGTTTAACGGCTTCTGCGTTGCGAAATTCCGGCTTCATCCGTTTATTGTAACTCTGGCGACGCAGCTCATCCTCTACGGCGCTGTGCTGATGTATGTTCAGCTCGGCACAAACGGCGGAGGACCGATTTCCGGGCTGACCGCCGAGTACAAAACTGTTGTAAAGGGAACATTTACACTGTTTGGTACGGCTATCCCGTACTATGTCCTTTATGCGATTATCGCCGCGGTGGTCATGTGGTTTATCTGGAATAAGACTACTCTTGGAAAAAACATGTACGCAGTTGGCGCAAACCCCGAAGCGGCCAACGTTTCCGGCGTTTCCGTAATGAAAACCACAATTCTGGTATTTGTCATGGCAGGTATTCTCTATGGCTTTTCCGGCTTTATCACGGCGGCACATATCGGCTCGAACGGCCCGACAACGGGTGTTAACGCAGAACTGGATGCCATCGCTGCCTGCGTTATTGGCGGCGTATCGTTTACAGGCGGCACGGGCAAGATAAGTGGTATTATCACCGGCGTTATCTTGTTGCAGATTATCAGCGTTGCCTTGCAGTGGCTGGGTGTTTCAACAAACATGCAGTATATTATCAAGGGTTTGATAATTCTGGTTGCGGTCGCAATCGATATGAGAAAGTATCTTGCTAAAAAATAATCGTGCAATAAGCATGATCAAAGGGTGAGGACTCTTGTCTTCACCCTTGTTTTTTGAGAGCTGCTGCGGTAAAATTGCAGTATGGCTAAGAGAGGAGAGGCACAATGACTCCTGATAATATGACAGATGCAATCCTGAGAGGCAAGGTGGACAAAACGCTTGCCAGGCTTTATTCCGACGATGCGGTACAGGATCAGCGCGGGCGGTATGCGGACGCCGTCAAGCGCTTTTCTGATTTTTTTGGAAAAGAGCGCGACATCAGAATTTTTACAGCGCCGGGGCGCACAGAAATAGGCGGAAACCACACCGACCATCAGCATGGAAGAGTGCTGGCGGCTGCGGTTAATTTGGATGTGCTGTGCGTTGCATCGCCGAATAATGACGGGAAAATCCGCGTCCGTTCGATTGGTTATCCGATTGAGGAAATTGATATTACTGACCTCAAACTGCGCGAAAAGGAGAAGGGAAAGTCGGTTGCGCTCATACGCGGAGTAGCCTCCGCCTGCGCTGAGAGGGGGTACAAAGTCTCCGGGTTTGACTGCTTTACGACCTCAGAAGTTCTAAAGGGTTCAGGCCTCTCGTCCTCGGCGTCCTTTGAGGTAGCAGTCGGCACAATGATCAGCAAGCTCTTTAACGATGGTGCGATTTCATCCGTCGAGATCGCTCAGATCGGTCAGTACGCTGAAAACACTTATTTTGGCAAGCCCTCGGGCTTAATGGACCAAATGGCTTCCTCTGTAGGAGGTCTAATCGCAATAGATTTCGCAAATGCGGATGACCCTGTCATTCTGCCGGTAGACTTTGATTTTGGAAGCTGCGGATATACTCTTTGCATAGTCGATACTAAGGGCAGCCACTCGAATCTGACACCGGATTACGCAGCGATTCCTGAGGAGATGCTCTCAGTCGCAAGGTGTTTGGGCAAGCCTTATCTCAGTCTGGCAAGCGAAGAGGAGTTTTTTGATAACATCCCTGCAATCCGCAAAAAATGCGGTGACCGGGCAGTTATGCGGGCAATTCATTTTTTCGGTGATAACCTGCGCGTTTTACAGGAGATTGAGGCCTTGAAGCAGGGCGAATTTGCCGGATTCCTCCGGCATGTCAATGAGTCAGGGCGCTCCTCAGCGCTCAATCTGCAAAACATTTTCTCCTGTGCGAATCCACATGAGCAGGGTCTGTCAATCGCTCTTGTTTTGTGCGAGCGCATTCTCGGCGACAATGGAGCGTGGCGTGTGCACGGCGGCGGATTTGCAGGTACTATTCAGGCCTTTGTCCCTGATGAAAGTCTTGTTGAGTTTGTTTCAACGCTGGATGCAGTTTTCGGGCAGGGTGCCTGCCACAAGCTAATGATACGTCCCGTGGGCGGCACGGAGATAATCCCTGATTAGGAGGAACAAAAAATGGCTGAACTTAGATATAATCCAATTTCAAAGGACTGGGTGATGATTGCTTCACACCGTCAGTCGCGTCCTCAGATGCCTGCTGACTGGTGTCCTTTTTGCCCGGGCAGCGGCAAGGTGCCGGATCAGGGCTTTGAGGTTCTGCGCTATCCAAACGACTTTCCCGCGCTTTCGGTAAATCCGCCGGAGCCTGATGATGTTGCCACTGAGTTTTTTGAAACAATGCCCGCCTACGGCAAGTGCGAGGTAATCCTCTACTCTGATGAGCACAGGGCAAATCTCCGAGATTTATCAGACGAGCATGTTCACAAGCTCGCAAAACTCTGGCAGGAGGTATTTATTGACCTTTCAAAAGACCCCAAGGTGAAATATGTATTTATTTTTGAAAACCGGGGCGCAGAGGTTGGAGTTACAATGCCGCACCCGCACGGTCAGGCCTATGCCTACCCCTTTGTCCCCAAAAAGCTGGAGCAGGAGGCGCTCTCCTCACGTGAGTATTTCGAGCAAACAGGCAAGAATCTGTTTGCCCGTGTGCTTGAAGAAGAGAAGCGTGACGGCAGAAGAATCATATTTGAAAATGAGCATTTTACTGTGTATGTGCCCTTCTTTTCCCCGATAACCTATGGCGTAAATGTAAGCGCCAACCGTGAAGTGCCGCACATCGGAGAAATGACGGAAGACGAGCTCAATTGCCTGGGAGAAACTATTCGGGATTGCTCCGGAATGTATGACGCGCTTTTTGGAATCGATTTTCCGTATATGATGTGCATGCACAATGCCCCTGTCAATTCCGGCGATTACAACGGCGTTTGGCAGTTTCATATTGAGTTTTTCCCACCCCTGCGCGCCGCGGACAAGCAGCAGTTTTTCGCATCAAGCGAAACCGGTGCCGGAGCCTGGTGCAACCCGACAAGACCGGAAGAAAAGGTTGAAGAGTTAAAAAGAGCGTATGAAATTTATGTCAACCATAAATGCAACTAGCATTGCTTAGGACAGGACAATAGAGATGCGATCAATTAGGATAATTATGTAAACTTCAGTTTGCTGTCCAACACGATCAGGAGGTTTACATAATATGAAGAAAAGCAGTGGCTGTCATTGACAGCCACTGCTTTTTATTTGTGAGCTTATTCAGCCCAGGACCAATCTGCGTCACCTGCGCCCAGCTCAAAATGGAGCTTGACAATGCCCAAATCCAGCTTGGCGTATGGACCGAGTCCGGCTTTTGCGCAGACCTTATTGCCTTTTAAGGTGAAAGTGAAGCTCTGCTGGTTAATTGCAGTCGGCGCGAGCATTGCGGCTTCCATGGCGCGTCTGAACCAGTCCGGCATCACTCCGTCAACTCTGCAAAGCTTTTCAATGGACTTGTTTTTATGTGGGATTCCGTCTTCATCGGAATAGCCCAATGCAATGACTATATAGAGCTTTTCACCTTCGTTAACGGCGCAGACGGCCTTACCCTTTGAATAGCTGCCCCCGACCCAGCAGGTTCTAAGGCCGAGCTCCTGAGCTTTCAGGACGAGCTTTTCGCCGTAATAGCCCAGCTTTTCGTCAGAGCCGGGTTCTTTTTTCGCGACTAAGGCAATGTAGTTGTTGACGTTCTTAAAGCGCCCGTATTTCGCAAGGATGCTTTTAAAGGCCTCCGGCTCATTCAGACAAAGCTGAATATTCAGTGATGCGGAAGCGTTGCATTCAGAGATAAGCGCGTTAAGCTCGGCAACAACGGAATCTTCCAGCGGTTTTGCGGTGAAATTCCTGACCGAGTGGCGTGATCTCATCAGCTCAAAAATATCCATAAATTCCCTCCGATATCGTTTTTCTGATTATACCTCAAAAGAATGAAATTACAATAAGGAACTCTCACAAAAGTTGTGAGGATTCGCGAGTTATTCACAGGCTTCCAAAATCAGGTGCGCGATATCTTCCTTGTGCACAATGTAGCTGCCGTGATCTTGACCTTTTATTATTTTGAGACGGCTGTTTTTAATGTTATCTGCGATTTCACAGGTGTGCGAAGATTTGACCAAATCACGGCTTCCGGCGAGAACTGTCACCGGAATTTCAATTTTTTGCAACATCTCCCGGGAAATATGCGGTTCATTGCTCATTAAGTCAAACAGCGGATTTTTCTTGAGCTTGCCGGCAAGCGACAAAAGCAGCTTCCACTGAAGTTTAATTCCGTCAGGGTCAAGATTTGCGCCGGAAATAATGATTCTCGAGAGCAGCTGCGGATGGTGCGATGCCAGCAAAAGGGCAATTATGCCGCCGTCCGAAAAGCCGTACAGCACGGGACGTTCCAGTCCCGTTGCCTCAATAAAGCAGCGGACGTCTTCGGCCATGTCGTCATAGTGATATTCATTGAGTCTGGTGCTTTCTCCGTGGCCGCGCGAGTCAATGCAGTATACCGTGAAGTGATTTGACAGCAAAGGGACGGCTTTATCAAAGATGGTTTGTGTTTCACCATTGCCATGCAGCATGATAAGCGCAGGGCCCGAACCGGTTTTAACATAGAACAACTCAATTCCGTTGACTTCAATCTTCATATCGGCCTCCGCACGAAAGTATATCTTCATTTTACACAACAGCGGAGTTGGAGTCAAACTTTGGAATTATTTCGTTTTTTTCCTTCCGACAACAAGCGCCAGCAGCGCGGGAAGAATAAAGAGAACCATAATCCCGCTGATGAAGGAGCCGCGCGCAATCAGCATTGTTATTTCGCGGATAATAACGTCAGTCGAGATGAAATACACTGAAAGGCACGCGCCGCAGAGTATGGATACAGAGGTGATTATCGGGAAGGCGCAGGCACGGATCGACCTGTCGATTGCCTCATAGGGTTTGCACTCCTCAAGCTCCATGCGGTAGGTTTTAGTCATGAGAATAGCATAGTCGATCGTCGCGCCGAGCTGGATGGCGGAAATGATGATATAGGACATAAAGTTGATTGCGTTACCTGTAAGCGTGCTGATAGACAGGTTTATGAAAATTGCAAGCTCAATCAGAACGATTAGCAGAACAGAAACAAAGAATTCTTTGAAGGTAAACAACAAAATTATCAGAATCAGAAGAGCGGACAGGCCGTTTACAATTAAGAGGTCGGTTCTGGTGGTTGCCTCCAAATCCTTTACACTTTGCGTGTTTCCGGCAGAATAGACCGTGTCAGTGCCAAGGACGGTTTGCATTGTATAGTCGATTGCAGTAACAGTGCCTATGGCTTTTTCACCCTCGGGCTCGCCGAGTATTTTTACGGTGAAGAAGGTGTATTCCTTTCCGTCAATTTCGGCAAAGAATTTGTCTTTATACTCCTCAAACTGACCCATGAAGGAATCGGTTCCGTTCTCAAGCGGCTCAAGCTGGGCAGTTACAAGACTCTGCAGCTCGGCAGTATATTCCGCAACGACCCGGTCCTGCACTGCCTGCTGCTCCCCGGCGGTCAGCGCACGACCCAGAACAGCTGCTTCCTGAGTTGCAGCTTCAGTTATCATTTGAGGCAGGGTTTTCGTAGCATAGGCGGTTATTTCTGAGGAAACTGATTCCTCTATTGCGGCCTGATCGCCCTGCGCGGCCGCCAAAAGCAGCTCAGGCGCCAATTCAAGCTCAAACATGAGCGTATCCTCATTCTGCTCGGTCAATGATGAATAGACAGGAAGCGTCAGGCCTTCAGCAAGGTCCTGAATCAGCGAATAATAGCCCGTTACAGAGCTGACCCCGTCAAGGTTTTTAATCATCCCGGCCAGCTTGAGCTGAGTTTCCGCTGAATCGGATTCGCAAACGAAAATCGCCTGCGTTCCGGTCGCCTGAGAGGCAGCTTTAGCACCTACCGCCTCGCTGTCATAATGACTGTCGAGGTAGTAGTAATTAACATTGTTTGACAGGAAAAACGCCGGAAGCAACAGCAAGAGCGCAAGCACAGGCGCTGCAACACGCAGCTTTTTCGGAACGCAGCGCAGCCACTTGAATTCCGGATCAAAAGACTTGTGCTTTGTTTTATCTGCAAATTTTCTGAAGCAAAGCATTAGACAGGGCTGAATTATAACGACAGTTAGAAAGCTGAGTGTAACACCCTTTGCAAGGCAAAGACCCATATCCATGCCCATAGTATATTTCATTGCAAACAGCGCGCAAAATCCTGCAACTGTTGTCGCGGCGGAAGCGATAATTACCACCAGAGTTTTCTTCAGCGCAATCAGCATTGCGGGCAGGTCATCATTTTCCTTTCGCGTTGTTTCAAAGGCGTGGGTCAGGAATATGGAGTAGTCCATCGACAGAGCAAGCTGCAAGATCGCGGCGACAGAGAATGTGACCATGGAAATGTCAGTTGTCAGGAAGTTTGTGCCCAGGTTAAAGATTATGGAAATACCGATTGAAAGCAGAACGATCAGCGCTGCGGCAATCGAGGGAGTTGCTATTAGTAAAATGAGCATGATAATGATGATTGCCACTATCAGGAACTTAGGCAGCTCGCTGAAGGCCGTCTTCATCATGTTGTTGCCCTGAGTGGCAGTTCCGCCCAAATGAAAGTCGTTTGAATACCCTTCGAAAACACCTTCAATTTTTGCCAGTGCTTGACCGGCCTCTTTTGTCGCATTGGCGGCAGTGAGTGAAATTGTGATGGTGTAGTAACTTTCGCCCTCATACTCAAAATAGAGGCCCTGCAACACCTTGTTTACATTCTCGTCGGGCAGGGAAGGCTCTGCTGAAACAAGCCTTTCACCGTCAAAGTCAAATAGCTCGGCATAGCTGCCAAGCCACTGTACTGCGGCAACCTCATCAAGAGATTCTATTTCGGAAACGAGTTTTTCAATCTCAGCGAAATCTGCTGAAGTTCCAGCGGCGCATATTTCAGCATCGCCGTTGATACCAAAATTCTCGCGTAGAATGGTTACTGTTTGCTTTGACGAGCTGTTGTCCGGCAGATAGCGAGCAACATCTGTGTTCAGGGTAATCCGCGTTATCATGTAGCCTGCAAGCAGCAGAGCAACAACAGCGATAATCAGAACCAGCTTTCTGTGTTTGATGATGGGCAAAAAGAACTTTTCCATGACGACCTCAAATATTAAAATACAGAATTAAAATGCGCAATTAATATAACAAATTAAAATGCGCATTTAAATAATGTTGCTATTATAGCCGGAAGATGTTAATATTTCATTAATAAAGAGGTGGATTTGCGTTTGAAATAGCTTTTCAAACTTCGTTTGAAATTGAGGTGTTTATGGCTAATAAAACCGACACAAAACGTGCTCTTATCGATGCGACCAAGGAACTGATAAGAGAAGGCGAAAACTTTACCGTCAAGGATATTTCCGCCCGCGCATTTACTAATATTGCGGCAATCAACTACCATTTCGGGGACAAGAACAAGCTCGTGCATGTCGCGTTAAGCGAGATGATGGACGGGTTTCGGGAGGTGGTTTTTGCAAACTTTACCAAGGACTTTTCCGGAGATGAAGAAGCCTTGGAGGAGGTGCTGAAATTTCTGCTGGATGTTTACAGCCAGTATAAGGGCGCAATTCGGTTTATGCTCTTGACGCAAGACCCTGTAGCCGAGCAAATGCTGATTGAAAGATTCTTTTTCGGTGACGATTTCATGAAGGCCTTTGTTGACCGGCTCTCTGAAAAGTCAAAGGAAGAGGATCCGGATGTGCTTTTTTATAAGCTGTCAATCACGATTTCAGCTTTTTTGCTGCCGCTGCTGGTTGAGGGCCAAAGCTCCACCACCGAGGATAAAATCAGCCTGACCGCCCTTCAGGAGGAGAAAAATAAAAAAGCGTTTGTCAAAGCATTAATGCTTTTATTTAGATGAAAATGCCCGTCGCAGCTTAGGGCTTTCATCGTTCAGTTTTACATTTATTCAGCTTTTTCTTCGCAATAATAGCATAAAAAAGGCTCTTCCGATTGGAAGAGCCTTTTTTACCATGGTTTACATAATAGCTAACTGCTTCAAGCGGCTTATTTCTTCTCTATTATATCATCTGCCGCCTTATAAATACTGTTTTCAGCAACAACTCCGCGGACAGAGGAGATAGGATAGATGTTAGTATTGCGTCCGATAACGCTGCCGGGATTCAGCACACTGTTGCAGCCGACTTCAACATTGTCGCCAAGTATTGCACCAAATTTATTCAAGCCTGTTTCTATCTGCTCTTTGCCGTTTTTGACAACAACAAGGCTCTTGTCGCTCTTTACATTTGAGGTTATAGAACCTGCTCCCATATGTGACCCAAAGCCGAGAATGGAGTCCCCGACATAGTTGTAATGGGGCGTCTGAACATTATCGAAAAGGATAACATTTTTCAGCTCTGCGGAATTACCGACAACGCAATTCTCACCGATAAGCGCATTGCCGCGTATAAAGGCGCAGTGGCGGATCTCCGAATTTGCGCAGATGATGCAAGGGCCGGTGATGGATGCGGACGGAGCTACTTTTGCTGTTTTGGCGATCCATACGTTATCCGAAGGATGGTCAAACTGTTCTTCTGAAAGCAGCGCACCGGTTGACATAATAAATTCACCAATTAGAGGGAGAGCCTGCCAGGGATATTCCAGTTTCTCAAGCAGGGGCTTTGCAATTGTGTGGCTAAGGTCGAGAAGGTTTGTTGTTTTATACATTGCGTTTCTCCAAACGATTATATTATTCCGCCTAGTGCTTCTCGCTCTGAACTTCCGCCTCGAAATTTGTGTATTTGCGCAGCAGCTCGGATTTTTTTGTGACTTCGGCTTTTCTATAAATGTTGTGAATATGGGTTTTGACCGTTCCGACGGAAATATAGAGCTTTTCGCTGACTTCAATTATACTGCGTCCGTCAAGCAGCTCGGTCAAAACATCTCTTTCGCGGTCTGTCAGAGAATTCAGATGGCAAAAGGCGTCCATAGTTGAGATGACGTTTTTTGAGGGGACAAGCACCGGACCGAACACGCTTACATCGTGATGCAGCAGGACAAGACGTGTAAAGCGCAGGAGATTGAAGGCATAGAACAGGAGCAAGAGATTTTCGGTAATATTGCGATTGAAGACACCGGCCGTACCGGCCGTGTAGTCGTCAATATTAAATATTACGTATGTATCTTCAGCAATAACCAGAATATTGAAAATAACAGTCCAAATGCAAAGCATTTTATATAGCTTATACAACAATCGCTGATATCCGTGCGGATAGGTTCTCATGCGGATGAGGCCGTAAACAGCCAATCCGCCGTTGAGTAGCTGTGTCGGGAGAAAATACGCCCAGGAGCTGAGCGCGTCGTTTGTAATAAAGCGAACGGTGAAAAGTATCATACCGTAAATAATAAGGATAACGTAGTCGATTGAGTTGATCGACTCCCGCAGAATCTGTTTGTGAATATAAACATAGCACGCGACCATACCGATGTGGAAAAACGCCTTGAAAATCGGAGAGGTCATAAAAATTCTATCATATACAATCGCAAAAGAGGGGATAACCTCTGTCATAAAAACAAGAATATTGTCGATAAAATAGAAGCAGAAAAGCAGGCCCAGAGCGATAAATACTTTTCCGCCACGAACCTGAAAGAGATAATAAGCGCTTGCGATCGAAGCTGCAAACGCAGTTGTAAGCAGTATGTTCAGTAAAAACAGGAAATACTCCACGCGCCGCCTCCGAAGAATAGTATGTACGTTATATTTGGTTATCCTAATGACAGTATAGCCAAGATTTCTTCTCAATGCAACCAGTTTTTACTGGCAGAAACTGGATAACACTTCCAACAAAACAGCCGGATAGTTTATGTTAAATATTACGAAAGGTATAGATAAAATAAACCTGAATAATGCAATTATGCACAAAATACAAGCCTTTTGCTGGATGTTAAACTGCATAGTTTATAGTCTATGATTAAGATAAAGATCAGGAAAGAAATCAACGCTAATTTGCCCCTTTTATTAGGGGATATAAAGACACTTTTAGGAGGAAAAATAATCATGGCAGAGCTCAGACATTTTGTTGACACCAACAATTTCACAAAAGAGGAACTTCTCGACATCATCGACCTTTCCATCAAAATCAAAAAGTGCATAAAGGCAGGATATTACCCCCCGCTTATGCGTAACAAGACCCTCGCGATGATTTTTCAGCAGTCATCTACCCGCACCCGCGTTTCCTTTGAAACCGCAATGGCACAGATGGGCGGACATGCCCAATACCTCGGGCCGGGGATGATCCAACTCGGTGGCCACGAAACCGTTGAAGACACAGGAAAAGTTCTCTCACAGTTGGTTGACATAATTATGGCGAGAGTCATCGAGCATAAATCTGTTGAGAAGCTCGCAAAGGTCTGCACTGTTCCGGTTCTCAACGCCATGAGTGACTATAACCACCCGACACAGGAAATTGCCGACCTCATTACAATTATTGAAAATATGCCAAAAGGGAAAAAGCTCGAAGACCTTAAGGTCGTTTTCGTTGGCGATGCAACGCAGGTTTGCTTCTCCCTCGGTTCTATCTGCACAAATCTCGGGATGCATTTTGTTCACTACGGACCTGAGGGCTATCAGCTTAATGAGCATCACAAGAAAGAACTTGAGAAAAACTGCCGCTGCTCCGGCGGAACCTGGCTCGTAACCGACGATGAGGAAGCCGCTCTTACCGGCGCGGACTTCATATACACTGACGTATGGTACGGCCTCTACGAATCTGAACTCTCCCCCGAGGAGCGCAACAGAATATTCATGCCTAAGTATCAGGTGAACAAGGAAATGATGAGCAAGTGCGCGCTGGGTGCAAAGTTCCTCCACTGCCTGCCTGCAACACGCGGCGAGGAAGTGACTGATGAGGTCCTCGACTCCAATATCTCAATCGCGTTTGACGAGGCCGGCAACCGACTGACCGCAATGCGCGGATTGCTGGTTTACTTCACCCGCTATCAGAAGGACGGCACGAAGGCAGAAAAAGAGGCAGTAAAGGAAGAGCTCATGGGCTTTATGAGCGAAAGAGGCCTTTCTGATTGCTGCGGCGGTGACCATTGCTGCACCGGACACGGGCATGCGCACGGCTGCTGCACAGGTCACGAAAAGAAGCACGATTGCTGCTGCCACTGATTAACGATACTAGAATGTGAAAGGTAGTAAGAATTATGGCTAAGAGAATTGACAGTACCCCTAAAAAAGACGGCTACCGTATGCCCGGAGAATATGAGCCCCACAAGCAGGTGTGGATGATCTGGCCGGAGCGTCCGGACAACTGGCGGGACGGCGGTAAGCCGGCTCAGAAGGCGTTCGCAAATGTCGCCAAGGCTATCAGTGAGTTCGAGCCTGTCACTATGGTCGTTTCCAATAAGCAGTACGCTAACTGCCGCAATCAGCTCCCCGCTGAAATAAGAGTCGTTGAAATGAGTAACGATGACTCGTGGATCCGCGACTGCGGCCCGAGCTTTGTGAAAAATGCTAACGGTGATGTCCGCGCAGTGGACTGGGATTTCAACGCCTGGGGCGGACTGGTTGACGGGCTCTACTTTCCTTGGGATAATGACCAGGCGCTGGCACAGAAGGTCTGCGAAATCGAGGGAGTCGATACCTATCGTACCCCCGGATTCGTTCTTGAAGGAGGCTCCTTCCACGTTGACGGCGAGGGAACCGTGCTCACAACCGAAATGTGCCTGCTCTCTGAGGGGCGTAACCCCCATATGAGCAGAGAAGAAATTGAAGGTATGCTTAAAGAATACCTTAACGTTGAAAAGGTTTTATGGATAAAAGACGGCATTGACCCTGAGGAAACCAACGGTCACGTTGATGACGTCGCCTGCTTTGTCCGCCCCGGAGAAGTTGCCTGCATCTGGACTGAAGACAAGAATGATCCTTTCTACCAGGCCTGTCAGGATGCCTATAACTATCTGATCAACGAGACGGACGCAAAAGGCCGCAAACTGGTTGTTCATAAGCTCTGCATGCCAAAGAAGAACGTCACAATCAAGGGTGACTTCGCAATCGACTATGTTGAGGGCACGATCCCTCGTGAGGACGGCGATCTGTGCATCGCTTCCTATATGAACTTCCTCATTGTTAACGGCGGAGTTATCGTTCCGCAGTACGGTGATGAAAACGACGCTCTCGCCCTCCAGCAGGTTCAGGCAATGTTCCCGGAACGCAAGGCTGTGGGCGTAGACACCGTTGAAGTAGTTTACGGTGGAGGCAACGTTCACTGCATTACCCAGCAGCAGCCCAAATAACTGCTTTTTGAAAAGCGCCTGAGCCTCGGAGAGAGGAAAAAACCTCGCTCCGGGGCATGGCGAAGTAGAAAGGATCATTTTCTATGGCAAGAATAGTAATAGCTCTGGGCGGAAACGCACTTGGCAACACTCCTGCAGAGCAGCAGCAGCGCATTGACGAGGCCGCGCCCTCACTTATCGGGCTAATCAAGCAGGGACACGAAATCGTTGTCAGCCACGGCAACGGGCCACAGGTAGGTATGATAAAGCTTGGCCTTGACACAGCGGCTGATATTAACGACAAGGTCGCTCATTTTCCCCTGCCCGAGTGCACTGCGCTCAGTCAGGGTTACATCGGATATCATCTTCAGAACGGAATACAGCGTGAGCTTCGCATAGAGGGAATGCCCTGGCATGTTGCTACAATTGTGACCCAAGTCGAGGTAGACCCGAATGACCCGGCGTTTAATAACCCGACCAAGCCCATAGGCGCGTTTTACTCCGAGGAAGAGGCAAAGCAGCTTATGTCCCAAAATCCCGGCGCTGTCTTTAAAGAAGACGCGGGTCGTGGTTGGCGTCAAATGGTTGCATCCCCCAGACCGGTTGACATCGTTGAAAAAGAAAGTATTCTCAATCTGCTTGACCACGAGTTTATAGTAATCGCCTGCGGAGGCGGCGGAATCCCGGTGGTCAGGGATGGTGACGGCGACTACGAGGGAGTGCCTGCCGTTATCGACAAAGACTTTGCCTCTGCAAAACTCGCCGAGCTGACCAATGCAGACTATTTCTTTATCCTTACCGCGGTTGACAGAGTTTGCATTAATTACGGCAAGCCCAATCAGGAAGAGCTGAACGAAATCACAGTTGAAAGAGCCAAAGAACTTGCGGCGGAAGGCCATTTTGCCCCGGGAAGCATGCTTCCCAAGGTTGAAGCCGCAATAGCCTTTGCTTCCAGTAAGCCCGGCCGCCGCGCTGTCATCGCCTCACTTGAAAAGGCGCCTCTGGCAATGGAAGGAAAGAGCGGAACAGTTATAACCATGTAGACCAGGCGACTGCGCTACGCGGTCAAAACACAAGAGGAGGATTAATAAATGGAAACAAAAAAAGTTAGCCTATGGAAAAGCATACTATTCACGATTTGCAGTATCTTGGTGCTTGACACCTTCGTTGCCCCGGCAATTATCGGCGTTTCGTCAATAACCATTTGGATTATCACCGCGGTGATTTTCTTCCTGCCTTACGGGCTTTTAAGCGCGGAACTCGGCTCGACATATCCTGATGACGGCGGCATTTACAGCTGGGTCAAAAGGGCATACGGTGAAAAGCCTGCGGTCATGGTGGGCTGGTATTATTGGATCAACGTTGCGTTCTGGATGCCTGCAGTATTTATCGCCTTTGCCTACTGGATTTCATACACCTTTGTTCCCGACGCATCGCCCTGGCTGCTCTGCGGCATTGCAACACTGATGTGCTGGGTGATCGTATTAATCGGAATCCGCGGCATCGAGCTCTCAGTTACGGTTACAGCAGTCGCGGCATTCGCGAAAGTTGCAGTTTTGCTCATCTTCGGCGGCCTCGGGATTGCATATGCAATCAAGTTTGGTCTGCAAAACGATTTCAGCCTCAAGGCTTTCATCCCAAGCTGGGACAATACAACGCAGTATATTGCCGCAATTGTGTATAACCTGCTGGGCTTTGAGCTGATAGGCTCAATAGGCAGCAAGATTAAAGACCCCGGAAAGACAATTCCTAAGATGACCATTTTTGCCGGCGTCGCAATCACTGCGCTCTATGTTTTCGGCACCTTCGGAATTCTCGCTGCTATCCCTGCGGCGCAGGTCGACACAGTCGACGGTTTCTTCTTCGCTCTCGAAGAGCTTTGCAGCGTTCTCGGACCGGCAGCTCAGCCTGTGTTTATTATTGTAATCGTTGTAGCTGCACTTTCACTTGTTGCTAACATGGTCTCCTGGACTATGGGTGCAAACGAAGTGTTTGCCGCATCAGAGCTTGACAAGAGATCAAAACTTCTCGGCCATCGTAACAAGAAGTATGACACACCTGATTCTCTCTTCATCATCATGGGAATCCTCTCGACCTTGCTGCTTGTTTTGAACTTTGCCTTGTCCGGTAACGCAAATGACGTCTTTTGGACAATCCTGGCCTTTAGCTTCGTGATATTCATGCTGCCATATCTGTTCATGTTCCCGGCGGCGGTCACGCTCCGCAAAAAGGATCCGGATACCGAGCGCGTTTACAAGGTTCCCGGAGGAAATGCCGGACTTATGATTTGTGCGATTCTCTGCGAAGCCTGCATTTTGCTTTCGCTGTTCTTCTTGTTCAAGGATGCCGGTGGAGGACTTCCACTCTGGACTTTGATTATAGGCACCATCATCACCACTGCCTTGGGATTCCTGCTGATTCGGGCAGGAAAGGGCAAAGAAGTAAAATAACCTTCTCATCTCTCCAAAATATATTCTTCGCACTGCCGGATTTGTCAGCCCGGGCAAATCAGGCGAAAGCCCCGTACAGTCTTGTACGGGGCTTTCTTCATTCCATTGAACTAATCACTTCTCGAAAAACGCGGCAACCACCAGCTGCGACCATGTTTCCATTTCCTCAGCCATCCCGGCGAGCTGCGAACGCTTGAGCCACAGACCTTCCAGCTTCTCTGTTTCACGCACTTTTACCGCACCGGAAACCTCCATTGTGAAGCACATACCCAGATGAACCTTGCCCACTTCATTTGTGTCGTCATTAATCATGCCCCTGGGAACAAGGTTGCCATATGATGTTATGTCAACTTCTTCCTCAAGCTCACGCCGCAGACCGCGATAGAGAACGTCAGAGCCGTCTCCGTCAGCTTCGGGGTTGATGTGCCCTCCGATGCCCAGTGAAATCAGGCCGTGCAAGCGAGATTCTCCGCCTTTGTTCAGTCTGCGCGTGGCAAACACCTCATCCCCGCGGCAGAGAACAACATATGGGATTATCTGCTTATGCGATGGATCCTCTTCGGCCTCGGGGCGAGGCAAAAACTCATGATTAGACAAAATTATGTTAACCACTGTATCAACGTTTTCACTTGTTATTCCCGCCTGCGGGATATACTGCTCGATTAAAGACCGCTTAACAGTCAGAACGTTTTCCATCATCAGAGAGCTCCCTTACAAAAATTCATGTGTCGATGTTAGCACAATTTTGTCGAAAGGTCTATATTAATTATTTTGCGTTTAGGCCTCTTGCTTATCAGGCCTGCATTTGTTAAAATCGGATTACTACGCAACTGGAGGTGCTTATGAAAAGAATGTTTATCCCGGGGGATATCCTGCTGCCGAGGGATGTAGATATGAAGCTTTGGAGCGTGATTGCCTGCGACCAGTATACTGCCCAGCCGGAGTACTGGGATTCACTCAGCGAAAGAGTGGGGGAATCGCCCTCTACTTTGCGGCTTATCTTTCCAGAGGCATTTCTTGAAACGCATAGCATTGAAGAGGAGACAAAAAAGATAAACACGGCAATGGCTGATTATCTCACCTCCGGAATCTTTGAGACAATTGAAAACTCTTTTATTTACATAGAGCGCGACATGACCGTCGGTGAAAAACGCCGCGGAATTCTCGGGCTCATTGACCTTGAAGCCTATGATTACAGCGAAACCTCCGAATCTCCGATCCACTGCACTGAGGGAACGGTGGAAAGCCGTCTGCCTCCTAGGGTGAAGGTTCGAGAGGCCGCGTCACTGGAGCTGCCGCATGTGGTGGTATTTGTTGACGATCCGGAGAACACGATGTTCAGAGGGCTTGAAAAAGGCGAGCTGCTCTACGACTTTGACCTTATTGACGGGGGAGGGCATATTTGCGGCAGACGCGTTCAGGGTGCGGCAGTGCAGGCTGTTGAAGACGCGCTTGAGGCACTCTCTGACCCCGAATATTTAGAAAAACGCTATGCGCTTGACGGCAAAGCGCCCGTAATAATCGCAATGGGCGACGGCAACCACAGTCTTGCCACGGCAAAGATGTGCTGGGAGCGGCTGAAACCCGCGTTGACGCCGCAGGAACGTGAGAATCATCCTGCGCGCTTCGGTCTTGCCGAGCTGGTAAACATACACGATAGGTCAATTGAATTTGAGCCGATTCACCGCGTAATATTCGACACAGATACCCGCAGTTTTTTCTCTGACGCCCGGAAGTATTTCGAATCGTTTAGCATGTCAGACAAAAACCCCAGAAAGCTGAAGCTGCTTTGTGGTTCCGAGCAACTGGAGCTTACTGTTTGCGGGCATACAATCGGCGATACAATTGCCGGAGCGCAAAGGTTTGTGGAAGATTATGTAAACCAATATGGAGGAAAACTCGACTATATCCACGATGATGAAGCAGCTGTCGAAATGTCAGCAAAGCCAGGCTGCTGCGGCCTGCTGATGCCGTGCTTTGAGAAGAAAGAGCTCTTTGAATCGGTCATTCGCAGCGGGGCATTCCCGGCAAAGAGCTTTTCTATTGGTCCGAGCCGCGATAAGCGTTATTATCTCGAATGCAGAAAGATAAAATAGGAGAAGAAAGATGGCTACAAGTATTGAATTCATAGAATTTGTCTGCGAACAAATTGCCGGTGTCGGCGATGTGCGTTACAGGAAAATGTTCGGGGAATACATGGTGTATGTCAACGACAAGCCAATTTTACTCGTCTGTGACGACACGGTTTTCGTAAAGAAACTGGACTGCATTGCTCAGGAAATGCAAAACGCTGAATGCGGCTATCCCTACGAGGGCAGCAAAGAGCATTACATTTTGGACATTGACGATTCAGAGCTTTCGAAGAAAATTGTGTTGCTCTTAGAGCCGGTAACGGCCATTCCGAAACCAAGAAAAAAGAAAACAGCCCAATAGAAGAATATACCGACAAGGACAGGCAAAAAATGCCTGTCCTTTTTGTTGTCCGCCATTCATATTTCCGGCCTGTCCGAAATAGAATGTGACAAAGGCAGGTGAAACAAATGAATGGTTCTGTTGAGTTTTCAAGAGCAACAAGGCTTCTGCCGCCTGTACTGCGGAGCATGGCTGCGGAGCTGCCGGAGCACATCGTAAATGAGGCTGAGGAGCTTCGTCTGCGTGCCGGACAAGCGCCCGCAGTCGTAATAGGTGACCGTGAGGTGACAATTCTTCCAGAGCATATTGTCTCCGCGGCTGAGCTTCAGCTATCGCTGGAAATAGCGACCCGAGCCTCGGTGCATACATATTCCGACAGTATCAAAATGGGCTTTGTGACCTCCGAGGGTGGCTGCCGTATGGGACTTTGCGGCACGGCAGTAACCGAGGGGGAGGAAATTAGCAGTCTCAGGCGGCTGTCATCGATATGCATAAGAATTCCCAGAGAAAAGAGAGGCTGCGGCGATGAGGTGTTCAACAAAATCGCGGATAACAGCTTTAGATCCACTCTCATACTCTCTCCACCGGGTGCGGGAAAAACCACGCTGCTGCGTGAGCTGGTCAGACTTCTTTCAGAGAGCGGAAAGCGCATTTCACTTATCGATGAGCGCAGTGAAATTGCCGGAATTTTTGACGGCAAGCCCTGTTTTGAGGTTGGACGCAGAACGGATGTTCTGACAGGCGCGCCAAAGACACAGGGTATTTATCTGGTGCTGCGCTCGATGTCGCCGCAGATAATTGCCTTCGACGAGATAACCGCGCCAAACGACGTTTTAGCCGCCGAGATGGCGGCAAACTGCGGAGTTGAGCTGCTCGCAACCGCCCATGCGGCAAGCGTCAGGGATTTATCTGAAAGACCGCTCTACCGCCAGCTTTTGGAGCGGAGAATCTTCAGCAAAGCGGTCACGATTACAAACACAAAAGGCAGGCGCAGCTATGCTGTGGAGGAACTGTGATGAGAATCCTCGGGGCCTTGACTGTCATAATCGGCTGCAGTTTGTTTGGTCTTGTGCGCGCGATGGCTCTGCAAAAAAGCGAACGTTGTATAAGAGCCATCATTGACTCATTGCAGTATATGAGCTCTGAGCTCAGGGCAACCGCAATGCCGCTGCCGGATTTGATTGCGGAACTGTCAGCGGCGAGCAGGCAGGAGCTGCGCGGATTCTACGAAAAGCTGCATACAGCAATGCAGCTTTTGGGCGACGAGAGTTTCGAAAATATCTGGACAAGTGCGGTAATGGGCGACAAAAGCCTGTACATCAGCGAAAATCAGCGGCTGCTGCTGTGCAAGGCGGGAGCCTTTATGGGACGCTTTTCGGTGGAGGAGCAAACAGCTGCCCTTGACAGCTGCATTTCCCGCCTGGAGCCGGAATACAGGCTCGCTGCGGATAAGGCAAAAGAAGGCAAAAGGCTCTATCCCGGGCTGGGCCTGACCGCTGGATTTATGTTGGCGGCAATGTTCATTTAATACGAGTAGAAAACGGACAGGCGATAGCTTGGGAGGAGAAAATGCAAGTTGATCTGATATTCAAAATCGCGGCGATAGGAATACTTGTCGCCGTTCTAAATATTATTCTCACCCGCTCAGGACGTGACGACCAGGCTCTCATGGTGACTCTTACAGCGCTGGTTGTGGTTCTGGCGCTAGTGGTTCAGGAGATTAGCAGCCTTTTTGATCTCATAAAGAATCTCTTTGGATTGTAGCTATGGATATAGTTATCAAAGCTACAGTCATCGGAGTGACAGGCACGGTTTTAACGCTGCTGATTAAACGGACAAACCCCGAATTTTCAACAATCCTCTCTCTGGCGATTTGCGGCGTGATAATGCTGATGGGACTGACGCTGTATTCTTCCGTGGCTGAGGTGCTGGAGCTGGCGGCGCTAAACTCCGCGCTTTCCTCTGCCTACACGGTGCCGGTGCTCAAATGCGTGGGCATTGGAATAACGGCGCGTCTAGGAAGTGAGCTGTGCAAAGACGCGGGACAGTCGGCAGTGGCTTCAACGGTTGAAATCTGCGGGGCTATCTGCGCCTTATATGTATCCCTGCCTCTGATAAAAACGCTGCTGAGAATGATAGGTGAATTGGCATGAAAAAGCTGATATTCACACTTATAATAATCGCCGCATTCGCTGCGATTCCCGCGTGGGCCCATGCTGTTGAACCGGATGAGGACATAGTAAGACCTCCTGAGATCAAAGAACAGACCGACAGCGTGCAGGCCGCCCTTCCGGACGAAGCCCGGGAGATAATCGGCGGAATTGACATGACGGATACCTCCGGCGGTCAAAAAGGGCTCGACGCCCTGATGGACGAGCTCAAGGAGAACGGTTTGGGCATTTTCAAGGTTGCCCTCAAGTCCGGAATGCTGATTCTAACAATAGTGCTGCTCTGCTCTTTGGCAGGCTCCGCGATGAGCGAGGGCGCCGCGAAAGACGCAGTATCACTGTGCGGAGTAATCGCGATTTCTGCGGTGGCAATAGATAATGTAAACAGCTTCATCGGGCTAGGTGTTGCGACTTTAAACACTCTCTCGGATTTTTCAAAAGCGGTTTTGCCGACGCTCTGCGCCGCTGCCGTCAGCGCCGGAGCCTTCACCTCCGCGGCTGCAAAATATGCCGCAACAGCGATGTTTATGGACATTCTAATCAGTTTGGGAACCAATATCATCCTGCCGCTGATTACAGCCTACCTTGCTGCTGTTATTGCGGGAGCTGCTCTCGGCAGGGACACGCTCAGCAAGGTTGCGGACATGCTCAAGTGGATTGCGACAACAGTGCTCACGCTTTTGGTGATGGCCTTTACGGCCTATCTGAGCATCAGCGGAATAGTGAGCGGTAAAGCGGATGAAACCGCCGCGCGCGTTACGAAAACAGCACTTGGCACAATGCTTCCCGTTGTTGGGGGAGTCCTCTCAGACGCGGCGGAAACGCTGGTTTCAGGCGCGGGGATCGTCCGAAACACGATCGGTGTTTTTGGCCTTGTCGCCGTTGCCGCCGTGTGCCTCGGGCCGGTTTTGAAGCTCGGCGCGCACTTTCTGATCTATAAGGGAACCGCAGCGCTGTCTGAAACTCTGACGGACAAGCGAACCGCCGACCTGATTAGCGGGGTAGGGACAGCGTTCGGCTTGGTTCTTGGGCTTGTTGGCGCAGCCGGAATAATGCTGTTTATATCGGTGTATTCGAGCATGAAGGCGGTGGGGTCGCTATGATGGACGGCTTGGGAGATTGGATTCGGGGTCTTGCCGGGGCGGCGGTCGTCTGCGGCGCGGCGCTCACGTTGACTCCAAAGGGAAAAGTAAAAAATATTCTGAAGGTTCTTACCGGCGTTGTCTTGATCATTGCGCTGGTCGGCCCGATTCTGGACAGAAATTCAACATGGCTGTCAATTGACATGGCAAAATACCGCGCGCAGGCGGACGAGATTGCCGGCGACGCGGAAAAAAGCCGGACAAATCTCAGCAGAAGCATCATAGAAGAGCAGCTCAATTCATATATATTGGACAAAGCACAAACCTTGGGAATTTCAGATTTAACGGTTAAAGTAGTTTTGAAATGGGGTGATGAGAGCTTTTGGTATCCATATGAGGTGCAATTACAGGCCAAAACGGGCATAGCGGAAAGAAATAAGCTCTCGTCATATATTGAGGGCGAATTGGGTGTTCCTCAAAGTAGACAGTATTGGAGCGAAGCGGAAAATGAAGGATAAAACAGTAATGTCAAAGCTTGGCGGACTGATAAAGAACAAATACGCCCTGATAGTCCTCGGAGTTGGGCTTGTAATTCTGCTTTTGCCCACAGGCGGCAATAAAACAGATGAGAATACTGAAACCACAGCCACAACAGAGATAACGGCGCCCGACTTCTCCGTAGAAAACGAGGAGAAGAGGCTCGAAAGCTTGCTCTCGAAAATCAAGGGAGCAGGGCAGGTGAGTGTTCTGCTCTCTGTGGGGGGCAGTGTGTCGCGTGAGCTGGCGGAAAGCGGAGAGGAAACACTCGTGCTCTCTTCGAGCGGGAACCAAAAAGTTGTTGAGCTATATTATGTAAACCCAACATATTTAGGTGCGGTAATTGTCTGCGAGGGTGCAGGCGCTTCAAGGGTCAGGCTTGAAATAACTCAGGCGGTGACGGCCTTCACAGGTCTTAAAGCCGATAAAATAAGAGTAATGGAGATGGCATAAACTATGGAAGAAACGAAAAAAGGGAATAAGAAAATGAAGAACGTGAAGAGGAATGTGACCCTTATTGTGGTGCTGTTGTGCGTTGCCGCTGCGGTTTACCTCAACTGGGCATACAACAACCAGCAGGCCGAAGAGAGCGTTTTTTCTGATGCGGAACTGGCAGCAGCAAAATCAGACGAAGAAACTATTGTGTCTGATGAAGATTTTTATTCGGAATACTTTGCGCAGGCACGCCTGACAAGGCAGCAGTCCCGTGACGAGGCGCTTGCCCTGCTTGAAGCGGCAGCGACTTCCGAAACCGCGTCACAGGAGACGATTGACGGGGCGATGGGTGCGATTTCGGTAATGGCAACATACACGATGCAGGAGACGCAAATTGAAAACCTGCTGCTGGCGAAGAACTTTTCCGAGTGCGTTGCATTCATGAGCGCGGATGGTATCATCATTGCCGTTCCCGCGCCGGCAGAAGGACTCAGCGCAGCAGAGGTCGCAAAAATCACAGACGCAATTGTCAGCGAAACGGATTATACCGCAGGGCAGATTCGCGTTATTGAAGTTAAAAAGCCTGCGGCTGCAGCACCTGATGCGAGCCCGGCAGCAAGTCCCGCCGTTAATCCGGATACTTTGCCTGATGACAGCGCCGGAGCAGAGGGTGAAGCCCCTCCGGCAGGCGGCAGCGCCGAAACCTATGGTGGCGATGTAGCATATCTTTATGAATAAAAATACTTTTTGCTTTATTTTTCGGACGCACTGTGGTAGAATAGCTATTAATTGTGATAACAATAACTTCAGTCCATAAGGAGGTTATATTAATGGCTGATAACTATATGACCACAGAAACCGAAAAGGGAAACATCAACATATCCGAAGATGTGATAGCTTCAATGGTGAGCGCTGCAATCTCTGAGGTAGAGGGTGTGTCCGGCCTTTCCAATACCGTGGGCAACGACATTCTCGATTTCATAGGCAAGCGCACTCTGACCAAGGGCGTCAAGGTCAGTTTTGATAACGACCTGATCACGATAGATGTTCTTATCGTTGTCACTTTCGGCAGCGTTGTCACCGAGGTTGCAAAAAACGTTCAGGCAGCGGTGGCAAACTCCCTTGAATCCATGGCGGGCTTCTCGCCGGTTGTTAATGTTCATGTGAGCGGGGTTTCCTTTAAGGGCATCAGCGACAAATAACTGAGCTGTATGAAAGCGGAGAAAGCTCTCCGCTTTCATTTTGCGTCTTGCGGAGAAAAAGTAATTCATGGGGGAAAAACGATGACCAGAACAGTGGCGCGAGAAATCGCGATTCAGCTGGGTTTTGCAGCCGCGCAGAGCGGCGATAATATCAACGAAGAGCTGGATGCTTTTTTCGATAAGGAATACTATTCCACACTCGCCCAGGAGGACGAGCTGTTTGCAGAATACCCGTCTAAGAAGCAGCTAGATTATATCAAAGCAATTGTAACAGGTACGCAGAAACATCGTGCCGAGCTGGACGAGAGAATAGAAAAATACACCAAGGGCTGGAAGCTCTCCCGAATCTCCCGCATTGCCGCGGCAATTCTGCGCAATGCGATGTTTGAGGTGCTGTTCATGGACGAGATTCCGAACAGCGTGGCGATAAACGAGGCTGTTGAACTCGCCAAGGGCTACGAAGAACCCGAAACTGTCGCCTTTATCAACGGAATTCTCGGCAGCTTCATGCGAGCGGAATTTGGCTTTGAGATTGACGTGCCGGCGGAAGAAGCCGTTGTAACAGAGGATTAACAGATGGAATTCACATCACTGTCCGTTTCGGAGCTCAACAACAGAATAAAGCAGCTCCTCGACAGTGATCCGCTCCTTAGCGGTCTCGCGGTTCGGGGCGAGCTGTCAAATTATAAAGTTTACCCCTCCGGTCATCACTATTTCACCTTGAAAGATCAGGAGAGCCAGCTTCGCTGCGTCATGTTCAAAACCGCGGCGGAAAAGCTGCGCTTCAAGCCGGAGAGCGGAATGGGCGTTACGGCGATAGGCCGCGTCGCGGTCTATACCAAAGACGGGGCTTATCAGCTCTACTGTAACGACCTGTTGCCAGAGGGAATGGGCGACCTGCACATCGCCTTTGAGCAGCTCAAGGAAAAGCTGCAAAAAGAGGGTCTTTTTGACGAGGAGCACAAAAAGCCGATTCCGCGATATCCGTCAAAAATTGCGGTGATAACCTCCTCTGCAGGTGCGGCGGTAAGGGATATAATCCGTGTTCTCGGAAAGCGCTGGCCCCTGTCCAAGGTAATTATTCTGCCCGTTAGAGTTCAGGGCGAGGAAGCGCCGCCGGAAATAGTCGGCGCGATAAAATATGCGAATAAGCACCACATTGCGGACCTGATTATCGCAGGCCGGGGCGGCGGTTCAATAGAGGATTTGTGGGCCTTTAACGACGAGAGAGTAGCGCGGGCAATCTTCGAGTCGGAAATTCCGCTGATCTCCGCTGTCGGGCATGAGCCGGATGTGACGATTGCCGACTTTGTCGCTGATCTTCGTGCGGCAACGCCCTCAAACGCGGCGGAGCTTGCGGTACCGGACGGAGAGGAGCTGCGAGATGCGCTGGCAACAGTCGGGATACGCCTGTCGCAGGCGATGCAAAAAAAGCTTTCCGACAGGCGCACGAGAATTGACGATCTCGCCTCCCGGCGGGTAATGCGGTATCCGGGGGCATATATTGACCAGAAGCGTCAGGAGCTTGACGGAATAAACGAGCAGTTATGTTCCAGATATGCAAATCATATTAACCAAAAGAAGCACGAATATGTGCGCCTGGCGTCATCCTTGGATGCGCTTAGTCCCTTGAAAGTGCTTGCCAGAGGCTATTCGATTGCAACTGACAGCGAGGGAAAACCGATTACTGCCGCCAAGTCCGTAAAAGTCGGCAGCTGGTTCAGGCTGAGCCTGAGCAAGGGCGCGCTGGGCTGCACCGTGGACGAAATAATAACTGAAAAATAGGGGGGATATCTCCATGGCAGAGAAAAAACAGAGCTTTGAAAAATCACTCGAGCGCTTGAACGAAATCGTCAAGCAGCTCGAAAAAGGCGAGGCCCCTCTGGCTGAATCGCTGGCGCTTTTCGAGGAGGGCACCGCCCTCGTCACCGCCTGCACTAAAATGCTCAATGAGGCGGAGCAGAAGGTAGTCAAGCTGAAAAAAGGCGAGGACGGCGAGCCGGAGGAACTGCCCTTTACGGAGGAATAAATGGACTATAAGTCACGTTTGGCAGAGTATAAGCATATGATAGAAGATGCGCTTGCGAGCCGTGTTAAGCCCTGCGGCATGAACTTTGACAGGCTGCTTGAAGCGATGCAATACAGCCTGATGGCGGGGGGCAAGAGAATTCGCCCGATGCTGGTGCTGGAATTCTGCCGTGCCTGTGGCGGGGACATAAACGAGGCGCTGCCTGCCGCCTGCGCCATTGAAATGCTGCACACCTACACACTGATACACGACGATCTGCCCTGCATGGACAATGACGAACTTCGCCGGGGCAAGCCGACCAACCATATGGTTTTCGGTGAGTGGACGGCGACCCTGGCGGGGGATGCCCTGCAGGCGGAAGCTTTCGGAACAATTTTGCGCAGCAGGCTGACTGCAAAGAAAAAGGCTGCCTGCGCAGAAATTCTGGCAGATGCGGCCGGAGTTGACGGGATCTGCGGCGGCCAGTATCTGGATATCAGCCTTGAAGGGCAGATACTCTCCGAGGAGCAGCTAACGGATATTCACGCAAGAAAGACCGCGGCGCTTCTGAATGCAGCTTGCCGCATGGGCGTTGTCATTGCCGGCGGAGGCAAGAAACAGCTTGATGCTGCGGCACAATACGGAGCGACCATCGGACTGGCGTTCCAGATCCGTGACGACATGCTCGATGTTCTCAGCAATGCGGAAACGCTTGGAAAACCAATCGGCTCGGACAAGAATGAGGGAAAGACGACCTTTATTGATATTTTCGGTGAGGAAACGTGTAGGGGAATGATTGAACGCCTCACTAATTCGGCAAAAAAAACAGTGCTGGAGAGCTTTTCCGAAGCGGAATTTCTCTGCGAATTGGCAGACGGTCTGGCAGAGCGACAAAACTGAACAAGTTGGAATATTCATTTTCAGTGAATATTATCAAATAAACCGCCTGTTTTCTCTTGCTAAAGCAGGCGGTTTTTGTTATTATAACTAATGTATCTGTATTTTTTGGAAAAGGGTTATAGCTTTGAAGATTCTCGATTCAATCAATTCACCGGATGACCTCAAAGCCTTGAGTTCGGAAGAGCTTTCAGTTCTCTGCGCGGAAATCCGTGAATTTTTAATACAAAATGTAGCAAAAACGGGAGGCCATCTGGCCTCCAATCTTGGCGTTGTCGAGCTTACTGTCGCTTTGCACCGGGTCTACGACACGTCCACAGACCGGCTGGTTTTCGACGTGGGGCACCAAACCTATGTACACAAGCTGCTCACCGGGCGCAAAAATGGTTTTGCTACCCTCCGATGCCTTGGCGGAATGTCCGGATTTCCCAAACCGGAGGAGAGCGTGCATGACGCTTCTATTGCCGGGCACGCTTCTACCTCTGTTTCTACAGCTTTGGGCATGGCAAGGGCGCGAACGCTGCTGCAAGATGATTACAGCGTTGCCGCCGTCATCGGCGACGGCGCTCTCACGGGAGGATTGGCCTTTGAGGGCCTCTCCAACGCTGGATTTTCCAAGGAGCCGATGGTGGTTATCATCAATGACAACGGCATGTCTATCGATGCGAACGTCGGAGGCGTTTCAAGCGTTCTTTCCTCGCTGCGCCTGAAACCGGGCTACATCCGTTTCAAGCGCCGCTACCGCAGCATTTTTGGAAAAGTACCCGCAATTTACAATTTCAACCACAGGATCAAGGAGTGGCTCAAACGCCGCCTATTGCCGCACAATATGTTTTACGATCTCGGTTTTCAGTATTTTGGACCTGTTGACGGACACGATATCGAGCAGATGGAATCTTTGCTGCGTTGGGCGAAGGAGCTAAACGCTCCGGTTGTCGTTCATGTTAAGACTCAGAAGGGGAAGGGCTATCCGTTTGCGGAAAATGAGCCCGAAACCTATCATGGCGTGGGTCGGTTCGATGCGGAGAACGGTGTTAACGGCACGGCGGAAACCTGCTTTTCCGATATTTTTGGAGCGGAGCTGACTGCGCTTGCCGCCATTGACGAGAAAATTACGGCCCTTACCGCCTCAATGACAGCCGGAACAGGCTTGACCCATTTTGCCGAACGCCTTCCGGAGAGATTCTTTGACGTTGGCATAGCAGAGGGCAATGCTGTCACCATGGCTTCCGGCATGGCGGCTCAGGGACTTGTACCTGTGTTTGCGGTCTATTCAACTTTTTTGCAGCGCAGCTATGATATGCTGATTCACGATGTTGCGCTCTCGAAGCTCCATGTTGTCCTTGCAGTAGACAGGGCAGGCATTGTGGGCCGCGACGGAGAAACACATCAGGGCAGCTTTGATGTTTCCTACCTTTGCAGCGTACCGAACATGGCTGTGCTGTGCCCGGCAAACTATGCAGAACTGCGCTCAATGCTTAGCACAGCTATTTATCGCGTCGCGGGACCTGTTGCCGTTAGATTCCCGCGAGGCAGCGAGGGAGCTTTTGTTCAAGACACCGGAACCGCTCCGGCAATCGTCCTCAAAGAGGGCAGCGGCGTCACACTTGTAACATACGGAATATTGATTAATCATGCGCTTGAGGCTGCGGAAAATCTAAAGAGTTTGGGTATCTCGGCTGAAGTTATCAAGTTGAATCTTATCAATCCCATCGACTATAAAACTGTGCTCAGGTCACTTGAAAAAACAGGCGTATTAGTCATCGCAGAAGAAGTATGTGCCCACGGCAGCGTCGGAGAGAGGCTGCTTGCGGCCTGCGCGCAGCACGGCGTTTACCTAAAGGGGGCGAAATGCCTCAATCTCGGAACCGGCGTAGTCAGGCAAGGCGAGCCGGAGGAGCTATATGCGCTTTACGGTCTGGATGCAACGGGAATTTCCCGATCTGTTAGGGAGCTGTTTAATCAAACGGCGGAGGCGGCAGAATGAAAAAAGTCCGCATTGATCAGCTGGTGTTTGACAGACGTCTGGTTTCAAGCAGGGAGCGGGCAAAAACCTCTGTCATGTCCGGTCAGGTTTTTGTCAACGGTCAGCGGGTGGATAAGCCCGGAACGCCTGTTGCTGAAGACGCGGTAGTTGAGCTGCGGGGAGAAACGATGCCATATGTGAGCCGCGGCGGCTTAAAGCTGGAAAAGGCTCTGGCCGAGTTTGAAATTGACCCTGCAGGGCATGTGTGCATTGACTGCGGCGCCTCCACAGGCGGCTTTACTGACGTTTTGCTGCAAAACGGGGCGAAAAAAGTATATGCTGTGGATGTAGGCTATGGGCAGCTTGCCTGGAGCCTGCGCAAGGATGAGCGCGTTGTTTCAATGGAGCGAACGAACATTCGTTATCTCACTCCCGAACATCTTGACGAAACGCCGTCACTGGCGGTAATGGATCTGTCATTCATCTCGATTAAGCTGGTTTTGCAGGCGGTTTGCGCCCTGCTCGCACTCGATTCTTTCCTCATTTGTCTGATAAAGCCTCAGTTTGAGGCGGGCAGGGAAAAGGTAGGGAAAAAGGGCGTTGTGCGCGAAAAATCGACGCAGCTTGAAGTAATCCGAAGCATTTTGGATTTTGCGCCCTCCGCCGGGTTCTCCCCGCAGAATCTTTCCTATTCACCCATCCGCGGACCGGAGGGGAACATTGAATATCTTGCCCTGCTCCGAAAGGGAGGGCACAAAATAAAATACCCCGACCCAGAGAAGGTGGTCGAGCTGGCCCATAATGAATTTGAAAAACAAGAGTGAAAGGAGAAGCCAATGTCTGAAAAAAACAGAAAAATCGTTCTGTGCATCAATCCTGACTGCGACGAGGACTTTTCCGTAACACTTAATACAAAAGTAGCCATTGAGGCGGCAGGACACGAAACTGTACTGAGCATAATTAAGGTCAGGGAAGGTGTTTTCTGTCTTCCGGAGGGCTGGAGCACAGTTCCGCTTGAGGACGCAGTTAAGGATGCGGATCTGCTTATCTCCTTTGGAGGAGACGGAACGATTTTGAAAACAGCGCGTGCCGTTATGCAATCGCAAATCCCGCTGCTGGGCGTTAATCTCGGGCGCAAGGGCTTCATGGCGGAGATTGAGCCGGGGGACATGGAATTTATGCTCCGGGCAGCGGCCGGTGAGTTTACTCCAATAAAGCGCATGATGCTTGACGTTGAGCTATTACGAAACGGAAAATGCGTTTTCCGCGACACTGCCCTGAACGATGCGGTAATCAGCTGCACTGCCAGAGCCATGAACATTGAAGCCTACGGCGACGGAGCGATGATAACGGCCTATTCGGGCGACGGAGTAATTATTGCGAGCCCGACGGGTTCAACGGCATATTCGCTTTCTGCGGGAGGCCCTGTCGTAGAGCCCACGGCAGAGAACATTATCCTGACTCCGATTTGCGCACATCTGATGAGCGCGCGCCCTTTTGTTCTCGCTTCCGACAGGTGCGTGACCATTAAGAACCTGAATAACGCCGGTAAAAATGTCTGGCTAGCGGTTGACGGCTGCGATCCGTTGCCGGTAAATGATGGCGACGAGATAAGAATTACCAAATCGAAAAATTGCGCTGTTATGGCTCATGTAACCGAAAAGAGTTTCTACGATATAGCACTGAAAAAACTGGGAGGTTAGGCAATGAAATCTGCAAGACAGAAAAAGATCCTGGAGATTATAACCGGCAAGGATGTTGAAACACAAAATCAACTTATCGAGGAGCTGTACTCTCAGGGCGTCAAGAGCACACAGGCAACGCTCTCGCGCGATATTAAGGAGCTTAGGCTGATGAAGGAGCTCACTGCGAGCGGGAAATACCGCTATGTTGCAGCGGGACGTGATGACGCAACAGACTATGATTTGCGGCTGAAAAAGATTTTCCGTGAGAGCGTCACCTCATACGCCAGCGCTCAGAACCTGATAATTATTAAGACCTTGCCCGGTCTTGCCTCGGCGGCATGTGCCGCGTTGGACGGTATGGAAATTCCGGGTCTGGTCGGAACGCTCGCCGGTGACGATACTGCTTTCATCGCCATGAAGGATAACGAGTCGGCTGAAAGTTTTGAAAGAGATATAGAAAAACTGCTGTAAACGGAGGCATTTGCCATGCTTCAGGACCTCCACATTGAAAATATTGCCGTCATTTCCCGTGCGGATGTCAGCTTCACTGAAGGACTGAACGTTCTAACGGGTGAAACAGGCGCGGGAAAATCAATAATCATTGACGCGCTGCAGTCGGTTTTAGGTGCGAGAACAAACAGGGATATGGTCAGAAGCGGAGCCGACAAAGCGCTTGCCTCGGCGGTTTTTGTGACCTCTCTTGCCGATGAGTGGCTGGAGGAAAACGAGATTGAGTACGAGGACGAAATAATCCTTCAGCGCAAGATTTCAGAGGACGGCAAAACTTCGGCCCGGGTTTGCGGGTCGCCGGTTACCGCTTCGCAGCTTCGTGAATTATCTTCGCTGCTGCTCGACATACACGGACAAAACGACGGCAGACAGCTGATGGACGAGAGCCGCCACTTGGAGTACCTTGACAGTTTCGGCGGGTATGAGGCTCTGCTGTCCGATTATAAGACTTCCTACGGCAAGTATAAAACAACTGAAAAAGAAATCCGCCGCTTGAATTTGGACGAGGCAGAAAAAGAGAGGCTGATAGACAACCTGCAGCTTACTGTTGAGGAGCTTGGCGGGGCAAACCTGACACCCGGGGAAGAAGAGGAGCTCATTGAGCGCCGTGACCTGCTCCGTAATGCCGAAAAGTTGACGGACGCAATAAACAACGCCTTTAGCGCAATCTATGGCAGCGATCAAAACGCCTATACACTCACGCAGAACGCACAGTACTTTACACAGCGCGCGGCTGAGTATTCCAAGGATCTGGAAAGCGTTACAAACACGCTGAATGACGCTGCATTTATGCTCAAAGACGCTGCGGAAACACTGAACGACACGCTTCGGGGACTGGATTTTTCAGCTGACGAATATGACAGACTGGAAAGCAGGCTCTCGCAGCTAAAGCGACTTTCCAAGAAATATAACGGAAACGCCGCAGAGCTGCTTGAGAAATTGGAGGCGGCAAAAGCGCGCCTGGATGATATCGAGTATTCGGACAGCCGCTTGCAGAAGCTGGAAGCTCAGCTTCAAGACGAAAAACAGAAAGTGCTCATTCAGTCGCAAAAACTTACAGAAGCTCGAAAAACAGCAGCTCTTGAGCTTGAAGCGCGGATAGTATCCGAATTATCCGCATTATCAATGCCCTCGGTGAGTTTTACGGTTGACATAACACCGATTGAAAATGAAAATGGCTTTGACTCGACGGGAGGGGACGAAATTCGCTTTTTGATGTCCGCAAACCTTGGGGAAAAGGCCGGGCCGATCAGCAAAATTGCTTCCGGCGGCGAACTCTCCCGAATAATGCTGGCAATGAAAAATGTATTTTCCGCAGGCGATGTTGTGGAAACCATGGTGTTTGACGAGATTGACACAGGTGTTTCGGGAATTGCAGCTCAGAGAGTTGCGGAAAAACTCGCGGAGCTCTCGAGGAGCAAACAGGTGCTTTGTGTGACACATCTGCCGCAGATTGCCGCAATGGCGGACACTCATTTTCTTGTTGAAAAGGCGGAACGGGACGGAAGAACCTTCACTGATGTGACAGAGCTTGACCGGCAGGGCAGGAGCAGGGAGCTTGCGCGTTTGCACGGTGGAGAGAACATAACAGAGAACACGCTGATTTCAGCACAGGAGCAACTTGATGCCGCAGCTGAATTCAAAAAGTCATTGAAGAAGCATCGGGCGGACTAATATTTTTATCTGGAGGGATACCATGGTTAATAAAGAAGAAGTCAGCAAAATCCATAAAGCAGGTTTTAACTGCGCCCAGGTAGTGGCGTATTTATGCAGCGACGTTTCAGGCGTGGAGGAAAAAGACGCTCTTGCTGCTATGGGCGGTTTCGGCGGAGGCCTGCGCAGCGGAGAAGTTTGCGGCGCTCTTGCCGGAGCTGTTTACAGCCTCAGCCTTGCCTTCCCGTATAATGACAGCGAAAATATGACCGCAAAAAAACAAATTGCGGAGCTGACAAAAGACATCGTTGCAAGATTCAGGGCAGAGTTTTGCTCTGTTAACTGCCGAGATTTGGTTGATGAGTTTGGAAACTCACGCTGCGAGGAATTTATGGCCTGGGCAGCGGATAGAGTGCATGAAATGACTTAACAAGAGAAAAAATAGCACTATATTCGAAAGGTAAAACAAAACGATGACGATTTACGAAGAACTGAAAGCGCGCGGCCTGATTGCGCAGGTTACGGATGAAGAGGAGATTTCCCGTTTGGTAAACGAGGGAAAGGCAACCTTTTATATCGGATTTGACCCGACGGCGGATTCGCTGCATGTAGGCCACTTCATGGCGCTTTGCCTTATGAGACGCCTGCAGCTGGCGGGCAACAAGCCCATTGCCCTTTTGGGCGGCGGCACAACCATGGTCGGAGATCCGTCCGGTCGCACGGATATGCGTCAGATGATGACGCAGGAGCAGATTCAGGCGAATGCTGACAAGTTCAAGATCCAGATGGAGAAATTTATTGATTTTTCCGATGGCAAGGCGCTCATGGTCAATAATGCCGATTGGCTCCTGCAGCTCAATTATATAGAGCTTCTTCGCGAAGTGGGTTCGTGCTTTTCCGTCAACAACATGCTTCGAGCGGATTGCTATAAGCAGCGCATGGAAAAGGGCTTGAGCTTTCTGGAATTCAACTACATGATTATGCAGAGCTACGACTTCTACCATATGTATCAGAAGCTCGGCTGCGTCATGCAGTGCGGCGGTGACGACCAGTGGAGCAACATTTTAGGCGGCACCGAGCTAATTCGCCGCAAGCTCGGCAAGGACGCCTATGGCATGACAATAACACTTCTGCTTACGAGCGAGGGGAAAAAAATGGGCAAAACCCAGTCGGGCGCTGTTTGGCTCGACCCGACGAAAACCAGCCCGTATGACTTTTATCAGTACTGGCGCAATGTGGGTGACGCCGATGTTCTCAAATGTCTGCGCATGCTCACTTTTCTGCCCCTTGAGCAGATCGACGAGATGGATAAGTGGCAGGGCAGCCAGCTCAACACCGCAAAAGAGATTTTGGCATTCGAGCTTACCGGTCTTGTTCATAGCAGGGAGGAGGCCGAGAAGGCGCAGGAGGCCTCAAAAGCACTTTTCGCAGGCGGTGCGGATTCCGCCAACATTCCCACAACAGCTATCACAGAGTCAGACTTAACTGACGGCAAAGCGGACATCATGACTCTTCTTGTACTCTCGGGACTATGCCCCTCAAAATCCGAGGCGCGCCGCGCGGTAGAGCAGGGCGGAGTGGAGGCTGGCGGCGAAAAGATCACCGACATCAAAATGACCTTTGATGCTTCGCAGCTTTCCGGCGACGGGCTTGTTATCCGCCGAGGAAAAAAGAGCTATAACAGAGTAATATTAAACTGATATTTCGGTTTTATTATTCGAAGAATTATGTTACAATGACCGTCGGAT
>JAVBMI010000001.1:0-35107 GCA_031552685.1 Oscillospiraceae bacterium
AAACGGTTTCTCTTTTTGACGCAACAAAAAGACTAGCGCCGCAGCGCTGTACAGAGCGCAACCGCGCGAAGCGCGGCTCTTAGCGCGAGTAAAATGGTTTTAACGTGGAAAGGCAGGGCACACCGTGCCCTGCCGCAAATTCCCCCGCAGGGGGGACGTTGAAACAATGAAATGTTATTAATCAAAAAACTTGTTGTGAACCACCTGAACAGCTTTGTCAGCATCTGCCTGAGCAATCAGTACAGACACCTTTATTTCGCTGGTTGAAATCATCTGAATATTGATTTTGGCTTCACTGAGCGCCTCGAACATTGTCGCGGCGATTCCGGAGGACGAGAGCATTCCGGCACCGACTATACTGACCTTCGCAACGTCCTTTTCCGCGAAAATCTCACGGAAACCGATGTTGTCTTTTTTCTCGTTAAGAATTTCAAAGGCACGGTCCAGCTCACTTTCGGCAACGGTAAAGCTGATATCGTTCGTTCCGTTACTGTCGATGGACTGGAGAATGATATCGACATTTATCTTTGCGTTTGCAAGGCTGCGGAAAACTTTGAAAGCGATTCCCGGCTCGTCGGGCACGCCCACAACTGCGATTCTGGCGACGTTAGTTTCCTTTGCAATTCCGCTAATCTTCATCTGTTCCACGTTTTTCACGACCTCCTTAACTTTTGTGCCGGGTTTCCTCTCGTAACTCGAGAGCACTTCCAAATCAACGCCGTAGCGTTTTGCCATTTCGACCGAGCGGTTATGGAGCACCTGAGCGCCAAGCGAGGCGAGCTCCATCATTTCGTCATATGTTATTTCGTCCAGCTTGCGCGCGCCCTTAACCTTGCGCGGGTCTGCGGTGTAAACGCCCTCAACGTCAGTGAAAATCTGGCATTTATCCGCATGGAGCGCGGCGGCTATCGCGACGGCGGAGGTATCCGAACCGCCGCGGCCGAGAGTAGTGATGTCCCCCGTGCCGTTAACGCCCTGAAAACCCGTGACAATAACGATTCTGCGCTTATCAAGCTCCTGGCGCATGCGCTCTGTTGACACGGAGCGAATTCTCGCGTTGCCGTATTCAAAGTTGGTGCTGACTCCAACCTGCCAGCCGGTGAGTGATACCACTGGCAAGCCCAATTTCTCCAGCGCCATACTCATTAGCGCGACGGAGATCTGCTCGCCGGTGGACAGGAGAACGTCCAGCTCACGCTTGGAAGGATTGGGATTTATCTCGGCGGCCTTATCCAGAAGGTCGTCTGTGGTGTCGCCCTGGGCGGACAGAATAACAACAACATCGTTGTTGTCGCAGAAGGTGTCCGCAATTATACCGGCGACCCGGTTTATTTTTGCGGCGTCGGCCAGAGAGCTGCCGCCGAATTTTTGAACAATTAGCATGAAATCTCCTCCGTTGTCTGGATGGAATAAAAATACTGTTACATTATATGAAATTGCGGGGATACTGTCAATCCAAAATGCGGAACATAGAGTGCACGGTCATTCCGGCGGTCAGTTTTTGCATGGTGTTCTCATCGTAGCTTTCCGTTACGAAAGCGGTTTCCGAGGCCGAAGCGCCGGGGTAGCTGACGAAATTGACCTTGCCGAAGGCCCAGCCGATCTGTTGCAAGGAGGTTTCCGCCCGCACATACCAGCGGGAGGGAACATAGGCGCTGTTGGTGAAGTAACCGGCGGGGGCGTCGTCCCAGTCGAGGTATTTTCTTGCCTTTGTATGCTTTACCGCATCAATTACGTCCGCCACAACCGCGCTTGCCGTCGGACGCTTGCCCGCGCCCGCGCCATAGAACATAGCGTCTCCCAGAGCGTTGCCGTGGACCACTATTCCGTTCATTACCCCGTCAACATTGGACAGCAGACTTGAAGTGCTGACCAGATGTGGAGCAACATAGGCTGTGACCGTTTCCGAGCCGGTGCGAAGTCCGCGACCGAGGAGCTTGATTTTGCAGCCCAGCCTCTTGGCATATTCCACGTCCGCGGAGGTGACACCGGAAATACCCTGCGCCTTAATGTCATCGGGGTCAACGTGCTTGCCAAAGCAGAGGTCCGAGAGGATGCAGATTTTTCTGGCGGCGTCAAGGCCCTCAACGTCGGCGGTGGGGTCCGCCTCGGCAAAGCCGTTGGCCTGCGCCTGACTGAGCGCATCCTCAAAGCTCGCGTTGTTTTGAATCATCTCGGTGAGAATGTAGTTTGTTGTGCCGTTGAGAATTCCGTAGACCTCGTCGAGCTTGTTTGCCGCAAGACACTGCGTTATCGGGCGGATAATGGGGATTCCTCCGCCCACGCTGGCTTCAAAAAGATAGTTGAGATTGTGCTCCTTGGCAATGGCGATCAGTTCGTGGCCCTTGGAGGCGACCAGCTCCTTGTTTGAGGTGACAACGCTCTTTCCGGAGAGCAGGGAGCGCTTTGTGAACTCGTAGGCAGCGCCCACGCCGCCCATAGTTTCGACCACAACAGTGATTTCAGGGTCATTTTCAATGATCGAAAAATCGTGGATGATGTAGTCCTTGAACCGGTCATTCGGGAAGTCACGCTTGTCGAGAATATATTTTATGGAAATATCATCGGCGGCGTTTCGGGCGATGCTGTCGGAGTTCTCGAAAATGACTTCCGCCACCCCGCTGCCGACAATGCCATATCCGCAAATTGCAATTTTAGACATGTTGTTCTCCTTACTGGACTTGTTAACCGGCGGTGACCTCAACTTTTTTGACGCCGGGAGTGCTTTGTATGCTCGCCATAAGCTCCTCCGCCGTGATTGTCATATCCGCGGTTTCGGCAGAAATGGTAACAAAGGCGGTGCCGCTCATGGGAATGCTTTGGTTGATTGTGAGAATGTTGGCGCCGGTGTTGGCAAACAGCGCGAGTACTGCTGATAAAACGCCCATTTTGTGGCGCAGGGTAATGTGCAGAGTTAACATTCTCCCGCGCTTTAAGTCCTGAAAGGGAGTTATGGAGTCCTTGTATTTGTAAAAAGCGCTGCGGCTTATGCCCAGCTTTGCAGTGGCCTGAGCGACTGTCGCCGCTTCGCCAGTTTCCAGAAGCTCTTTTGCCTGCGCGACCTTGATGAAAATATCCGGCAGTATGTCGGCTTCCACCAAAAAGTACTTGGACAGACCTGAATTTTCCATAAGTGTGTCCCCCTGTGAAAGTCATATGTGTTTGTGACGCGTATTACATAGTATCACTTTGAAGTGCAATTGGCAATTGATTTTGCAAATATTTTTCTCACTGAACTGGAGAATTAAACGGGTGATGAGTGATAGTATTTGTCGAAAAACACAAAACGTCCCTATAGCGCAAAAAAAAGCAGACGCCTTTTAGCGTCTGCTTTATGAGTATTTGACGGTTTTACTTAATGAACCCGCTTATTAACTGGGCTGCGCCCTTAGTTGAGAACCAGTCTACAATTGAGTTGAAGCGGGAGTTTTCAAACAGGTCTTCAGGTCTGCCACCCATGACATAGGGGATGATCAGGCAGGCAATTCCCAGAACCGCAAACACGATGAAAATGATAACAACAGTCTTACGGATTTTCTTCATCCTGCGTTTGTAAGCTGAATCTTCATCAGGCGCGCCGAAGAACAGGCGTCTGATTGAGGAAGCGGCGAACAGAAAGGCGAACCAGACGATAAGAAGGCCGATCGCGCCCAGAATGAAGCCGAAAGCAAACATAAACAGAGCATCTGTCAGGGTACTCATCGTTTGCAGACCGCCAAAAATAAGTCTGAACATGGCGAAGAGCATATATCCGCCAACAGCGGCAATAACCAGAGCGACAGCGGTAACGATGATGGACATGAGTGAGCCGCCTATTATTCTGCCTGCTGTGAGCTTTTCGCGCGGGGCAGGCTCCGGACGGTCAATCTGCGGGGCTGTGCCGCCTGAATTGATCCCCGGAATTTCGGAGTATCGCACCGCTTCGGCCGGAGATTCTTCAAAAGCATGTTCTTGAATTGAAACTTCGTCAAAGACGTGCTCCTCAACCACGGGCTCAGGCATAGGTTCAGACACAGGCTCAGACACAACAGGCTCCTCGGAAACATACGGATCTTCGGCAGGAGCTGTCGGCGTCACTTCCGGCTCTGCGGGAGCCTCGGGAGCTTCCTGAGCAACGGCTTCCTGAACGACGGCGGCAATTTCACTTTCGATTGCTGCCTCCTCCTGCTGAGCAGGGTCTAGAGGAGTAAGAACTTCGGATGGCGTGACCGGAGGCTCAGAAGCAGCGGACTGTTCAGAGACGAATTCGCCGGACTCCTTCTTGCGCTTGAGCGCAATAGCAATGGACATAGGCGTTCCCATATCCATAATAAGCGCAGCTTCGCCTTCTTCGCCCACTTCGTCAAACTTCTCAGTGAAAACGCCGATGATGGCGGTTCTCTCATCGGGTGTAACGAAGGTCAAATATTGATTCAATTCAGCCAGGAATTGTTGTCTGTTCATCAAAAACCCCTCTTTATCTGATGAAAATAGTGCATGGGTTCGACCCCCGCTGCTAAATACTATAGAACATTATATTCTAGTTTATGTAAACCGTCAAGAGGGATTATTCATAATAATACCAATTATTTTTTTATGCAGTATTTATCAGTATGAATGGGAAAAACCTCCAGTTTCAGGAGGTTTTTGCATGTAAGTATAAATGTCGATAAACAGATCTACAATTCCACAAAAACGGGATTATGGCGTATTGCCGGAAGGATTTTTTCGAACAAGTCAGCAGTTTTGAAACGCAGACTGGAGGTGTTTTTGCAAGGGTGACAGGCGAAGAATTCCTGCTTGGGAAGCTCCTTGTCAATTAACAGCTGCACGCGGTTTTGACTGTCGTTCATGAGCCCCAGAACGCTGACGCTGCCCGGGTGAATGTCAAGAAGCTCCTCCATGAACCGCTCCGGAGCGAAGTGCAGACGCGCCACACCCAGTTGTCCGGAAACTGCTGACGTGTGAAACTGCTTGTCTGCGGGCATGAGCAGAAGGTAAAACACAGTTTCCTGCCGGTTGCAGAGAAATAGATTTTTGCAAATTCTTGTGTCCAGCACCTTGGCGCGTTCCTGGCAGACCTCCATGTTGTCCGCGGGCAGGTGGTCTGTGCGCATATATTCGATTTTCAGGCTGTCAAGAAGGTCATAGGCGCGGATTTCCCGTATTTCGCGGCCACTTTCGTCTTCCGGCCTGCCATTAAATGTTTCCATGGTTTTCCTCATGTGTTTTTAAGTTCTGTTAACCGTTTCACCTGCCAGGCGCGTTCCTGCCCCATAAGTGAGATCGATTCTTCACTGCCCTTGCCGTATTTGTGCGAGATTGCCGAGACAATATACATGCACGGCCCCTCCGCGTGAGCGGGCACATGGCAGGTGGCAAGCGTGTGTGAGCAGGCGCGCAGAAGCTGACAGGCAACCTTGTCGGTTTTTTCAAGGTCCCGCGCTGTGCTCAGTACGGTCCAGCAGTATTTTCGCGCCTCCCACATTGAGAGCTTGTCGTCAATCCAAAGCCGCAGTGTCGCCAAAGCTGTTTCTATTACAGCTTCTTCATGTTTTCCAAGCTCGTGATCAACAAGCGTCCTGCCATGATTAAAACAATCAATCGCCCAGACGGCAAGGGTTTTGTGATCGGTGCATTCGATCAGCCCGACAAGATCGGGGTCGTGCTTCGTCAGGGTAAAATTTTTCATATCCATCGCCGATTCCCCCTGTTTCCTTGAACAAAGATAGCATAAATGCAGCGTCTGCGCAAGGCTGTTGAAACACAAGCCCGGGCATTTCGGGGTTGCCCCCTTCCCATTCTGTCAGAACATACTTGACAAATGAAGTTTGGATTCGTATAATGAATTAAACTTCATTAACGTTTCAAAAGCGGGTGAAGAAGCGTCAGATTTCAGATGCGGTTTATGAAAAAATTCTTTATAAAAATATAGTGAGGGGAACTTATGAAGACATTTTCGGAGAAGCTCAAAGAAACCCGCGCAATGCGGAAGATGAACCAGCAGCAGCTTGCCGACAAGGTCGGAGTTTCAAAGCGGTCGATTGCGGCATATGAAACAACGGATACAAAGCCCCGCGGCAATGTAGTAAAGCGTTTGGCGCAGGCGCTGATGGTTTCTGTCGACTATCTGATTATCGATGAAATTGAGGATCCCAATTATGACATTGGCCCTGCCGGTTACATTGAGGAAGCACGGGAAAAGTTCGGAAACCGCGCCGCCACTGAAATTGATGTGCTGCTGCGAAAAAACACAGCCCTATTCGCCGGAGGTGCTCTGGACCAGGAGGCTAAGGACGCATTTTTCGAGGCAGTTATGAAGGCCTATCTTGCGTGTAAGGAGGAAGCCCGTAAAACTTACGGACGCAAGGGCGGTGGAGATAGTAATGACAATTGAGTACATTTGCGGGAGAGTTGCCGAGCTCGTCGGAAAATACGGCGAGAGCGAGCCGGCGCGCCTTGCAAAGGACATGGGGATCATTCTTCACTATGAGCCGATGGGGGATTCAGAGAGCGCTTGCAAGGGCTTTTTCATGTGTCAGTCGCGGCAGCGTGTGATAACAGTGAACAGCTGCCTTGACGAGGCGCGAATGAGGATAATCCTTGCTCATGAACTGGGACACGCGGTCTTGCATTCTGACAGGGTGAAGACCCGCGCCTTCCACGATTTTTCGCTGTACGACAAGTCCTCTCGCCTGGAGTATGAGGCGAATCTTTTTGCCGCCGAGCTGCTCTTGGATGATGAGGAGGTTGCGCGTCTTCTGAATGAGGACGATTTTTTCTTTTCCGCGGCAAAGCGACTGAGGGTTCCGGCGGAGCTTCTCGATTTCAAGTTCAGAATAATGAAGCACAAGGGTTACGCGGTGGAATCGCCGATTTTGTCACGCAGCGACTTTTTGAAAGGCGGAATATAAAAAGCGTAAAGCGGCAATGCTGCGCTTTACGCTTTTTTGATATGCGCAGGAGACGGCTCATGTTTCCAGAGTGATTTCTCCGGCGTAGTTTGTTGAAAAAATCCTGCGGATCTCGTCCATGCTGTCCGTCTGGCCGAGAGCCCACATGAGCTTTGTTACAGAGGCCTCCGTAGTCATGTCCAGAGCCTGAATCGCTCCGGTTGCCAGAACCTTGCGTCCGGCTTCGTAGAGGGAAAAGTCACTGCGCTCGTAAAGGCACTGACTGCACACCACCACAGGGATATTGTTTTTCACCAGTCTGTCTATCTGTGCGGCAAGGTCGCGGCGAAGAAAGTGCAGACCGCCCGCGCCGAAGGTTTCGATGACTACCCCGCGGTAGTGCATGGACAGCAGGCTGTCGAAAATGTTTGGATTAGTGCCGGGGATAAGCTTCAGCAGAAACACGTCGTTGCAAAGCTCATCCTTCAGCTCAGACGCACCTGTCCGAATCGGAGCAGGGACGGCAACAAGCCGGATGCCGTCGGCGAAGAACTCTCCGCGCTGGGGAGAATTGACACTTTCAAAAGCATCAAAGCCCATGGTTCGCACCTTGACAGCCCTGCATCCGGCAATCAGCTTGTGATTGAAAGCGACGGAAACACCGATAACATTCTGGTCGATAGCTGCCAGCGCTGTGGCAAGGTTGGCACGGGCGTCGGACAGCGGCAGCCCGATGGGGATCTGGCTTCCCGTCAGCACCACCGGTTTGTTCAGATTCTGAAGCATAAAGGTGAGCATTGACGCAGTATAGGCCATGGTATCCGTGCCGTGCGTGATCAGGATTCCGTCATAATCCGGCAGTGCATCAAAAACGTTTCGGGCGATGAACTGCCACTCCTCCGCCTGAATGTTTGAGCTGTCAAGATTCAAAATAGCACGGAAATCTATGGTATAATATTTGCGGAACTCATCCAGAACGCTCAGCAATTCCGGAGGGGCTTCGCGGGGGACAAGCCCGTCTTCACTCGCTGCCGCGGCTATCGTTCCGCCCGTTGCAAGCAGTAATACCTTTTTCATGGAGGATTTCTCCTTAGCTTGTATTAAATACAGTTTAACCATCAAGAATACTAAAGTCAAGAATCACTGCCAATAACAATAATTAACTTGCAAAATATAAAATCCTAAGGTATAACTGGGAATAGAGAACGGAGTTGATAACCATGATGATTTCAACCAAGGGAAGGTATGGCTTGCGCGTTATGATAGATCTCGCGCAGCAAGAGGGGGATGATTTTGTATCCCTCAAGAGCATATCTGAGCGTCAGGAAATTTCAATGAAATATCTGGAGATGATAGTTGCGGCTCTGAACAAGGGCGGGCTGGTCAGGAGCCAGAGAGGAAAAGATGGCGGATATAAGCTTACAAAAGCTCCCGCAGAATATACAATCGGCGAGATAATCCGCACAACAGAGGGCGGCTTGATAGCCGTTTCCTGCTCTGAATGCAGTGAGGAAAACACCTGCCAGAGGTCTGAAAAATGCCTCACGCTTCCTGTCTGGCAGGGGCTTGAAGATGTAATAAATGACTATCTGGACAGCGTGTCACTGCAGGATGTGCTCGACCGGAGAGTCGAGTTTCTGCAACAGCTTTGAGTTTTTCGGCGCACTTGAGAATTATTTTCAGGTGCGCTGTTTTTTTGAGCAATTCATATTGACATCATAGGGTATTGCTGATATAATCCTATATAGAACCTAGGAAATATTCCGGGAGGCAGAATAATGATTGTATATGCAGATAACGCAGCGACCACAAAAATCAGCAAGGCAGCGCTGGAAACCATGCTGCCGCTGTTGGACGAAGTTTACGGAAATCCCTCCAGTCTTCACACGGCCGGTCAAATAGGCAGGGAGGAGATGGAAAAGGCAAGGCAGACAATCGCCTCGCTTATTGGTGCGGAAACGAACGAGATTTACTTCACCTCAGGAGGCAGCGAATCGGACAATCAGGCGATAATGTCTGCTGTTAATATGGGCGCGCGCAAGGGAAAGAAGCATATCGTTTCAACAAATATAGAACACCATGCTGTGCTGCATGTTCTTGAGCGCCTTGCAAAAGAGGGCTGTGAGGTAACACTCGTTGAGGTCGGCAGGAATGGGCTTGTCAGTGCCGCTGACGTCGCCGCTGCGATCCGCGACGACACTGCGCTGGTGACAGTGATGTTCGCCAACAACGAAATAGGCACTATCCAGCCGATTGCTGAGATCGGAAAGATTTGCCTTGAGCGTGGAGTTTTCTTCCATACGGACGCCGTTCAGGCGGTCGGGCATGTCCCGGTTAATGTTAAAGAGATGAATATCGACCTGCTCTCGCTTGCCGCACATAAATTTCACGGGCCGAAGGGCGTTGGGGCAACCTATATACGCAAGGGAATCCTTCCGGCAACTATCATTGAGGGCGGGGCACAGGAGCGTGGCCGCCGGGCAGGCACGGAGAACGTCCCTGCAATAGCGGGGATGGCCGCTGCGTTGAAAGACGCCTGTGTGAATATGGAGGAGCGGTCAAAATATATCGCCGGAATGCGCGACCGCCTGATTGAGGGCCTGTCTGAAATACCTCACAGCGTTTTGAACGGAGACAGGGTAAAACGCTTGCCGAACAATGTGAACATGTGCTTTGAAGGTGTTGAGGGCGAGGCGCTGCTTTTGATGAGCGACGCGAAGGGAATTCAGGTTTCCTCCGGCTCGGCCTGCACCTCCGGCAGTCTTGATCCAAGCCATGTTCTGCTGGCGATCGGACACCCGCATGAGGTGGCCCACGGTTCTATGAGGCTTACGCTCAGCGAATATAATACGCCTGAGGAAATTGAGTATATTATCCAAACGCTTCCCGGAATTATTACGCGTCTGCGGGACATGTCCCCCGTCTGGGAGGATCTCGAAACCGGCAAGCGGGCGCACCTGATATAGAAAGGCAGGTCAGTTTTATGCTTTATAGTGAAAAGGTTATGGACCACTTTGAGAACCCCAGGAATGTCGGAAAGATGGAAGATGCCGACGGTGTAGGTGAAGTTGGCAACGCCAAATGCGGCGACATTATGAAAATGTATATCAAGGTTGAAGACGGCATTATCAAGGACTGCAAGTTCAACACATTCGGCTGCGGGAGCGCGATTGCAACAAGCTCGATCGCAACAGAGATGATTATGGGCAAGTCCATCGAGGATGCGCTGTCGCTCTCAAACAAAGCGGTGGTAGAAGCGCTCGACGGACTTCCGGCAAATAAAATACATTGCAGCGTGCTGGCCGAGGAGGCCGTAAAGGCTGCTGTCAAGGACTATTACGACAGAAACGGCATCGCATATGACCCTGAGCTGTTTAAGGAAACCGACATCGAGGCCTGCGAGATGCCTGCTTATGAAAGCGATCTCAAGCCAGGCGACATCCACATCAAAAGGGCGGAATAAGTCGGCGGAAAGCTAACCTTTAGAGCCTTAGCTGCAAAACTGACATATGCTCAACCTGAAGGGGAGCAAATGTCTTTACGATAGATTCTGTTTCATGTCATCCTCTTTAACCCCCGGCAAAGGCCAAGCCTTTGCCGGGGGACTCCTTTTTATAGCAATAATGATCTTCAGAAAAAAACAGAAACAAAACGGCAGGCTATTGACAAATGGCTTACTATGGATTATCATATGTGCAGATGTTCATATGATAATATGAGAGGTGCAAAATGGACAATTCAAAAAACGATAGAATTTGTGGCGACGGCTGTTCGCACGAAGTCAACGGTCACCCCGCCTGTCCGGAGTTGCCGGAGGAAGAGATTTTGTATGATCTGGCGGATCTGTTCAAGACCTTCGGCGACACGACACGGATAAAGATACTCTATGCTCTTATGAACAGTGAGCTTTGTGTTTGCGATTTGGCGGAGATAGTAGGGACAAGTCAGTCGGCAGTGTCACACCAGCTTCGCACTCTGAAGCAGGCCCGCCTGGTAAAGTTTCGCCGTGAGGGCAAGAGCGCCGTCTATTCACTCGCGGATGACCACGTACATACGATGCTGGCACAGGGACTTTCCCATATCTGCGAATAGCCAAATCAGATAAATAGGTTATAAAAATGTCTGAAGGAGATAAATAATATGAAAAAGTCATTCAAGTTGCAGAATCTTGGATGCGCTAACTGCGCGGCAAAGATGGAGAGCAAAATTAAAAAACTAAGCGGTGTTGACATTGCAAGCATCAGCTTCATGAGCAGCCGTTTGACGATAGAGTGCGACGAAGAGCGTTTTGATGACATCTTGAGAGAAGCAGCTTCTATCTGCCGGAGGATTGAGCCGGACTGCCGGATTCTGGTTCCCGCCGGGGGCGCCAAATAATGAACAGCAAGCATAAAAGAACTCTGGCAAGGCTGATAATCGGCTTCTGCTTTTTGCTTTTGGCGTTATTGTTGCCGCTTCAAGACTTGCTTGAAGGGGAATATATCCGTTGGGGAAGCCTTGCCCTGTTTCTGATACCATACCTCATCATCGGCGGTGACGTTTTGCTGCGGGCTGTAAGGAACATCCTGCGCGGCCAGGTTTTCGACGAAAACTTTTTAATGGCGGTTGCGACGATAGGCGCTTTTTTCTTAAGCGAGTACAGTGAAGCAGTCGCGGTAATGCTGTTTTATCAGGTGGGTGAGCTCTTTCAGGACATTGCTGTGAGCCGTTCCCGCAGCTCAATTGCAGAGCTGATGGACATTCGCCCCGATCACGCAAATGTTGAGAGAGAGGGCAGCCTGCTTTGCCTTGATCCGGAAGAAGTGGAAATCGGAGAAATTATCATAATCAAACCCGGGGAGCGCGTGCCTTTGGACGGAGTTGTAATCGAAGGCAGCTCTCAGCTGGACACTGCGGCACTAACAGGAGAGAGCATACCAAGAGATTGCGCGCAGGGCGACGACATCATCAGCGGCTCGGTTAATCTCTCGGGGCTCCTGCGTGTGCGCGTGAGCAAGCTCTACGGCGAGTCCACTGTTGCGCGGATACTGGAATTAGTTGAAAATGCAGGAGATAAGAAAACCCGTGTGGAAAACTTTATCACCCGCTTTGCCCGATACTATACGCCTGTTGTCTGCGCACTTGCCCTGGCGCTGGCTGTGCTGCCTCCGCTGCTTTTCACTCAGCCATGGGATGTTTGGGTTGAGCGAGGATTAATCTTCCTTGTAGTTTCGTGCCCCTGCGCACTGGTTATCTCAGTTCCGATGGGTTTTTTCGGAGGAATCGGTGGAGCGTCGCGCCGGGGGATTCTTGTCAAGGGCAGCAGCTATCTTGAAGTGCTCGGCAAGGCGGATACAATAGTTTTTGACAAAACAGGAACGCTCACGACCGGCAGCTTCGAAGTTACCCGCATATGCCCCGTGGGAATGAGCGAAGAAGAGCTGCTTGAGCTTGCCGCGTATGCGGAAAACGACAGCACTCATCCGATAGCTCTTTCTATTCTAGCCAGCTATGGCAAAGAGATTTCGCGGGACAGGATAACAAAGCTGGAAGAAATATCAGGAAGAGGGATATGCGCCGTTATAGACGGAAAATCTGTTCTCGCCGGAAATGCCCTCCTTTTGGCTGAAAGAGGAGTCGAATACAGTGAATGTGAAACACTGGGAACAACCGTCCACGTTGCCCTTGACGGCGCATATGCAGGACATATAGTAATTTCCGATTCGCTTAAACCGGATAGCCGAAGCGCTATACTTACGCTGAAAAAGCTGGGTGTTGGAAAAACAGTTATGCTAACAGGTGACAGGCAGGCCGTTGCGAAGGATACCGCTCGTATACTCAGTGTAGACGACTATATGTCGGAGCTGCTCCCCCGGGATAAGGTGGAAGCCCTGGAGCGGCTTTTTGAGAGCAAGAATCCCAAAACCACTCTGGTATTTGTGGGAGACGGCATAAATGATGCGCCGGTACTTGCCCGCGCGGACGTGGGAATCGCCATGGGCGCTCTTGGTTCGGATGCCGCAATTGAGGCGGCAGACATTGTTCTAATGAACGACAGACCCTCGGATATCCCCGTTGCGCTGCGCATCGCAAGAAAAACCATGGGCATCGTAAAGCAGAACATCTGGTTCGCTTTGGGGATAAAGGCAATCGTGCTTGCACTGGCGGCGCTTGGCTACGCCAATATGTGGCTGGCGGTGTTTGCCGACGTGGGAGTGGCATTTCTTGCCATCTTGAACGCTCTGAGAAGCTACAAACTTTCGCAAAAATAAAACTTTTGCGCTTGTAAAATACGGGTAGGGGGTATATACTATAGGTAGATACCCCCTACCCGTATTTTGAGCGAGGAGCTATTATGAGAGAAGAAGTTTATGACATCGGCGGGATGCACTGCGCCGCCTGCTCTTCGTCGGTTGAAAGAGTTACCCGAAAGCTGGAGGGCGTTGAGCGCTCCGATGTCAACCTGCCGATGAACCGTATGACCATTTTGTATGACGAAACAAAGGTCAATCCGGAAATGATAATAGAAAAAGTTGAAAAAGCAGGTTTCTCAGCCTCTCCCAGAGCGGGTGGCAAATCAGCGGAAGCGCCGAAGGATAACAGTGTGGCACAGACGAAAGCTCAGCTCCGCAGCTTTATTATGATGGCAGTGCTGTCAGCCTTGCTGCTGTATATATCAATGGGGCCGATGCTTTTTGACAACCTGCCGCTGCCGGGCTTTATACGTATGCACACTCAGCCTTTCAATTACGCTCTTACGCAGCTTTTGCTTGCGGCGCCGATTATGCTTTTGGGGAGGGCGTTCTTTATCTCGGGCTTCAAATCCCTCTTTAACGGCAGCCCGAACATGGATGCGCTTGTGGCCATCAGCTGTACGGCGTCCTTTGTTTACAGCCTTGTGATGATATATTTAATCTCAAGTGACGCACATCGTGTGCACGAGCTGTATTTTGAGTCCGCAGCCGTTGTGCTGACGCTGATTTCACTGGGAAGGCAGCTGGAGGACCGCAGTGAGCAAAAGACCAAAAGCGCGATTACTTCGCTCATGGAGCTATCGCCGGAAACGGCGATTCTCGTGCTGGAAGACTCGCAGTGGGAGGTACCCACGGAGAGTTTGAAGCTCGGTGACACAGTGCTTGTAAAGGCAGGCACGAAGTTCCCGCTGGATGGCGAAATCATCAGGGGCGAGGGCACAGTAGATGAATCGATGCTCACCGGTGAGAGCATGCCGGTGGAGAAAACCACGGGCAGCAGCGTTATTGGCGGCAGCATAAGCCTTTCCGGAGCGGTTTATGTGAAGATTACAAGCCTTGGGGAAGACACAACTCTTGCGAAGATAATCAGATTTGTAGAGGATGCGCAGGGCAAGAAGGCTCCGATTTCGAAAATTGCGGACAAAATAGCCGGTGTGTTTGTGCCTGTCGTAATAGGCGTAGCCGTTCTGGCGGCGGTGATTTGGCTGTTAGCAGGACAGGAATTGTCCTTTGCGTTGAAGGTTTTTACAGCGGTGCTCGTAATCGCCTGCCCTTGCGCCATGGGGCTTGCAACGCCTACGGCAATCATCGTGGCTACGGGAATGGGAGCATCCGGAGGAATCTTAATCCGCAGCGGTGAGGCGCTCCAGCGCATACAGGAGGTTCAGGTTGTGATGCTGGATAAAACCGGCACTGTAACCCTCGGCAGGCCGCAGGTGACAGACATTTATGCTTTACACAGCGATGAGAACGCCTTGCTGGCAACTGCTGCAGCGGCGGAGAGCCTCTCCGACCATCCGCTGGCAAAAGCTGTCGTTGAGGCTGCGAAAGAGCGTGGGCTTGATTCCCGGGCAACTGTGGAGAGTTTCGAGAACCTGTCGGGTATGGGACTTCGCGCGATGTATAAGGCAGAGCCCTTGCTTGTCGGAAACAAAAGACTTATGGAGCGGGAGCAAGTCTCAACAGACCTGCTGGATGAAAAAATAGCAGAGCTTTCTGAGGAGGGTAAAACAGCCGTGATAGTTGCCCGCAACGGAGAGCTGTCGGGTCTTATCTCGGTTTCAGACACTGTTAAAGACACAAGCATCGCGGCGGTGAAGCTGCTTCGTGAGCAGGGAATTGAGAGCGTTCTGCTCACAGGCGACAACAAAAAAGCCGCCGCATATATCGGCGGGCTCGTCGGCGTCGACAGGGTCGTTGCGGAGGTTTTGCCCGGGGATAAGGCGGCTTTGATTCAGGAATACCAGGCAAACGGAAAAAAAGTGATGATGGTGGGCGACGGTATCAATGACGCTCCTGCACTGGTGCAGGCGGACGTGGGCTGTGCCGTGGGCAGCGGCAGTGACATTGCGATGGAATCGGCAGATCTGGTGCTTATGAAAAGTGATTTGACGGATGTTTCAAGGGCTATCAGGCTCAGCCGCCTGACCATCAGAAACATCAAGCAGAATCTGTTTTGGGCGTTTTGCTACAACGTACTTGGCATACCTATAGCCGCAGGGGCGCTGTTTCCGGCCTTCGGACTGCTGCTCAGCCCGATGATAGGGGGCTTGGCGATGAGCCTTAGCTCAGTATTTGTGGTGACAAACGCTCTGCGTCTGCGGACAAAGAAGCTATAGAAATGGGGAGGAAATGAGATGCAGGATTGTTGCAGCGAAAGAAAGAAATATCGCGCTCCGGAGGAGCAAAAGGCTCTGACCAACCGGCTCAACCGGATTGAGGGGCAGGTTCGGGGCATACGCAAAATGCTGGAGGAGGACGGCTACTGTACAGACATTCTGACACAGGTTTCCGCTGTGCAGGCTGCGCTCAACGCCTTTAACCGCGAGCTGCTGGCCAGCCATATAAAAGGCTGTGTTGTGGAGGATATCCGTGCCGGAGACGAAGCGGTTGTGGATGACCTTGTTAACACACTTCAAAAACTGATGAAATGAGGAATGAAAAATGACAACACTTAAAGTACCCGACATGCACTGTGAAAACTGTGTGAAGCGCATTACCGACGCCCTGAATGAAGCAGAGCTGAAATTCAAGGTTTCCTTAGCGGACAAGACCGTTACAATCGACGGCTGTGATAGTTGCGTTGCCAAGGCCAAAGCTAAGCTTGACGATTTGGGCTTTAGCGCCGAGTGAGAAAACCAGACAAAAAATGCGGGGACTTCCGAAGAAGTCCCCGCAAATTATTTGTGGTAATTTTTTTAGTCGGCAGTGAGCATTGCTACAAGAGCGTTCTTGTATCTCAAGATTGCGACTACGAACAATGCGGCTGCGCATGCAACGGCAATCATTCCGACCATCTGGAGCGGTTGCTCGGCATATGTCTTCATGATGCCAAAGACGTTGGCGCCGATTGCAACGACCAGAGCGATAATGCCGAGGAGAATTCCGCCCTTGATTTTGCCGACACTGGGCATCTTCGCAGCACTGAAGCCCATGATGCCTGCGATCAGACCGAGGAGGGCAGCAACTGCCAGAGCGATGTACTGATAAACTCTGGACATGAGTCTTGCGGTTGTGATAACAGTCTGCTCGTCAACAACCTCGCGGCCTGCGGCGATAAGATCCATGTTACCGTCGACCTTGGCCTTGATGTCGGCATTTGCAAGTAGAGTGGCCTTGCCGTCGTTTACCTGCTTCTCACCGCTTTCGAACTCGGCGAGCTGGGTCTTGCCGTCTTCGAGCTGCTTTGCAGCTGCTTCAAGCTGGCCTTTAGCTTCTGCGAGCTGAGGCTCACCGGCCTTGATTGTTGCCTGACCGGCTTCGTACTCATCGAGAGAAGCCTTACCGGCGTCGAGCTTTGCCTTGCCTTCCGCAAGCTGTGCAGCGGCGGCATCGAGCTTTGCCTTACCTGCTGCGATCTGGGGCGCTGCCTCGTCAAGCTGCTTCTTTGCTGCATCGAGAGCAGGCTTCGCAGCATCAAGCTTTGCCTTGCCGGCTTCATACTGAGCTACCAAACCGGAAACCTGAGCATAGGAATAGCTGAGATAGGGAACCATAGCTTCGCTTTCCTTCAGTTTTGCGGCCGCGGCATCAAGCTGAGTCTTTGTTGCGTCAAGGGTAGCCTTATTAGTATCAAGAGCTGTCTTGGTTGCGTCAAGTGTTGCCTTTGACGCGTCAAGCTGCGCCTTCATTGCGGCTTCAGCAGCGGGGGTCAGCTGACCCTGCTCTTTTGCAGCTTCAAACTGAGCTAAACTCTCGTTATACTCTGCCAGACCCTCGTCATAAGCTGTTTTTCCTGCATTGTATTTTTCCAAACCTGCGTTATACTGCGCAAGGCCGGCTTCATACTGGGTTTTTCCTGCAGCATATTCTGCGGCAGCTTTCTGTTTGAACGCCTCAAATGCGGGTTCGCCGGCGTCAACTAAAGGTTTGGCAAATTCATATATCGGCTTGTTCTTTTCGAGATCTGCACTACCTGCGTTGTACTCGGCTAAACCGGCTTCATATTGAGCTTTGCCTGCGTTGTACTGAGCCAGTTTCGTGTTGTACTCGTTCTTACCTGCATTATACTCGGCAAGACCGGAGTTGTATGTAGCAAGTCCCTGGGTGTATTCAACCTTGCCTTTGTTGTATGCATCTGTATTGGCCGCAAGCTTTGCCTTACCGGCTTCGAGCTCTGCTGACTTTTCCTCATACTGTGACATACCTGCGTCATATTCTTTTTGACCGGCTTCGATCTTTGCCTTACCGGCTTCATAGTCTGCGCGTTTTGATTCGAGCTGATTGATACCTGCTTCGAGTGTCGCGATGGATGCGAGAGTTTCTTCCTTTTCGGCTTCCTTCTGTTTCTTCTCATCTAGAACCTCTACGACGCCGAGTCCGGCGGCGACAAGTCCGAACAGACAGACAAGGATAAGAATAATGCTCATCGCTTTAAGAAAACTTTGCCCCTTCATTGTTTATCCTCCCAAAATAAATTTTCCCAATAGGGGTTAAATGCCAAGTCTGATCTTTCTCTCTAAATCCCCTTAAGTATATATGATACATATTCAAAGCGCAAGCAATTTTGTCCATGTTTTTTATAAAAAAGACCGGAAAAATTATGAAAATATGCTATTTCCTAAATTCCAAAAAAAAGCAATATCCTTTATTAACAAAAAATTTTTAAACATTTAATGCAATATGACGGTTGCTAAACTATGGTGGATTGATTATCCCGCGAAGGGCTAATCATCAGCGTTTGAGCTTATAATTATAGATATGTGCAACAGTGTGCAAAGGGGACTTCGTTTTTATCAATTTTTTGCCGGAAAACAGATAAGAAAAAGGCCGGTCAAATGACCGGCTCTTTTCTTATCTGTACATTCCCGCCACCAGCTTGTTTGCAAGCGAAACAGGCAGAAGGTGTCCCAGAAAAACGAACAGCTTGTATTTTGCGCCCACGGTATAGATCTTGCCTGTGGAGTGATTTTTGGATATGCTCAGCGCAGCTTTTGCAATCAATTCCGGAGGCATGCCGCCCAGCTCATCCTTTTCCATAACGCCGACCGCCCTGGCAACACTGCCGCCGTAAACATCCTCTCCCGCCCCGTTTTTCTTCCGTGAGGCGGTGAAGCCTGTTTTCACATCCCCCGGCATGATAGCCTTGACTCTTATATTAAAAGGGCGAAGCTCACTCGCAAGCGCGAGCGTAAGACTGTTTTGCGCCGCCTTGGTGGCAGAGTAAAATGCCTGATAGGGAATGGCAAAAACCGCTGCGACAGAGCTCATATTGATTATTTGAGAGTCAGGCGTGCGCCGCAAAAACGGAAGCGCCTGCTTTGCACAGATAAATGCGCCGAAAAAATTGACATCAAAGATACTTCTTGCATCATTTATATCTGTATATTCGATAGAGCCTGAAATTCCGAAGCCGGCGTTGTTGATCAGCAGGTCAAGTCGTCCCTGCTCGTCAAAGACCTGCTCGAAGGCGGCTTTGACCTGTGCTTCGTCTGTGACATCGGCGCTTATGTGCTCAACAGCGTCCGTGGAAGTGCCGCTGCGGCTGAATTCATAAACAATCCAGCCGTTCTCAGAGAACAATCGCGCGCAAGCGAGGCCTATTCCGCTGCTTCCGCCGGTAACTACAGCTACCCTGCGCATGCTTCCACCATAACTTCCGCTATCAGGTCCATCGCCTCATCAAGCAGAGCCTCCGTGTGACTGGCCATGTAGCTCGTTCGCAGAAGGCATTCGTTTGGCGCTGTTGCGGGCGGCAGCACGGGATTAACATACACACCCGCCTCATAGAGCTCCTTTGCCTTTTGCAGAGTGCTTAGAGTTTCGTATGTATAAATAGGTATTATCGGCGTTTCTGAGGGGCGCAGCGTGAGTCCGCGCTCTGTCAGACCGCGCCTTGCATAGCCTGAAATCTCCGAAAGTCTTGTGACAAGCTCGGGATGAGCCCTGAGATAACGCAGCGCCGTGAGCGCGACAGTACAGTTTGCAGGGGGTATGGACGCGGAAAAGATGAAGGGGCGCGAAACATGGCGCACATAGTCGGCGACCTCGCCGGAAGCTGCCATATACCCGCCGAGGCTTGCCAGAGATTTGGAGAAGGTTCCCATGTAGATGTCCACCTTGTCCTCAAGACCGAAATAGCTGGCAGTGCCGCGTCCGCCTTCGCCCAGCACACCCAGACCGTGGGCGTCGTCCACCATAACGCGCGCTCCGTATTTTTCAGCGAGCGCCACGATTTCCGGCAGCTTTGCGATGTCGCCGCCCATTGAGAAAATGCCGTCGGTGACGATGAGTACCCCCGCAGTCTCCGGAACAGACGCAAGACGATTTTCAAGCTCCTGCATATCGTTGTGGCGGTAACGCAGCATTTTGCCGTAGCTGAGCTTGCAGCCGTCATAAATTGAGGCATGGTTTTCCCTGTCGCATATCACGTAATCGTCCTTGCTGACGATCGCGGAGATTATTCCAAGATTGCTCTGGAAGCCGGTGGAGAAGGTGACCGCATCCTCTTTGCGCAGAAAGTCCGCAAGCTCCGCTTCCAGCTCAAGGTGGATCTGCAGAGTTCCGTTGAGAAAACGCGAGCCGCTGCAGCCGGAGCCGTACTGCTCGGTGGCCTTCACTGCGGCCTCTATGATTTCCGGATTCGTGGTAAGACCCAAGTAGTTATTTGAGCCCAGCATTATGCGGCGCTTGCCCTCCATAATAACTTCTATGTCCTGTCGTGATTCCAGCGCGTGGAAATAGGGGTAAATACCTGATTCTTTCAGTTCACTCACGGTTTTGAAGGCATAGCACTTTTCAAAAATATCCATAGACCTTTCACTCCTTTCCTGTCACGCCGTCTGGCGGCTAAAGCATTGAGTTTATTTCCGTCAGCATGTTTTCAAATAGGGCAAGCTCTTCAGGACTGTACCCGTTCTCAAGCGCCGACAGCGCATTCCTGAAAACTGTCGTGGAGTCACCATAATAGTCACGAAACCGCTGCGACACACGCAAACGGAATTCGCGCCTGTCATCCTCCGAGGATTCTTTTTCGATGTATCCCTTTTCGATCAGGCTTGCCACCTTGTAGCTGGCGTTTGGCTGGGAGATGCCCAGAAAGTCCGAAAACTGTTTTATTGTAGGCTCGCCGAGGATGTTGATTGCATCTACCGAAAAGGCTTCCGTTGCGCTAAGCCGTCCGTCCTTTTCGCGTATCTTTCTGAAAAGGCTCCGGTAGTTATGCAGTCTCAGATTTTTATATAGCTTTTCAGCCTCGTCAATCAGCATAGTTGCACCCCGATACTTAAAATATTTTATATAAATTTATTTAAGTATATTACCGATAAAACAATGTGTCAATTAAAATTTGGTTTTTTCTGTGAAAAAGCGCCCTTACCTGTTTTTCAGCAGAAAAACAGGTAAGGGCGCTTTTAGGTGGTGCCGGTGACCGGGATCGAACCGGTACGAGGAGTAAACCTCACGGGATTTTAAGTCCCGGGCGTCTGCCAGTTCCGCCACACCGGCGAAGTCATTGAAAGCATGAATAATGTTAGCACGCGGACAGGCTGATGTCAAGCACGGCGGAGCGATGATAGTCTGAGGAAAAACGACGCGTTTCCTGCAAATGTTACCATAAATTGTATGATTTTTATTGCCCGAAATGGAATTACCTGTTATAATACTATTTCTAATTAGTTTTCTTTAAGCCGTGTTCAGCCGGGAGGATTTATGGAGCAAGCAAAATGGAAAATACCGGCTGCTGCGCAGGCGGATTTGACCGCGCTTTTAAACGCGGGGTACACGCCGCTCCTGTCGGCGGTTCTGAGTGCCAGGGGCATCAGCGCTCGTGACGAGGCTGAAAGGTATCTGGGCCGCGATTTGACCTCGATTTGCGATCCTTTTGCCCTTGCGGATATGGACAAAGCAGTCGCCCGCATTGAGCTGGCAATAGGCCGCGGAGAGAAAATCGCGGTTTACGGCGACTATGACGCGGACGGAATAACTGCCTCCTGTCTTTTGTGCGATTATCTCAGAAAGATAAAAACCTCCTGTCAGATATACATTCCGGATAGAATTGAAGAGGGCTACGGAGTGAATGCCGAGGCACTGGAGCTTTTACATGCTCAGGGCGTTGGCCTTCTGATAACCGTCGATTGTGGAATAACTGCCGCCCGAGAGGTTGAATTTGCCGGCAGTTTGGGTCTGGATATGATTATTACCGACCACCACGAGTGTCAGCGGGAATTGCCCGCAGCCTGCGCCGTTATCAACCCGAAACGGCACGCGGCAGACCATCCCGGCGCCGGACTTGCGGGAGTGGGAGTGGCTTTCAAGCTGGCCTGCGCACTTGCTGGCGGCTCGGAAGAAGTGTTGAATGAGTATGCGGATCTGATCGCTCTGGGCACCGTTGCGGACGTTATGCCGCTAACAGGAGAAAATCGGGCGTTGGTTTATTGCGGACTTGAAAAACTCCGTGAGAATCCGAGGGCGGGGCTTGCCGCGCTGTTGGCCGAGGCGGGGATAAACGAAAAGCCCGTAACGGCAACAGTTATCGGTTTTTCACTTGCGCCGAGGATAAATGCCGCGGGCAGGTTGTGCCGGACATCAAAGGCCATCGACCTGCTCATGTGCACAGAACCAAGGCAGGCGCAGGAGCTTGCAAGGGAGCTGTGCGAGCTCAACCGCCGCCGGCAGGAGCTGGAGCTTGAAGTTTGGCAGGAGTCAATGGCAATTCTCGCGGAAAAACCGCCGGAGCTGCCCATCGTTTTGGCAGGAGAGCACTGGCACACGGGCGTTGCAGGCATTGCAGCTTCAAGACTTGCGGAAGAGTTCAAGCTGCCCGCAATAATGATCTGTATCGACGGAGACATGGGCAAGGGCTCCTGCCGCAGCTACGGTGATTTTAATCTTTTCGAGGCGCTTTCGGCATGTTCTGAGCATCTTGTGAGCTTTGGCGGACACACTTTTGCCGCCGGACTAAATGTCAGGACAGATAAAATAGATGATTTTCGCAGAGCACTCGGCGAATACTACCTGACGCACCGTCCCGAGTCGTTTACAGAGCTTGAGCCGGAGCTGCTTTTGAAAGATTTTTCCCTGCTGGACATGGAGGGAGTTGAATCCCTGGAAGAGCTTGAGCCATGCGGAAGCGACAATCCCAAGCCTCTTATCTGCGTTTGCGATGTTCGGGTGGAGAGCATAAGCGAAATGAGCGCAGGCAAGCATTTGCGTCTCAAATTCGGTAAGTCCGGCCAGAGCCTGGAGGCTGTTTACTTTTCTCAAACAGCGGATGCTCTTGGAATCCGGGAGGGCGATTTGGCGGATATTTGTTTTATTCCGCAGATAAATGAGTTCCGTTCCCGCAGGAATGTTCAGCTATTAATGTCCGGGCTGCGACCCTCGGCAGGGCTTGAAAAATGCAGACATATGCTGGAAAAGCAGGAGCTTTGTGCCGAGGACACCGCCGAATTCAGTCTGACCCGACAGGACATAGCGTCAGTATGGCGGGGGCTGAAAGCAAACGCAGAGAGCTGCCGCATAAAACTGTCGGACTTATTTTCTCCCCATAGCTTTGAAAATCTGCCGCCGGAGACCATTTGTCTGAGTCTGCGAGTTTTGGCGGAGCTTTCTTTGCTGGATGTGCATATTATGGGTAATATAGTTCATATAGACCTGCACGAAAACGGGGAGAAGGCCTCTCTGGAGGATTCACCGCTGTTCAGGCAGTTATCGCGATAGAAACGTTATTAAATAAACAGGATGGGAGGTGTCGGAATGCAGGAAGAAAACGTTCAGGGCAAGATTTCGCCCGACGAACTGTTTGAAAAACTGAAGGAAAGTGTTTTAGAGCTCAATCCAACTGCGGATATGGGCCGCATCAACGCTGCCTACCGCTGCGCCGCAATCGCACACAGCGGGCAGATTCGCAAGGACACCTCTGACTATGTTACGCACACGATAGCGGCCGCGCAGATTTGCGTGGAGCTGGGGCTTGACGAGGATTCAATCGTCGCAGCGCTTTTGCACGACTGCATTGAGGACACCAGCCTGACCCATGCGGATATTGCAAAGCAATTCGGCACTACAGTTGCCGATTTGGTGGACGGTGTTACAAAGCTGACCCGTGTGCAGTACACAAGCAAGGAAGACGAGCAGATGGAGAACATGAGAAAAATGCTCATGGCCATGTCTCGAGATATCAGGGTTATCCTCATCAAGATAGCCGACCGCCTCCACAATATGCGGACCATGGAGTATCAGTCGCCTGATAAGCAACGTTCAAAATCTCTGGAAACCATGGAGATATATGCTCCGATAGCCCACCGCTTGGGCATGCAGAGGATAAAATGGGAGCTGGAGGATCTCTCCCTGCTCTATCTTGACCCCATTGGCTACAAGGAAGTAACAGATGCACTCGAGCAGCGCATGGGCACACTCGTGGGCTTTATGGCGGATGTAGAATCCTCAATAAAAGCCCGTATGGACGAGGCGGGGATAAGCTGCGCCATCTCCGGCAGGATTAAGCATATTTACAGTATTTACAGAAAAATGTACTCACAGAGTAAAGACATCAGCGAGATTTTTGATCTCTGTGCTTTCCGCGTGATCGTTGAAAACATTGCCGACTGCTACAATGTTTTGGGACAGATTCACGATATGTATAAGCCCATTCCGGGACGGTTCAAGGACTATATCTCAACGCCGAAGCCGAACATGTACCAGAGCATTCACACAACTGTTATCGGTGAACAGGGCATACCCTTTGAGGTGCAGATTCGCACAAAGGATATGCACGACACGGCGGAATACGGCATCGCAGCGCACTGGAAGTACAAGGACGGCGCGCAGGGCGTCAAGACCAGCGACGAGGAGAAATTCGCGTGGATAAGAGTTCTGCTGGAGTCGCAGCAGGACAGTGATGCTCAGGACTTTTTCCACGACCTGAAGATAGATATGTTCTCCGATGAGGTTTTCGTTTTCACACCACAGGGTGACGTTATAAACCTGCCTGCGGGCGCCACGCCCATCGATTTTGCATACGGAATCCACTCGGCGGTGGGCAACCGTATGATCGGGGCGAAGGTCAACGGAAGAATGGTTTCCTTTGACAAGGTTCTGCAAAACGGCGACATTGTTGAGGTTTTGACCTCCAAATCTGCGCCGGGCCCGAGCCGTGACTGGCTGAAGCTCGCAAAGAGCGGTCAGGCGCGCTCTAAGATAAAGCAGTGGTTCAAGAAGGAAAAGCGCGAAGAAAACATAATCCACGGCAAGTCTGCGCTGGAATCTGAATTAAAGCAGTCCGGTATCTCGATGTCCGCTGTAACGGACGATGAGATGCTGCCGCATATTCTGAAAAAGCTGGCGGTTACGTCGCTGGACGACGTTTACGCCTCTATAGGCTACGGTGGCATGACCGCTACAAAAGCGGTAAACCGAATTAAAGACGAGATTCTTAAGAGCCAGAAGCCGGCGCTGAAAACCACACTTGAAAGAATCACCGAGCGCGCGGAGATAAGAAAGGCCCACAGCGGCGAAAAGAATGCCGTCCACGGGGTTTTGGTCGAAGGGCTTGATAACTGTCTGGTCAAATTCTCCCGTTGCTGCACCCCGGTTCCGGGGGACGATATCGTGGGCTTTATCACACGCGGCTACGGCGTTTCAGTCCACAGAAAAGACTGCAAGAATTACACCACCGGCAAGGACGATCCCCAGGAGGGAGGCCGCTGGATCAACGTCAGCTGGACTGCCGCTCCGAATGAGAGCTACCAGACCACTATTAAGCTCTTGGCAAAAGAGCGCAGCGGGCTTGTCATGGACATCGCCACTATTCTCAACGCCATGAGCGCCAAGGTTATCAGCCTGAACGCCAGAGATGTCGGTGGCGGCAAGTCCACCGCTCTTGTCACACTGGAAGTGAAAAATGTGTCTGACTTGGAGGCGGTTATGTCCCGTCTTCAGACCATCCACGGCGTGTCGGAAATAACAAGAGCAGGGGACTGATATGAGAGCTGTTGTGACAAGGGTCGACGAGGCTGCCGTGGCAGTTGACGGAGAGGTCGTCGGTCAGATTGGTAAGGGCTTTCTGGTTCTGCTGGGGGTGTCCGTTAATGACACCCAGACAGAAGCGGACAAAATTGCAGACAGGCTGTGCGGTCTGCGAGTTTTTGAGGACGAGGCAGGAAAAATGAATCTCGCGCCCGATAAAGTAGGGGCCCAGATGCTCATGGTTTCGCAGTTCACGCTATATGCCGACTGCAGCTCCCGCCGACCGGGCTTCACCGCCGCGGCGGGCGGAGAGCGTGCCGAACCGCTGTATATGCGCTGCGTGGAGCAGGTCAGGGAGCGGGGATTCAGGGTAGAGTGCGGCGTTTTCGGCGCGGAAATGAAAGTAAGTTCAATAAACGACGGTCCGGTCACATTGCTGCTGGATACGGATTCGCTATAACTGGGAGGAATTGCTATGCTGATAAAATCTTTTGCTCTGGGTATGGGGCAGACAAACTGCTACATCGTCACGGATGAAAATACGCTTGAGTGTGTGATGATTGACCCTGCTTCAGATTCGAACCGTTTGATGAACTACCTTGAGGAAAACAAGCTGAAACTCAAATACATTTTCCTCACTCACGGTCACTTTGACCATACCGGCGCCGTGGAGGAGGTACATGAGCAGACGGGAGCAACAGTCTGCATGCACCAAAAGGATGTTCGACGCAGTCCCATCGAGATCGGCATGAGGTATAATCCGCCTAAGGGAACGCAGTTTTTTAAAGAGGGCGATGTTTACACCGTAGGCAGCATGAAATTCGAGATCATCGAAACGCCGGGGCACTCTGAGGGCAGCGTTGCGATTATTTGCGGCGAGGCTCTGTTCTCCGGCGACACACTGTTCCGCGACTCCTGCGGGCGCACGGATTTTCCCGGTTGCAACGCGGGGGATATGATGCGCTCGCTGAAAAGGCTTGCCGAGCTTCCGGGTGATTATGAGGTTTATCCCGGGCACATGGAGGCGACCACACTCGAGCGCGAGCGCAGGTTTAATTACTTTATGAAAGCGGCAATGGAGAAATAATTCACATTATTCCAAACGCCACATTATTCCAAACGTCCAACGTTGGGGCAGGCGCGGGCACTATGTGCCCTGCTGCCCATATAAGGGGGAACCGGTTCTTGCAAAGAAACGGTTCCCCCTTATGATCCCCTTCCGAAGAAGCCCAAAGGGGTTTACCCCTTTGGAAACCCCAACGGAAACATGAATGCAAGCGAATCCTCCGCTCGCTAACTGCGTTCCGTGCCACAGGGCAGATTACCACTGCGCCGCATAACCGCTCGCTTCGTCGGAGCAAGCTACATATCGCTGGTTTCCGGCTAAAGACGAAAAACTTGTTGCCCCCGTCAAGGCGGGGGAATCCAAAGGGGGCGCCTTCGAGCGCCCCTTTGGTCGTTAGGGGGTTTTTAGGGGGCGTATCGAAACGCCCCCTAAATCGTTTTCTTTTTCAGGTCTTACCCCATTTTTCTTTGGCGATTCCAAAGAAAAATGGGGTAAGAGTGGGGCGGCAGGGCGCGCAGCGCCCGCGGTCGCCCAACGTCGTACGTTTGGAATGCGTGGCGTTTGGTATAATGAAATCATTTAGTAAGCGCTTTTAGATAATCTCCCGCGTCTGCGACCTTTCCCAGCGCGGAGAGGGAAACTTTGGAATAGTCCATGCGGCTGCGGGCAAGCTCCAAGATTTTTTCGCAGCTGACATCGTCATATCTGGCAAGAATCTCGTCAGTCGTGAGGCACTGCCCGATGGCGGTCAGGGCGTTGCCCATCTTCAGCATACGAGAGGAGGTGGACTCCAAGCCCAGCACAAGAGATGACTTCGCCTGCTCGCGCGCCCGGCTCAGTTCCGTTTCAGAAACGCCGTCCTGCAGCAGTTTTTGAATTTCGTCACCGATGAGCGAAAGAGTGCGCATCTCGGTATCTTTGCTGACCGCAGTTGTTATTGCCAACATTCCGGAATCCAGAAAGTTTGACTGGAAGCTGTAAATAGAATAGCAAAGGCCGTGCTTTTCGCGGATGTTCTGGAACAGGCGGGACGAAACGCCGCCGCCGAACAGCGTGGACAGAAGATTCATCGCGAAGCGGTCATCGTCAGCCAGCGAATTTGAGGGAAATGCAACGATAAACTGGTTCTGCTCTGTACGCTTCTTTTTTGCTATCAGATGGGCCGAGTATGCCGCTTTCGGACAATTGCTCTTCTTTGCTTTCGGCAGCCGCGAGAACAACTCGGCCAGCTGTGCTATATGCCTGTCCTCAAAGCTGCCCGCAAGCGAGAGAACTATGTTGCCGGCGGTGTAACGCTTTTCCTTGAATTTTCGCAAGGCTGAGCTGTCCAGCTTTTCGAGAGTTTTTGGCTTGCCGAGAACCGGACGGCCCAAAGCTCCGTGATAGCATCCGCTCATCAGCTTTTCATAGCAGACATCATCAGGAGTGTCTTCGTACATGCCGATTTCTTCGATAATTACCCCGCGTTCGCTGCTGGTTTCCGCTTCGTCAAAAAGGCAGTCGAAAAACATTTCGCCCAGCAGCTCTATAGCAGTTTCCAGATGTGTGTCCAGCACCTTGCCGTAAAAGCAGGTCTGCTCACGGGTCGTGTAGGCATTGATCTGACCGCCTATGCCGTCCATGATATAGGAGAGCTCCGCCGCGCTGTGCTTAGCTGTGCTTTTAAAAAGCATGTGCTCAATAAAATGTGAACTGCCGTTTTCCGCAGGCGTTTCAAAACGAGAGCCAATGCCGACAAAGATGCCGACTGCCGCTGAGCGGACGGAGGCTGTGTGTTCGAAGATTATTCTGACCCCGTTGGGGAGGGTGATTGTTTCGTGCACGATGATTCTCCTATCAACATGGAAGTAGAATGAAAGAAACGCTTCAGCCGAAGCGTTTCTTGTTGGTTTTAGTCGGTGAGGCCGAGGGCTTCGCGCTCTTTCAGAGCCTCCTTGCGGGAGAGATTTACTCTGCCGCGGTCGTCTATTTCCATTACCTTGACCCAGGTCATATCGCCGATGTTGATAACGTCTTCGACCTTCTCTGTGCGCTTGAACTCAAGATCCTTGATGTGGCACATTCCGTCACTGCCGGGCGCAAGCTCGATGAAAGCGCCGATGGGGATTATGCGCACGCACTTGCCGTAATACAGCTTGCCGATTTCAGGAACGAAAACGATGCCGTCGATGATTTCCTTCGCCTTTTTGCAGGCCTCGTAATCCTCGTGAGCGATATAGATGCTGCCGTCGTCCTCGATGTCGATCTTGCAGCCGGTGTCGGCGCAGATTTTCTGAATGACCTTGCCGCCGCTGCCGATGACTTCGCGGATTTTGTCGGGGTCTATCTTCATGGAAATCATCTTCGGTGCCGTCGCTGCAAGCTCAGCTCTGGGCTGCGCGATGCAGGGAAGCATGATTTCGTCAAGAATCTGCAAGCGGGCTTCACGGGTGATATCCAGCGCGTTCTTGATAATCTCGTGGGTCAGACCGTCATTTTTAAGATCCATCTGGATGGCGGTAATGCCGTCCTTGGTGCCTGCGACCTTGAAGTCCATTTCGCCGTGGAAATCCTCAACGCCCTGAATGTCGATAAAGGTCGTGAACCCGCCGTTATCGTCCTGAATCAGACCGCAGGAAATTCCGGCTACAGGGGCTTTGATGGGAACACCGGCGTCCATAAGGGCAAGGGTGCTTCCGCAGATGCTGCCCTGAGATGTGGAGCCGTTGGAGCTGAGAACCTCGGAAACGAGGCGGATGGCATAGGGGAAATCCTCAATAGAGGGGATAACAGGCTCAAGAGCCTTCTCAGCCAAAGCGCCGTGACCGAACTCGCGGCGGTTCGTGCTGCGGCTTGCTCTCGCCTCGCCCACCGAGTAGGAGGGGAAGTTATAGTGGTGCATGAAGCGCTTGGATTCCTCTTCCCAGATAGTGTCGAGCTTCTGAGCGGCGGAGAGGGTGTTCAGAGTTGCGACGGTCAGCACCTGAGTCTGACCGCGGGTGAACAGGCCCGAGCCGTGAACGCGGGGAATAAGGGCGACCTCAGCGTCCAGAGGACGAATTTCGTTCATGGCGCGTCCGTCAACACGCTTGCCCGCGAGGAGCCAGCGCTTGACGATTTTTTTCTGCATACGATAGAGGATCTCCTCCATGTATTTGTCCATTTCGGGGAACTGCTCGCCGTATTTTGCGTCAACCTCGTCGCGCCACTTGTTAACACGCTCCTCACGGACATTTTTGTCGTCGGTGTCCATGCAGAATTCCATGCCGGCCATTTCGTTGGCGCAGAGGGTGTCAAATAGCTCGGCGTCAAAATCGGCATGCTCGTAGGTGAACTTCTCTTTGCCGATATCGGCTACCATCTTGTCAATAAGATTGAGAACGACCTGAATTTCTTCGTGAGCGGCAACAATGCCGTTGTACATAACGTCGTCGGGGATCTGGTCGCCGCCTGCTTCGATCATAACGACCTTCTCGTGAGTAGCGGCAACGGTTACAAGCATTTTGCTGCGATGGCTCTCATCGCGTGTGGGGTTAAAGAGATACTTCTCGCCGTCCCAGCCGAGGTGGATGCCTGCGATAGGGCCGTTAAAGGGGACGTCGGAAATCGCGATTGCGGCGCCCGCGCCTATCATAGCAACGATTTCGGGAGCGCAGTCGGGGTCAACAGACAGCACGGTGCAGCTGATGACAACGTCGTTGCGCAGGTCGTCCGGGAACAGGGGGCGCATCGGCCTGTCGATCATTCTGGAGGCCAGAACTGCGGGCAGAGAGGGGCGGGATTCGCGGCGCATAAAGCTGCCGGGAATGCGGCCTACTGCATAGAGCTTTTCTTCAAAATCAACAGAGAGAGGGAAAAACTCAACTCCGTCACGGGGTTTAGCGGAGGCGGTTACATTGACGAGAACGGTTGTCTCGCCATACTTGGTCAGAACGGATGCGTTGCACAGCTCGGCCAGCTTGCCGGTTTCAAAAACCAGAGGGCGGCCCGCAAGTGTCGTTTCATAGCGATGGGTGTTGGTGAATTCTTTTTGCCTGATTTTCATAATTGGCTCCTTTCGGGATCTTGTCCCATTGTGCGGAGCGGCTCTTTTAGCACTTGAAAACGAACTTCATAATCATAAAGCGCATTTTCAACTGCTAAAGGGCTTGCGCTCCGCGGTTTACTTTATTGTGTTTTTATTATGACCAAAAAGGTAAATTAAAAAGGGGCGGTTTGAAATAAAAAACCACCCCTTCAAAAAAACCTTCTATACCCTTCAGTATACAATGTCATTCCCCGGCGCTCAAACACCGGCGGGGACAAGGAAAAAAATCTTCGGCTTACTTTCTGATGCCGAGCTTCTGGATGCAGTCACGATAACGCTCAATGTCCTTCTCCATGAGGTAATCAAGGAGGCGGCGGCGTTTACCGACCATTTTGTACATACCCAAACGGCTGTGGTTGTCCTTCTTGTGGACCTTCAGGTGCTCTGTGAGCTGGCTGATGCGTTCGGTAAGGATCGCGATCTGAACCTCAGGAGAACCGGTGTCGGTTTCGTGAGTGCGGTTGGCGTCTATAACTGTTGTCTTTTGCTCTTTTGTGATCATGGCAAATGATCTCCTTTCTTTTTTCATATCCGCCGGCTGAGTAATGGGCTGAAAGGCTGCCGGTTTTCCGGCTTGCTCCCAAAACTAAGCGCGGGGACACAGCTTTGTTAGTCTATCACAAGGACTTTTGTTTGTAAAGGTATTTTTACTCAAAAACACCGTATTATTAAACGTTTCATGCAAATTCGAGCACTTACTGCCTGTTTTTCATGACAGCTCTCATTCTCAGTCCGTGGTCGAGGATGCGCTTGCGCAAGCGCAGATTTTTCGGCGTCACCTCAAGCAACTCATCATCCGCCAGAAATTCAAGGCACTGCTCAAGGCTCAGCGTTCTCGGAGGAACAAGACGCAGCGCGTCGTCACTACCGGAGGCTCGCATATTTGTTAACTGCTTTTTCTTGCAAATGTTGACGGAGATATCTTCACTCTTCGGAGACATGCCAACGACCATTCCTGCATATACCGGAACGCCCGCACCTATGAACAGAACGCCGCGCTCCTGGGCGTTGTAGAGCCCGTAGGTAACTGATTCTCCCGTTTCAAAGGAAATGAGCGAGCCTGTCGAACGGCGGGAAACATCGCCCTTCATCGGGGCGTAGCTGTCGAAAACCGAAGCGAGGATGCCCTCACCACGGGTGTCAGTAAGAAATTCGTTGCGATAGCCGAAAAGCCCGCGCGCCGGAACGAGAAACTCCAGCTTCATGCGGTTGCCCACCGGGTTCATTTGGATAAAATCGCCCCTGCGCGAGGAGAGCTTTTCCATCACAGCGCCCACGGCGTTCTCCGGAACGTCTGCAACAACCCGCTCCATAGGCTCGCACAGCTTGCCGTCTATCTCTTTTGTGAGCACACGGGGAGGGGAAACCTGAAATTCGTAGCCCTCGCGGCGCATAGTTTCAATCAGTATGGAAAGGTGCATCTCTCCGCGTCCGGCGACGTTGAAGCTGTCGCTGTTTTCAACCTGCGTCACCTTGAGGGAAACGTCCTTGAGCGTTTCGCGCATGAGCCTGTCGCGAATCTGACGGGTGGTGACAAACTGGCCCTCACGTCCTGCAAAGGGACTGTCGTTAACGGAGAAGGTCATCTCAATGGTCGGGGCGGATATTTGTACGAAGGGCAGCGGTTCTATGCAATCCGGCGCGCAGATGGTGTCGCCGATGGTGATCTCACCTATGCCGGACATGGCTATAATGCTTCCTGCACTGGCGGATTCTTCCGCAACCCTTGCAAGACCTTCGAATTCATAGATGTTAACCGCCTTTGCCTTCTTGACATCACTCCCGTCATGATAGTTGCAAACGGCAATTTCTTGATTCTGGCGTATAACACCGCGCTCAATGCGCCCGACTGCAATGCGCCCGACATATTCGTTGTAGTCGATAGATGAAACAAGCATCTGGAAAGGCGCTTGTGTGTCCTGCTCGGGAGCGGGGATGTACTCAAGTATCGTGTTAAAGAGCGGACTCAGGTCCGTACCGAGATTGTCAGGCGTTACAGAGCAGATGCCCTGACGGGCTGAGCAGAAAAGCATTGGTGAGTCGAGTTGAAAATCAGTTGCGTCAAGGTCGAGCAGCAGCTCAAGTATCTCGTCAATTACCTCATAAATGCGCTGGTCGGGACGGTCAATTTTATTTACGACAACAATAACTCTGTGACCCAGCTCAAGGGCTTTGCCAAGCACAAATCTGGTCTGGGGCATGGGGCCTTCCGCAGCGTCCACAAGGAGAATAACGCCGTTGACCATTTTGAGTATGCGCTCGACCTCCCCACCGAAATCCGCGTGGCCCGGGGTATCGACAATGTTTATTTTCGTGTCATTGTAGTTGATCGCCGTGTTTTTTGCAAGGATGGTGATGCCGCGCTCCCGCTCAAGGTCGCCGGAGTCCATCACGCGGTCACGGACGGCCTGATTTTCTCTGAAGGTTCCGCTCTGAGAGAGCATAGCGTCAACAAGAGTTGTCTTGCCGTGGTCAACGTGGGCGATTATTGCTACGTTTCTGATATTATTCACTGTATCTCCACTTTTCTCTACATTTCATTTTCTTCTATTTTACCAAAAAAATATTTTAGCATCTATGACAAATTATTGCAAGTTTTTTCATCAACACCCAAAAAGCCGGGTTCGTGCGGGACTCTTGTTACTTGACTGTTTGGCTAAACAGTAGTAATATGGAAACAATAAATATATGTTTTTCCACCTTTTTTAGATATAAACAGCGAAAGGTTGTGAATTGATGGGCCTGTTAGACAAAAACGTCTGCCCGAAATGCGGACAGGAGTATTCAATATTAAAATCATCATGCCCCAATTGCGGTGCGCGCAAGCAGCTTGCGAGCAGAAGGACTCCCGCCGGCTCAGACACCACACGCCGAGGTTCTCCGGCTCAAGCCCGGCAGCAGCAGGATTCACGCTGGCAGATGATTTTCGGGCTTTGCCTGGTGGCCGCGGTAATCATCGCTGTCATTATTTTGATTGTAACCACAGTTAACGGAGGTTATGAAAAGTCACCCGGTAAAACATCGCCGTCTCCTGTGACCGAGAGCACGGAGCCAACGCCTGAACCCACACCTACGCCCACGCCGACACCTACGGTCGAGTCTATAAAAATCACATTCCTTGGTGAGGAGAAAACCGGCTTCACTATGACAGTCGGGGGGCCGGATATCCAGCTCAAAGCGACTGTATTGCCCATCGAAATAACGGACGCGGTAGAATGGAAGTCTGATAAACCCGAGGTCTGTACAGTAAGTGCCGAGGGACTTGTTAAGGCCGTTTCCGCCGGCTCAGCAAATGTCACCGCCACCTTATACGGTATTACCCAGACCTGTCAGGTGGTTGTCAGATAGTATCAATAAACGTTTAGTCCAAGGCGGACGGTCACCTCTGGTCGGCTGTCCGCCTTTTTTGGGCTATGAAGAGGTTTCAGGAATTGGAAAACAAACAGAACAAACCCACATATTGGTCACTTTTTGTTCAGATGCTTGCCCTGTCCACGTTCACCATCGGCGGGGGCTATGTGATGATTTCGCTGATGAACGAGCGTTTTGTTCAGCGCAGGGGCTGGCTCAACAGCGATGAGCTGTCGGAAATCATGGTTCTCGGTCAGTCCGCTCCCGGCGCGCTGGTGGTTAATACAGCCGCGATAATGGGCTATCGCCTGCTGGGCTTCTGGGGCGCCATTTGCGCCGTTTGCGGAACGGCCCTGCCGGCAATCGTCATTCTGGCGCTGGCGAGCTATTTTTATGAGTATATCCGTGACAATGTTTATGTGAGCGCGGCTTTCCGGGGCATGCGTGCCGGTGTAGCCGCCGTTGTGGCGGATCTGGTCGTTAACATGGCCGCGCCGTATTTCTCGCGTGGCAGCACAGTATATGCCATTATTCTGGTGACGGCATTTTTGATTTCTTTCCTGTTCAGCGTCAACGTGGCCTTTATCATTCTGGGCTGCGGCATTCTGGGGGTAATTCTCGGTATCATCCAGCGCAGAAGGAGGAAAACGGTATGATCCTTCTGGAGCTGTTTTTAAGCTTTTGCTATATCGGCGCGCTGTCCTTCGGCGGCGGATATGCCGCGCTTCCGCTGATTCAACAGCAGTGCGTGGGCGTCAACAACTGGCTGACAATGACGGAGTTTTCTGACCTGCTCACGATTTCACAGATAACGCCCGGGCCGATTGCGATAAACTCCGCCACATTCGTCGGAATGAAGGTCGCCGGAATACCCGGGGCGCTTATTGCCACACTGGGATTCATGCTTCCGCCGTTCATCATCGCAACGATTCTATATTTGTTGTTCAAAAAATACGGGCAACTGCGCTTCATGCAGGATATTCTCAGTGCGCTCAAGCCTGCCGTGGCAGGGCTGATCGCCTGCGCTGCAGTGGGCGTAATAGTGGAGGCGGTCTGGGGCGAGAGCGTGGTTTTGGCGCAGACGGATATTCTTGCCGCAGCTTTGACTCTTGTGACATTTTTCGTGCTGCGCAAGTGGAAAACGGGCATAATAGTTACGATCCTCTCCTGCGGCGCGGTGGGAGTTTTGTGGGAAGTGATTTCCGGAGCGCTTCACTGACAGCTTTTTCGGCGGGGAAAACAGGTGTTGACAAAAGGTCGGCAACTAGTGTAAAATACCCCTTGCCGAAGATGGACGATTGGCGCAGCTGGTAGCGCATCCGCTTGACGTGCGGGAGGTCACAAGTTCGAGTCTTGTATCGTCCACCATAGGAAAGACCCGACAAGTTATGAC
>JAVBMI010000033.1:0-9168 GCA_031552685.1 Oscillospiraceae bacterium
CCCGTCGCTTATTGTAGCCGCGCTCCGAAGGCAGCGGCGGACCTGTCCGCGGAGCGGCACGTGAGGACAGAGCGAAGCGTTTATTTAGGGGTTTCCAAAGGGTACTCCCTTTGGGTCTCTTTTCTTTGGAGTGAAGAGGGATTTCTTTTCTTGCGAGAAAAGAAACCTCTCTTCAAGGGGTGCAGGGCACAACGTGCCCGCGGCACCCCGACGTGCGTTGTTGGGGACAAAGAGGAAAGGTGCAGGGCACAACGTGCCCGTGGCACCCCAAGTGTTGGACGCTTGAAAAATAAGAAAAAGACCGCCTGTCGGCGGTCTTTTTCTTACTTCGAACTCTTGCTGTCAGGGGCGGTGTCGCGCGGGTCCTCGATATGTACAATTCCGTTGTCAACAACTAAACTGCCCTGGCAAAAAAGCTGCACGGCTCTTGGCAGAATCATGTTTTCGCCCTCCTCGAGAACTCTTCGCTGAAGGCTGATAGCGGTGTCGTCCTCCCTGACGGCTACGGCTTTTTGCAGTATAATCGGCCCGGCTTTCGGCTTCTCCGTTACAAAATACGCGGTTGCCCCGGTAAGCTTTACACCGGCAGCAAGCGCGGCACGGCCGGTTTCCTCAATGGGCAGCTCAGCTTCCGTGAACATGGGCATCAGCGAGGGATAAGTGTTGATGATCCTCCCCTCATAGTGCTGTATTATCGGCGGAGTCAATTCGCAGTTGTAGCCTGCGAGCACCACGAGCTGAATGTCCAGATCGCGCAGCTTGTCAAGAATCGCAAAACCAAAAACCGTTATGCTCGGGAACATCTCCCTCTCCACAACATAAGCGGGTATCCCGGCCAGAGCCGCCCTTTTGAGCGCATAAGCATCCTGAGTGGTTGATATTACTGCCGTGAGCTCGCAGTCCGGAATCTCCCCGAACATGCGTGCGTCGACAAGTGACTGGAGGCTCATACCTCCGCCCGACACTAAAACCGCTGTTTTGACCATTTTCTTGCTCCTTTTCAACTGAAATTGTTCAGAAACTGTTTGAAATGTTCATATCTTGAATTCTCGGAAACGCCGGAATTTCGAAAATCCATGGCGAAATAATATCACATTTTATTATTTGAGCAGTTTCCGCGCCCAGTCACTGTTGATTTTTTCCGCAGATTTGAGCCTTTCCATTGTTTTGCGTCGGCTCTCAACATCGGCAGATTTTGCCGCCGCCTTGCTGAGCATGGAGCACAAACGCATCCTGTCCACATCTTCAATTGGAATGCACAACTGCTCGTCCACGCTTTCTAAAAACGCCGTGACCTTCGGGTCATAGGACACGCCGACAAGCGGCACGCCGCTGGTCGCCGCGAAAATCAAACCGTGCAGCCGCATCGATACCATGGCCGTCATCCGCGATAAAACGCCGATTGTTATTGCAGAATCTTCAAGCTCATCAATAATGACGCTCTCCGACTGCATATATGAGCGGACCGCCTGTGTCGCAACGCCGTCCTCTTTTCTGTTGATGAGGATAAACAAGGGCGTAGCACCCAAGCCCTTCGCCGCAAAGTCCGCGGCAGCGGCAAAAACCTCCGCCTTTTCGTCGAATCCAACCCAGCTGCGCACGGAAAAGCAGACATAGCGCCCGTTGGGGCAGAGTCCGTATTTTTCAAAAAGAGCGTCAACCGTTTCGTCAGGCGCCGCCTGAAGTGTGAGCGCCGGATCGGAGCTAAGCTGGATATGCGGCTTCGTTACGCCGAAGCGCTCAAGCTCGGAGAGGCTGAAAGCCTCACGAAGCGTTATGACATCAACGCAGTTGTTAAGGACATCTTTAAGCCTTTTCTCATCGCGGCTGTCCGTTATCGGTCCGATTCCACAGCCGTACATCATCACCTTGTTGCCGCGTTTTTTCGCTGCGCTGATAGTGTGCAGATAATACCAAAGACTGCGGCGGCTTGTTACATTTTGAATCAGGCTTCCGCCGCCGCTGATATAGAGCTGTGTTTTTTTCATGACCTTACGGAACCCCGGAACGTCGAACATATAAACCGACTCTATACCAAAGCGGTCTCTGGTCTCCTGCGGTTTGCGCGATAGCGCGGTAACGGGCATGAATTCATCAATATTTCGCAGAGCGGCAACAATCGCTTCAAGAATCGCATCATCACCGGAGTTGCCCATACCGTAGGCGCCGCAGATAATAACGCCGTTTCTCTCTCCGCTGAGTTTCTGTCCCTCGCGCTTCAGTACTTCTGAATATATTCTCATCTGGCGCAGCGTTGTTGCTTCAACGGAAAATTCCCGACCTGCCTTTTCGTAAACAGCCTCGCCCAGCTTTTTTCTAAGCTCCGGATTTTCTGCCAGCAATATCAGCTTTTTTGCCAGAGCCTTGAAATCCCCTACCGGAAAAAGCAGTCCGGTTTCTCCGTTGACAATAAGCTTTGGAACGCCGCCAACCCGGGTGCTAACCGTTGCAAGCCTCGCCCTCGCACCCTCGGTTATTGCGTAGGGGAAGGTCTCCGAAAGTGAGCAGAGCACGTTGACATCGAGTGCGGCATAAAAGCTGTTGACATCGCTGAGCCAGCCGGCGAAACAGATTTTGTTTCCCAGTCCGAGTTCCTGAGCAAGTGCCTCCAGCTCCTTCTTTTGCAGGCCGTCTCCGGCTATGGCAAGGCGCAGCTTCGGGCAGGTTTTCAGTGCCTCGGCAAAGCCACGAATCAGTGTGGCAACGTCTTTGACAGGGTCGAGCCTTGCTGCGATTCCCACAACAACACATTCGTCATCCGCATCAAGCCCGAAGCCTCTTAAGTAGGAGAGCCTGTCATTATTTTGCGGAACTACGCTGAAATCCACACCGTTATATATGCTGAAAATATTATTGGCCCTGTAGCCCCGCTCAATCAGGGTGCCGCGCATTGAATCGGAAACTCCCACCAGATAGTCTGCCCGATGCATTGCCAGAGTGTTGAGATTGCCGTAAACAAGCCCTGCGCCAGGGCGTCCGAGATAATCCAGCTTCGGGTCGCTGTGGATTGTGGTAATTACCGGAATTTTTACATAGAGCCGAAGCAGCAGCGCCATCACGTTGCCGCGCGCTCCGTGGGAATGAATGAGGTCGTAGCCGCCGCTGCGAACCATTTGTTTTAGCGTCGTCAGCGTTCTGAACAAATTCCCGTCTAAAACGACTGTGGGTATACCAAGCTGCTTCGCTTCATCAGAGAATTCACCCTGCATGAAGCACACCAGCGTAATATCTATTTTTTTTGAAAGCCCCGACAGAAGATAATGCAGGTGAGTCTTCGCCCCGCCGGTGTCTCCGCCGCTTATCAAATGGATAACTTTCAAGAAGTACCTCCGGAAAAAGGCAGCAAGCCCTTGTTAATTGGTTTATAATAATATAAAATGGTTCGGGTATTCATACTTAAATGCAATTATACCCCACTAAAGGTCAGCGGTCAACAGAGCAGAAAAACCGACCCTGCCTTAGCATATCAACATCTCGGAGGAAGACATGACAAGAATTTATCTTATTCGGCACGCAGAGGCGGAAGGCAACTACTACCGCAGAATACAGGGTCAGTTCAACGGCGCGATAACGCACAAAGGTCATAAGCAAATCGAAGCTCTTGCCGAGCGTTTTAAAGATGTCCACATAGACGCGCTTTACTCCAGCGACCTGCGCAGAACGGTGACGACAGCCGGAGCTATCCTGAAATACCACGATCTGCCGCTGAATACGGACAGTCGCCTGCGTGAGATCGGCATGGGTGAATGGGAGGATTTGCCCTGGGGCAACGCCGCCTATGACGACCCCGAACAGCTGCTGGCCTTTTCAGTTGATCCGGAGAGCTGGAGCATTCCCGGCTGTGAATCCTATTTGGAGCTGCAAAGACGCATAAATGATACAGTTCTTGAAATATCCGCAAAGCACGATGGCCAGACAATAGCGATAGTCAGCCACGGCACTGCGATCCGCAGCCTGCTGTGCCTGATTGAAGGCATTGCCTCGGAAAATGTCGCGCAGATCAACCACGGCGATAATACCGCCGTGGCCCTGTTGACAGAGGAAAACGGCAAATTTGAGATTGAATTCTACAACGATAATTCCCACTTACCGAAGGAAATAAGCACTTTTGCCGCACAAAAATGGTGGAAAGAAGGGCGCAAGGCAGATATCAGCAACCTGCGCATGATCCCGATGGATCTCACCGACGACGCCGAGCTCTACAAAAGCTGCTACACAGATTCCTGGCAGAATGCCCACGGGAGCTTGCAGGGCTTTTCAGCCCACTCCTATCTCGGCAGTGCAAAAGCGGTTTCGGCAAAGAACCCCCGCTCGCTGATGAAGGCCTTTGTTAACGGAACTGACTTTGCGGGTCTCATTGAGCTTGACCCGGAGCGTATGGCGGATAAGTGCGCCGGCTGGATCAGCTTTTTCTACCTCGTTCCCGAGCTTCGCGGAGGCGGATACGCCCAGCAGCTTTTAGGTCATGCGGTCAGCTTTTTCCGCCGCTTGGAAAGAAACGCGCTGCGATTGAATGTTGCCGAAACGAACACCCGTGCGATTCGCTTCTATGAACGCGAGGGCTTTAGGAAAATCGGCGAAGATGCCGGCGTGGGCAGCAATCTTTTATTGATGGAAATGCAGTTATAATTAACCGATTACGAGGAGCAGATATGGAGCTTTCCGGCTTTCTTCCGGTTTCAAAAGAGGATATGATCTCTCGCGGGTGGTACAGCTATGATTTTCTGGTTGTGTCCGGCGACGCTTACGTTGACCACCCCAGCTTCGGGCCGGTGGTGATAGCGCGGGTTTTGGAGGACATGGGCTTCAAGGTGGCCTTTTTGGCGCAGCCCGCCTGGCGGGACAGCAGCGCATTTGAGGCTATGGGAAAGCCGCGCTACGGCGTTTTCATAGGCGCGGGCAATTTGGACAGCATGGTCGCCCACTACACCGCCGCCAAAAAGCCGAGAGGCGAGGATTTTTATTCCCCCGGCAAAAGGGCAGGTCTGCGCCCGGACAGGGCAACGATCGTTTACTCAAACCGCGCGCGCGAGGCTTTCGGCCACGACATGCCGATTATTATAGGCGGTCTTGAAGCGAGCCTTCGCCGATTCGCGCACTACGATTATTGGGACGACAAGGTTCGCCGCGCCATTTTGTTCGACGCACCTGCCGACCTTTTGGTATACGGCATGGGCGAATATGCAACGAGGGAAATTGCAAAAAGGCTCAAACGCAAGGCCAGACCCTCAGAGATAACCGACATCCGCGGCACTGCCTTTATTGCGGCGGACGAATCCGCATGTAAATTCGACAAAATAATCCTGCCCTCTTTTGAGGAAACAGCTGCAAGCAGAGAGGCCTACGCGAGAGCCACAAAAACGGAATACGCCGAGCACGACCCCGTTCGCGGCAAGGCCCTGTGCCAGACCTGTGCAGGCAAAACACTGATAGTTAATCCTCCCGCGCCTGTGCTCACCCGTCATGAGCTGGACGAGGTTGCGGAGCTTCCCTATACCCGCGAGGTTCACCCCATGTATGACTCACAGGGTGGTGTTCCCGCAATTGAAGAAGTGCGCTTTTCTGTTATACACAACCGCGGTTGCTTTGGAGCCTGCAGCTTCTGCGCGCTGGCATTCCATCAGGGCAAAATGGTGGTTTCCCGCAGTCATGAGTCTGTAATCCGTGAGGTGGAGGCGATGACGCGACACCCGCTCTGGAAGGGCTATGTTTCCGATGTGGGCGGGCCTACCGCCAACTTCCGGCACCATTCCTGCAAAAATCAGGACAAAAACGGCATGTGCGCGGATAAGCGCTGTCTGGCCCCCGTGCCCTGCAAAAATCTGGACGCCGACCACTCCGATTATCTTACCCTGCTGCGCAGACTCCGTGAAATTCCCGGGGTGAAAAAGGTGTTTGTGCGCAGCGGCATCCGTTTTGACTACATGCTTGAGGACAAAAACGGCTCTTTCTTCTCAGAGCTGGTAAATCACCACATTTCAGGTCAGCTGAAGCTCGCACCGGAGCACTGTATTGACAGCGTGCTCGACTACATGGGCAAGCCTCATATCGAGGTTTTCGAGAGCTTCATGGACAGATACAACCGGCTCAACCAGCGGCACGACAAGGAACAGTATGTTGTGCCCTATCTGATGAGTTCTCACCCGGGCAGCACCCTTGCCGATGCCGTGGCGCTTGCGGAATATCTCAACAGTCACGGCCGCCAGCCCGAGCAGGTGCAGGATTTCTATCCCACGCCCGGAACGATTTCCACCGCCATGTACTACACTGGCCTCGACCCACAGACGATGAAGCCTGTTTATGCCGCAAAAACCTTCCGTGAAAAATCGCTCCAGCGAGCGTTGCTGCAGTGGAAGCGTCCTGACAAGCGGCCGCTGGTTATAGAGGCGCTGAAGGCTGCCGGGAGGGAGGATTTGATAGGCTACGGCAAAAACTGCCTTGTCCGTCCTGAAGGCCCGTCCTCACAAAAACCTAAAACAAAGGCAAAGCCAGAAGCACCGACAGCTCCCAAGCCTGCCGGCCGATATAAAGGAATGGCAAAAACTCCGCAGCAGCCGAAAAAAAGCGCGGCGCTGTCAAGCTCTAACAGCAAAAGGGGTAAAAAGAAATGAATTTTTTCAAATGGTTATGGGAGAATCCAATCTATATCCTTTGGCTCTATCTTGCCGTGATGACCCTTGTTGCTTTTTTCGCAATGGGGATTGACAAGCGCAAGGCGAGAAAAGAAAAACGGCGCATCCCCGAGTCAACGTTGTTTCTGCTGGCAATAATCGGCGGCAGTGTCGGCGGAATAGCGGGCATCTGGGTATTCCGCCACAAAACGCTGCACAAACAGTTCACGATAGGTTTTCCGGTTATTTTGATTTTACAAATAACACTTGGAGTGTTTATTTACATAGCGACAAATAAATGAGGAAAAATAAAAAGCGGCGGAACGAGAACCGTTCCGCCAAAACAGGGTTGTGGGATAAAGATATGAGCCCGACACGCGGTCGCGTGTCATTGGATAAGCTGTAATGCAAGAATAGCCCATTTTTGCGTTATTGTAAAGAGCGAAGAAGCACTAGTTTTGTCGAATGAAAAAATCCTTTGAAACGGGGTGCAGACATGCGGGAATTGAGCTGCAAAAAAATAACGGAATGTGTCGCCGGGCTCTGCGTTCAGGCAAATCTGTGTCTGCCGGATGACGTGCGCAAGCTGATAGACAAAGCGGAAAAGGAAGAAAAATCCACGATCGGGCGCGATGTTCTGCGTGATCTGCGGGAAAACTACCTTCTGGCTGAAAACGAACGCCTGCCAATTTGTCAGGATACCGGAATGGCGGTCATTTTTGCCGAAATCGGGCAAGAGCTGCATATCGTTGACGGCAATTTTGAGATGGCAATTAATGAAGGCGTTCGCGTCGGCTACGAAAAAGCCTATCTGCGCAAATCCATAGTCGCGGACCCGCTGCGCCGCGTGAACACGAACGATAACACACCCGCTGTTATCCACACCCGCATCGTCCCCGGTGACGCGTTGCGTTTAACGCTTGCACCAAAAGGCTTCGGCAGTGAAAACCAAAGCAGGATGAAAATGTTTTTGCCGTCGGCAGATTCTAACGACATTTTGGATTTTATAGTTGAAACCGCAAAAAAGGCCGGTTCAAACCCCTGTCCGCCTATAATTCTGGGCGTAGGTCTGGGCGGAACGACGGAGATGGCGGCGCTGATTGCCAAAAAAGCTCTCTCCCGTCCGTCAGACGAGCCGAACTCCGATCCGTTTTACGCCGAAATGGAAAAAACCGCCTTATCACGCATTAACGCACTCGGAATCGGGCCGCAGGGTTTTGGCGGCAATACAACGGCGCTGGCTGTTTGTATAGAAACATATCCCACTCATATTGCCGGATTGCCCTGTGTAATCAACGTTGGCTGCCATGCCAACCGCCACGCAAGCGCTGTTCTGTAGCTCATTTTTGAATAATTTTTGCTCTGTCGGTTATCATATCTACGAATCCAATAAAGGAGCGCAGATTAAAATGATGATTATAGACAGAATCGCCCTGATCCTTTCAATCATAGGCGGTCTAAACTGGGGACTAGTGGGACTTTTCCGCTTTGACCTGGTAGCATATCTTTTCGACGGGCAAACATCCACTGTCAGCCGTATCATTTACACCCTTGTAGGTCTTGCGGCTATCTGGTGCATTTCCCTTTTGTTCCGCCACCGCGATTACGAGGATGAGGACTAAACGAAAAAGACCGCTCAGGCGGTCTTTTTTATTTTACATTATTCCTAATGTCCCCCCGCAGGGACGGGCTCTTTCTCCTTCCGAATAGTAATATATTTCAATTATTTATATTCTATATATTTTTTATGCCCTGCGCGGGCAGCGTTTAAGGGGGCTTTTCTTTTTGCGAAAAGAATAAGCCCCCTCAAAACACCCCAAAAGAAAAGGGGTTATGAACGCTTCGCTCTATCCTCACGTGCCGCTCCGCGGACAGGCTCACCGCTGCCTTCGGAGCGCGGCTTCTGCAAGCAACCCATCCGCTCGCTAACTGCCAACCGTGCCACAAGGCAGATTACCACTGCGCCATATAATCGCTCGCCGAGAGCTATTTTTTCGGAAATCTGGTTTCTATATCACTAACACCACAAATATAATCCATGCCAACATTATAATGCCTCGCAAGAATAATAACGCAATCAAGTGGAATTCTTGTTTTCCCAAGCTCATAGTCTGAATATGTTTTTTGTCCAATCTTCAAAAGAGCAGCAATCTGTGCCTGTGTATAATCCTTATCTTCGCGCAAGGCGCGGATTCTATCTGTGTACTTCATATAATCACCTCGTATCCAGCATATATTAGAGTTTATAACTCTAATGACTTATAGAGCTATAAACTCTATACTTCTACCGAGAGGTGTTTTTACATGCCTGACTATGAAGAGATGTATCTAATTCTGTTCAATGGAATAACAGATATTATTGAAGCGTTGAAAAAACTACAGCAATTATGTGAAGAATTATATATCAGCTCTGATGAAAGGCCTTCGTCCCCCGTCAAGGCGGGGTAATCCACTGGGGGCGCCTTCGAGCACCCCTTTGGTCGTTAGGGGGTTTTAGGGGGCGTATCGAAACGCCCCCTAATCGCTTTTTCTCTTTCGAATTGTTAAAACGGTTTCT